>NZ_JAHBAY010000001.1:0-600000 GCF_018499875.1 Kineosporia corallincola | reverse complement strand
CGGTGGCCAGGAACAGCAGGCCGACGCCGAGCAGCAGCAGGCCGAGCGAGGCGACCGCGGTGAGCAGCATGGTGACGGCGGCCT
Source organism: Kineosporia corallincola (assembly GCF_018499875.1). Lineage (GTDB taxonomy): Bacteria > Actinomycetota > Actinomycetes > Actinomycetales > Kineosporiaceae > Kineosporia > Kineosporia corallincola. Next base: position 599,916 of record NZ_JAHBAY010000001.1, on the reverse strand, counting down.
GGGCGCCCTGGGCGTCACGCCGCAACGCGATCAGGCCGACCGTGGGCAGGGTGGCGGTCTCCAGGGCGACGGTCAGGGTGGCCAGGTCGCGGGCCCCGGCCAGGGCGGTGGCCCCGGCGACGGCCGCCAGCAGCAGGGCGTGGTGGGCGGTGCGGTCCCGGGCGCCCGGGCCGTCGATCGCCAGCAGCAGGCAGGCCACGGCCGCCAGCAGCACGATCGCCTGCACCGCCAGGGTCAGGTCGGACACCACGAAGGAGCAGCCGAAGCCGTAGTCGTCCGGGTTCGGCGAGGTGCGCGCCACCCCGCTGCTCACCACCAGCCCGCCGGAACAGGCCGTGGACCGGTCGGCTCCGTCCAGCGCCAGGTGCGCCACGCCGCCCGCGGCGGTCAGCAGCCCGGCCAGGGCGGTCAGGTCGGCGAGCGGCCGCAGCCGGGTGCCGCCCGGCCGCACCGCGTCGATCAGCAGCACCAGCAGGAGGGCCACGACCGGCGCGACGACCGGCAGCAGCGCGACCGCGTCGATCGCGGGCACCCCGGTCAGGCTGGTGATCACCATCAGGGCATCACTCCCCCGCCGGGCAGGATCAGCCGGACCACGCCGGCGGTGGCGGCCAGCAGCGGGCCGGGCACCAGGCCGAGCGCGACGGTGGTCACGACCAGGGGCAGGGTGACGGCGGACTCGTGCCGGGTGGCGTCGCCCATCGTGTGCGGGCCGGGGGCGGGGGTGCCCTGCCAGAGCAGGCGCAGCACCCGCAGCCAGTAGGCGGCGGCGATCGCCGTGCCGATCGCCGCGAGCACGGCGAAGGGACGGCCGAGCGGGCCGAGCGTGGCGGACTGCCAGGCCCCGGCGATCGCCAGCAGCTCACCCCAGAACACCGCCAGGCCGGGCAGTCCCAGCCCGGCCACGGCGCCCAGGGTGAGCAGCCGTCCCAGCCGGGGCAGCCGGTCGCGCAGGCCCGGGCCGAGCACCGCCAGGTCGGCGCTGTGGTGCCGGTCCTTCAGCGCCCCGACGACGAAGAACAGCAGGGCGCTCACCACGCCGTGAGCGATGTTGGCGTAGAGCGCGCCCTGGAGACCGGTCGACGTCATCGAGGCCACGCCGAGCAGCACGAATCCCATGTGCGCCACCGAGGACAGGGCGACCAGGCGCTTCAGGTCGCGCTCGGCCAGGCAGGCCAGGCCGGCCCAGACGATGCCGACCACGGCGAACCCGCCGAGCCAGGGCGCCACGTTCGCCGTGCCGGCCGGCAGCACCGGCACCGCCACCCGCACCAGGCCGTAGGTGCCGAGCTTCAGCAGGACCCCGGCGAGCAGCACCGATCCGGCGGTCGGGGCGATCGTGTGGGCCGGGGGCAGCCAGGTGTGCAACGGCCAGATCGGTGTCTTCACCGCCAGCCCCAGCACGATCAGCACGGCCGCGACGGTCTGGGTGGTGGCCGACAGCCCGGCGCCGCCACGGGCGATCAGCTCGGTCAGGTCGGAGGTGCCGGCCCGGACGATCACCAGGACGATCCCGAGCAGCATCAGGGCCGAGCCGGTGGCGGTGTAGAGCACGAAGCGGGAGGCGGCGTCGCGGCGGGCGGCCTCGCCCCCGGCCCGGGTGTCGCCCCAGACCCCGATCACGAACCACATCGGGATCAGCACCGTCTCGAAGGCGATGAAGAACAGCAGCAGGTCCATCGCGGTGAAGGTGGCCAGGGCCCCGCCGGTGACCGCGAGCACGCAGACCACCAGCAGCCGCACCTGGCCGTGTTCCGGCCGCACCCGGACCAGGTGGGCGCAGACCAGCACCGCGAGCAGGGCGGTGAGCAGGATCAGGGGGGCACTCACACCGTCCGCGCCCAGATGCACCTGAACCCCGAGGGCGGGCACCCACTCGGTGCGCACCTCCAGCTGCATCCGGCCCAGCCCCCGGTCCCAGGCCACGAAGGTGGCCCAGCCACCGAGCAGCAGGGTGACGGTGCCGGCCGCGACACCGAACCAGGCGGCGGCCCGGTCGGGCAGGCGCAGGCAGAGCAGGAGCGGCGCCCCGCCGAGCGGCACCAGCACGATCGCCGGCAGCAGCCATTCCACGCTCATGTCAGCACCATCCCGGCCACCGTGATCACGACCGCGCCGGCGAACACCCAGGCCGCGTAGCCGGTGGCCAGGCCGGTCTGGGCCAGGCGCAGCAGGATCCCGGCGAACGCCGTGGCGGGCCGGACGCCGCGCACGTAGGCGTCGACGACGTCGTACTCGGCGGCCCGCACCAGCCGCACCAGGGCCAGCACCGGCCGCACCACCAGCACCCGGATCACCGCGTCGAGACCGAAGGCGCCCAGCAGCGCGGCGCGGGTGCGGGCGGGCAGGGCCACGGCGATGTCGGGGGTGCCCAGCCGGGGCGCCGACACCGCCCAGCCCACACCCGAGAGTGCCAGCAGCGCACCGGTGATCGCGGTGCCCGGCTCGATCTCCAGGCCGCGCAGCAACGGCGGCGGGTGGATCAGCAGCAGGCCGAACCCGACCGTCGGGACGGCCAGGAGGTACAGCGGCAGCATCATCGCGGCGGGCACGCGGTGCGGGCCCTCGTCGTCCACCGTTTCGCTCGTGGTCCCGGTCGCCGGTGGGTCGCCCATCGCCACGATCGCCCAGGCCCGGCCCGCGTACAGGCCGGTCAGCACGATCGTGAGAACGCCCGCCACCAGCACCGTCCAGCCCACCCAGGTGCCGGCGTGGGCGGCCTGGTCGGCAGCCGACAGCACGGCCTCCTTCGACCAGAAGCCACCGAACGGCGGGATGCCGGCCAGGCCCAGCAGCCCGATCCCGAACAGCACGGCCAGGGCCCGGTGGGTGCGCCAGAGCCCGCCCATGTCGGCGAGCGCCGTCGAGCCGACCAGGTGCACCACGCAGCCCGCGACCAGGAACAGCAGCGCCTTGAAGGCCCCGTGCGAGAGCAGATGGACGACGCCCGGCGCGGCCAGTCCCACCGGGTCACCGGATCCCAGCTCACGGTCCGAGGCCACGCACACCGCGCCGAGCATGTAGGCGACCTGGCTGATCGTGGAGTAGGCCAGCAGGCGTTTCAGGTCGGTCTGGGCGAGCGCCGCCAGCGCCGCGCCGACCATGCTGACCGAGGCCAGCACCGCACCGGTCTGGAGCGCCCCGGGCACGGTCAGGTACAGCGGCAGCAGCCGGGCCAGCAGGAACACCCCGGCGGCCACCATCGTGGCGGCGTGGATCAGCGCGGAGACCGGGGTCGGGCCCTCCATCGCGTCGGGAAGCCAGGTGTGCAGCGGGAACTGGGCCGACTTGCCGATCACGCCGGCCAGCATCAGCAGCCCGGCGGCCAGCACCGTGCCGTGGCCGATCTCGTTCTCGGTGGCCGCCCGGTTGAGCTCGGCGATCGACGTGGACCCGGCCTCGGCGATCAGCACCACCACGGCCAGTACCACGCCGATGTCGCCGACCCGGGTGATCAGGAAGGCCTTCATCGCCGCGGCCCGGGCGCTCTCCCGCTCGCTGTGGTGACCGATCAGCAGGTACGAGGCCAGGCCCATGGCCTCCCAGCCGATCAGCAGCAGCACCAGGTCGCCGGAGTGGATCACCAGCATCATCGCGGCGGTGAACATCGAGACGGTGGCGGCGTAGGCCGGGTAGCGGACAGGTGCTGTGCCGGTGCCGTGCTCGAATTCGGGTTCGGGTTCGGGTTCGGGTTCGGCCAGGTAGGCCGTGGAGTAGAGCTGCACGCAGAACGCGACCAGGGCCACCAGCACGGCGACGGCGGCGGACAGCTGATCGGCCCGCAGGTCCAGGCCGATGGTCAGGCTTCCGAGCTGGGCGCGGCCGAGGAAACCGATCGAGGCGACCTCGCCGTCGCGGCCGACCAGCACCGCCTCGGTGACCGCGGCGACCAGGGTGCCGAGCGCGCCGAGCACGGCCCAGTCGGTGGCCCAGCCGCGCCGGCCGGGGCCACCGCCCAGCCACAGGCCGAGCACCGAGGCGACGGCCGGCAGCACGACGGTCAGCACGGCGGCGGACTCGGTCATCCCTTCTCCACCGCCGTCTCCGGGCTCTCGGTGTAGGTCGGCGACGACTCGCCCAGCTCCCGCACCTCACTCAGTTCCACCGTGCCGCGGGTCCGGAACAGCAGCAGCACGATCGCCAGGGCCACGCCGATCTCCGCGGCCGCCACGGTGATCACGAAGACGGCCATCACCTGCCCGGGGATCAGCGGGTCCTGGGCCCGGGCCAGGCCGTCGCCCAGCGCGGCCAGCCCACCGGCCGGCAGCGCGGAGGCCGTCACCAGCAGCACGTTCGCGGCGTTGAGCAGGAGTTCGGCGCCGATCAGCACGAGCACGGCGTTGCGGCGGGCCAGGATGCCGTACACACCGATGCCGGCCAGCACCGCGGCCAGCAGGGCCGGGCCGAGCAGATGGATCATCGGCCGGCGTTCCGGGAGACGGCGATCGCGGCCACCAGCGCGGCCAGCAACAGCACCGAGAGCAGCTCGAACGGCAGCAGCCAGCCGCTGAACACGGCCTTGCCGACGGTCTGCGCCGAGCCCTGGTCGCCCTGCACCTGAACGGTGCGACCGCCGAGCGCGTAGATCAGCGTGCCGGCCAGCAGCCCGCCGACCGAGATGCCCGCCGCTCCCGCCGCCAGCCGCTGGCAGGGCGGCCCGTCGAGCCGGTCGCTGGGTTCCACCGGCGCCCGGGTGAGCATCAGCGCGAAGATCACCAGCACGACCACGGCGCCGACATAGACCAGCAGCTGCACCAGGGCCACCACCTCGGCCCCGAGCACCAGGTACACCCCGGACAGCGCGCCCAGGCAGACCACCAGCCAGAGCGCGCAGTGCACGACCCGGGTGCCGGTCACCGCCAGCATCCCGGCCGCGGCGGCCAGCACGGCCAGCGCGGCGAACAACACCTCCAGCCCGCTCACGCCCCACCCCCGCGCACCTGGCCGGGGGTGTCGGGGGTGTCGGGGGTGTCGGGGGTGTCGGGGGTGTCGGGGACGTCGGGGACGTCCGGGTCGTCCGGGTCGTCCGGGGTGTCGGCCACGGCGGGCAGCACCTCGGTGTCGTCGTCCTCCGCCGGGTTCCCCGACGAGCCCGCGACCGCAACGGTGGACGACGAGGAGCCGGGCCGCGCGGTTTCGTCGTCCACCATTGCGTTTTCGGGTTCGGCGGCCCGGCCGCCCGCGAGCTCGTCCACCACCGGCGGCATCCGCAGGGTCTCCTGGGCCTGCAGGTCAGCCTGAGCCTGCATGTCAGCCCGGGCCGCGATCTGCGCGGCCTCGTAGGCGGCGATCGCCTTCTCCGCGGCGGTGCGGGCGACGTCGACCTCCTTCGCCTCGGCCGCGGCCGGATCCGGCAGGGGCGGTGGCTGCACGCTGGTCATCCAGCTCTCCAGCCGGTCGCTCTCGTGCAGCAGGTCGCGGATGTCGAACTCCGCGTACTCGAACTCGGGGCTCCAGAACAGTGCGTCGAAGGGGCAGACCTCGATGCAGATGCCGCAGTACATGCACAGGGAGAAGTCGATGGCGAAGCGGTCCAGCAGGTTCTTCTGCCGGGCCCGTCCGCCCGGCTCGGTGGCGGGCACCTGTTCTTTGTGTGACTCGATGTAGATGCACCAGTCCGGGCACTCCCGGGCGCAGAGCATGCAGCTGGTGCAGTTCTCGGCCAGCAGCGCGATCACGCCGCGGCTGCGCGGCGGCAGATCCGGCCGCACGTGCGGATACTCGGCCGTGTGCGTGGGCCGGACCAGGGCCCGGGCGGTGGTGGCCAGACCGCTCACCAGGCCACGGCCGAACCCGTGCCCGTGGCCGGAGCCGTGCGACCGGTCGTCCTGCTCACCGATTCGCTCACCGATTCGCTGACCGTGCCGATGACCGCCCGTGTCGGCCTGCTCGTTGGTCACCCGCTGCATCTTGCCGTGTTCGGCACCCACGGTGCGAGGTGCCTCACGGGTCAGCGCTGGGCGGGTGGAAGCATCGGCGAGGGCAGGCCCAGTTCGCGGGCGGCGCACTCGTCGGCCCAGGCCCGGGCCCGGCCGCGGGAGAGTGTGCCCCGCACCTGGGTGGCCACGGCCAGGCCGTCGAGCATCACGCAGATCCGCAGGGCGGTCTCCTGGGGGTCGGCGGACCGGAACTCGCCGGCCTCCACCCCCGAGGTGATCAGCCTGGTCAGGGCGTTGCGCCAGCGCTCGTCGTTGCGCCGGGCCACCTCACGGATCTCCTCGGTCCAGCGGCCCTCGGCCCAGGCATCGATGTTGCGCGGCCAGGCATCGAGGTCGGAGGTGTCGGAGGAGATCTGCTGGTGCAGCCGGATCACGTTGCGCAGGCGCTCCACGTGGGTGCCGGGCCCGGCGACGGCCGCGTCGACCGTGTCCAGATCCCGCTCGGAGGCCAGCACAAATGCCTCGGAGAGCAGCCGTTCTTTCGAATCGAAATGGTAAAAGACCAGGCCGGCGCTGATTCCGAGCTCAGCGGCGACATCCGCGACCCGGGTACGCGCGAATCCCTTGCGCGAGACCACCGTGGCGGCGGCCCGGAGAATCTCCTCACGCCGGATCTCTGCCTGCTGCCGCGCCACCTCACCGACCTCACGTGTGTTCCGACAAACTCCCGGCCGGAACGTACACGCACCAGACGTGACCATCAATATTCCGATTGCGCGGGATTCCGGCCGGCGCATCACCCGGCATACCCGGGTCGGGCGGGCTCTGCCCGCCGATCGCGACCAATAGCGATATTAGCCGCCCTTGGATAGTCGCATCCCCGGATTGCCCCGATCACCGGCCCGCACCCGCCCGACCCGGCCCGCGAGCGCCCGTGCCGTTGATTCGGGCGTCCACCATTGGTCACCGTGCGTGCATCACGAAGCGCGGCCGGACGCTCGCCGGTGCGGCGCCCGCACCCCCTTTCGTCACCGAGCGCCAAAATCAGCGTCCCGCACGATCCGGCCCGGACCGCCGCGTAGGCGGGACCACCGGGAAAATCCATGCGCAGGAAAATGAGGACCGGGCTCACCGGCCGGAACGCGTTCGGCCGCGATCCGCCACCGATCGGCATCCACAGTGCAGCGAAAGTGCGGCACTGGCGCCGTCACGGGTTCGCCGGACGCGAATTCGGCTCGGAATCCGGGCGCTGCGGCAGATCCTTAATTCCAATCTTGACCTGCACATTCCGCCGTTTTCCCGGTACCTCGGATCCAGGCGAACAGAATGCGCCAACACCTCCGAGCGGTCGGATCCCGGCTGTTCTGGCAGTATTCCGATTTGTGGAACGCGTGACGGGCATCGGGGGTGTGTTCTTCCGGAGCAAGGACCCGGAAAGACTGGCCGCCTGGTATGAAGACCATCTCGGCGTGACGCCGGTACCGCTGACGTACGACGAGGAAGCCTGGCAACAGCAGGCCGGCCCCACCGTGTTCGCCGCCTTCGCCGACGAGACCGAGCACTTCGGACGGCGCCAGCAGCAGTGGATGGTCAATTTCCGGGTGCGTGACCTGGAGGCGATGGTCAGGCAGCTGCGGCGGGCGGGCATCGCCGTCGAGGTGGACGAGGAGGTCTATCCGAACGGGCGCTTCGCCAGGGTCTACGACCCCGAGGGCAACCCCGTGGAACTATGGGAGCCGTGAGCGACTCCCCCGTGACCGACCTTGTTCTGCGTGAGACCCCGTTCGACGGCCCGGAGGCGATCACCCTGATCGCCGAGGTCCAGCAGGAGTACGTGACCCGCTACGGCGGCCCCGACGGCACTCCGGTGGACCCCCGCGAGTTCGCCCCGCCCCAGGGCCTGTTCGTGGTCGCCGAGGTGGGCGGCGAACTGGCCGGGTGCGTGGGACTGCGGGCCCACGCGGCGCAGGGCCCCGAGGCCGTCGAGATGAAGCGGATGTACGTGCGGCCGGCCTTCCGGCGGCGCGGTCTGGCCCGCCGGCTGCTGGCCACGGCCGAGCAGCGGGCGTCGATGCTGGGCTACCGCCGTCTCATCCTGGAGACCGGCGACCAGCAGCCCGAGGCGGTGGCACTGTACGGCTCGGCCGGCTACCTGCCGATCGCCGGTTTCGGCATCTACGCGAACGAGACCGGTTCGCTGTACTTCGCCAAGCAGCTGGACTGAGGGCTAACTGCGCAGCACCACCACGACCGCGGTGAGCGCCAGCTGGGCCAGGGCGATCGGCACCAGCCCCGCCCAGGCCAGGCGTTGCAGCTGGTCCTCCCGCAGTCGTGGCCAGGCCACCCGCAGCCAGATCACCACGATCGCCACCAGGCCGGCCTTCAGCAGCGTCCACCCCGGCCCGTTCACCAGCGGACCGTGCCACCCGCCCAGGAACAGCACCGCCACCAGTGCCGACAGCACCACGATGCCGGCGTACTCGGACAGCAGGAACAACGCGAACCGCAGCCCGGTGTATTCGGTGTAAGGGCCTGCCACCAGCTCGGAATCGGCGATCGGCATGTCGAACGGCGGGCGCTGCACCTCGGCCAGCCCGGCGATCAGGAACACCAGCAGCGCCGGTGCCTGCCAGACCAGCCACCACCAGCGCCAGGCCTCGCCGATCCCGGTGAGGGACAGCGTCCCCGCGGCCATCGCCACGCTGGCGGCGGCCAGCACCAGCGGCAGTTCGTAGGCCAGCAGTTGCGCGGCCGCCCGCATCGAGCCGAGCAGCGCGTACTTGTTGGCGCTGGACCAGCCCGCCATCAGGGTGCCGAGCACCCCCACCGCGGCGGCCGCGAGCACGAACAGCAGCCCGGCGTCCACGTCGGCCGCCACCCAGTCCGGGCTGAGCGGGATCACCGCGAGCGCCACCAGGTAGGGCACCAGGGCCACCGCGGGCGCCAGCCGGAACACGGTGGCGTCGGCCCGCGCCGGCACCACGTCTTCTTTCTGAAGGAACTTCACCCCGTCGGCCACCAGCTGCGCCCAGCCGTGGAACCCGCCCGCGTACATCGGCCCGAGCCGCCCCTGCATGTGCGCCATCACCTTGTGCTCGGCCTGGCCGACCAGCAGCGGCAGGGTCAGGAATGCGACCAGCACACCGACCGCCCGCAGCCCGATCTCGACCGCGATCACCGGGTTCTCCCGGGGCGGTCGGGCTGGGCCGGGGTTTCGGGGGTCGGGGTTTCGGGAGTGGACGTCGGAGGCGAGTCGGGTGCGCCGGTCGCCTCGGTGGCGTCCCCGGGTGCTGGGGTGGCCGGCTCGGGCGCGGTGGTCACCTCGGGTGTCCTGGTCACCTTGGCACCACCGCGTGCGGTGGTCGCCTCGGGCGCGGCACTCGCCGGTGGGGCGCCGGGTTCGCGCGGACCCCACGACGGGTCGGGCACACCGGGTGGCAGGGTCTTGCGGCGGGTCGGTGCGCGCCCGGAGTCGCCCGGGTCCTTCGCTCCCGGCCAGGCCTTGGCGGCGCGGGCGGCCAGCACGAACGACTTGCGCAGGGGCGTCCCCTCGAACCCGTCCGGCAGCAGCAAAGGACGCAGGCCGGCTCCGGTCCGGTCGTCGAACCCGGTGAAGTCCAGGCCGAACATCTCGGACGTCTCCCGCTCGTGCCACGCCACCCCCGGCCACAACCCGGTCAGGCTGGGCAGTTCCAGGGCGGTGTCGGGCACCCGGGTGCGCAGCATCATGCGCCGCACGGAGCGGGCCGGCGTGCCGAACGAGTCGGTCGCGGCCAGGTGGAGCACGACGTCGAGCCCGGCCGGGTCACCCTCCGGCTCGTCCACGGCGGAGAGCCAGTCGAGGAAGTCCAGGCCCATCTCGTCCCGGGCGCAGGTGGCCGCGGCCACCCAGCCGGCCGCCGGGATGTCGACGACCGGGACACCCGCCGCATCGGCCGAGACCGTGACCGTGCCGGTGAGCGTGCCGGCGACCGGCGGGTCGGCCGGGCGCAGAGCAGCCGAGAACCATGCCTCCAGCTGACGGGCGTCGGGGGTGGTGCCCGGGTTCACCGCTCCGGGCCCGGTCCGGCGCCGCCGGGCAGGGCCGGCACGGGGGCGTCCGCCGTGACCACCGGCCAGCCGAGCCCGCTCAGGAACCGGGGATGCGTGCTGCCCATGCCCGGCCATCCGAGGCCGGTCGGGCGGGGCGTGGGCTCTTCGACGTCCATCATTTTCCTGCCCTCACCGGCCCACCTCCGGGGCCACCAGACCACGGTTCAGTGCTGCGGCCCCGCGACGGCGTGAGCCGTAGCGACGGCCGAGGTTCTCCGCGGCGATCTTCTCCTGAAGTTTCACGATGCCCTGGAGCAGGGCCTCCGGGCGCGGCGGGCAGCCCGGCACATAGACGTCGACCGGAATGACCTGATCGACGCCCTTCGTCACGCAGTACGAATCCCAGTACGGGCCACCGGAATTGGAGCAGGCGCCGAACGAGATCGCATACTTCGGCTCGGGCATCTGCTCCCAGAGCCGGCGCACGGCGGGGGCCATCTTGTCGGTGACCGTGCCCGACACCACCATCAGGTCGGCCTGGCGCGGGCCGTTGGCGAACGGGATCACGCCCAGCCGGATGAAGTCGTGCCGGGCCATGCTGGCCGCGATGAACTCGATGGCGCAGCAGGCCAGGCCGAAGTTGAACACCCAGAGCGAGTAGCGCCGGCCCCAGTTCAGCACCAGCCGCAGCGGATGCGGGGCGACCGCGCCGAGAACGCCCAGCTGGGAATCCTCTTCGGCGGGGCGCAGCACCGGCATCGGCAGCGCCGTCTTCTCCGAGATGCCACGGGCGCCACCACCCGGCCTGGTCAGATCCATGTCAGATCCATGTCAGATCCATGTCAGGTCCATCGCAGGGCACCACGCCGGACGGCGTGCAGCAGGCCGATCGCGATGATGCCGATGAACACGCCCATCTCGGCCACCGTGGCCCAGCCCAGGTCTTTCACCACGGTGACCCAGGGGAAGAGGTACACGGCGTCCACCGCGAAGATCAGGTAGAGAAAGGCGTAGAGGTAATAGCGCACCTGGCTCTGTGCCCAGCCGTGCCCGACCGGGTCGACGCCGCTCTCGTAGGTCAGGACCTTCTCGGCCGAGGGCACGCGCGGGCGCAACGCCCGGGCCGCCCCCATGCCCCCGGCGAACAGCAGCACGCCGGCAGCGATCACGGTGGCGACGACCAGGTAGGTCTCCGGGCCCTCCATGGGCACGACTCTACCCACCGTGAGCGCCCGGAAGCGGAGTCAAGTGCGGCGGACGCGTGGAGCCGCCACCCGATCAGGCCGCCGGCAGGCCGAACGCCGCGCGCCGGTTGTCCGGCACCAGGTCGAGGTAGTCCGGGTGCTTCTCGATGAAAGCCTTGACGAACGGGCAGATCGGCAGCACCTTCGAGCCACGTTCCCGCTCGGTGTCGAGGGTCTCGCGGATCAGCTGGGTGGCCAGGCCGCGACCACCGAACCGCTCGGCGATCTCGGTGTGCACGAAGCTCACCACCGGGCCCAGGCCGCGGTGCTCGGTGAAACCGGCCAGCTCGCCGTCCACCCAGATCTCGAAGCGGTTCTCGTCACGGTTCTCGCGCACCTCGGACATCACGCCATCGAAACACAACCGCACACATCGGCGCAGCCCGCGAACGCCCTGGTGACGAATCGGACACCTGCGTGCCGTCAGGGTTAACCCGGTCGGCGGTGGACAGGGGCCAGCTATACACTCGACCGCCGAACCTTGCGCTGACCTTGGAGTATTCATGTCTCGCCGACTGCCTGCCGCCGGCTCCGCACTTCTCGCCCTGCTGGCCGTCGCGGCCTGTGCTCCGGCTGACTCGAACGACGAGGCGAGCAGCGCGGGCTCCTCGTCGTCCAGTTCGGCGGCCTCCTGCGCCCCGGCCGACCTGGACACCCTGACCTCGGGCACGCTGACGATCGGCACCGACTCCCCGGCCTACTCGCCGTGGTTCGAGGACAACGACCCGGCCAACGGCAAGGGGTACGAGTCGGCCGTGGCGTACGCGGTGGCCAAGCAGCTGGGCTACACCGACGACCAGGTCAAGTGGTCCACCGTGACGTTCAACGCCGCGGTGCAGCCGGGCAAGAAGGCGTTCGACTTCGACATCAACCAGTTCTCGATCACCGACGAGCGCAAGGAGGCCGTGGACTTCTCCTCGGGCTACTACGACGTCGCGCAGGCGGTCGTGACGGTGAAGGGCAGCAAGGCCGCCGGCGCTACCTCGATCGCCGACCTGAAGGGCCTGAAGCTCGGCGCCCAGGTGGGCACCACGAGCTACGACGTGATCGAGTCGCAGATCGCCCCGACCAGCGACCCGTCGGTGTTCGACGACAACGACAAGGCCAAGCTGGCCCTGAACAACGGCCAGATCGACGCCCTGGTGGTGGACCTGCCCACCGCGCTCTACCTGGCCTCGGCCGAGCTGGACGACGGCGTGGTGGTGGGCCAGCTGCCGCAGACCGGTGACGCCCAGGAACAGTTCGGCCTGCTGCTGGCGAAGAACAGCTCGCTGACCGACTGCGTCACGCAGGCCGTCGACGCCCTGCGCGAGGACGGCACGCTGGAGACGCTCGAGACCGAGTACCTGACCGACTCGGCCGGGGCCCCCGAGCTCAAGTGAGCGACACCTGGACACCCTCCGCGCGCCAGCGGGAACGTGACGCCTACCGGCGCCGGCAGAACCTGCGCTCGCTGCTGATCGCGGTGGTCAGCACCGTGGTGATCGGCGGTCTGCTGATCGCCGGCATGGTGTCGGCGCCGGGCTGGCAGCGCACCCAGGAGACCTTCTTCAACTGGGACAAGGCCGTCGACGCGTTCCCCGACGTGCTGGCCGGCTTCTGGATCAACGTCAAGGTCTTCGGCGCCAGCGCGGTCTGTGTGCTGATCCTCGGGATGGTCCTGGCGATCCTGAAAACCCTGACCGGACCGGTGTTCTGGCCGGTGCGGGCACTGGCCACGGTGTACATCGACGTGTTCCGCGGCCTGCCGATGATCCTGCTCCTGCTGCTGGTCGGCTTCGGGGTGCCGGCGCTCAACCTGACCGGGGCTCCCACCGACCCGGTGGTGCTGGGCTGCATCGCGCTGGTGCTGTCGTACTCCGCCTACGTGGCCGAGGTGTTCCGGGCCGGCATCGAGTCGATCCACCCGAGCCAGCGTGCGGCCGCCCGCTCACTGGGCCTGAGCGGCTCGCAGACCATGCGGTTCGTGGTGCTGCCCCAGGCCGTGCGCCGGGTGGTGCCGCCGCTGCTGAACGACCTGGTGTCGCTGAGCAAGGACTCCGGCCTGATCTCGGTGCTGGGTGCGGCCATCGACTCGGTGCGGGCGGCCCAGATCAAGACCGCGGAGAGCTTCAACTTCACCCCGTACGTGGTGGCCGGCCTGCTGTTCCTGGTGCTGACCATCCCGATGACCCGGATCACCGACCGGATCTCCAGGCGGTACGGCGCGGTTCCCGGCGGAGGGCACGTATGAGCCTGCTGAACATCGAGAACCTGCGGAAGTCCTACGGGCACAACGTGATTCTGCGGGACCTCAGCCTGGACGTGGCCGAGCACGAGGTGATGGTGCTGATCGGCGCCTCCGGCTCGGGCAAGTCCACGCTGCTGCGCTGCGTCGACCTGCTGGAGACGGTGGACGACGGGCTGATCGAGCTCCAGGGCCAGGACATCACCGACCCCCGGGTGAACGCCGACCAGGTGCGGTCCCGGATCGGGATCGTGTTCCAGTCGTTCAACCTGTTCCCGCACCTGACCGTGCTGGACAACATCACCCTGGCCCCGCGCAAGGTGCACCGGGTGCCGGCCGAGCAGGCCCGCGAGCGCGCCCTGGCCACCCTGGACCGGGTCGGCCTGCGGCACCGCGCGGACGCCTACCCCGACCATCTCTCCGGCGGTCAGCAGCAGCGGGTGACGATCGCCCGGTCGCTGGTGAACGACCCGGTGCTGATGCTGTTCGACGAGGTCACCTCGGCCCTCGACCCGGAGCTGGTGGGTGAGGTGCTGGCGATGCTGCGCGACCTGAAGTCCGAGGGCATGACCATGGTGGTGGCCACCCACGAGATGGGTTTCGCCCGTCAGGTGGCCGACGAGGTGTGCTTCCTCGACGGCGGCAGGGTGCTCGAACGGGGTTCTCCGGGGCAGGTTCTGGGTGAGCCCCGACAGGAACGCACCCAGCAGTTCCTGAAACGGATCATCGAGGCCGGCCGGTTGTAGAACCCAGAACGATGGACGACGAGGAGCGCGAGCCTGGCTCCTCGTCGTCCATCGTTCTGTCAGCGCCGGCTGCGCCCCCGCAGCGCGATGGTGAGCAGGTCGGACGCCGGACCGCGGGGTGAGCTGCCGAGCGGCCACACCGCGAGCAGACGGCGGTCGAGGGCGAGGCCGGTGACGCCGACGGTGCGCAGCCGGCCGGAGGCCACGTCGTCGGCCACGGCCAGCGTGCTCAGCACGGCCGGTCCGGCGCCGGCCAGCACCGCGCCGCGGACGGCCGCGGTGCCGGACAGCTCCAGCAGCGGGCGCGCCCGCTCGTAGCCCGCGCCGAGTGCGGTCTCCAGCGCCACCTCCAGGGCCCGGCGGGTGCCGGAGCCGGCCTCCCGGGAGACCAGCGGGGTGTGTGAGAGCTCGGCCGCGTCGACCGGCCGGCGGCGCCGTGACCAGGGGTGGCCCGAGGGGACGACGAGAACCAGCGAGTCCGTGCCGATCTCGCGCCAGGCCAGGCCGCCGGGCGCGGAGGGCCCCTCGACGAAACCCAGCCCGGCCCGGCCGTCCCGCACCCGCTCGGCGACCTCCTCCGAGTTGGTGGCGGTGAGCTGCACCGACACCTCCTCGCCGCGGGCCTCGACCTGGTGCCGCAACGTCACCAGCCAGCGGGGCATCAGGTACTCGGCCACGGTCAGGCTGGCGGCGACCCGCAGCTGGGCGTGACGTTCCGCCCGCAGGGCCGCGACGCTGGCCTCCAGGCCGGCGGCGAGTTCGGTGAGCTGCCCGGCCCAGTCGGCGACCAGCGCGCCGGCGGTGGTCAGGCTGGATCCCTGCCGGCTGCGGCGCAGCACCTGCACCCCGAGAGTGCCCTCCAGCCGCCGGATGCGCTCGCTCGCGGCCTGCTGACTGATGTGGTGCTCGCGGGCGGCCGCGCCGAGGCTTCCGGTGCGGGCGACGGACAGCAGCAGGTCGAGCGCCGCGAGCTCGGGGACACGCGGAGGCAGCGGCATGTGACCAACTCTACGCCCGTCACAAGCCAGACTTGTGACCACACAGGGGCAGAAGGACTACCCGACGTGTGCGCGCGGTTGCACAGTTGGGTCGCTGTGCCCCTTGCGCATGCGACGATCGGCCCGTTCCTTAGCAGAACATCGGGACTAAGGGGAACCTTAGTGGCATGCGAGCCACCCCACAGCGAGACACTGTGTGCGGATGCCCGTGCACCACGGGGTGGATCGACGCACGGGCACAGGCAGGCGGACTGAGGAGACTTCATGGACGACACTGCTGTGGTCCCGACCGGGGCGAGCGGGCCCAGAGTCGAGCAGATCGACAGCGTGGTGATCCGTTTCGCCGGTGACTCCGGCGACGGCATGCAGCTGACCGGCGACCGGTTCACGGCGGAGACCGCGTCGCTGGGCAACGACCTGGCCACCCTGCCGAACTTCCCGGCGGAGATCCGCGCGCCCCAGGGCACGCTGCCCGGCGTCTCCAGTTTTCAGCTGCACTTCGCCGACCACGACGTGCTCACGCCCGGCGACGCACCGGACGTGCTGGTGGCAATGAACCCGGCGGCGCTCAAGGCGAACCTGCCCGACCTGCCGCGGGGCAAGACCGTCATCGTCAACACCGACGAGTTCACGAAGCGGAACCTGACCAGGGTCGGCTACCCGGGCAGCCCGGTGGACGACGGCTCGCTGGACTCCTGGCAGGTGCACCCGGTGCCGCTGACCAGCCTGACGGTCGAGGCGCTGAAGGAGTTCGGGCTCTCGCGGAAAGACGCCGAGCGCTCCAAGAACATGTTCGCGCTGGGCCTGCTCTGCTGGCTGTACAACCGGCCGACCGAGGGCACCGAGCGCTTCCTGAACACGAAATTCGGCCGCCGGCCGGAGATTCTGGCCGCCAACCTGACCGCGTTCAAGGCCGGCTGGGCGTTCGGTGAGACCACCGAGGGCTTCGCCGTCTCCTACGAGATCGCCCCGGCCCCGGCCCCCGCGGGCACCTACCGCAACATCACCGGCAACACCGCGCTGGCCTACGGCCTGGTGGCGGCCGGGCACCGGGCCGGTCTGCCGATCGTGCTCGGCTCGTACCCGATCACCCCGGCCTCCGACATCCTGCACGCCCTGTCGGGGATGAAGAAGTTCGGCGTCACCACGATCCAGGCCGAGGACGAGATCTCCGCGATCGGGGCCGCCCTGGGCGCCTCGTACGGCGGCACGATCGGCGTGACCACCACGTCCGGACCGGGTCTGGCGCTGAAGAGCGAGACCATCGGCCTGGCGGTCTCGCTGGAGCTGCCGCTGGTGATCGTGGACGTGCAGCGCGGTGGCCCGTCCACCGGCCTGCCGACCAAGACCGAGCAGTCCGACCTGCTCCAGGCGATGTACGGGCGCAACGGCGAGTCGCCGGTGCCGGTGATCGCGCCGCGCTCCCCCGCCGACTGTTTCGACGCCGCGATCGAGGCGGTCCGGATCGCCACCACCTACCGCACGCCGGTGCTGCTGCTGTCCGACGGCTACCTGGCCAACGGGTCGGAGCCGTGGCAACTGCCGGCCGTGCCGTCGTTGCCCGACCTGAAGGTGTCGTTCGCGCCCGCGCCGGAACCGGGCGCCCCGGCCTTCCGGCCGTTCGACCGGGACCCCGGCACGCTGGCCCGGCCCTGGGCGGTGCCGGGCACACCCGGGCTGGAGCACCGGATCGGCGGCATCGAGAAGGCCGACGGCACCGGTGAGATCAGCTACGACCCGGACAACCACGACAAGATGGTGCGGCTGCGCCAGGCCAAGATCGACGGCATCGACGTGCCCGACCTGGAGGTCGACGACCCGACCGGTGACGCCGAGGTGCTGGTGCTCGGCTGGGGCAGCACGTTCGGCCCGATCGCGGCCGGGGCCCGGGTGGCCCGCCGTGACGGGGTGCGGGTGGCCACCGCCCACCTGCGGCACCTGAACCCGTTCCCGGCGAACACCGGTGACGTGCTCAGGCGCTATCAGCGGGTGCTGATCCCGGAGATGAACCTCGGTCAGCTGGCCCTGCTGCTGCGGGCCCGCTACCTGGTGGACGCCCGGGGATACAACCAGGTGCGCGGTCTGCCGTTCAGCTCGGCGGAGATCGCCACCGCCATCACGTCCCTCGCGAGCGAGATCGAGATCGAGGAGGTCTACTGACATGACCACGGAACTCGGTATGCCCACGGTGCTCTCGGGGCTGGCGCAGGTGCCGCACCTGGGCCCGGACGACGCGAAGCAGACCCGCAAGGACTTCACCTCCGGCGCCGAGGTGCGCTGGTGCCCGGGCTGCGGGGACTACGCGATCCTCGCCGCCGTGCAGGGTTTCATGCCCGAGCTGGGCATCCGGCGGGAGAACGTGGTCTGCGTGTCGGGCATCGGCTGCTCGTCGCGGTTCCCGTACTACCTCGACACCTACGGCCTGCACTCGATCCACGGCCGGGCGCCGTCGATCGCGACCGGCCTGGTCACCGCCCGTCCCGACCTGAACGTCTGGGTGGTGACGGGTGACGGCGACGCGCTGTCGATCGGCGGAAACCACCTGATCCACGCGCTGCGCCGCAACGTGAACCTGACCGTCCTGCTGTTCAACAACCGCATCTACGGGCTCACCAAGGGCCAGTACTCGCCCACCTCCGAGCCGGGCAAGATCACCAAGTCCACACCGGTGGGCTCGGTGGACACGCCGTTCAACCCGATCTCGCTGGCCCTGGGCGCCGAGGCCACGTTCGTCGCCCGCACGCTCGACTCCGACCGCAAGCACCTCACGTCGGTGCTGAAACAGGCCGTGGAGCACCGGGGTTCGGCGCTGGTGGAGATCTACCAGAACTGCCCGATCTTCAACGACGGCGCGTTCGACGTGCTCAAGGACCGGGACGAGGCGCAGGCCCGGCTGATCCGCCTGGAGCACGGCGAGCCGATCCGGTTCGGCGCGGACGGGGCCAAGGGCGTGGTGCGCGCGGCCGACGGCTCGCTGGAGGTCGCCGACGTCTCCGCGGTGGGCGAGGCGGCGCTACTCGTGCACGACGCCGAGAACCCCAACCCGGCAACCCAGTTCGCGCTGTCGCGGCTCGACGACGCCACCCTGTCGCACGTGCCGCTCGGGGTGTTCCGCAAGGTCGCCCGGCCGGCCTACGACGACCTGGTGCGCGCGCAGGTCGCCGGGGCGGTCGAGGCGAACAGCGGCCCGGCCACGGACGACGACCTGGCCGCGCTGCTGGCGGGCCAGGACACCTGGACGGTTTCCGACTGATTCCGGCTGAGGGGTTTCGGCACAACGGGGGACGACGTGAGCTTTCGCGTCGTCCCCCGTTATTCCGCCCGAAACCTCCGGAGCCCGTCGTCGTCCATGATCGGTAGCCCCTGCCCCTAGACTCATGGGATGAATCCGGAGCTTCGCAGGGGTGTCGGCTACGGCTTCGTCTGCTATCTGCTCTGGGGCTGTTTCCCGCTCTACTTCCGGCTTCTCGGCGATTCCGGGGCGCTGGAGGTGCTGCTCTGGCGCATCGTCTTCACCGGCCTGGTCTGCCTGGTGCTGGTCGCGGCCCTGCGCTCGTGGCGCGAGATGCGCACCGTGCTGGGCAACCGGCGGCAGGTCGTGGTCCTCGGCGCGGCGGCGTTCCTGATCGCGATCAACTGGGGCGTCTACATCTACGCCGTCAACAGCGACCAGGTGGTCGAGGCCGCGCTCGGCTACTTCCTGAACCCGCTGGTCACCGTGGCCCTGGGGGTGCTCGTGCTGCGCGAGCGACTGCGCCCCGGGCAGTGGGCGGCGGTGCTGATCGGGGTGAGCGCCGGCATCGTGCTGACGGTGACCTACGGGCGGGTGCCGGTGATCGCGCTCAGCCTGGCCCTGTCGTTCGGCACCTACGGACTGGTGAAGAAGCAGGTCGGCAGCAACGGCGGGGTGAGCGCCCTGGCCGGGCTGAGCACCGAGAACCTGGTGCTGGCGCCGTTCGCGGTGGCCGGCCTGATCGTGCTGGCCGTGCAGGGGCACAGCACCATCGGTCACAACCCGCCGTGGCAGGCCCTGCTGCTGGCCTCCACCGGCGTCTTCACCATCACCCCGCTGCTGCTGTTCGCCGCGGCGGCCAAGCGGGTGCCGCTGTCGACCATGGGCCTGATGCAGTACCTCACGCCGGTGCTCCAGTTCCTCTGCGGCGTGGTGGTACTCGGCGAGCACATGCCGGGCTCGCGGTGGGCCGGATTCGGCCTGGTCTGGCTGGCTCTCGTGGTGCTGACCGGTGACAGCCTGCTGGCCGCCCGGCGGCAGCGGGCGCTCCGCCTCGCCGCCGCCGAGGTCGCCACCGTCAGCGCTTCTCCAGGCGCACGATGACCGACTTGGAGGTCGGCGTGTTGCTCACGTCGGCCACGCTGTCGAGCGGCACCAGCACGTTGGTCTCCGGGTAGTAGGCCGCGGCGCAGCCCTTCGCGGTGTCGTACTCGACCACCCGGAAGTTCTCGGCGCGGCGGTCCACCCCGTCTTTCCACTCCGACACCAGGTCGACCATGTCGCCGTCGGCCAGTTCCAGCGTGTTCAGGTCGACGCTGTTCACGAACACCACCCGGCGGCCGTTCTTGATACCGCGGTAACGGTCGTCGAGGCCGTAGATGGTGGTGTTGTACTGGTCGTGGCTGCGCAGGGTCTGAAGCAGCAGCCGGCCCTCGGGGATGTGCGGGTACTCCAGCGGGCAGGCGGCGAAGTTGGCCCGGCCGGTCTTCGTCGGGAACCGGCGGCTGCGCGTGGCGTGGGGCAGTGTGAAGCCGTTCGGGTCGGACAGTTTCGTCTCGTAGTCGTCGAAGCCCGGCACCACGCGGGAGATCCGGTCGCGGATCTTCGCGTAGTCCGCCTCGAACTCGTCCCAGGGGATGTCGACCTTGTCGCCGACCGCGCGCTTGGCCAGGCGGGTCACGATCGACACCTCGGACAGCAGGCTGTCGGAGGCGGGCTTCAGCCGGCCGTGCGAGGCGTGCACGCGGCTCATCGAGTCTTCCACGCTGACCCGCTGCATGCCGCCCGCCTGCACGTCTTTGTCGGTGCGGCCGAGTGTGGGCAGGATCAGGGCGGTCTCGCCGCAGACCGTGTGCGAGCGGTTGAGTTTGGTGGACACCTGAACGGTCAGGCGGCAGCGGCGCAGGGCTGCCTCGGTCAGGTTGCTGTCGGGCGTGGCCCGCACGAAGTTGCCGCCGACCGCCATGAACACGTCGATCTCACCGTCGCGCATGGCCCGCAGGCTGTCGACCGTGTCGTGACCGTGCTTGCGCGGCGGCTCGAAACCGAACTCGTCACGCAGGTTGTCGAGGAACCACTCGGGCATCTTCTCGAAAATGCCCATGGTGCGGTCGCCCTGCACGTTGCTGTGGCCGCGCACCGGGCAGACACCCGCGCCCGGGCGGCCCAGGTTGCCCTGGATCATCAGCACGTTCACGATCTCGCGGATCGTGGCGACCGAGTGCTTGTGCTGGGTGATGCCCATCGCCCAGCAGACCACCGTCTTGGTGGACGCGGCGAAGCGGGCGGCCAGGCCGCGCACCTGCGACTCGGTCAGGCCGGTGGCCTCGACCAGCTCGGCCAGGTCGAGACCCTTGACGTGGGCGCGGTACTCGTCGAAACCGGCGGTGTGCTCGGTGATGAAGGCGTGGTCGACCAGCGAGTCGTCTTGCAGCAGGATCTGCGCGACCGCCATCATCAGCGCCTGGTCGCCGCCGATGCGGACCTGGAGGAAGTCGTCGGCCAGCGGTGTGCCACCCCCGGCCACGCCCTTGGGCGTCTGCGGGTTGTGGAAGTTCATCAGGCCGGGCTCGGGCAGCGGGTTGACCGCCACGATGACCGCGCCGTTCTGCTTGGCGACCTCGAGCGTGGACAGCATGCGCGGGTGGTTGGTGCCCGGGTTCTGGCCCATCACCACGATCAGCTCGGCCTGTTCCAGGTCGTCGATCTGGACGCTGCCCTTGCCCACGCCGATCGCCTCAGTCAGCGCCGAGCCGGACGACTCGTGGCACATGTTGGAGCAGTCCGGCAGGTTGTTGGTGCCCAGCGCCCGCACCATCAGCTGGTAGACGAACGCGGCCTCGTTGCTGGTGCGGCCGGAGGTGTAGAACGTGGCCCGGTCGGGGCTGTCCAGCCCACGCAGCTCGGTGGCGATCAGGTCGAACGCGGCGTCCCAGCTGATCGGGCGGTAGTGGTCCTGACCGGCGGGCTTGATCATCGGCTCGACCAGACGGCCCTGCTGCCCCAGCCACCAGTCGCTCTTGCCGCCCAGTTCCCGCACCGGGTGCCGGGCGAAGAAGTCGGCATCGACGACGCGCCGGGTGGCCTCCTCGGCGACCGCTTTGGCCCCGTTCTCGCAGAACTCGGCGACGTGCCGGTGGTCCTTCTCCGGCCAGGCGCAGCCCGGGCAGTCGAAGCCGTCCTTCTGGTTCAGCCGCAGCAGCGTGCGCGTGGTGCGGGTGGCCCCCATCTGCTCGTACGACTTCTTGAGCGCGTGGTACACCCCCGGAACACCGGCCGCGTACTCCTTGTGATGCCCGACCTGGACATCACTTTCGTCGAAATCCTCGCGGGGAGCGCGACTCATGATCCGGCCTCCACCTTCGGCGACACAGCTGACCCCATCCTTCGACGCTACCTGAGGGGTTCCCGGCCCACCAGGTGGGGGCCAGGTGCGTCAAGGGGCCTGTGGACGTCGCGTGCGCGGCAAGGTGCCCGGGTCACCGGGCCGTTGGTTCAGAAGACCAGTTCAAGATCGAGGTCGAACGGGGCGGTGAGCTTCAGCCGGTCGCGATGGATGCCGGTCGGCAGGTAGGTCTGGGTGACCGGGTCCAGCTCGTAGACGTAGACCACCGGCTGACCGTCCTGCTCCTCGACCCGCCAGAAGTGCTGGATCCCGGCCCGGGCGTAGAGCTGGGGCTTGCGTTCGCGATCCCGGGCCTCGGACTCCGGGGACTCGACCTCGACGGCCAGAATCACCACGTCGGCGGGGTACCAAGTATCCCTGTGGTCGTGGACAGCGGCGGCCGGAATGACCGAGAGGTCGGGTTCCGGAACCTGACGCTCACCGATGGTCACACTCATCTCGCGATTGACCTCGAATCGCGGCGGCAGCGCGCCGACCAGTCCCTGCTCCAGCAGACGCAGCGTCCTCATGTGGAACCAGCGGTGCAGGCTCGCGAAGACCAGTTCCCCGTCGATCAGTTCGGTGTGCGGAGGCAGATCGGGCAACTGGAAGAACTCATCCACGGTGAACCCGCCCGGCTTGCGCGGCCGGTCGGGAATCGGCTCGTTGCTATCCGCCAACGCATCATTGCAAGCCCCCGTACGGGCCTGAGGCACGGCCTCCGTCGCCATTTCCGATCCCCCGACCATCTGGACATTCGCGAAAATACCAAATGTCAGGACTTGGGGAAAGCCCAAAAGCAGCATGCACGGTCCGCCTCACGAAGAGGCCGAACCGTGCATGATCACGAACGGGTTCAGCGGGTGCGGTCGACCACGGCTTCCGCGAACTGCCGCAGGGCGGCCTTGGCCGGGGACTCGGGCAGCGGCTCCAGCGTGCCGATGGCGTCGTGCGCCCAGCGGGCCGACTCCTCGCGGGCGGCCTCCATCACCTTGTGCTCGTTGAGCGCGGTGATCGTGTCGGCCAGCCGCGCGTCGTCCGAAAGATCCCCGTCGAGCATGGCCACGACGGCGGCGGCGTCGGCGTCACCGCTCGCCGCCTCCCGCCGGACCAGGAGGGTGGGCAGGGTGGGCACGCCCTCACGCAGGTCGGTGCCCTGCACCTTGCCGGACTCGCGGCCCGCGCTGGACAGGTCGATCACGTCGTCGGCCAGCTGGAAGGCCACACCCACCAGTTCGCCGTAACGCACCATGATGTCGACGGTCTCGGCGGAGCAGCCGCCGAACATCGCACCGAAGCGGCCGGCGGTGGCGATCAGCGAACCGGTCTTGTCGCCGAGCACCTGGAGGTAGTGCTGGATCGGGTCGTCGTGGGGGGCCGGGCCGACGGTCTCGTGCATCTGCCCCAGGCAGAGCCGCTCGAACGTGGCGGCCTGGATGTCGACGGCCTCCGGGCCGAGCCCGGCCACGATGCGGGAGGCCCGGGCGAACAGCAGGTCGCCCACCAGGATGGCCACCTGGTTGCCCCACACCAGGTGGGCCGCGGCGGCACCGCGGCGCTGGTCGGCGGAGTCCATCACGTCGTCGTGGTACAGCGAGGCCAGGTGGGTGAGCTCGACCACCACACCGGCCTGCACCACCTCGGGACGGTCTCCGTCGCCGAGGTGCGCGGCCAGCAGGGTGAGCATGGGACGCACCCGCTTGCCCCCCGCCTCCACGAGGTGACGGGAGGCGGTGTCGGCGAGCTGGTCGGTCTGCTGGACCGCCTCTCGCAACCGGTCCTCGACCGTCTCCATGCCGGCTCGGACGGACTCGGCAAGGACGGCATCAGCCACCGGCAGATCCAGGGAAGCGGTCACAGCACTCACGGTAAGAACACCGAGGAGCTGTTGGCCAATCCGAGGGCCGCGGAGGGCAGGATGCCGAGGCCGATCGTCGCGACGACACCGACGCCGACGGCGAAGATCGTCAGGGCTCCGGGGCGGGTCACGGTCACAGCATCCCCTACCGAGTCGTTGAAGTACATCAGCACGATGACCCGGATGTAGAAGAACACCGCGATGGAGCTGGCCGCGACACCCACCAGCACCAGTCCGACACCCCACGGCGCCTGGTCGACCGCAGCCGAGAAGACCGCGAACTTTCCGGTGAAACCGCTGGTCAGCGGGATTCCGGCGAAGGCCAGCAGGAACAGCGTGAAGACGGCGGCGAGCAGCGGGGAACGCTTGCCGAGGCCCTGCCACTGGGAGAGGTGAGTCGCCTCACCGCCGACCCCGCCCTCCGGCGTGGAGGTGCGTACCAGGGTGACCAGGGCGAAGGCGCCGATCGTGGTGAAGCCGTAGGCGGCCAGGTAGAACAGCACGCTGCCGACGCCGTCCTTGTCCATGGCCACCAGGCCCACCAGGATGAACCCGGCGTGCGCGATGGACGAGTAGGCCAGCATCCGCTTCACGTCGGCCTGAACGATCGCGATGATCGAGCCGACCAGCATGGTCAGGGCGGCGACCAGCCAGATCGCCGGCTGCCAGTCCCAGCGGGCCCCCGGGATCGCCACGTAGGCGATGCGCAGCAGGGCGCCGAACGCGGCGACCTTGGTGCAGGCGGCCATGAAACCGGTGACCGGGGTGGGCGCGCCCTGGTACACGTCCGGCGTCCAGGACTGGAACGGGAACGCGCCGACCTTGAACAGCAGGCCGACCGCGACCAGGCCGATGCCGAGCAGCAGCAGGCCGTCCTTGCCGACCACGGCGGACGCGGCGGTGGTGCTGTTGCCGGTGATCGCCTCGGAGATCGCGGACAGCCGCACCGATCCGGCGAAGCCGTACAGCAGGGCCGAGCCGAACAGGAAGAACGCCGAGGAGTAGGCGCCGAGCAGGAAGTACTTCATCGACGCCTCCTGCGAGAGCAGGCGACGGCGACGGGCCAGGCCGCACAGCAGGTACAGCGGCAGCGACAGCACCTCGAGGGCGATGAACATGGTCAGCAGGTCGTTCGAGGCCGGGAAGAGCAGCATGCCGACCATCGAGAACAGGATCAGCGGGTAGATCTCGGTCTGCACCAGACCGGCCCGGGCGGCCCGGGCCTCGTCCATCGACCCCGGCACCGCGGACGCCTGCGAGGTGAACGCGCCGGACTCCGGCGCCTCGTCGGCGATGGTCAGCACCGCCAGCAGGCCGAGCACCAGGATGGTGCCCTGGAGGAACAGGGCCGGGCCGTCGATGGCCACCGCTCCCCCGGCGGTGAGCTTCGAGGTGTCTTCCACGGCCAGGTAGATCACGAAGATCAGCGACGCGGCGATGCCGACGGTGGCCAGGACCACCTGGGTGATGAACCGCTGCACCCGCGGCACGAACGCCTCGACGAGCACCGCGATCATCGCGGCGACGAAGAGGATCAGCATCGGCGCGACCGCGCTGTAGTCGACCGAAGGAGCGTTCACTTGTTCTCTCCCTCAACTGTGTCAGCCGTGACGGTCGCTGAAGGGTCAGTGACGCCGACCTGTTGCATGGTGGTGCTCACGGCTGGATTGATCACGTCGAGCACCGGTTTCGGATAGATCCCCATGAAGATGATCACCGCGATCAGCGGGGCCACCACCCAGACCTCGCGGGCGCTGGCGTCTTTCCAGCCGCTCGCGAACTCCTTCTTCGGGCCGGTGAACATGCGCTGGTAGGTGAGCAGGATGTACAGGGCCGCCAGCACCATGCCGGCCGTGGCTACCACGGCCGCGCCCGGGTACTTGATGAAAGTTCCGGTGAGCACCATGAACTCGCTGACGAAGCTGGACATGCCGGGCAGCGCCAGGCTGGACAGACCGGCCAGCAGGAACCCGGCGGCCAGCACCGGGGTGCTGCGCTGGAGGCCGCCGTACTCGTCGATGTCGGCCGAGCCGCGGCGGTTGATCAGGAACCCGGCGACCAGGAACAGCGCCGCGGTGGAGAACCCGTGGTTGACCATGTAGAGGGTCGAGCCGCTCTGGCCGGTCGAGGTCATCGCGAAGATGCCGAGCACGATGAAACCGAAGTGCGAGATCGAGGTGTAGGCGATCAGGCGCTTCAGGTCGGTCTGGCCGATGGCCAGCAGCGCGCCGTAGAGCACCGAGGTCACGGCCAGCGCCAGCACCACCGGGGCGGCCCACCTGCTGGCCTGCGGGAACAGCGGCAGGCAGAGCGTCAGCATGCCGAAGGTGCCCACCTTGTCGAGCACGCCGACCAGCAGAACCGCGACGCCGGACGGGGCCTCGGCGGCCGCGTCGGGCAGCCAGGTGTGCACCGGCCACATCGGCGCCTTGATCGCGAAGGCGATGAAGAAGGCCACGAACATCAGCCGCTCGGCCGCGCTGCTGGAGAAGTCCAGGCCGGTCAGGTTGTCGATCAGGAAGCCCTGCTCGCCCCCTGGGCCCGCGGCGTACAGCGCGATCACGCCGACCAGCATGACCAGACCGCCGGCCAGCGAGTAGATCAGGAACTTCACCGCGGCGTAGCGGCGGCGCTGCTCGTTGCCGCCGAAGGTGCCGATCAGGAAGTAGACCGGGATCAGCATGGCCTCGAAGAAGACGTAGAACAGGAAGAGGTCGCGGGCGGCGAAGACCCCGATCATCATCGCCTCGAGCACCATCACCAGGCCGAAGAACAGCCGGGCCTTCTCGTCGTCCACCTCGTTCCAGGCGGCCAGCACGCACAGCGGCACGAGGACGGCGGACAGCGCGATCATCACCAGGCCGATGCCGTTCACACCGACCGCGTAGCTGACGCCGAACTCACCGATCCACGAATGCACCTGCGAGAGCTGGATCTCGCCGGCCCGGGAGGTCTCGAACTGCGTCGCCGCGACCACCGTCAGCACGAGGGCGACCAGCGAGACGCCGAGGGCGACCAGCTTGGCCCGCGACGCCGCGGCCTTGGGCAGGACCGCGATCGCGGCCGAGCCCGCCAGGGGGACGGCTCCGATCACCGTCAGCCAGGGGAAGTCCATCGGTTCCTCGAATCAGAGACGAACGGCGAGCACGCCGCCGAGAAGGATGACGACGCCCGCGAGCATCGACGCGGCATACGAACGGACGAGACCGGTCTGCACCCGGCGCAGCCGGCCGCCGAGCCCGCCGACGAGGGCGGCGAGACCGCGCACCGCGCCGTCCACCCCCCGGTTGTCCACGAAAACCAGCGCTCGGGTGAGGTATTGACCCGGGCGCATGAACAGGCCCTCGTTCACGTCGTCCTGGAACAGGTCGCGCCGGGCGGCGCGGGTGAGCAGGCTGCCCCGCGGAGCCGTGGCCGGAACGCTCGCCTGCCAGTACATCCGCCAGGCCAGGGCCACGCCGACGGCGACCAGGAGCAGGGTGAGACCGGTCAGCACCGGCACCGACAGCACCGGCTCCTCGTGCTCGACGTGCCCGGTGACCGGCTCCAGCCAGTGCACCAGCCCGTCGGAGACGCCGAGGGCCAGACCCAGCACGGCCGAGCCGACCGAGAGGATCACCATCGGCACCGTCATCAGGGCCGGCGACTCGTGCGGGTGTGCCTCGTCGTCCCAGCGCTTCTCCCTGCCCTGGAAGGTCATGAAGAAGAGGCGGGACATGTAGAACGCGGTCACCCCGGCGCCGAGCAGCGCGGCCAGGCCGAACACCCAGGGCCGCCAGCCGTCGCCGATGAACGCGGCCTCGATGATCTTGTCCTTGCTCCAGTAGCCGGAGAACGGCGGCACGCCGAGGATCGCCAGCCAGCCCAGCCCGAAGGTGATCCAGGTGACCTTCATGACGCCCGAGAGGCGGCCGAAACCGCGCATGTTCACCGAGTCGTTCATGCCGTGCATGACCGAGCCGGCCCCGAGGAACATGCCGGCCTTGAAGAAGCCGTGGGTGAGCAGGTGGAAGATGGCGAACGCGGCGCCGACCGGACCCAGGCCCGCGGCCAGCATCATGTAGCCGATCTGCGACATCGTGGAGGCGGCCAGCGCCTTCTTGATGTCGTCCTTGGCGCAGCCCACGATCGCCCCGTAGACCAGGGTGATCGCACCGACGATGACGACGACCAGCTGGGCGTCCGGCGCACCGACGTAGACCGGCGTGGAACGGACCACCAGGTAGACGCCGGCCGTGACCATGGTGGCGGCGTGGATCAGTGCGGAGACCGGGGTGGGGCCGGCCATCGCGTCGCCCAGCCAGGACTGGAGCGGGAACTGCGCGGACTTGCCGCAGGCCCCGACGAGCAGCAGCAGGCCGATGACGGTGAGCTTGGCCTCGCTCGCGTTGCCGGCCTCGGCGAAGACGCCGCTGAACGTGACGGTTCCGAACGCCGCGAACATCGCCATGATGCCCAGCGAGAGCCCGATGTCACCGACCCGGTTGACGAGGAACGCCTTCTTCGCCGCGGTGGCGTAGGCCGGGTTGTGGTTCCAGAAACCGATCAGCAGGTACGACGCAAGTCCCACCCCCTCCCAGCCGACGAACAACAGCAGGTAGGAGTCGGCCAGGACGAGCAGGAGCATCGAGGCGACGAACAGGTTGAGGTAGGCGAAGAACCGGCGCCGGTCCGGGTCGTGCTCCATGTAGGCCACGGAGTAGACGTGGATGAGCGAGCCGACGAACGTCACCAGCAGCACGAAGGCGATGGAGAGCTGGTCGACCAGCAGCCCGGCGTCCAGGCTGAACGTGCCCGCCTGGATCCACGGGAACAGGTGCACGCCGATCGCGCGCTCCTCGCCGTCCAGACCCGTCAGGTTCAGGAAGAGCAGGGCGGCCCAGGCGAACGACGCCCAGCTCATCGCCACCCCGAGCCAGTGCCCCCACTTGTCGGTGCGACGGCCGCCGAGCAGGAGGATCGCGGCGCCCAGGGCCGGGAGGGCGATCAGCAGCCAGGCGCCGGACTGGAGGGTGCCCTCGGCTGCGTGGTACACCCCGATTTCGGCGGTCATGAGCGGCCTCTCAGTACTTCAGCAGGTTGGCGTCGTCGACCGACGCGGACCTGCGGGTGCGGAAGATGGTGAAGATGATCGCCAGCCCGACCACGACCTCGGCCGCCGCGACGAGCATCACGAACAGCGCGATCACCTGGCCCTCGATGGTGCCGTTGATCCGGGCGAAGGTGACGAAGGCCAGGTTGGCGGCGTTGAGCATGAGCTCGACGCCCATGAACACCACGATCGCGTTGCGCCGCACCAGCACGGTGACGGAACCGATCGAGAACAGCAGCACCGAGAGGTAGAGCCAGTGGATCTGGTTCATGCCCGGCTCCCTTCGACCTCGTCCTCGGCGACCTCGGCCGCCCGGTCGACGTCGGCGACGTCGGCACTGTTCACACCCGGGTTGCCGGCACCGCGCAGCGGGTGCCCCTGGGCGTCGCTCTGGTTCTGGGCGTTCGGGCTGATCTCCGCCTCGATGATCGTGACGTCCTCGGAAACCGTGAGCACGGAACGGTTCTGGCCACGGGCGGTGAGCACGCGGGAGACCGACAGCTCGGACGGGCTGCCGTCGGGCAGCAGGGCCGGGATGTCGACCGCGTTGTGCCGGGCGAACACCCCGGGCGAGGGCAGCGGGGCCTTGATCGGGCCGTCCTTGATCCGCTGTGCCGCCAGCGTCTTCTGCGTCGGCTTCGGGGTGAGCCGCTCGCGGTGCGCCAGCACCATCGCGCCGAGCACGGCGGTGATCAACAGGGCGCTGGTGGCCTCGAAGGCCCAGACGTACTGGCCGAAGATCAGCTCGGCCATCTTCGTCATGTTGCCGGCCGTGTCGATGTCGTTCAGGCCCTTGGCGCCGCCGTAGCTGACCTGGCCGATCACCGAGATCATCAGCACCGCCAGGGCGAGACCGAAGACCAGGGCCAGCCAGCGCTGCCCCTTGATCGTCTCGACCAGCGAGTCCGAGGAGTCGACGCCGACCAGCATCAGCAGGAAGAGGAACAGCATCATCACGGCGCCGGCGTAGACGAAGATCTGCACCATGCCCAGGAACGGGGCCTGGAGCGCCAGGTAGACGATGCCGAGGCAGACCATCACCAGCGCCATGCAGAGCGCGGCGTGCACCGCCTTGCGCACGAAGATCAGGCCGAGCGCGGCCGGCACGGTGATGATCGCGATGATCCAGAACAGCCAGTTCTCGCCGGTGCCACCGAAGTCGGCGGCGCCGTCGGTGGCCGCGAGCAGGAGCGAGGAGGTCACCGGGACACCTCCTCCACGCTCTCGTCGTCGCCGGTGCGGGCGTCGACCCAGTCCTGCTGCTCGGGCACGGCCTGCGTGACCTTGCCCTGGTAGTAGTCCTTCTCGGTGGTGCCGGGCACCATCGGGTGCGGCGCCGCGATCATCCCGCCGAGTATCGGGGCCAGCAGGTCCTGCTTCTCGAAGATCAGGCCCGCCCGGGTCTTGCCCTTCAGCTGCTCGTAGTCGTTCGTCATCGTCAGCGCCCGGGTGGGGCAGGCCTCGATGCACAGTCCGCAGAGAATGCAGCGCAGGTAGTTGATCTGGTACACGCGGCCGTAGCGCTCACCGGGCGAGAAGCGTTCCTCCTCGGTGTTGTCCGCGCCCTCCACGTAGATCGCGTCGGCGGGACAGGCCCAGGCGCACAGCTCGCAGCCGACGCACTTCTCCAGACCGTCCGGGTGCCGGTTCAGCTGGTGACGACCGTGGAACCGGGGAGCGGTCGGGGTTTTCACCTCCGGGTACTCCTCGGTGACCACCTTCGTGAACATCGTCGAGAAGGTGACACCGAACCCGGCGATGGGGGCGAAGGCCGAGAGCCAGCCGCCCTCTTCGCCCTCGTTAGTTTCGCGGTCAGCCACCGCGGACCTCCTCCAGTGCAGGTGTTTCGGTGGTTTTCGGCGTCTGACCGTTGGTGCGGACCAGTTTCTGGCCGGGCATGGCCGGCACCGGGAAACCACCCGCGAACGGGTCCACCGGCACCTCCGGGTCGACCGGCGTCTCCTCGACCGGTTTCGGCCGCAGCGCCTCGACCGCACCCCAGACCAGGGCGAGCACCAGCACCACGCCGACCAGGATCATCACCCGGTCGCGGCGGCCGATGTCGCCGAACTGGTCCATGGCCCGCACCACCGCGACGGCCATCGTCCAGACCAGCGCGGCGGGGATCAGGATCTTCCAGCCGAAGCGCATGAACTGGTCGTAGCGCAACCGGGGCAGGGTGCCGCGCAGCCAGATGTAGAGGAACAGGAACAGGCAGGTCTTGGCGAAGAACCAGATCACCGGGTAGTAGCCGGTGTTCGCGTCGTCCCACAGCGAGATCGGCCACGGGGCGCGCCACCCGCCGAGGAACAGCGTGGTCGCCAGCATCGAGACGGTGACCATGTTGACGTACTCGGCGAGGAAGAACAGGGCGAACTTCAGCGAGCTGTACTCGGTGTGGAAACCACCGACCAGCTCGCCCTCCGCCTCGGGCAGGTCGAACGGTGCCCGGTTGGTCTCGCCGACCATCGCGATCACGTAGATGACGAACGACGGCAGCAGCGGCAGGCACCACCAGATCGACTGCTGCGCGTCGACGATCGCCGAGGTCGACATCGAGCCGCTGTAGAGGAACACGCTGACCAGCGCCAGGCCCATGGCGATCTCGTAGGAGATCACCTGGGCCGAGGAGCGCACCCCGCCCAGCAGCGGGTAGGTGGAGTTCGACGACCAGCCGGCCAGCACGATGCCGTACACACCGACACCGGCCACCGCGAGGATGAACAGCACCGCCACGTTCATGTCGGTGAGCTGGAGCGGGGTGACGATGTCGGTGAACGGGATCCGGGCCTGCGGCCCGAACGGGATCACCGCGAACGAGGTGAAACAGGCGATGGCGGAGATGGCCGGCGCGATGATGAAGACGATCTTGTCGGCCGCGGCCGGGATGATGTCTTCCTTCAGCGCCAGTTTCACGCCGTCGGCCAGCGACTGAAGCAGACCGAACGGCCCGTTGCGGTTCGGGCCCGGCCGCGACTGCATGCGGCCGACCACCCGGCGCTCGGCCCAGATCATCAGCAGGGTCGCGACCACCGCGATGACGAACAGCAGCACCGCCTTCAGGGCGATGACCCAGCCGTTGTCCTGCGAGAAGTCGGCGACCGGGTTCTCGGCGTAGAACATCGGTCAGGCTCCCATCAGCGTGTCGCTCGCGAGCCGGACCGAGACCGCGGCGCCGTTGCCGGCCGCGAGCCGGGCCCGCACCGGGCTGCCCGGGGAGTTGCTCGGCAGCCAGACGACGCCGTCGGGCATCGGGGTGACGGCGAGCGGCAAGGTGATCTCCCCACGGTCGTTGAACACCGTCACCGTGCCCGTGGAGCCCGGTTTCAGGCCGAGCTCGGCAACGGTGGCGGGCGACATCCGGGCCACCGCACGGTGCGCCGTGCCGGCCAGGTAGGGCTCCCCGTCCTGCAACCGGCCCCGGTCGAGCAGCATCGACCAGGTCGAGAGCAGCGTGCTGTCAACGGGTTCCACGACGTGCGCCTCGGGCTGGGCGGGCCGGGCACCCTCCCAGGCGCCGAGCTGGGTCAGCTCGGCGGTGCCGGCGAACTCGCCGCGCAGGCCGAGCCGCGCCCCGGTCTCGGTGGCCAGGCTGTCGAGCACCTCGCCGTCGCTGAGGGCGTCGGAGGTGAGCGCCTGCGGGAACTCCCGGCGGCGTCCCTCCCAGTTCAGGAACGTGCCGCCCTTCTCGGCCGGCGGGGCCACCGGGAGGACGACGTCCGCGTAGGCCGTCACGGCGCTGGCCCGGACCTCCAGGCTGACCACGAAGGACGCCTGTTCGAGGGCGGCGCGCGCGGCGGCCGGGTCGGGCAGGTCGTCCGGGTCCACGGAGCCCACCAGCAGACCGGAAAGCGTTCCGGCGGCGGCGTCGTCGAGGATCCGGGTGGTGTCCCGGCCGGGCTCGGTGGGCAGGCTGTCGACGTCCCAGGCGGCGGCGATGTCGACGCGGGCGGCCGGGTCGGAGACCGGCCGGCCACCGGGCAGCAGGCCGGGCAGCGCACCGGCCTCCACCGCGCCGCGCTCGCCGGAGCGGCGCGGGACCCAGGCCAGCCGGGCCCCGGAGCTCGCGGCCAGGGCCAGGGCGGCCTGGTACGCGCCGGGCGACTCGGTCAGGCGCGGGCCGACCAGGATGATCGAGCCGGGCTCGGCCACCGCCTCGGCGGCGGCCGGGGTGCCCAGCGCGACGGCCTCCTGGCCGGGCAGCGTCTGGATCAGCGTGCCGGACAGCTTGATCAGGCCGCGGCTGGACCAGGGGGCGATCGAGTAGACCTTCTTGCGGCCCTTCAGCACCGACTTGCGCAGGCGCAGGAACAGGCTCGCGGCCTCCTCCTCGGCCTCCAGACCGGCCAGCAGCACCGACGGCGCGGCCTCGACCGCGGCGAAGGTGACGCCCAGACCGGTGCCGGCCACGGCGTGGCCGAGGAAGGCCTCCTCCTCGGCCGAGTGCGCTCGGGCGCGGAAGTCGATGTCGTTGGTGCGCAGCACCACCCGGGCGAACTTGGCGTAGGCGTAGGCGTCTTCGACGGTCAGCCGGCCGCCGGGCAGCACCCCGACGCCACCGGCGTCCCGGGCCTTGAGCAGACCGGCCGCGGCCACCTGGAGCGCGTACGGCCAGGAGACCGGCTCCAGCTCACCGCTGTCCGGGTCGCGGACCAGCGGGTGGGTGAGACGGTCGGCGCCGGTGGCCCAGTTGAACGCCCAGCGGCCCTTGTCGCAGTTCCACTCCTCGTTCACCGCCGGGTCCTCGGCGGCCAGACGGCGGGTGACCTTGCCCCGGCGGTGGTCGACGCGCAGCGCGCAGCCACCGGCGCAGTGCTCGCACACGCCCTTGGTGGAGACCAGGTCGAACGGCCGGGCCCGGAACCGGTAGGCCGCGCCGGTCAGCGCGCCGACCGGGCAGATCTGGATGGTGTTGCCGGAGAAGTAGCTGGCGAACGGCTGGCCGGACTCGTCCAGCATCGCAGCACCGGAGGTGGTGATGTTGTCGGCGGCGTAGGTTCCGGTCGCGTGATCGCGGGTGGCGCCCCGGGACTCGTCGACCGGGGCGCCCTGGGTGGCCGTCTCGACCGTCGGCTCCAGCTCCTCGCTGGTGCGCACCACCGGGTCGGGCAGGTCGACGTGGAAGTTCAGCACGCCCGGCGAGAACGTCCCGATCTGCTGGTGCGCGCCGCGCATCTGGAGGTCGATGAACGGGTCACCGGCGATCTCCTTGGAGAACCGGGTGCAGCGCTGGCACAGGATGCAGCGCTCGCGGTCGAGCAGGACCTGCGTGGAGATCCGGATCGGCTTCGGGAAGGTGCGCTTCACCTCGGTGAACCGACTGTCGGCCTGGCCGTTGGCGAGAGCCTGGTTCTGGAGCGGGCACTCGCCGCCCTTGTCGCAGACCGGGCAGTCCAGCGGGTGGTTGATGAGCAGCAGCTCCATCACCCCGCGCTGGGCCTTCTCGGAGACCGGCGAGGTCAGCTGGGTCTTCACCACCATCCCGGGGGTGGCCGTCATCGTGCAGGAGGCCTGCGGCTTGGGCATCGGCCGCACGTTCCCCTCCCGGTCCGGCATGGCGACCTCGACCAGGCACTGCCGGCAGGCGCCGGCCGGGGCCAGCAGGGGGTGGTCGCAGAACCTCGGGATCGCGATGCCCAGTTCTTCGGCGGCACGGATCAGCAGGGTGCCCTTGGGCACGCTGGTCTCGATCCCGTCGATGGTCAGGGTGACCAGCTCGACAGCCGCCTTCGAGGGCTCAGTGACAGTCATCAGGCGTTCACTCCAGCGAAGAGCGTGGACTTCACCGGGTCGAAGGGACAGCCGCCCTCGTCCAGGTGGCGCAGGTACTCGGCCCGGAAGGACTTCACGGACGAGCTGATCGGGCTGGTCGCGCCGTCACCCAGGGCGCAGAACGCGCGGCCCAGGATGTTGTCGCAGATGTCCAGCAGACGGTCCAGGTCTTCCGGCTTGCCCTGGCCGTTCTCCAGCTGGCGCAGCACCTGCACCAGCCAGTAGGTGCCCTCGCGGCAGGGCGTGCACTTGCCGCAGGACTCGTGCGCGTAGAACTCGGTCCAGCGCAGCACCGCCCGCACCACGCAGACCGTCTCGTCGAAGATCTGGAGCGCCCGGGTGCCGAGCATCGATCCGGCGCCCGCGGTGGACTCGAAATCCAGCGGTACGTCGAGCTGTTCGGCCGTGAACATCGGCGTGGACGAGCCACCCGGCGTCCAGAACTTCAGCTCGTGACCCTCGCGGATGCCGCCGGCCATGTCGATCAGCTCGCGCAGCGTGATGCCGAGCGGAGCCTCGTACTGGCCGGGGTTCTTCACGTGGCCGGAGAGCGAGAAGAAGCCGAAACCGGCACTCTTCGCGGTGCCCATGCCGGTGAACCAGGACGCGCCGTTGTCGATGATGCTGGGCACGCTGGCGATGGACTCCACGTTGTTCACCACGGTGGGGCGGGCGTACAGCCCGGCCACGGCGGGGAACGGCGGCTTCAGCCGGGGCTGGCCGCGCCGGCCCTCCAGCGAGTCCAGCAGGGCCGTCTCCTCACCGCAGATGTAGGCGCCGGCCCCGGCGTGCACCACGATGTCGAAGTTCTTGCCCGAGCCCAGCACGTTCTCACCGAGATAGCCCGCGGCGCGCGCCTCCTCGACGGCCTGGAGCAGACGGCGGTACACGTGCACCACCTCGCCGCGCAGGTAGATGAACGCGCGCTCGGCGCCGATCGCGTGGCTGGTGATGATCGCGCCCTCGATCAGGTACTGCGGCGTGGCCATCATCAGCGGAATGTCTTTACAGGTACCCGGTTCCGACTCGTCGGCGTTGATCACCAGGTAGCGCGGCAGACCGTCCGGCTTGGGCAGGAAGCTCCACTTCAGGCCGGTCGGGAAGCCCGCGCCGCCCCGGCCGCGCAGACCGGAGTCCTTGACCGCGGTGACGACGTCGCCGGGCTCCATGGCCAGGGCCCGGCGCAGCGCGCCGTAGCCGCCGTTGCGCTCGTAGCTCGCCAGCGTCCAGGCCTCGGGCTCGTTCCAGTGCTTCGACAGCACCGGGGTGAGAGTGACCGGCGTGCGATCGGTTTCAGCCATCGGAACCTCAGCCCTTCGTCTCGGTGCCGGTGCCGGGGTCGTTCTCGCCCTGGGTCGCCTCGCCCGGGGGCTTGCCGGCCTGGGTGCCCGCACGCTCCCTGGTCGACGGGTCGACGGCGGGGGCGTCCGAGCCACTGGTCTTGGCGCCGCGTGCCTGCACGTCGGCGGCGGCCTCGGCCACGGGGGCGGCAGTCTTCGTCGTCCCCTGTTCGGATTCTGGTGCCGCCCAGCCCTTCTCGGCGGCCAGCAGGGTGCCCCGCAGGGAGGGCCCGCCGGCGGCGACACCCTCGTTCGCCCGGCCGTCGTTGAACCCGGCCAGCACGTGCGAGACCTCTTTGAAGGTGGGCACCTGGTTCGGCCCGCGGCTGGGGGCCACCGGCTCGCCCGCGCGCAGCCGGTCGCAGACCCCACGGGCCGAGGACGGCGTCTGGTTGTCGAAGAACTCCCAGTTCACCATCATCACCGGGGCGAAGTCGCAGGCCGCGTTGCACTCGATGCGCTCGAGCGTGATCTTGCCGTCGTCGGTGGTCTCGTCGTGACCGACCCCGAGGTGTTCCTCCAGCGAGTCGAAGATGGCGTCGCCACCCATGACCGCGCACAGCGTGTTGGTGCAGACCCCGACCGTGTACTCACCGTTGGGGTGCCGCTTGTACTGCGTGTAGAAGGTCGCGACGGCGGACACCTCGGCGGTACTCAGCCCGAGAAGGCCCGCACACAGCGCGATCCCGTCCGGGCTGACGTAGCCCTCCTCGCTCTGCATCAGGTGCAGCATCGGCAGCAGAGCGCTGCGCGGCTGCGGGTAACGGGCGATGATCTGCCCGGCCTCGGCGGTGAGCCGCTCGACGGCCTCGGTGGAGAGTGCCATCAGCGGTCGCACCCGCCCATCACCGGATCGATCGATGCCACGGCCACGATCACGTCGGCCACCTGCCCGCCCTCACTCAACGCCGCCATCGCCTGAAGATTGTGGAACGACGGGTCGCGGAAATGCGCCCGGTAGGGCCGGGTTCCGCCGTCCGAGACCAGGTGCACGGCGAGCTCGCCGCGGGGCGACTCGACGGCCTGGTACACCTGGCCGGCCGGGACCCGGAAGCCCTCGGTGACCAGCTTGAAGTGGTGGATCAGGGCCTCCATCGAGGTGCCCATGATCTCCTTGATGTGGTCCAGGCTGTTGCCCATCCCGTCACCGCCGATGGCCAGCTGGGCCGGCCAGGCGATCTTCTTGTCGCCGATCATCACCGGACCGGGTCCCAGCTCCTGGAGCCGGTCGAGGGTCTGCTCGATGATCTTGAGCGACTCCTTCATCTCGTTGATCCGGATCCGCATCCGCCCGTAGGCGTCCGAGGTGTCCCAGGTCTGGACGTCGAAGTCGTAGGTCTCGTAGCCGCAGTACGGCTCGGTCTTGCGCAGGTCGTGCGGGAAACCGGTGGAGCGCAGGATCGGGCCGGTGACGCCGAGGGCCATGCAGCCGGTCAGGTCGAGGTGCCCCACGTCTTGCAGACGCGCCTTCACCAAAGGGTTCTCGTTCGAGAGCTTCTCGATGTCGGAGATGCCCTTGCGCAGCAGCGGGATGTCCTCGCGGATCCGGTCGATCGCGCCGGGGGGCAGGTCTTGCGCCAGACCGCCGGGCCGGATGAAGGCGTGGTTCATCCGCAGGCCGGTGATCAGCTCCAGCAGGTGCAGCACCACCTCACGCTCGCGGAACCCGATGGTCATCACGGTCAGGGCGCCGATCTCCATGCCACCGGTGCCCAGCGCGACCAGGTGCGAGCTGATCCGGTTGAGCTCCATCAGCAGCACCCGGATGACGCTGGCCCGCTCGGGCACGTCGTCGGTGATGCCGAGCAGCTTCTCGACGCCCAGGCAGTACGCGGCCTCCTGGTACAGCGGGGACAGGTAGTCCATCCGCGTGCAGAAGGTGACCCCCTGCGTCCAGGACCGGAACTCCATGTTCTTCTCGATGCCGGTGTGCAGGTAGCCGATGCCGCAGCGGGCCTCGGTCACCGTCTCGCCGTCGATCTCGAGGATCAGCCGGAGCACGCCGTGGGTGGACGGGTGCTGGGGGCCCATGTTCACGACGATGCGTTCCTCGCCGAGACTCACCGCCTCCTCGGCGATGTCGGCCCAGTCGCCGCCGGAGGAGTTGAAGACCTTGCCCTCTTCGGCCTCTTCGGTGTCCACGCCGATAGTGGATTCGGCCATCAGTTGTACGACCTCCTCGTGTCCGGCGGCGGGATGGTGGCGCCCTTGTACTCCACCGGGATGCCGCCGAGCGGATAGTCCTTGCGCTGGGGGTGCCCCGGCCAGTCGTCGGGCATCTGGATCCGGGTGAGCGCCGGGTGGCCGTCGAAGATCAGGCCGAAGAAGTCCCAGGTCTCCCGCTCGTGCCAGTTGGCGCTGGGGTAGATGCCGACGATCGACGGGATGTGCGGGTCGGCGTCGGGCACCGACACCTCGAGACGTACCCGGCGGGTGTGGGTGATCGAGGTGAGGTGGTAGACGGCGCGCAGCTCGCGGCCCGTGCTGTCGGGGTAGTGCACGCCGCTGACCCCGGAGAACAGCTCGAACCGCAGGTCGGGCTCGTCACGCAGGATCTTGGCCACGGCCCGGATGTGCTCGCGCCGCACGTGGAAGGTGATCTCGGAGCGGTCCACGACCACCGAGCCGATCGCGGCCTGCGGGTCGGTGCCCGCCGCGGCCAGCGCCTCGGCCAGGGTGTCGGCCACCGCGTCGAACCAGCCGCCGTAGGGGCGGGGCGTGGCGGTGGGCAGGGCGACGGTGCGCACCAGACCGCCGAAACCCGAGGTGTCACCCGAGTCCCGGTTGCCGAACATGCCGTGCCGGGTGGTGACGACGTCGGGGCCGTCGGTGGCGTGGACGGCCAGCTCACCGGGTTCTTCGATGCCGTCGGTCACCGCAGCAGGCCCTTCATCTGGGAGGTCGGAACGGCCTTCAGCGCAGCCTCTTCGGCGGCCCTGGCGGCCTTCTCCCGGTTGACGCCCAGCGGCATGCTCTGGATCTGCTGGTGCAGCTCGATGATCGCGTTGATCAGCATTTCCGGGCGGGGCGGGCAACCGGGCAGGTAGATGTCGACCGGAACGATGTGGTCGACGCCCTGGACGATCGCGTAGTTGTTGAACATGCCGCCCGAGGACGCGCAGACGCCCATCGACAGAACCCATTTCGGCTCGGTCATCTGGTCGTAGACCTGACGGACGACGGGGGCCATCTTCTGGCTCACCCGGCCCGCCACGATCATCAGGTCGGCCTGGCGCGGCGAGGCCCGGAAGACCTCCATGCCGAAGCGGCCGAGGTCGTAGCGCGGTCCACCGCTGGTCATCATCTCGATCGCGCAGCAGGCCAGGCCGAAGGAAGCCGCCCAGGGCGACGCCTTGCGCATGTAGCCGGCGAGCATCTCGACCGAGGTCAGCATGAAACCGCTGGGGAGCTTCTCTTCGATACCCATCAGATTTCCCTCTTAATCCCTACGCCCTCGGGGGAAGGTCAGTCCCACTCCAGGCCGCCGCGACGCCACACGTAGGCGTAGGCGATGAAGACGGTGATCACGAACAGCACCATCTCGACCAGCGCGAAGACGCCGAGCGTGTCGAAGGCGACCGCGAACGGCAGCAGGAAGACGCTCTCGATGTCGAAGACGATGAACAGCATCGCCACCAGGTAGTACTTGACCGGGAACCGGCCACCACCCGCGGCGTGCGGCGTCGGCTCGATGCCGCACTCGTACGCGTCGAGCTTGGCGCGGTTGTAGCGCTTGGGGCCGGACAGAGATGTGGCGACCAGGGAGAATCCGGCGAACCCCGCGGCAATGGCCATCAGAGCCAGGATCGGAACGTAAGGGTTCACGGCAGCAGCCCTCCCGACTTCGTCACCATTGAACGTCCCGGTAACCGACGAGCAGCCCGGGCCGCGCCCATCCTAGGGGCCCGCACATTTTCGGCAGGCGCAGGGTGTGCCGCGCCGTCGCGATTCACCGAGGGGACTTCCGTACTCCACCTCGAGGACAGGCTGAACCCGCTTGTGAAGTGATTCACGTGCACAGCATACGACCAGAACAGAACGCATCCGACTTGCGGGGTGCGACATTGCCCCGGCGTTCACACCGGCACTGACCTGGGGTTTTACGAACCATTTCAGTCACGTAATTCGATATTGAATATCCTTGTCGGATAACGTTTTTCGTGACCCTCGCGCAGCGGTGGTGAATAACGTGACAAAATCCGTCGCTAATTCATGGGACCACTGACGCGACACCCCGGGACCTTGGCCCTTGCTTTCGTCACCGAGTGCCATTTCGGCCGACGACGGTTTTTGGGCGTCTGATTTTGTTTTGACACTCCATGTCAATACAAGTTCGGGGTATGTCCTGCGTTTCTGATGGGAGACAAGCGGCCAAAGATCCATGAGACTGCAAAAATATTCAATGAAGACCGTTCGTCGAACATTTCATTTTGCCACGGCGCGGCACTTGCTATTTCCAACAGTCCCGCACTCACCCCGGTCCAAGGTCCTGAAGGGGGCCAACCACCCGGCGACCGGGACCGGCAGGAGGGCCTGTAGTGAGACAGCGCGAACGGGCCGGACGCCTGGACGCGAAGGGCCGGTGGCCCGAAGGCCGGCGGGAGCCCTTGCGTCGTCCCGGAGCCAAAACCACGACCGCGCTCCTCGAACCCGGCCGGGTTCGAGGAGCGCGGTCGACGCGAGGAGGTCAGCGCACGGCGCGGTGCAGGGCCACGATTCCGCCCGAGAGGTTGCGGTGGGCCACGTCGGACCAGCCGGCCCGGTACAGCTTGGCGGCCAGGCCGCGCTGGTCGGGCCAGGCCCGGATGGACTCGGCCAGGTAGATGTAGGCGTCCGGGTTCGAGCTGACCACGCGGGCGACGGCGGGCAGGGCCCGCATCAGGTACTCGGTGTAGACCACCCGCCAGGGCGACCAGGTGGGGTGCGAGAACTCGCAGACCACCAGTTTGCCGCCGGGCCGGGTGACGCGGCGCATCTCGGCCAGGGCGGCGTCCGGGTCGACCACGTTGCGCAGGCCGAACGAGATCGTGACGGCGTCGAACGACGCGTCGGCGAAGGGCAGCTTCGTGGCGTCACCGGCGACGAAGGGCAGGTCTTCACGGCGCTTCTTGCCCACCCGGAGCATGCCCAGCGAGAAGTCGCAGGGCACGGTGTGCACCCCGGCGTCGGCGAACGGCTCGCTGGAGGTGCCGGTGCCCGCGGCCAGGTCGAGCACGGTCTGCCCGGCCCTCAGATCGAGCGCCTCGGCCACCAGCTTCCGCCAGCGCAGGTCCTGGCGCATCGCCAGCACGGTGTTGGTCAGGTCGTAGCGAGCTGCGACACCGTCGAACATGCTCGCCACCTCATGTGGCGTCTTCTCCAGACCAGCGCGGGACATGCCCCCGATGCTCCCATGCGCCGGCCCCGGCAGCCCGTTCGGGGGCATCGTGCGCGAGTTCACAGTGTTCCTCTGCCGCGCAGGCCACGGCCTTGATCACCTGCGGATTTGCCGGTTGCACCGGATTCGCCGGTGGGACCCGGCAACGGACCGGGCCGAAAGCGCTCCTAATCTGGAACCCATCATGACCACTGCCCCTGCCCTGGCACCCCTGATCGCGCGCACCGTGGCGATCTCCGATCCCGGCCCCCTGCTCACCCTGCTGCCACCCGGTCCGGGCCTGGCCTGGGTGCGTCACGGTGAGGGACTGGTCGGCTGGGGCGAGGCGATGCGGGTGAACGGCGGGGGCGAGTCCCGCTTCGACTCGGCCACCCGGGCCTGGGCCGACGTGATGGCCCGGGCCGTGGTCCGCGACGAGGTGCGGATGCCCGGCACCGGGCCGGTGGCGTTCGGCTCGTTCGCCTTCTCGCCGACCTCCCCGGCCGGCAGTGTGCTGGTGGTGCCCGAGGTGGTGGTCGGTCATCGCGGCGACACCTGGTGGCTCACCACGATCAGCGCCGACGGTGCCCTGCCCGCCCCGGTCACCCTGGCCCAGCACGAGCGTGACCTGCGGGCTCCCGAGGGCACCCGGTTCACCGACGGCGCCCGCCCGCGCGAGGACTGGAAGGCCGCGGTCGGCGAGGCGATCGCCCGGATCGAGGCCGGCGAGGTGGAGAAGGTGGTGCTGGCCCGCGACGTGCTGGCCCGCACCACCGACGACGTGGACCCCCGCGACATGCTGGCCCGGCTGGCCGACGGCTACCCGAACTGCTGGACCTTCAGCGTGGACGGCCTGCTCGGTGCCACCCCGGAGATGCTGGTCAAGCTGGAGCGCGGCCTGGTCACCTCACGGGTGCTGGCGGGCACGATCCGGCGCACCCGCAACGACGAGCAGGACCTGGCCCTGGCCGCCTCGCTGGCCCGTTCCAGCAAGGACCTGGAGGAGCACGAGTACGCCGTGCGTTCCGTGGCCGAGGCCCTGGCCCCGCACTGCGCCACCACGAACGTGCCCGACTCGCCGTTCGTGCTGCACCTGCCCAACGTCATGCATCTCGCCACCGACGTGACGGCGGTGCTCGCGGACGGCGCCAGCTCGCTCGACCTCGCCGCCGCCCTGCACCCCTCCGCCGCCGTGTGCGGCACGCCCACGTCGGCGGCCGCGAAACTGATCGAGGCGGTCGAGGGGATGGACCGCGCGCGGTACGCCGGGCCGGTCGGCTGGGTCGACGGCACCGGCGACGGCGAGTGGGGCATCGCCCTGCGCAGCGCCCAGTTCGACCCGGAGAACCCGCGTCAGCTGCGACTTTTCGCCGGCTGCGGGATCGTGGCCGGGTCGGACCCGGAGGCCGAGCTGGCCGAGTCCGAGGCCAAGCTGCTGCCGGTGAAGGGCGCCCTCAGCCGATAGCCCTCACGGCGCGGCCGAGCCTGGCCGCCAGCTCGCGGTGCCGCGTGCGGTCGATCGGCACGTGCAGAACCCTGATTCCAACAGTGGACGACGTGAGCTCGCGACGGAGCTCCTCGTCGTCCACAATTCTGGTGTACGCGATGCCGTGGGCCACGCACAACTGCCCCAGCTCGAATCGTTGAGGCGTTCCGAA
Source organism: Kineosporia corallincola (assembly GCF_018499875.1). Classification (GTDB taxonomy): domain Bacteria; phylum Actinomycetota; class Actinomycetes; order Actinomycetales; family Kineosporiaceae; genus Kineosporia; species Kineosporia corallincola. The sequence continues at coordinate 557,097 of NZ_JAHBAY010000001.1, read as the reverse complement.
AACTCTTTCGTAGTGGCGATTCTGCACTTCGCCCAGCTCACCCCGGGCGCCGTGCTCGAGGTTGGCGAAGATGCCGCCGCCGTTGTCGTCGACCACCACGACCGTCAGATCGGGGCGGGGTTCGCCCGGGCCGATCAGCAGGGCCCCGGCGTCGTGCAGAAAGGTCAGGTCGCCGATCAGCAACCGGGCCGGGCGGCCGCTCGCCAGCGCCGCCCCCAGGGCCGTGGAGATCGTCCCGTCGATGCCCGCGAGTCCTCGGTTGGCAACGATTTCCGCGCCGTGCGGGATCCGGCCGACCAGGTCGAGATCGCGGATCGGGTTGCTGGAGCCGCAGACCAGCAGCTCACCCGGCCGGGTGGCGGCGGCGACCTCGCGAGCGACCAGCTGCCCGGTGATCCGGCCCTCCTCGTCGAGCACGGCGCCGATCGCCTTCTCAGCCTGGTCCCCGGCGGAAACCCACTCGGAGAGCCAGGTTTCGTCGACCCGGTGATCCTCGGGAACATCCACGGCGGGCACGACCAGCGAGGCCTTGCGGCCGGCATCGCTCCAGTCCGGGCGCGGCGACACCACGACCACCTCGGCCCGCCCGTCCGAGAGCAACCGGGTGACCGGCCTCGACAGCGTCGGGCGACCGAAAACCACGACCCGCTCGATCTTCTCGCCGAGCGGGCTGCCGAGCAGCATGCGGTAGGGCGCGACGGTCGCGGAGCCGCGGACCCCGGAGGACGGCTCGGCCAGCAGCGGCCACCCCGCCCGCCCGGCCAGCGCGGCGGCCTGCGGCCCCGCCCCGTCCCCGGCGAGAACCACCGTGCGAGGCCCGCTCTCGATGATCACCGGAGCGGGCGGCGCGGCGACGGCGATCCGGGTGAGACCGGTTTCCCCGTGCTCGTTCCGCCCGCCCGGCCCGTCGTGCCCGTCCGGGGTCAGCGGATCGGCGAATCCGAGGTTGAGTTGCACCGGCCCGGGAGCCCCGCCGATCAGCCCACGTGAGGCGGCCACGGCGCGGGAGGCGACGTTGCGCCATTCCGCGAACTGCGCCTCCAGCATCGTGACCGGAGCCGGGATCTCGCCGAACCAGCGCACGGCCGACCCGAAAATCTTGACCTGGTCGGTGGTCTGGCTGGCTCCGGTGCCGCGCAGCTCGTGCGGCCGGTCGGCGGACAGCACGAGCAGGGGGACGCCGGAGTGCGCCGCCTCCAGCACCGCCGGGTGCAGGTTGGCCACGGCCGTGCCGGAGGTGGTGACGACGGCGGCGGGTGCCGGGGTCTCCCCCGCGGCGAGCCCGGCCCCGCGCGACAGCCCGAGGGCCAGGAAGGCGGCGGTGCGCTCGTCGATGCGGACGTGCAGGTCGATCGTGCCCGCGTCGGCGGCCTCGGCCAGGGCGTAGGCGAGGGGGGCCGACCGGCTGCCGGGGCAGAGCACGACGTGCCGGACGCCGAGCCGGGCCAGGGCATCGACGAGGACGGTGGCCAGGGCGGTCGACGGATTCACCGGGCAATCACGTCGTCCATGGTGGCAGGTGCCGGCGGGGCGTCGCGTCGAGGGCGGGGACGCCTATGGATTTTTGACACCACCCTGGGCGGTAGGCCGGTGTCAGAATTCGGATGCCCTCCTCCGTGCTCCGCACCATGACTGCATCTCGCTCAGCCGGCCGCGGGCTCATGGCTCAGCGCCGGCGCCGGACCGAGCGCACCCACTCCAGCCACGGGGGCCGGTTCACCGCACGCTCGGCGCCGCGAGGGCGGCGAAGCCCGGCGTCCGGGCGCGAGGGCGGTTCGGTGGCCGGGGAGGTACCACCCTCGGCCAGGTCGTCTGCTTCCGTCCCGTCGCCGGTGGGGTCGTGCGGGGGGCCGGGGTCCTCGGTGTCGCGGGTGAGGCGCTCGGTCCGGCGGGCCGGGTCGGGGCGGTCGGCAGGGTTCGGCTCGACGGCTGATCCGCCTGCTGACCCGCCGGCTGACCCGCTGACCGGCCTGCTGACCGGCCTGCTGACCGGCCCGGGACGATCGATGAAATCCGGCCCGTCGGTGTGCCCGGACTCGTCGGCGGGTTCGGGGTGATCGGTGAGCCCGAGTCCCTCGGCGAAGCTGGGGCGGTCGGAAGGCTCACTCTGGTCGGCAGGTTCACGCCGGTCGGCGGGCTCACGCCGGTCGGCGGGCCGGTACCGGTCGAACGGGCCGCGCCGACCGATGACGTCAGGACGGTCCGCCGAGGTGGGCTGGTCGGGCCGCTCTGCGGTGTTTCCCTGACCGGGGTCGGTGCCGCCCGCGATCTCGTCCTTGGTTCCGGCGTCGGTGCCGGCGTCGATGCCGGGCGTCTCGGCGTGACCGGCCAGGTTGCCGTACCTGGCCAGTCCCTGCTGCGAGGGCCAGCTTCCCGGCCCGGGGAGGGTGGGACGTTCGGCGCGGTCGGTCCACTGGGCGAGGTCATCGCGGTCGGCACGCTCCACGTGGCTTCCTCGCGCCGACCGGTAGTCGGGTGCGGATTCGGCGGAACCACGAGGTTCGGCGGGCCTGGACGGCGTGCCGCGTCCCGGCGTCCCCGGGTCTCCCGATCGCTCGGGCGACCCGCTGGCTTCGGGCGACCTGACGCCTCCGGGCGACCCGTCCGGTCCGGGGTACCGATCGGATTCCGGTGCCTTTCCGGGCTCGGCCGAGCGGCCGGACTCAGGCGACCGGTCCGGCTCGGCTGACCGACCGGACCCGGCCGGGCGGCCGGGATCCACCGCCCAGGAATCGTCAGCGTCGCCGGGCCGGAACGCCGGGCGGGGGCGGTCGCGGGAGCTGTCTTCGGGGGTCATGCCGTGGGGCGGGGTGGGGCGGGGGGGCAGCTCCGGACGACGCACGCCCCGGGCCGGTGACACGGAACCGGAGAGGTAGCCGCTCAGCGCCGAGCCCGCCGAGCGCAGGCGCGAACGCAGGCCGTGCTCCGGGGCGTTCGGCAGCACCTGGCCCGGGATCACCCCGGGCTCGCCCGCCTCCAGCGGGAACGGATCGGCGGCCAGGACGGATCCGGGCAGGGCCTGCTCCCAGAACGCCCTCAGCCCGGCCCGGTCGACAGGCCCGGTGGCGGCCCGGACCTCGGCCTCGACCAGGGCGATCAGGTTCTCCGCCAGCCGGGTGGCGGTCAGGGCGGCGAACGGGGTGGCGGCCTCGGTGTCGACCAGGTGACGCAGGACCGGGCCGACCGGGAGCGCGGGCAGCCGGGGCACGTCGGTCCCGGTATCGGGCAGCGCCTGGGCGGGCAGCTCGCCGGGCCGGCGCAGCATGGCCCGGGTGGAGGCGATCACCACCTCCCCGGCCAGCCGGTACCGGTTCTGCCGGAGCAGGCCGGCGATCAGCGGCAGTGCCGCCTCCAGGCCGAGGGGCACGGCCTCGCGCCAGGCACTGCCCACCGGCACCACCGGCAACCGCGAGCGCAGCACGGTGTCCCGCTGGGCCGGCTCGGCGGCGATCGCCACGGCGAACGCGGCCACGGTGACCCGCGGCGCGATCAGACGGCGCTCGGCCTGGTCCAGGCCGGGCCAGGCCCGGTCGGCGAACATCAGCAGCTCGGCGGCCCGCCGGTGCAGGCCGTCGTCCTGTTCCTGCCAGCCCGGGCCGGTGACGGCCAGCAGGTTGAGCAGCTGGGCCTGGGCGTCGGTGACGCCGGCCCGGCGGGGGCGCTCGCGGCCGTCGGGGTCCCGGCGGGGCAGGAAGTCGATGCGCTTGAGCAGCACGGCGGCCAGCCGCGCGCTGTCCACGTCGTCGTGCCAGTCGCCGAGGTGCCGCAACGCGACCGGCACCAGGTGCGGGGCCAGGGCCTCGGGGGCGGGCTCGGCGATCTGGAGCAGCAGCCCGGCGCTCCACGGAGCCCCCGCGGTGAGCCGCTCGAACACGCCCGCCACCAGCGGTTCCGGGTCGACGTGCGGGTTGGCCTCGACGGCGAGCCGGAGCAGGTGCCGCACCGCCGGGCCGCGCAGCCGGGGGTCGCCGGAGATCCGGCCGGTGGCCGAGGCCACGGCGACCTCCAGCGCCACCCGGTCCGGGCCCTGGCCCCGGTCGGCGGCGGCCAGCTCCTCCGGCCGCAGCCGGGCCAGCCGGTCGGCGTCCACCGCCGGGGCGACCAGCGCCAGCACCTCGGCGGGCAGCCGTTCCCCGGCCGGCCGGGTGGAGTGCAGCCAGCCGCCGGGCTCGTGCCCGATCTCGGCCAGGTGCGGCACGATCCAGCGGGCCAGGGCGGCGGGGGCGAGCGCCCCGGCCACCCGGGCGATCCGCTCGCCGAGGCCGTCGTCGGGCGAGGCGAGCATGCGCACCGCCCGGTCGGCGAGCAGCTCCAGCCCGGCCGCGGCCAGGTCGGGGCCGTGCACCAGACGGGCCGTGCGGTGGGCGAAGTCGACGGCGCGCAGCAGCAGCACGCCGTGCCGCACGTCGCCGTCCCCTCCCCCGGCCGGCCGGCTCAGCCGGTCGGTGAGCTTGGCCAGCGGCGCGCGTAGCCGGGCGGCCAGTCCCGGGTCGAAGCGCACGGTGGCGGGCAGCGGCGGCGGGTCGCGCAGCAGCCAGGAGTCGTCGTCGAGTGCCAGGTAGAGGTAGCTCTCGAAGGCGGCCTGCACCAGCGCCGGCCGGGGCGGGTCGGACTCGCGGGCCGAGACCAGCCGGGCCCAGGCCTGCCCGGCGTCGTCGACCGTGGCCGTGACCAGCGCGGCCAGCGCGGCGGCCAGGTCGTCCGACAACGTCAGCCCGGGCGGGGTGTCGCGCAGGATGATCCGGGTGGCGGTGGGCAGCGACAACGGCAGGCCCGGGGTGAGGGCGACCGCGGCGGCCAGGAACCAGGCCGCGCCCTTCGCGTCGGGGCTCTCCCCCGGCTCCGCGCCCCAGTTGCCCAGGCCCGGCCACCAGTCGCCGCGTGGCCCGCCGGTCGGCGGTGTGGCCAGGCTGACCTCGTCGAGCCGGCGCAGGCAGCGTTCCAGGGCCCCGGGTTCCTCGCAGACCGCGTCGAGCGCCAGCCGCGACCAGTCGGTGACCCGGACCCGCTGGCCCAGATGGGTACGGCGGTAGGCCCGTCCGCCGGCGGTGATCAGGGTGGGGTCGGAGCGCGGGTCGATGATGACGACGGGCAGGTCGGGGTCGCGAGGCAGGTGCGAGTCCAGGTCGTAGTCGAGCACCACGCTGAGCACCGGCGTGCGCCAGCCCTCCGGGTCGTCTTCCTGGAGGGCCGCCGAGATCAGGTCGCCCTCGCCACCGGCCTCGGCGGAGGCCCGGGCCAGCACGTCGGTGACCCGCTCGAAGCCGGAGAACGACAGCCGCAGGCTGACCGGCGGCGGGGCGAGGAAGCTGACCAGACCGATCCAGAGCATGCCGATGTCGGGGCTGGGCACGGTCAGCACCGCCGGCGGCCCGCCCGCCATCGCCCCGGCCACGGCGTCGATCAGCGTGCCGAGGGCGCCCAGCCGGAAGGCCGGGTCGGTGAGGAAGTCGACCACCCGGGCGCGGTCGACGACGCGGGACCCGGCACCCGGCAGCGCGGGTGCGGGCTCCTCGTCGTCCTCGATCGAGATCAGGGAGCCGAACAGCTGCGCGTACCGCACCACCGGCGCACTGGGCGGCCTCGACCACTGCGGGGCGGCCCAGAGCTCGGCCGGCCGGACGAATCCCGGGGCCTGGGAACGACTGAGAGCGTCGGGGTCGACGAGGACGTGACTGTGCGACCGGTGCTGGTAGTACCAGACCGCGTCGTGCCCACGGAGGGTGAATCTCATCCGTGGTTCGCGGACCACTTCGCCACCACCCCCGCCCTGGGGCTCGCCGTCGCGGGGGCCGGGCCGGTTCGCGAGGCCGGCCAGCCTATTCTCGGGTGGGTGACGACCCCCCACGAAGCTGCCGAGACCGTTTCCGAGATCTTCGATCCGCTGTCGTGGGAGTCCGTTCCCGAATACGACTTTACCGACATCACCTATCACAGATGTACCCGTTCGGGCCCGGCAGGCCGCACGGTGCGCATCGCCTTCAACCGTCCCGAGGTGCGCAACGCCTTCCGCCCGCACACCGTGGACGAGCTCTACCAGGCACTTGACCACGCACGACGCACCCCTGACGTGGGCACCGTGCTGCTCACCGGCAACGGCCCGAGCCCGAAGGACGGCGGCTGGGCCTTCTGCTCCGGCGGCGATCAGCGCATCCGCGGCCGTTCCGGCTACCAGTACGCCGAGGGCGAGACCGCCGACACGGTGGACGACGCCCGCACCAGGGCCGAGGGCGGGCGGCTGCACATCCTGGAGGTGCAGCGGCTGATCCGCACCATGCCCAAGGTGGTGATCGCCGTGGTCAGCGGCTGGGCGGCCGGGGGCGGGCACAGCCTGCACGTGGTCTGCGACCTGACGATCGCCAGCCGCGAGCACGCCCGGTTCAAGCAGACGGACGCCGACGTCGGCTCGTTCGACGCCGGCTACGGCTCGGCCTACCTGGCCAAGCAGGTGGGCCAGAAGTTCGCCCGGGAGATCTTCTTCCTGGGCCGGCCCTACGACGCCGAGACGATGCAGCGGATGGGCGCCGTGAACGAGGTGGCCGACCACGCCGACCTGGAGAACGCGGCGCTGGAGATGGCCGCGGCGATCAACGGCAAGAGCCCGACCGCCCAGCGCATGCTGAAGTTCGCCTTCAACCTGACCGACGACGGCCTGATGGGGCAGCAGGTGTTCGCCGGTGAGGCGACCCGGCTGGCCTACATGACCGACGAGGCGGTGGAGGGCCGGGACTCGTTCCTCCAGAAGCGCGAGCCGGACTGGAGCCCGTACCCGTACTACTACTGATCCTCCCCGCGGATTCCCCGGCGACTCCCAGACCGTTCGACGGTCACATACCGCGCCGGACGTGGCAGGCTTGGGAGTACGGATTTCTCCCGGCCGGTCGTCGGCACCAGGACCCGCCGAGGGATGCCGCGCGCCCGGTGGGCGCCGGGATCGGAAACCGAAGGAAGGGGGAGCGGAACGTGCTGCTGACCGCCTTGCCCGCGTTGCTGTACATCGGCCTGGTCGTCTACTCGGTGATCGACGCCGTACAAACTCCAGCGGACGAGCTGTACCGTCTGACCCGCGGCCAGTGGGTCGCCGTCATCATCCTGGTCCCGCTCTTCGGCGCGGTGTGCTGGCTGCTGGCCTCCGGCCCGCGCCGGGGCCGGCACGAGCACGCGCCGGGGCATCCGTCCGGCACCGGCTGGGCGGCGCAGGGCATGACCCAGTACCCGGTGGGCCCCGACGACGACCCGGACTTCATCGCGGGTCTCGCCCGGGCGCAGCGCCAACGCACCCTGACCCGGCCTGACGACGATCAGGAGAAGAAGGGCAAGAAGAAGCCGAAACCCCCCGAGAGGCCCGAAGAGCAGAATTGAGGACGACGACGAGCTGTGCCGCGGCTCGTCGTCGTCCTCAATTGTGACTCAGAGCAGCTCGCGGGCGATGATCCGCAGCTCGTCCAGGGCGTGCCGGCCGTTCCGCGGGATCGGTTGCACGCAGACATGGTCGGCGCCGGCCTCACGGTGCCGCCGCACGTGGTCGAGTGCGTCCGGGCCCCAGCCGAACAGGGCGTCGATCAGCCGGTCGCTGCCGCCGTTCTCGAAGTCCGGCTCGCCGAAGCCCAGCCGGCGCCAGGAGTTCAGGTAGTTCGGCAGCTCCAGGTAGTGGTGCAGCGCGGTCCGGGCCAGGCCCCTGGCCTCGTCCGGGTCGTCGCTCAGCACCACCTTCTGCTCGGGCGCGAGAAAGCGCTCCGGGCCAAGGGTCTCGCGGGCGGTGCGGGTGTGCTCGGGCGTGGTCAGGTAGGGCAGCGAACCGGCCGAGCGGTCCCGGGCCAGCTCCAGGGCCTTGGGGCCGAGCGCGGCGAGCGCCCGGTGCCCGGCCGGCACCGGCGGGTCGGCGGCGTCGAGCACGTCCAGGTAGGCCGCGAGTTTCGCCAGGGGCCGGGCGTACTGCCCCTGGTTGAGCTCGGTCTGCGGATGGTGCCCGACGCCCAGGCCGAGCACGAACCGGTTGCCGAACCGCTCGGCCACCCGGGTGTGGGCGGCGGCCACCTGCTCGGCCGGGTCACGCCAGATGTTGGCGATCGAGGTGCCCACCACCAGGCGCTCGCTGCCGGCCAGCAGCCGCTCGATCGGCGCCAGGTCGGCGCCCCACGAGCCGCCCAGCCAGAGCGAGGGGAAGTTCAGGCCCTCCAGCTCGGCGGCCAGTTCGCCCTCCCGGCCCGAATAGGCGCCGAGCGCCTGCGGTCCCAGGCCCAGCCAGACGCCGTAGGGGGCGTCGGCACCGAGCGGGATGCCCTGCACGTGTGTTCGATCTGTATCAAACATGTGGACAGCCTAGTCGCGCCCGGTGTGAACCCGCCTCAGGCGTCCGTGGTTAACCGCTGGTCGGGCGTCAAGGGTTCGCACCGTCATGGCGATACCTCGCAAGGACGGGGATTGCGAGGCACGACTGATGACCAACACGGAACCGGGCAGCAGCAGTGGCGCCCGGGCCGAGAGCGCGGTTCCGGGGCAGCGGCCGGCGGAGGCGCCCCCCGGCCTGGCGCCCGGCGAGGTCCTGCTCCACGACGACCAATTCGGCCGGGTGACCCGGGTCGGCAGCGGCGACGACGCGCTGATCCGGCGGGAGATGCGCGGGCCCAACGCCGCCCAGCGCTCCCGGCACTCGGCGGCCGTGATGGAGCGCCTGCGGGGCATCACCGGGGTGCCGCAACTGGCCGGCGGCGTCACCGGGGCGATCTTCCACGTGCGGGCCTTCCGCGGGAACTCGCTGCGGCAGCTGATGCGCACGCCGAACTGGCACCTCGACCTGCCGGCCCTGGTCGACCTCGCCGTGGACCTGGCGGCCCTGCTCAGCCAGATCCACGCCCGGGGCGTGGTGCACACCGACCTGAACCCCGAGGTGATCCTCCTCAGCGTTCCCGGAAACCGCCCGACGATCGTCAATTTCGACCGGGCCACGATGTTCTCCGGCGAGCGGCCGGGCTACGCGCACAGCAACTCGATCATGCAGCGCCTGGTCTACCTGGCCCCGGAGCAGACCGGCCGCACCGCCCAGCCGGTGGACCAGCGGGCCGACCTGTACACGCTGGGCGTGATGCTCTACGAACTGTGCGCCGGTGAACCCCCGTTCGGCCGCGGTGAGACCGACGCCCTGAGCCTGATGCGCGACCAGCTGGCCCGGCTGCCCACCCCGGTCGCCCTGCTGAATCCGGACTGCCCACGACCGTTTTCGGACATCCTCGCGAAACTGCTGGAGAAGGAACCCGGCCGGCGCTACCAGAGCGCCGCCGGGCTGCTGCACGACCTGAAGCGGCTGCGGCAGGAGATCGTCAGGGCCGGCGGCGGGCACGGCGGGCGGCAGCTGGCCGCGATCGGCCCGTTCCTGCTCGGCGACCACGACTTCCCGCACCAGCTCACCGGCCCGGCGCGGCTGTTCGCCCGGGACGCCGACATCACCCGGCTGCGCTCGGCCTTCGCCGGTGTCTGCTCGGGCGGGTCGAACGGCGTGCTCGTGGCCGGGCGGGCCGGGGTGGGCAAGACCGCGCTGATCGACCAGCTGCGTCCGACCGTGGCCTCGGCCGGCGGCTGGTTCATCTCCGGCACCTTCGACGTGGCCGACTCCGACCTGCGCTCCAACGCCGTGGTGGAGGCGCTCGGTGCGCTCGGCCGGCTGCTGCTGGCCGAGACCGAGAGCGCCCTGGTGGAGCAGCGCAAACGGCTGCGCACCATGCTCGGCGGCAACGCCTCGCTGATGGCCGGGCTGGTGCCCGACCTGGCCCCGGTGCTCGGGGTGGCCGGCGACCCGCCGCTGGGTGACCCGCTGGAGATCCAGAGCCGGGCCCGGCAGGGAGCGCTGGACGTGCTGCGGGCCACGGCCTCCCGGCAGCGCCCGGTGGTGATGGTGCTGGACTCGCTCCAGTGGGCCGCGCCGTTCCCCCTCGGGCTGCTCGACGCCGTGCTGACCGGTAGCGAGATCGACGGTCTGCTGCTGGTCGGGGCGTTCCGCGACGACGAGGTGGGCGAGGGCCACGCGATCCACGCGCTGGTGCCGCGCTGGACCCAGCTGGGCCTGTGGCCGGCCGCGATCCGGGTGGAGAACCTGGCCCGCGACGATCTGGCCGAGATGCTCGCCGAGATGCTGCGTCTGGACCGCCGCGAGTCGGCCCGGCTGGCCGACATGGTGGGCGCCCGCACCCGCGGCAACCCGTCCGAGACGATCGAGCTGCTGAACGCGCTGCGGGCCGAGGGGGCGCTGCGGCTCGGCGAGTCCGGCTGGACCTGGGACGCCACCTCGGTGCGCGGCCGGCTGACCGGCGGTGAGAGCGGTGACCCGCTGGGCGGGCGGCTGGAGCGGCTGCCCGACGCGACGGTCGCCGTGCTGGAGGTGCTGGCCGCGCTCGGGCCGAAGAGCAGGCTGACGGTGCTGGCCACCGCCGCCGGGATGTCGCTGGAGGAACTCGACGCCCGGCTGGACCCGGCGATCGTCGACGGCCTGGTGGCGACCACGACCGGGCAGGCCGAGGAGGAGGGCACGGTGCGGTTCCGGCACGAGCGCAGCCACCGGCTGCTGCGTGGGCCGGGACGCCAGGGACGCAGCGCCGGGCTGCTGCACCTGACCATCGCGCACCGGCTGGCCGGCGACCCGCGGCACCTGACCACGGCCGCGGCGCAGTATGTGGCGGCCCTGCCCGAGCTGACCGACCCGGCCGAGCGGCGCCGGGCCGCGGACCTGCTGGAACGGGCCGGCTCGGCGATCCGGGTGACCAATCCGGTGACGGCGGAACGGTTCTACGCCGCCGGGATGCGGCTGCTGGACGGTCTCAGCCAGGAGGAGGACGAGCAGCTGCTGCTCCGGCTCGACCTGGAACGGCACGCCACCGTGTACGGCCTGGGCGAGCTGGACACCATGGACGCGCTGTTCGAGTCGCTGGTGCGGCGCTGCACCGACCCGCTGCGGCTGAACGAGTCGGTGTGCCTCCAGATCGCCGCGCTGACCAACCGCGGCCGGGTGCACGAGGCGATCGCCCTGGGCCGGCGGCAGCTGGCCGCGCTCGGCACGCCGGTGCCGCCGGCCGACGAGCTGGGGCCGTTCACCACCGCCGGGATGCCCGACTTCACCGCCTGGGCCGAGGCCGACGACGTGGCCGGGGACCTGCGCCGGCCGGAGACCGGCGACGCCTGGGTGCTGGCCCGGGCGGCGGTGCTGCGGCGCCTGAACCACGCGGCCTTCTTCGCCGACCACGACCTGCTCGGCTGGCTGATCCTGACCAGCCGCCGGATGTGGGACGAGCACGGCCCGCAGCGCCACCTGGTGGAGGCGCTCTCGCACTCGTCGATCCTGACCATCGGCCGCAACGGCGACTTCCGCACCGGGTACCGGGTGGTGCGGCGGGTGCTGGCGGTCAGCACCGAACGCGGTTACGAGCCGGAGAGCTCGTACGCCCGCTACCTGTGCGGCGCTACCGCCCGGCCCTGGTTCGAACCACTGGAGACGGCCATCGCCGACCTCCAGCACGCCGAGTCCGGGCTGCTGCGCGGGGGCGAGCCGCAGGCCGCCGCGTTCAGTTACCACACGCTGTGCTCCAGCATGCTCGACTTCAGCCCCACCCTGGCCGGCCTGCTGGCCGGCACCGACCAGGGCCTGGCGCTGGCCGCCCGGATGGGCAACGACCAGGCCCGGCAGCTGATCGTGAGCTTCCGGCACTTCGTGCTGGCGCTGCGCGGTGATCAGCCGCCGGAGCTGGACACCGACATCGGGCTGACCGTGCAGCCGGCCGTGGTCGGCCGGCACCTGCTCGCCGCACTGCTGGCCGCGGTGCTCGGCGACGAGCAGTCGCTGGCCGCGCACCTGGGCCCGGTGATGGCCCGGTTCCCGTTCCTGGAGAGCGGGTACTCCAGCTCGCAGGCGCACCTGCTGAACGTGCTCTCGCTGGCCTGGTCGCTGCCGTCGGCCGGGCCGGAGGCGGCCGCGGAGCTGCGGGCCCGGCTGGAGGTGAGCCGGGAGTGGCTGGGCCGCCGGGCGCAGGAGCTGCCGGCCACCTTCGGCCACCTGATCTCCTGGATCGACGCCGAGGTGGCCTGGGCGGACGGCGACCCGCTGGCGGCGCTGCGGCACTTCGACGAGGCGATCCTGAACACCGTGCCCTACCGGGGCTGGCACCGGGCCCTGATCGTGGAGCGGGCCGGGCTGTTCCGGCAGGCGCAGGGGCACGAGTACGGCGCCCGGGCCATGCTCACCCTGGCCCGGGACTCGTACCTGGCCTGGGGCGCGGTGGCCAAGGTCGAGCAGATGCGCCAGCGCTACCCGTTCCTGAGGGCGGTCACCCCCGATCACGAGCCGCGGCCGCACAACGTGGACGAGGTGGCCTCCCCCGGCGTGGACGGCACCGACGCCGTGGACCTGCTGGCGGTGCTGTCGGCCTCGCAGGCGATCGGCCGGGAGACGGCCTTCGACCAGTTGCACGCCCGGGTGGTCGAGGTGCTGACCGCGATGGCCGGGGCCACCGACGTGACCATCCTGCTGCGTGACGGCGAGGACTGGACCAGCCCGGGACAGGGCACGAAGACGTTGGCCGGCCAGGGATTTCCGGTGTCCGCGTTCCGCTACGCCGAGCGCACCGGGGAGCCCCTGCTGGTGGCCGACGCCACCCGTGACGACCGGTTCTCCGGCGACGAGTACCTGCGTACCCTGCCCTGCTGCGCGCTGATGGTGGTGCCGATCCGGTCGCGGGGTGAGTCCCGGCTGGTGCTGGTGCTGGAGAACCAGCTGCACACCAACGCCTTCTCGGCGGACCGGCTGGACGCCGTGCGGCTGATCGCCGGGCAGCTGGCCGTGTCGTTCGAGAACGCGCTGGCCCGGCGCCGCACCGAGCAGGAGGCCCGGCAGCGGGAGAAGCTGCTGGAGACCGTGCGGCAGCGGGAGCGGCTGCTGGAGACGCTGCTGGCGATCCAGCGGGACATCTCCCACCGGGTGCCGCTCCAGCTGGTGCTGGACGCCGTCACCGAGGGCGCCTCGGGCATGCTGGAGGGTGCTTTCGTCGCCCTGGTGCTGCTCGACCTGGAGGGTTCCGACCGGCCGAACATCCCCTCGGTCAGCGGCCACCGCGGCCCCGCCGAGACCGACGACGCGGTGCTGCGCATGGCCTCGGCCGCGATCGAGGCGGACGAGCTGGTCACCGCCCTCGACGACGGTGACGGCGAGATCACCCTGATCGCCGCGCCGGTCCAGGTGAACGGCCGGATCATCGGCAGCCTGGTGACCAGCGCCGCCGACCGGCTGGGCCCGGAGGACTGGCGGCAGGACCTGCTCGGGGCGTTCGCCGAGCAGGTCAGCCTGGCCCTGAACGACGCGAACACGCTGGAGGCGATCCGCGAGGCGTCGTACGACTCGCTGACCGGGCTGGCCAACCGCTCGCTGTTCCTCGACCGGCTCAAGCAGGCGCTGTCCGGTCCGGCGGACCACGATCCGGCCGAGGTCAGCGTGCTGTTCATCGACCTGGACCGGTTCAAGGCGGTGAACGACACGCTCGGGCACGGCGCCGGCGACGAGCTGCTGGCCGAGGTGGCGCGGCGGCTGCGCGAGTGCATCCGGGACTCGGACACGGTGGCCCGGCTGGGCGGCGACGAGTTCGCGGTACTGATGGAGGGCACCCGGGGCACCGCCCCGGCGCTGCGGGCGGCCGAGCGGATCACCACACAGCTGGCCCGGCCGATCCGGCTGGCCGGGCGGGACATCTTCGTCACGGCCAGCGTGGGCGTGGCCCACGGCGACGCCGCCCAGCACGAGACCGGTGAGCTGCTGCGACAGGCCGACCTGGCGATGTATCAGGCGAAGAAGACCGGGTCGCGGCGGGCGGCGGTGTTCGAGCAGCGGATGCAGGAGGACGCCCGGGACCGCCTGGAGCTCCAGGGTGACCTGCGAAGGGCGTTGTCGGAGAACCAGTTCGAGCTGGTCTACCAGCCGCTGATGACGCTGCCGCAGCGGATGCCGATCGGGGTGGAGACGCTGATCCGCTGGCGGCACCCGGAGCGCGGGATGATCTCGCCGGCGTTGTTCGTGCCGATCGCCGAGGAGACCGGCGCGGTGATCGAGATGGGCCGCTGGGTGCTGGTGACCAGCTGCCGCCAGGTGGCGGCCTGGCGCCGCGGCCCGGCCCCGGACCTGCGGCTCAACATCAACGTGTCGGCGCGCCAGCTGTCCGACGGGGGGCTGGCGCAGGACGTGGTCAGCACGCTCGCCGAGACCGGGCTGCCCGCCTCGGCCCTCACCCTGGAGCTCACCGAGACCGTGCTGATGGAGGACCCGGAGGGGATCACCGCGCAGCTGTCCGAGCTGCGCCGGCTGGGCGTGCAGGTCGGGATCGACGACTTCGGCACCGGCTACTCGTCGCTGTCGTACCTGCGCCGGTTCCCGGTGGACAAGCTGAAGATCGACAAGTCGTTCATCGACAACATCGAGACCGTGGAGGAGGACCTGGCGATCGTGCGCACGGTGGTGGACCTGGCCCGCATCCTGTCGCTGGAGACCACGGCCGAGGGCATCGAGAGCGAGGCCCAGGCCGACCTGCTGCGCGACGTCGGCTGCGAGGTCGGCCAGGGCTACTTCTTCGCCAGACCGCTTCCGCCGGAAGAGATCCCGAGCTTCTTGAGCAGGTATTAGAAGGGCACGATGTCGCGGTGCAGCACCCGGTGCCGCAGCGCGGCCCGGAACAGGTCGGCAGCGCCGGAGCGGGCCCGCAGCTGACGGTCCAGCAGCGCGCCGGACTCCTCCACCAGCTCCATCCAGCGCAGCTCACGCAGCACCGCGAAGAACAGGGCACTGGTGTCGCTCTCCGACGGCGTGCGCCGGCCCGCCACCCGCCAGCCGGACTCGGTGATCACGGCCTGCACCAGGGTGCGCACGTCTTCCTCGCCGACCACGTCACCCGGCGCCAGCACGGCCAGCACCACCTCCCAGGCCACGGCCAGGGCGGAGTGCTCCGGCCCGACCAGCCCGGCGGCGACCGAGTGCCAGAGCGTGCGGCCGTCGGCCAGCGCGGCCCGGCCGCTGGGGGTCAGGGTGAGGCGTGAGGCGCGGCGGCGGCACAGGCCCAGACGCTGCGCGGTCTCGCGCAGCACCAGCACCGGGTAGGCGTCCACCTCACGGTTGGCCGGGCCGATCAGCTCGTCGCGCCAGCCCAGTTCGTCGAGAGCCCGGGACACCGTGCGCGGCGGCAGGTAGCCGGCCGCGGTCAGGGCCAGGCCGTCGCCGATCTCGGTGAGCAGCCAGTCGAGCGGGCGCAGCAGGGCACGGGCCGGGGCGGCCATCCCCGGGTCGACGTTCTCGCGCAGCGAGGCCTCCAGCGGGGCCAGCAGACCGCCGCGGGTGGTGGAGCGCGGGCCGCGCACCCAGTCGTCCAGACGCTCGTCGAGGATCTGGTCGTAGAGGGCCTCGCCGGACAGGTCCATCCGCGGCGAGAGCAGCACGTTCAGGGTGATCTCGGCCTGCGCGTCGCGCCAGCCGCGGGTGCCGGGCTGGAGGTCGCCGACCGCGACGGCCAGTTCCAGCCGGTCGGCCACCGCCTCCCGGGCCTGGGCCTCGGCCTGGCCCATGATGGCGCCCCAGGTGAGCAGTTCGGTGTCGGGCGGCTCGATGCCGGAACGCTGCATGGCCCGGCGCACCACGGTGCGGCCCCGGTCGGGGGCCTGGTCGCCGGTGAACAGGATCTGCCGGGTGGTGTCGCTGCGGGCGATGCCGGAGTACCGCTGCATCCCCAGGCCGTCGAGGAGGGCGGCGAGTGCGGTGGCGACCCGCCAGCGACCCGCGGCGTCCGACATCCAGGAGCGGTTCAGCTCGTCCCAGCAGAACTGCTGGAGTCGCCACTGCGTCACCGACTCGGGCCCGTCACCCCCGGTCAGCGATTCCCAAGCCGCCCGAGCGTCCTCGGCCACCTCGGGTTCGGCGCGGCCGATTGCGGCCAGCGCCTGTTCCACGGAATGCACGGCAGCAGCCTGCCACTTCCGACCCGCCTGGGGAACCTGCCGCGCTGGCCGATCAGGTCACCGCTTACCCTGGCCCAGTGACCACAGGGCTTCCTCCCCGCACCTTGGTAACCCTCCTGACCTGCGCAGACGACCGCATTCTGGGGGTCTTGCCGGTGCTCCGCGCGGCGCTTTCGGGCAGCGGACCGGCCCTCGCACTCAGCGACGAAGTTCCTCAAAGTCACCGTAAATCCACAGTCGGTTCCGATCCGGGCGAGTCGGGCGGTCCTTCCGCAGGGCCCACGGGGGACGCCGCACAGGACGTCATGGGGGCGTCGGGCGGGCCGGTCACCCCGGTCCCGGGCCGGGTTCGGGCCACACCGGTGGACGACGAGAGGACCGGGCCCGGCACCACCGTGCTCGGGCCCGTCGAGCCGCCGGCCGACCTCCTCGGCCCGGACGACGACCCCTCGGACCCGACGGCGGTCTCGGTGCGCACGTCGGGCTCGACCGGCGTCCCCAAACGGGTTCTGCTGTCCGCCTCGGCCCTGTTCGCCTCGGCCGCGGCCACCCACGACCGGCTGGGCGGGAGCGGCCAGTGGCTGCTGGCCCTGCCCGCGCAGCACGTCGCCGGGATGCAGGTGCTGGTGCGCTCGCTGGTGGCCGGCACCACCCCGGTGGTGATGGACCTGACCGGCAGCTTCACCCCGGCCGGCTTCGCCGCCGCCACGGCCCGGCTGACCGGGCGCCGGCTCTACACCTCGCTGGTGCCGACCCAGCTCACCCGCATCCTGGACGCCGCGGACCCGGCCGCGCTGGAGGCCCTGCGCCGCTACGACGCGATCCTGGTCGGCGGCTCCGCCACCAGCCCGGCCCTGCTGGAGCGCGCGGTCGCGGCCGGGGCAAGGCCGGTGACCACCTACGGGATGAGCGAGACCGCGGGCGGCTGCGTGTACGACGGGGTGCCGCTGGACGGCGTGGACATCGCCCTCGACGAAGACACCGGCCGGATCCGGATCGGCGGGCCGGTGCTGGCCCGCGGCTACCTGGGCGATCGGGCCGCCACCGCCGGGGTGTTCGCCGGGGGCCGGTTCGTCACCAGCGACCACGGCACCTGGGACGGTCCGGTGCTGCGCGTCGGCGGCCGGCTCGACTCGATGATCATCAGCGGCGGCGTGAACATCGCCCCCGGCCCGGTGGAGGCCGCGCTGCACCGGCTGCCCGGCGTGGCCGAGGCGGTCGTGGTCGGCGTGCCGGATCCGGAGTGGGGTCAGCGGGTGGCCGCGGCGATCGTGCTCTCGCCCGGTGCGCAACCCCCTAATCTGGCCCAGGCCCGGGCACTGGTGACCGAGCTGGTCTCCGCCCGGTCCGCGCCCCGGCAGCTGACGGTGCTGGACCATCTCCCCCTGCGCGGCCCGGGCAAGCCCGACCGGGCCGCGATCACGACGATCCTGACCAGTTCGTGAAAGGAATCTGACGCAATGGCCACACCGACCCAATGGGTCGAGGGCGCACGACTGCGTACCCTCCCGCTCTCCGTGGCACCGGTTCTGGCCGGCACCGGCGCGGCGATCGGCATGGACCGTGGCTGGGGCGCCGAGCAGCTGCTCGAAGCGCTTCTCGCACTGATCCTTTCGGTGGCCCTCCAGGTGGGCGTGAACTACGCCAACGACTACTCCGACGGCATCCGCGGCACCGACGACGACCGGGTCGGCCCGTTCCGGCTGACCGGCTCGCGGGCCGCCACGCCGCAGCAGGTGAAGACCGCCGCGTTCGGCGCGTTCGGCGTCGGCGCGCTGGCCGGACTGCTGCTGGTGGTGCTGGCCGGGCAGTACTGGCTGCTCGCCGTCGGTGTGCTGTGCATCCTCGCCGCCTGGTACTACACCGGAGGCAAACACCCTTACGGCTACGCCGGTCTCGGTGAGGTCGCGGTGTTCATCTTCTTCGGCCTGGTGGCGGTGCTCGGCACCACCTACACCCAGGTCGGCACGGTCTCACTGGCCTCGATCGGTGCCGCCGTCGGCATGGGTGCGCTGGCCTGTGCCGTGCTGGTGGCCAACAACCTGCGCGACATCCCGACCGACTCGGTGAGTGGCAAGAACACCCTCGCGGTCCGGCTCGGCGACGCCAGCACGCGGGTGTTCTACGTGTTCCTGGTGGCCCTGCCGTTCGTGATCACCGTGGTGATCGCGCCGTGGAACCACTGGACGACGATCGCGCTGCTGGCCCTGCCGCTGGCCAAGGGACCGGTGGAGAGCGTCACGTCGGGTGCCGTGGGGCTGGGACTGATCCCGGCGCTGAAGGACACCGGGCGCCTGGGCCTGGTGTGGGCCCTGCTGATGGGTGTGGGCCTGGCCTTCTGAAGGCCTGCTACTCGCCCTGGGCCCGGGCCGCGTCGTCCGCCTCGTCCTCGATCTCGTCGTCGGGGCGGTCGAGCCCGGTCCGCCGGGCCTCGGCCTTGTGGTTCAGCCGCTTCTCGGTGCGGTCGGTGATGGCCTGCGTCAGCTGCTCGCGGGGGCGCGACAGGAACAGGTACGACAACGCCATCGAGATCACGGCCGCGGCCGCCAGCCACAGGATGCTGGGGTCCATGAACAGGTCCAGCACCACCAGCGCGACGACGAACAGCGCCAATCGCATCACGGTGTACTTGATCAGAGCCTGGTGCACGTCCCCCAGAGTATCCCGCCCACCTGTCTTCAAGCTGCCGCCCGGTACTGCCGAAGCAACGCGCATCAGCGTTCGCCCATCCGGGTGACCCGCGCAACCGGCGCCAGCAAGGAGACACGATGCAGCTTCTCGGGGCCGACTCCGGCGGCGATCCCCGTCCCGGCAACCACCCTCCGACGGTTCCCGCCCCCGGTTTCGGGGTCGGCGGCATGGACCTGCCCCCGGCCCCGGCCGGCCGGTGGAGCCGGATGGGCCGCGGCGCCCGGCGCGGTTCCCGGGTGCGGGCCCGGATCCGGACCACCCGGGGACGCCTGCGGCGGATCACCGGCGAGCACGGTACCGGCCGGGGCGAGCGGGTCGAGGCGAGCCTGCCGACCCCGCTCCTGACCCCGCCCCTGGCCATCCCGAACCCCCTGCGCGACCGGCCGGCCCGGCACGACCACCGCTTCGACACGCTGGCCTTCGGCACCGATCGGGGTGGCATCCCCTGGCCACGTCCGGCGGTCCGTCCGGTGCCGCGTCCGGCGGGTCCACACGAGGACGACGAAACCCCCCGCGCCCGGCGCACCGACCGTCCACAGCCGGAACCGGTTGCCACGCCGGAAGACTCGACCCCACGGCCGGACGAACCCGACGCCGAACCGGACCGCGCCACCACACCGGAGCCCGACACCGCCGAGTGGGAGCAGCCGGGCCCGATGGCGATCGACCTGTCCGACGGCCCGAAGCTGATCCACCGCCCCCGCCCGATGCCCCCCTCGGCCCCGCCCACCCTGAACCGGACCGGGGACGACGACACCGCCGAAGCTTCCTTCACCGCAACGAATCCCACCGGGCCCGGCTCCTTCCCCTTCGACCCCACCGCCTCCGGCACACGGGCCGTCTCACCCGAAGACCTCCTGACAGCCCCGGCAATCCCGAAACACCCCACGGCCACAACGGTTCCGACATCCATGGCCGTCCCCGTCAGCCTGACCGGGAGCCGGCCGGGCTCGGTCGGGTCGGTCGGGGTCGATCTGAGCCCCGTACGTCTGCAGCCCGTGCCGGAGTCCCGCCGGATCCCGGAGGCCGTGCTGGTGGTGGTGCTGTCGATGATCGCCACGGCCACGGCCTGGGCGATCGCGGCGCCGCCGGAGATCTGGCTGGCGCTCGCGGCCCTCCCCGCGGCCGGGCTGCTGGCCCTGCTGCCGATCTCGAGGTTCCTCCCGGCCATGCGGGTACTGCGGGCCACGGTGCTGTTCGGGGCCGCCGCCGCCCTGCCCGTGCTCGCCCCGGCCATGACCCCGGTGTCGCTGGTGATCGTGCTGGCCACCGTGGCCTCCTACCCGCTGCTGCTCGGGCCGGTGGCCGGTCGGCTGGTCACCGGGCTGGCGGTGCTCGCCCTGGCCGGCGCCCTGACCGGCCGGACCCTGCTCGACGGCCCGGCCCGGATCGCCCGGCTGCTGCTGCATCCCCAGGACAGTCCCCTGGTCGGCATCCAGATCGCGCTGGGCTCGGGCATTCTCGTGGCGGCACTGGTGGGAATCACCTCGACCACGGCCCGGCGCCGCCTGGTGCGCGCCGCCTCGGCCGCGCTGGCGGCCGAGCGCCGGGCCCGCGCCGAGGCGGCCGCGCTGGTCGCGTCGTCCTCGATCGACCCGGCAACCGGTCTGCCGAACCGGGACGGCCTGCTGCGGGCCGTCGCCATCACCCTCACCGAGCCCGACCCGATCACTCGCGGCAGCACCCAGCCGCCGGTCGGGCTGGTGCTCGCCGACCTGGACGGCTTCGACGCGCTGGCCGACAGCCTGGGCCCGGCCGTGGCCGACGACCTGGCCGCACAGGCCGGCCTGCGGATCGCCGACGCCTTCGGCGACCTGCTGGTCGGCCGGGTGGGCCGGGGGCAGTTCGCCCTGGTGCTCACCGACGACGTGGCCGCCCCGAACGCCGACACCTGCGCCGACGTCGCCCGCACCGTCACCCGGCTGATGCACGAGCCGGTTCTCACCTCCGGCTCGGTCACCGCCCGCGGCGGGCGGGAGTTCGGCCTGACCTGTTCGCTCGGCGGCGCGATCTCCGGGCCGGGACTGGTCACCGCCGAGGACCTGCTCCAGGCGGCGGACGAGGCGGTGCGCGCCGCACGCCGCGGCGGCCGCGGACGCTGGAGCATGTTCGACCGGGCCGAGCGCGCCCGGGCCCTGCTGCGGGCGGGTCTGGAGCAGGAGCTGCGCCAGGCCGTCCTGCGGGGCCTGATCGAGGTGGACTTCCAGCCGATGCTCGCGCTCGGCGCCGGCCTGGACGACGACGACCACATCACCGGCGCCGAGGCCCTGCCGCGCTGGCGCCGTCAGGACGGCACCACCGCGGACGCGCAGGCCTTCGTCCCACTGGCCGACGAACTGGGCCTGGGCGTCGCGCTCGGGCTCCAGACGATCAACCGGGCCCTGGCCGCGCTGGTGGTCTGGCGGCACGAGGGGGTCGGGGTCGAGCAGGTCTGGGTGGGGCTGTCACCGGCCCAGCTCGCCGATCCGGACTTCGCCCACGAAGTGGCCGCACAGCTGGCGATCCGGGGCCTGACGGCGTCGTCGCTGGTGCTCCAGGTGAACGCCGGCGAGCTGGAGGAGTCCGGCCCGGCACTGGTCACGCTGGGGATGCTGCGCTCGCTCGGGATCCCGGTGGCGCTGGCCGACTTCGGTCGCGGCGGCACCTCGCTGACGATGCTGCGCCGGCTGCCGATCGACGCGGTGAAGCTGGACGGCCGGCTGGCCGCGGAACTCGGCGAGCCGGACGAGGTGGTGCGGGCGGCCGCGCACCTGTGTCACACGCTCGGGCTGCGGGTGGTGTGCGGATCGGTCGAGACCGCCGGGCAGCTGGAGGGCGCCCGGCGCATCGGTGCCGACGTGGTGCAGGGTCAGGCCATCGCCCGGGCGATGCCGGCCCAGGACGTGACCAACCTGTTCACCCTGCGCCTGCCCCGCGCCCTCCGGCGGTGAGCGGCGTGGCCGCTACTTGTCGCCGTCGTCCGGTTTCGGGCGCCGCAGGTCGAGGCTGCGCAGGAAGTCCGGGTCGTCGTCGGGCCCGAGGGTGCGCAGCCGCCGCGGCGGCTGGTTGCCGGGAGAATCCTGACGCCCGAAGAACACCCAGACCAGCCCTCCGAGCAGCGGCAGCAGCACGATCAGCAACAGCCACAACGGTTTGGGCAGGGCGCGAACCTCGTCGTCGTTGCTGCGGAGGCAGTCGATGGCCGCGTAGACGGTGACCCCGATCGCCACGAGCACGAAGAGAACTCTGGCCATCGCCCAATCGTAGGCGTCCGAGGGCCAAACAACTAAGGACGGCGTCGAGCCCGTGCGGAGCTCGACGCCGTCCCTGGTTCTCGGGGTTCTTACTCGATGCCCGCGTAGGAGTGCAGACCGGAGAAGAAGATGTTCACGCCGAACCAGTTGAACATCAGGCAGAGGAACGCCACGCAGGCCAGGTAGGCGGCGCGCCGTCCGTCCCAGCCGCGGGTGGCGCGGGCGTGCAGGTAGGCGGCGTAGGCGACCCAGATGATGAAGCTCCAGATCTCCTTGGGGTCCCAGTTCCAGTAGCGTCCCCAGGCCTTCTCGGCCCAGATCGCCCCGGCCATCAGCGTGAACGTCCACAGCGGGAACGCCACGGCGTAGAGCCGGTACGAGGTGCGGTCGAGAACCTCGGCGGTGGGCAGCTTCTCCATGAACGCGCCGCGCGTGGGCGGCCTGCCCGCCGCGGCCAGCGCCTGCCGCCGGTCCTGCACCAGCTGGAGCACGGTGAGCGAGAACCCGATGACGAACAGGGCCGAGGCGACGAACGCCACCGACACGTGGATGACCAGCCAGGTGCTCTGGAGGGCGGGCACCAGCTGGGCGGCGTCGGTGTAGAACACCGCGACCGCCAGGCCGAGCGACAGCAGCACCGGGCCGACCACGAAGGTGCCGAGGAAGCGCAGGTCGGCGCGCCAGAGCGAGATCAGGTACACCCCGATCACGACCATCGCGCCGCTGATCGAGAACTCGTACATGTTGCCCCACGGCGCCCGGTCCACCGAGAGGCCGCGGGTGACCACGCCACCCACGTGCAGGGCGAAGGCCAGCCAGGTGACCATGATCGCCATCGCCACGGTCTGGCGCTTCTCGGTCGGCCTGTCTCCGGCCGCGAACGAGGTGGGCGGCAGCTCGCGGCCACCGGCCCCGGCCCCGCTGACCTCCGGGCCGGAGGCGCCGACCCGGGTCAGCTCCTTGTCCCGTGCGGCGGCGGTGTTCGCCACCCGGCCCCGGCCGGACAGGTCCACGGCGAAGGCGATCAGCGCGACGGCGTAGGCCGCCATCGCCGAATAGATCAGGTTGTTGCTCAGATGCGCCAGGGTCTCGTTGACGCCCACGTCAAACTCCTTCGCCGGACGGCGGTCGGTCGTCGCTCTTCGGGTCGGCCTTCTCAGGCTTCTCGGCCTCGTCGGCCTTCTCGGCCACTACAGCCTTCTCGGCCACTACGGCCTTCTCGGACGCGGCAGGCCCGTCTGCGGGCTTCTCGTCGTCCACCATTTTCTCGTCGTCGACCGCGGGCGTCTCGCCCGTCCGCTCCGGCACCGCGGTCATCAGCAGGTTACGCACCTCGTCGACGAGTTGCGTGTCTTCGGTGCGGGACAGGCCGCCGACGCTGACGACCGTGACACCCCCGGCCCCCGCGACCGCCCGGAACCAGACCCGGCGACGCCGCACGAACAGTGAGGCGGTCACGCCGAGCAGGGCCAGCAGGGCGAAGACCAGCACGTAGATCTTCGTCGGGTCGGAGCGCACGTCGAGGGCCACGTACCGGGTGACGCCGTCGAAGGTGACGGTGCCGTTGCCGCCGGGCAGTTTCACCGAGTCGCCGACCGCGATGGTCTTGGTGAACTGTTTGCCGTCCGAGTCCTGCACGGCGGTCAGGTTCGTCTGGTCGAGCTCGTACACCGACTGTCCCACGCCGTCGTCCAGGCCCAGGTCCCCGGTGAACGCGTACACCTGGAGCTTGGGGTTCTGGTCGTCGGGGAAGATCGACACCTCGGCGCCGGTGTCCGCGTCGTAGCCCGCGGTCGGCAGAAACACGGCGAACAGACCGAGCTGCTCGGGCTCCGCGTCGGGCATCTTCACCACGCCGGTCGAGGTGTAGTTCGAGTCGGTTGACAGGAACGGCACCGCCCCGGACCAGACCTCGTTGCCCTCGCCGTCGTGCACCGTGATCTCGGGCGCGTAGCCGTTGCCGACCAGGAACACCCGGGCACCGTCGACGTCGAGCGGGGAGTTGACCCGGATGGTCTTCTCCTGGGTCTTCGCCCCCGGCTCGGAGGTGTACTCGACCTTGGCCTCGAAGTCGCGGGCCGCGCCGTACTGGCTGTTCTTGATGTCTTCCTCGAACGCCGCGGTGAAGCTCTTCAGCGTGAACGAGTAGGGCGGCAGGTCGTCGGAGTCCACCGCGCGGCCGGCCTGGAAGGTGTCGTACTGCGGCAGGGTGTTCGACCAGGTGTCGCCGACCGTCACCACGGTCTGGCCGGAGTAGCTGATGAACGACCCGACGGCCATCGTGGCGAGCAGGCCGACCAGGGAGAGGTGGAAGGTCAGGTTGCCGGTCTCGCTGAGCAGGCCGCGGTCGGCCGAGACCGTCTCACCGTCGTGCGCGTGCACCCGGTAGCGCTTGCGGCGCAGCGCCTTACGCGCCGCGGCCAGCACCTCCTCCGGGCTCGCGGCGGTCTCTACCCGGGCATGCACCGGCATCCGCTCCAGCCGGCGCGGCGCCTTGGGCGGTTTCGCCCGCAGGGCCTTGAACTGCTGCTTGCCGCGCGGCATCACGCAGCCGATCAGCGAGATGAACAGCAGCAGGTAGATCGCCGAGAACCAGGGCGAGCCGTAGACGTTGAACCCGTCCACCCGGCGGATCCACGGGGTCAGGCCGGGGTGGTCGGTGGCGAACGTGGTGACCTTGGACGGGTCGATCCGGGTCTGCGGGATCAGCGAACCCGGGATCGCCGCCAGTGCCAGCAGCATGAGCAGGATCAGGGCCGTGCGCATGCTGGTCAGCTGGCGCCACATCCAGCGCAGCCAGCCGATCGGGCCGAGCTTCGGCTGCACGATCGCCGGGCGGCCACCGTCGTCGATCTGCGGCAGCTTGCCCTTCTGGCCGGGCCGCAGCTGTACGTCGTCGTCGATGCTCATCAGATCGCCAGCTCGAAACCGCCGATGAATCCCTGGCTGTGGGCGATCAGCTGCCCCCACAGGCCGGAGACCAGCAGCACGCCGATCAGCACCAGCATCGCGCCACCGAAGCGGGTGATCGCCACCCGGTGCCGGCGCAGCACGCCGAACGCCGACATCGCGCGCCGGTAGGCCAGGGCGGCCAGCAGGAACGGCAGGCCCAGCCCGACGCAGTAGGCGAAGGCCAGCAGCCCACCACGTTTCGCGTCACCGAAGCCGCTCGACATCGACACGATCGCGGTCAGCGTGGGGCCGATGCACGGGGTCCAGCCGAGGCCGAACACCACGCCCAGCAGCGGCGCCCCGAGCAGGCCGGCGGCCGGGCGGATGCTCATCCGCTTCTCCATCGACCCGAGCTTCGGCACGAACCCGGCGAACACCAGGCCGAGCACGATCACCACGGCGCCGAGCACCCGGGTGATGGTGTCGTTGTACTCCATCAGCGAGCGGCCCAGGGCCCCCGCGATCCAGCCCATCGTGACGTAGACGGCGGTGAAGCCGGCGATGAAGAGGCTGACGCCGAGCACCATCCGGCCGCGGCGCTGCTGCTCCAGGTCTTCCCCGGTGAGGCCGGTGACGTAACCCAGGTAGCCGGGCACCAGCGGCAGCACGCAGGGGGAGGCGAAGGAGACCAGCCCGGCCAGGACCGCGATCGGGACGGCCACCAGCAGCGGCCCGTTCATCACCGTGCCGGTCATGCCGCTTCCGAACTTTTCTCGACGTCTTCGACCAGGTCCATCAGCGTCACCTTGGTGACCGTGCCGACGTAGCGGCCGGCGATCCGGCCCTGCTCGTCGAGGATCAGGGTGACCGGGATGGACTGGGAGGTGACCGCACCGTTCAGGTTGAGCAGCAGGCTGCCCTCGTCGAACAGACTCGGGTAGGTGATCCCGAATTCCTTCTCGTGGGTCTTGGCACCGGTCTCGGTGTCGCGGAAGGCGATCCCGACGAAACTGGTGCTGTCGCCGAGCTCTTCGTAGGCCGCCTGGAGCGCCGGGGCCTCGGTGCGGCACGGGCCGCACCAGGAACCCCAGACGTTCATCACCAGCGGCTTACCGCGCAGGGTGGAGATGTCCAGCTTCTCGCCGTCCACCGTTGTGCCCGACATCTCGATCGGCGCCTTGCGGTCGGCGGCGGGGATGACCTGAAGGGCCCCGCCGTCGACCGAGGTGCCGTCGGACGACGAGGATCCCGAGCAGCCGGCCACCGTCAGCAGAGCCGCGACGGCCAGGGCCGCGGGCACGGCCCGGCGACGTCCTTGCGAAAACATGGACCTCAGGCTCCCGCAATTTTCTGTGCACCGGGCAGAAGGTCCCGCGACGGTTCGGTGTAGGCCACCGAGACCACCTGGTCGTCGTGGTAGGTGATCGAGGTGACGGAGGCCAGCGAGCACTCCCGCTTGCGCGGATCGTGCCAGAGGCGGCGGTTCTCGACCTTGAGCCGGGCCATCCAGATCGGCAGCTGGTGGCTCACCAGCACCGCCTCGTGGCCCTGGGCCTTGTCCCGGGCGTCCGCGGCACCGGCCAGCATGCGCGCGGCCACCTGCTCGTACGGCTCGCCCCAGGACGGCCGGAACGGGTTGCGCAGGTGCCACCAGTGCTGCGGGTGGCGCAGCGAGCCGTCGCCCACACCGAAGGTCAGGCCCTGGAAGACGCTGGTGCCCTCGGTGATTCGCGGGTCCAGGCCGACCTCCAGGCCGTGCGCGGCGGCCACCGGCGCGGCGGTCTGCTGGGCCCGCTCCATCGGGGAGCCGATCACCAGCACCACGTCGCGCGTGGCGAAGTAGCCGGCGGCCCGCTCGGCCATCCGCTCGCCCAGGTCGGACAGCCGGAAACCGGGCAGCCGGCCGTAGAAGATGCCCTGCGGGTTGTACACCTCACCGTGCCGCAGCAGGTGCACGACGGTGCGGTGGTTGGCCTCGTCGCCGGCCGGCTGGCGCACCGTGCCCGCGTTCACGGCCGGGTCGACCGGGGGCAGGTGGTCCGGTGCGGGCGGCACGTCGGGGTGGATCAGTTCCTGATTGCTGGGCGGTGTCGCGCTCTCCCCGCTGGGCGGGTGCTCCTGGCTGGTCACTGAGCCATCCTCGCAGCCTCTTTGGCCGCCGCGGGCAGCGCGGAGACCACCTGGTCCAGCACCGTGTCGTCGTGCGCCGCGGACAGGAACCAGGACTCGAACGCGCTGGGCGGCAGGTACACGCCCTGGGCCAGCATGGAGTGGAAGAACCCGGCGAACGCCGGCAGGTTCTGCTGCCGGGCCTCGTCGTAGTTCGTCACCGCGGTCAGGCCGGTGAAGAACACGCTGAACATCGAGCCGGCGGACTGAATCAGGTGCGGCACGCCCTCGGCGTTCAGCGCGTCGCGCACCGCGTAGGCCAGCTTGCCGGACTGCGCGAGCAGGTGAGCGTAGACGTCGTCGGTGCAGTTGCGCAGCGTGGCCAGGCCGGCCGCGGTGGCCACCGGGTTACCCGACAGCGTGCCGGCCTGGTACACCGGGCCGGACGGCGCCAGGTGGGCCATCACGTCGGCGCGCCCGCCGAAGGCCGCGGCCGGGAACCCACCGCCCATCACCTTGCCGAAGGTGAACAGGTCGGGTGCCCCATCGTCGCCCGAACCCAGGCCGTGCCAGCCCGCCTTCGACACCCGGAAGCCGGTCATCACCTCGTCGGAGACCAGCAGTGCGCCGTGCAGCCGGGTGAGGTCGCGCAGGGCGGTCTCGAACTCGCGGCTGGGCGGGACCACGCCCATGTTGCCGGCGGCGGCCTCGGTGATCACGGCGGCGATCTGGTCGCCGTCGGTCTCGAAGACCGTGGCCAGCGCCTCGGCGTCGTTGTACGGCAGGACGATCGTGTCGGCGGCCGCGGCACCGGTGACCCCGGGCGTGTCCGGCAGGGCGAAGGTGGCGACGCCCGATCCGGCGGCGGCCAGCAGGCTGTCGACGTGGCCGTGGTAGCAGCCCGCGAACTTCACGATCTTGCTGCGGCCGGTGAATCCGCGGGCCAGGCGGATGGCGCTCATCGTGGCCTCGGTGCCGCTGGAGACCAGGCGCACCTGCTCGACCGGCGCCACCCGGGCGACGATCTCCTCCGCGAGCGCGACCTCGCCCTCGGTCGGCGTGCCGAACGAGAACCCGTTCGCCGTAGCCGCACGGACGGCGTCCATCACCGCCGGGTGCTGGTGCCCGAGGATCATCGGACCCCAGGAGCAGACCAGGTCGACGTAACGCCGCCCGTCGGCATCGAAGAGATACGGCCCCTCACCCCGGACCATGAACCGCGGCGTGCCCCCGACGGCGCGGAAGGCACGCACCGGGGAGTTCACGCCGCCGGGTGTCACGGCGGAGGCGCGATCGAACAGCGCCTGCGAGGCGGGAGCGTCGGCCGGGTAAACCCCACTGACGTCTGTCACCAGTGCAGTGTCCCAGCTCCGGCGGTGGTGTCAGCGACTGGGGGTCTTCCGGCCCTGGGTTTTCCGGCGAATCAGCGCCGGGTCAGAGGTACAGGTCCACCCGGCCCGCACCGATCGCCTGGAGGGCCGCCATCTGCGCCGCCTGCGCCGCCACCATGGCCGCGTCGGCCGCGCGCTGCGCCAGGGCGCGGGACGCCTGGCGCTGGGCGAGCGCCTGCATGGTCTGGAGCACGTCGACGCCTCCGTTGCCCACGTAGGCGTACTGGTTGCTCACTGTTCCTACACTCATCGCCCCTCCCGGAGAACTTGCCGAACCTTGAGGATCAAGCAGGCCTCAGGATTCGGCCCGCACCCTCCCGATCGGCGGGCGGAGTAGTGCCAGGAGGGGCCGGGAGGGTGAAACCCGGCGGCCGACGGTGACGTTGGGTAGGGCCTCAGCCCTGCTCCCGGAGGGTTTTCGCCACCTCGGCGGCCCAGTAGGTGAGGATGATCGACGCGCCGGCCCGGCGGATCGACAGCAGGGACTCCAGGATCGCCCGCTCCCGGTCGATCCAGCCGTTCGCGGCGGCCGCCTCGATCATCGAGTACTCACCCGAGATCTGGTACGCCGCAACCGGAACCTCGAACCGGTCGGCCACCCGGGCGACCACGTCGAGATAGCTCATCGCCGGCTTC
Organism: Kineosporia corallincola; assembly: GCF_018499875.1. Taxonomy (GTDB): domain Bacteria; phylum Actinomycetota; class Actinomycetes; order Actinomycetales; family Kineosporiaceae; genus Kineosporia; species Kineosporia corallincola. The sequence continues at coordinate 528,173 of NZ_JAHBAY010000001.1, read as the reverse complement.
ACCATCACCAGGTCGGCGCCCTCGGCCAGGTCGAGCTCCACCTCGCGCAGCGACTCCTGCGCGTTGGCCGGGTCTTGCTGGTAGGTGCGGCGGTCACCCTGGAGGCTGGAGTTCACCGCCTCGCGGAACGGCCCGTAGAACGCCGAGGCGTACTTGGCGGCATACGCCAGGATCGAGACGTTCTCGGCGAAACCGTTCTCGTCCAGGGCCTTCCGCACCGCGGCGACCTGACCGTCCATCATCCCGCTGGGGCCGACCATGTGGGCACCCGCCTGGGCCATCGCCACGCCCATGTCGGCGTAGCGCAGCAGCGTGGCGTCGTTGTCGACCACCCCCTCGGGGGTCAGCACGCCGCAGTGCCCGTGGTCGGTGAACTCGTCGAGGCAGAGGTCACCCATCACCACGAGATCGTCACCGACCTCCGCGCGCACGTCGGCGACGGCCAGGTTCAGGATGCCGTCCGGGTCGGTGGCACCCGACCCCACGGCGTCCTTCTGTTCCGGGACGCCGAACAGCATGATCCCGCCCAGCCCCAGCCCGGCGGCCTCGGCGGCGGCCTTGCGCAGCGAGTCGCGGGTGTGCTGGTACACACCCGGCATCGAGCTGAGCGGCTGGGGCTCGGACAGCCCTTCCCGAACGAACACCGGCAGCACGAGTTCGGCCGGGTGCAGCCGGTTCTCGGCCACCAGACGGCGCACCGCGGGGTTCACCCGCAGCCGCCGCGGCCTGCTGCTCGGGAAGCTCGTCACTTCGCGCTCCTCCTCGTGGATCCCTTGCGCTGGCTCGGGCGCAGCACCGGCTCGCCCGCCTCGTCGGCGCTCAGCCGCAATCCCGCACCGTACTCGGCGAGGGCGTCCACCAGGGCGTCCGCGCTCGGCTCGGCGGCCAGCACGTCGACCCGCAGGCCGTGCTCCTCGGCGGTCTTCGCGGTCTGCGGCCCGATGCAGGCCACCACCGTGGTGGCGTGCGGCTTGCCGGCGATGCCGACCAGGTTGCGCACGGTGGAGCTGGAGGTGAAGACGACCGCGTCGAAGTGCCCGCTCTTGATCGCCTCGCGGGTCTCGGCCGGCGGCGGGGCGGCCCGCACGGTGCGGTAGGCGGTGACGTCGTCCACCTCCCAGCCGTTCTGCTCCAGCCCGGCCACCAGGGTGTCGGTGGCGATGTCGGCGCGCGGCAGGAACACCCGGTTGATCGGGTCGAGCACCTCGTCGTAGGGCGGCCAGCACTCCAGCAGGCCGAGCGCGGACTGGTTCTCGGCCGGCATCAGGTCGGGCTCGATGCCCCAGTCGCGCAGCGCGGCGGCGGTGACCCCGCCCACGGCGGCGACCTTCAGCCCGGCGAAGGCCCGGGCGTCCAGGCCGAACTCCTCGAACTTCTCCCGCACCGCGCGCACGGCGTTGACGCTGGTGAAGCCGATCCACTCGTAGCGGCCGGTGACCAGGCCCTTGACCGCCTTCTCCATCTGGTGCGGCGTGCGCGGCGGCTCGACCGAGATGGTCGGCACCACCTGGGCGGTGGCACCGTGGTCGGCCAGCTCCTTCACGATGCCGCCCGCCTGCTGCTTGGTGCGCGGCACCAGCACGCGCCAGCCGAACAGCGGCTTGGTCTCGAACCACGACGCCTTGTCGCGCATGCCCGCGGCCTCGCCGATCACCGCGGTCATCGGCTTGTCCAGCTTGGCGGCGGCCAGCACCGGAGCCAGCTCGCCGAGCTGACAGGAGACCGAACGCTGCCGGGTGGTGGTGCCGTGGGCGGTGACCACGACCGGGGTGGACGCCTTGCGGCCCGCCTCCAGCAGGCCGTCGGCGGCACCGGCGATGTCTTCCTCCGCGCCCAGCACGACCACCGTGGTGCCCGCCGAGGCGTGCAGCTTCCAGTCCACGTCCACACCGTGCGGGTGCACCACGTGCAGGCCGTTGACCCCGGCCGGGGTCAGCGGGACCCCCGCGTAGGCGGGCACGGCCGAGGCGGCGGACACGCCCGGCACCACCTCGAACGGCAGCGACTGCTTGCGGCAGGCCTGGATCTCCTCGGCCAGCCCGGTGAACGTGGCCGGGTCGCCGTCCATCAGCCGGACCACGCGGGCACCGGCCCTGGCCGCGGTGACCACGACCTTGGCCCGGGCCGCCCGGGTCATCGGCTGGCCGTCCTCGCCGAAACCGGCGTCCAGGATCTCGACGCCGGGACGGCAGTAGCGGGCGATGACCGCCTCGCGGGGCAACTGGTCGACGACGACGACGTCCGCCTCGCCGAGCCGCTCGACGGCGCGCAGGGTGAGCAGGCCGTCATCGCCGGGGCCGGCACCGACGAAGGCCACGTAGCCGCCGGGGACCGCCTTCTTGCTGGTGATGGTCGAGGTCACGAGTCACCTTCTCTTGCCACGGCCTCGTCGGCCGCCGGCAGGGGGTCTGGTACAGGGATCAGGAGGGCGGCGCCGGCGTCGAGCATCTGCCCGGCGAGCGCACGGCCCAGGGTGGTGGCGGCCGGCTCGTCCGCCAGGGGGTCGGCCAGCGGGACCGTCGCGCTGCGGCGGATGGTCCTCTCGCCGTCGACCGAACCGGCGAACGCGGTCAGCGTCAGCGTCTGCCGGCCGTGCTCGGTCTCGATCGTGGCCAGGGCACCCACCGGGGCGGCGCAGCCCGCCTCCAGCCGGGCCAGCAGGGCCCGCTCGGCGAGCACGCAGGCGCGGGTGGGCCGGTCGTCCACCAGCCGCAGCGCCGCCAGCAGCGCCGTGGACCCCGCACCGCACTCGACCGCGAGGGCACCCTGTCCGGGGGCGGGCAGCATCTGCTCCTCGGTGAACACGTGGGTGGCCTCGGTCTGCCGGCCCAGGCGGTGCAGCCCGGCCAGCGCGAGCACCACGGCGTCGACCTCGCCCGAGGTGATCTTGGCGATCCGGGTGTCCACGTTGCCGCGGATGCCGACCACCTCGATGTCGTCGCGCAGGGCCCGCAGCTGGGCCGCGCGCCGGGGCGACCCGGTACCGATGACGCTGCCGGGCGGCAACTCGTCGAAACCCAGGTCGTCACGGGCGATCAGCACGTCGACCGGGCACTCCCGGCGCGGGACGCTGGCCAGGACCAGGCCCTCGGGCTGGGCGTTGGGCAGGTCTTTCAGCGAGTGCACGGCGAAGTCGCAGTCGCCGCGCAGCACGGCCTCGCGCAGCGCCGACACGAAAACGCCTGTGCCACCCATGCTCTGGAGCGGCCCCGGGGTGATGTCGCCCTTGGTGACCACCTCGACCAGGTCCACCCGGAACTCCCGGCCGGGCACCGCCAGCGACAGCGCGGTGACCAGGCGGTCGGCGAACCAGCGCGACTGGGTGCGGGCCAGCAGGCTGCGGCGGGTGCCCAGCCGCAGCACCGTGGGCAGACTCTCCAGCTGCTCGAGGCCGGGTGTGGTGGCGAACAGGTCGCTGAGCGTGGTCACGAGGCTCCTCCAGTACGGCCGAGCAGGGCGGAGAGGTCGGACATCGAATCCTGCTCCAGCTGGACGGCGAGCTCCACCCCCGGAAGCTCACCGGCTTTCGGCTCCGGTGCCGGCCCGAGATTGAACAGAAGTCGCAGCGCCTCCGCGTAGGTGTCGCCACCCGGCGCTGCCGCGAGTTCCTTCACCCGCACGGTGGGCTGGTGGAGCAGTTTCTCCACCACCCGGTGAACGGTCTGCTCCAGTTCGGCGAAGACGTCCGGGTCGAGGCCGTCCAGCCGACCGGACAGCCGGCCGAGCTCGGCCTCCATCACCGAGCGCGCCATCGCCCGCAGGGCCACGACGGTCGGGGCGACCTCCTTGGCCCGCTGGTCGGCGAGATACAGCGCGACCTCGTCCTCGACCATCGACCGGGCCTCGGCGAGGTCCTCGCTCAGGCCACCGGCGGTGAGGATCTGACCCAGGTGCTCCAGGTCGAACACCCGCGTGGACGGCAGGCCGGCGATCTCCGGCTGCACGTCGCGGGGCAGCGCCAGGTCGACGTACACCTGGGGCCTGCCGCCACGGGCCGCGGCGGCCCGCCCGGCGGCGTCCAGGTCGACCAGGTAGCCACCGGCCCCGGCGCAGGCGATCACCAGATCGGCGGCGGCCAGCGCGTTTTGAAGGTTCTCCAGCGGGACCGGGGTGCCGTCGACCGACTCCGCCAGCCGCCGGGCGCGGGGCAGCGTGCGGCTGCACACGGCGATCGAACCGGCCTGCGCCCGGTGCGCGGAGGCGACCGAAAGACCGCTCATCGCACCGGCACCCAGCACCAGCACGTTCAGTCCGGGCAGCGGGCCGAGCACCTCGGCGGCCTTGCGCAGCCCGGCGTCGACCAGGCTGGGCGCGGCCCGGTCGAGGGTGGTCTCGGAGTGCACGCGCTTGCCCACCCGCAGCGCGTTCTGCACCAGGTGGCCGATGGTGCGCCCGGCCGAGCCGGCCGCCTGGGCGGCGCGCAGCGCCACCCGCACCTGGCCGAGGATCTGCTGCTCGCCCACGGCCATCGAGTCCAGCCCGCAGGTGACCTGGAACAGGTGCGCGACCGCGGCGTTCTCGTAGTGCACGTAGAGGTGCTCGGTGAGTTCGGCCAGCGGCACCCCGGTGGCCTCGGCCAGCCCGGCGCCGATCTCACCGATCCCGCCGTGGAACTTGCTGACGTCCGCGTACACCTCGAGCCGGTTGCAGGTGACCAGCGCGATCGCCTCGGCGACGTGGTCGCCCCGGCACAGGCCGGCCACCAGGCCGGACGCCGCCTCGGCGGTCAGGGTGGTGCGTTCCAGCAGGGAGATCGGTGCGGTGCGGTGCGACAGCCCGACGATCATGATGCTCATCCGGCGGCCTCGGCTCTCGGCTTCCTCATGGCGGTTCCTGGTTCGGCCAGGGCACCCAGCGCCCCGGAGAGATCTTGTGGTTCGGTGGGCATCTCGCTGGTCAGCCGGCTCGCGGCACGACGCTGCTCGTGGAACGCCAGGATCTGGAGCTCGGTGGCGAGATCGACGCGGCGCACCATCACGCCGTCCGGGACGGTGAGCACGCACGGGGCGAAATTGAGGACGCCGGTCACACCGGCTGCGACCAGCCGGTCGCAGATCTCCTGCGCGGCCGGGCCCGGCGTGGCGACCACACCGATCTGGATCCCCAGCGAGGAGACCATCTGATCGAGTGATTCCAGCGGGCTGACGGTGAGGCCCGCCACAGTTTCGCCGACGACCCTGGCATCGGCGTCGACCAGAGCGGCGACGGTGAATCCCCGGGACGTGAATCCGCCGTAGTTCGCCAGCGCGTGCCCGAGATTTCCGATACCGACGATCACGACCTTCCAGTCCTGCGTCAGGCCGAGTTCACGCGAAATTTGGTAAATCAAGTACTGAACCTCGTAACCAACACCACGTGTGCCGTAGGAACCGAGGTGGGAAAAGTCTTTACGGAGCTTCGCCGAGCCGACTCCGGCGGCCGAGGCGAGTTCCTCGGACGAGACCGTCGCCACGCCGCGTTCGGCGAGGGCGGTCAGCGCCTGGAGGTAGAACGGGAGCCGGGAGACCGTTGCCTCGGGGATCCCGTCACGGGTCGCTCGACCGGAGCGGACGAGCCGTGCGGGGCGTGGTCGGGTCACAGTCGGCCGGCTCCTTCGATGGCTTTGGTACCCCTGATGAGGGACGACTGGCGCCTTGTGACCGGCGCAGTCATGCCGGTGGTTCGTTACCCAGCCTAAGCGCTTGTGAACGCACGCACAAAGTCTCGCGCTCATCGGTTACGGCGCGAGAAGAGCCCCTTACGCCGGGTGAGCGCTGTTCGCAGCCTGTCTTCGTCCACCCGCCAATAGGTGTGCTGGGCACCGTCGACGAGGATCACCGGTATCTGTTCCGCATATGCCTCCGCCAGATCCGGGTGATCCAGAATGGACACTTCCTTCCAACCCGTCCCGGTTTCATTGGCGATTTTTTCCACCACAACCCGGGCGTCGTCGCACAAATGGCACCCCGGTTTGCCGATCAGGGTGATTCGCGCCTCATCGGCGGTAACGTCTGGCACGCCCCCAACATTACGACTCCCGGGACCTGCCCAACCCGCACTCGACGTCACACAATTCGGGGTTGTTCACGTCGACTTACCGGGATGCACGCGTGGCACGGCCTGTACCCCGGCCGCCGCACGCGTAGACTCCCGCACATGTCGGACGCCGAGATCCGGATGGTGGAGAGCCACTCCCCACCGGCTCGCCCGGGCGACCCGACCGCGGCCGCCTTCTTCGACGTGGACAACACCATCGTCCGCGGGGCCTCGATCTTCCACCTGGCCAAGGGTCTCTATCACCGCGGCTTCCTCACCCCCCGCGACATCCTCAAGTTCGCCCTCCAGCAGGGCCGCTTCCTGGCTCTCGGCGAGCACCCGCACGCCCTGGCCGAGGTGCAGACGCGGGCGCTGGCGTTCATCGCCGGCCGATCGGTCGCGGAGATGCGCTCGATCGGCGAAGAGGTCTTCGAGGAAATTCTGACCAGCAAGATCTGGCCCGGCACCCTCGCCCTGGCACGTATGCACGAAGACGCGGGCCAGCGGGTCTGGCTGGTCACCGCCACCCCGATCGAGATCGCCGAGGTGATCGCCCAGCGCCTGGCGCTGACCGGCGCACTCGGCACCATCTCGGAGCACGTCGACGGGCGCTACACCGGCCAGCTGGTCGGCGCCCCGATGCACGGAGAGGCCAAGGCCGACGCGGTGGCCGCACTGGCCGAGCGCGAAGGGCTGTCGCTACGCCGCTGCGCCGCCTACTCCGACTCCTCCAACGACATCCCGCTGCTGTCGATGGTCGGCCACCCGGTGGCCATCAACCCGGACGGCCGGCTGCGCGCCCACGCCCGGGCCAACGGGTGGCAGGTGCACGACTACCGCACCACCCGGCGGGCGGCGAAGATCGGGCTGCCCGCCGCCTGCGCCGGGGTGCTGGCCGGGTTCGCCGCCGGGGCCAGCCTGGCCAACCGGCGTCAGCAGCACCTGCACCTGCCGCCGTCCTCGGGCTGGCAGCGGCCGGTCGCCGAGATCACCGGGTGGCAGCCGTCGACCGAGGGTCAGAAGAAGACCGAACGGCGCTGAACCAGCAGCGAATACAGGGTCTGCTGGATGGTCTGGCGGATCCGGTCGGTCAGGTCGAACACCAGGATCGGGTCCTCCGCCGCCTGCGTCCCCAGGTCGTGGGTGGGCACCGGGGTGCCGAACTCGATCAGCCACTTACTCGGCAGGGGCACCGCACCGAGCGGGCCCAGCAGCGGGAAGAACGGCGTCACCGGCAGATAGGGCAGGCCGAGCAGCCGGGCCAGTGACGGCACGTTCGCGATGATCGGATAGATCTCCTCGGCCCCGACGATCGAGCAGGGCACGATCGGCACCCCCGTGCGCAGGGCCGCCGACACGAATCCGCCCCGGCCGAACCGCTGGAGCTTGTAGCGCTCGGAGAAGGGTTTGCCGATGCCCTTGTAGCCCTCCGGCCAGACCCCGACCAGTTCGCCCGTCGACAGCAGTCGCTCCGCGTCCGGGGTGGCCGCCAGCGTGGCGCCGCTGCGGCGGGCCAGCCCGGCCAGCACCGGGGTCTGGAACACCAGGTCGCCGCCCAGGATGCGGAGGTGGCGCTCGCGTTCGTCGCGCACGGCCACCGCCGTCATCAGAGCATCCATCGGCACCGCACCGGAGTGGTTGGCCACGATCAGGGCCCCGCCCTCGGCCGGGATGTTCTCCGCCCCACGCACCTCCACCCGGAACCAGTGCCGGTACAGCGGGCGCAGCAGGTTCATCGGCACCGCGTCGGCGAACTCCGGGTCGAACCCGAACTCGTCCATCGCGTAGTCGCCGGCCAGCCGCGAGCGGAAGAACTCGATCACCTCGAGCAGCCGGTCCGGATGGTCGAGGTAGGCGTCGTCCGCCGTGGTGCCGGTCGAGGCGTCCCCGTTCGCCGGATCCGGGGGCGGCGCCTCGGTGATGGCCGTCAGCACCGCCTGCCCGATCTGTCCCGCGATCGAGAGCACCATCGACGCCGCCGAAGAACTGGGGACGACGGAAGGCCGCGGGATCTCGGCGTCGGGCACCCCCGGAGGCGGTTCCTCGGCGACCGGCAGCAGCGGGCTGACCCGCCGGCGGTTGCGTTCGGCCGCGGCCCGCTCGGCCCCGGCCCGCACCTGGCGCAGCGCGGCCGGATCCGGATGCACGATGTCTTCGGGACCGGCCTGCACCTGCGGGGTGCTGCCGGTGGCGACGGGAACCGGGCGCCCGGGCCGCTTCCGCCCCGGCGGGCCAGGTGCCGGTGAGTCAGGTGCCGGCTTCACCGATTTCGCTGGCGCGATCTTCTTCGCCGGCGAAGCCTCCTTCACCGGCGTGACAGCCTTCTTCGGCACCGCGCCACGTCTGGAACCGGCGGTTCGCGGCACCCGGTCTGCCCCGGCGCCTGACCGTTTCCGCCCGCCTTCCGGATCCGCAGTTCGCCCGCCCCCGGCCCGTCCCGGTCTGCCGGGTTTGCCGGATCCGCCCAGGTTCCCGGGCCCCTCCAGGTTCTCCGCGTCCCCCACGCTCACCGCACCACCCCGGCCCGCGGCCGTCGCCCGGGCCGTAATCGGGCCACCAGCTGCTGTTCCACCGCGTTCACCACCTCCGGGGAGAAGGGACCGCGCAGGCCACGGGTGCGCACGAAGTCCTGGAACGCCGTGCGGGTGCTGTAGGCCGGATCCAGACCGAGGTGCTCACGCATGCGCGTGGTGTCGAGGCAGCGGCCGAAGCGCAGGTAGCGGATCTGGTCGGCGCTGAAGTCGGCCAGACCGCCCCGGTGGTACACGCTGCCCATCAGACCGGCCAGGCGGGGCGGGACGCCGACGGTGGGCCGGCCCGCGAAACGCGCGGCCTGGCCCAGGCCGATCACGCCGTCACCGGCCACGTTGATCACCCCGCCGGCCTCGCCCAGGGTGGCCAGGCGCATCGCCTCCACCGCGTCGTCTTCGTGCAGGAATTGCAGGCGCGGGTCGAAGCCGAGCACGGACGGGACGACCGGCAGCGAGAAGTAGTCGGTCATCGAGGTGCGGATGCCCGGCCCGATGACGTTGGCCAGCCGCAACGTGACCACCTCCACGCCGGGCCGGCGGCGGCTGAAGCCCCGCACGTACTCCTCGACCTCGGCCGAGTCCTTGCCCCAGCCGCTGCGGGGCGGGTGCTTGCCGACCTGCGTCTCGGTGAACATGGCCGGATCGCGTGGGCTGCTGCCGTAGACCGCCGAGGTCGACTTCACCACCAGCCGACGCAGCGCGGGCGCCCGGTGGCAGGCGGCGAGCAGCTGCATCGTGCCGATGACATTGATCTCTTTCTGGGCGGTACGCCCCCCGGCCGAGACCGGGGTGGCGATCACGCTCATGTGCACGACGGTGTCGACGCCGGTCTGCTCGATGATCCGGCCGATCATCGGGTTGCGGATGTCAGCCCTGACGAACTCGGCCCGGCCGATGTCGTGCGGCGGGGCGATGACGTCGACGCCGATCACCCGGTCGACCCCGGGCTGCTCGGCGAGCAGCCGGGCGAACCGGCCGCCGAGATATCTGGAGACGCCTGCCACCAGCACCGATCGACCCATCAACCCACCCCCGAGTCACGCCGTCACCGGCGCCGCAAAGCACGCGCGGCGGCCAGTGGATACTGGCCGCCGGTGTGCGGTACTACGTCCGGTTCAGTGCACTTACTTCTTGTTACGACGCTGGTGACGCGTCTTGCGCAGCAGCTTGCGGTGCTTCTTCTTGGCCATCCGCTTGCGGCGCTTCTTGATGACGGAGCCCACGGGTCCTCGCAGTTCGTAGATCGGGTCGCCCGCGACACCTGCGCGGGATGGAGGTTCTCGCGGCACGGGGACACCCGCACCAGCCGTACCTGCTCCCCAGGGTAGCGCCTCGGGCGCGGTGCCCCCGGTCTCGCCTCCGTGACGCCCGGTCCGGCACCGTCGTCAAGCAGGCCTCAGGCGGTCTCGGTGGTCGCGTTGCCGCTCATGTAGGAGTGACGCAGGTACTCCTGCACCGCCCGCTCCGGGACCCGGTAGGAACGGCCCACCCGCATCGCGGCCAGCTCGCCGGCGTGCACGAGCCGGTAGACGGTCATTTTCGACACCCTCATGATCCCGGCCACCTCGGCCACGGTGAGGAAACGGACTTCAAAATCTCCCCTGGGCAGGGCACGCACGGCGGTCATCTCAGGTCTCCCCTCGGTAGGGCTGACGGTCCGAATCACGGGCGTTCGAGCCCTCTCGCGCCGGATGACGATTTCACTCCGGATACGTTCGGCAACGCCCAGTAACCAACCATAGGTGTAAGTGAGCCTGATGTGTGAATCGAGTTGCCGACTGGCCCGAATTCCCGGGTGCGTCGATCCTCCGAACTGACCGTTTTTGGCCCGCAACCCACCAGTACGGGCATCGTGTGCATCAAAGGCCGACTCCGACCCCCGGCCGGGGGTCAGTCGAAGTAGGGGTCCAGACCGTGCAACGGGAAGATCGCCTTGCGGGTGGCGAGCACCACCCGGTCGATGGCGTCGGCCGGGTCGTAGCCGGTGGACCAGGCCCGGTAGCCGGTGTCCGCGCCGTCGGTCATCCGCTGCGGCGCGGCCCGGCCGCAACGCGCGGTGACGTAGTCGCGCCAGCTGTCCGGCACGTCCGCGCCCGGGGCCACCGGACGGTGCGCGGCGATCGCGATCAGGTGCGCCCAGGCCCGCGGCACCACGTCCACCACCTCGTAGCCGCCTCCGCCGAACGCGACCCAGCGCCCGTCGCAGAACTCGTGGGCGAACTCGTGCAGGGCCTCGTACGAGGCCCGCTGGGCGTCGAGCGAGAGGGCCAGGTGGGCCAGCGGGTCGAGCACGTGCGAGTCGCAGCCCTGCTGGGTGACCAGCACCTCCGGCTCGAAGGCGCGCAGCAGCGGCGGCACCACGGAGTGGAAGGCCCGCAGCCAGCCGGCGTCGGAGGTGCCCGGCGGCAGCGCCACGTTGACCGCGGTGCCCGACGCGTGCGGACCGCCGATCTCCTCGGGAAAACCGGTGCCGGGGAACAGCACCCGGCCGTTCTCGTGCAGCGAGACGGTGAGCACCCGGGGGTCGTCCCAGAAGATCTTCTCCACGCCGTCGCCGTGGTGGACGTCCACGTCGACGTAGGCCACCCGCTGCGCGCCGGCGTCGAGCAGCGCCCGGATCGCCACCCCGACGTCGTTGTAGACGCAGAACCCGCTGGCCGCGGCCGGCATCGCGTGGTGCAGGCCGCCGGTGAAGTTCACCCCGTGCCCGGCCTGACCGGCCCAGACGGCGAGCGCGACCTCCCGGCTGGCCGCGCAGATGCGGGCGCCGGCCTCGTGCATGCCGGGGAAGGTGGGGACGTCGGTGGTGCCCAGGCCGAATCTCAGGCCGGAGGCGACCGGCCGGGTGGAGGCCCGGCGCACCGCCTCCACGTAGTCCGCGGCGTGCACGGTGAGCAGCAGTTCGTCGGGGGCCGGCTCGGCACTGACCACGCGCACGCCGGGGGCGTCGAGCAGACCCAGGGCGTCGGCCAGCCGGGCGGTGAGCTCCAGCCGGATCGGCGCCATCGGATGCTCGCCGCCGAAGTCGTAGGCGGTGAATGCCTCGTCCCAGACCAGCCTCAGCGCCTCCACGACCCCCACGGTAATCGCTGTTCCGCACCCCTGGCAGGTGCACCTGTCAGGTCGTCCGCGACGTGGTCCTCAGCCCTGCGACAGCTGTGCCGAACGGTTGCAGGCCGCCTCGATCGCCGAGACGAACGCACCCCGCACCCGCTGGTCGTCGAGCAGCCGTACCGCGGCCACCGTGGTCCCACCCGGGCTGGTCACCTGCTCCCGCAGGATGCTGGGGTGGGTGCCGGTGTCGCGCAGCATGGTCGCGGCGCCGTAGAGGGTCTGAACCACGAGCTCGGTGGACGTCGTGCGCGGCAGGCCGAGCAGCACCCCGGCCTCGATCATCGCCTCGGCCACGTAGAACACGTAGGCCGGGCCGGAGCCGCTGACCGCCGTCACCGCGTCCTGGTACGACTCGGGCACCTGGAGCACCTTGCCGGTGGCGCTGAGCAGTTCCTGCGCCCGCTCGGTGTGCTCGGGCCGGCAGTGGGTGCCCGGGCTGAGCACCGACATGCCCTGGTCCACCAGCGACGGGGTGTTCGGCATGACCCGGATCACCGGCGTGCCCTCGGGCAGCCCGCCCTCCAGGGCCGCGATCGTCTGCCCGGCCGCGAGCGAGACCACCAGCGTGCCCGGCCGGAGCGCGGGGCTGATCTCGGCCAGCAGCCCGGCCACGTCCCGCGGCTTGACCGCCACGATCACCGTGTCGCCCCAGGCGGCGGCGGAGACGTTGCCGAGCACCTCGACGCCGTGCCGCTGCCGCAGCTCGTCGGCCCGCTCCGGGCGGCGGGCGGAGACCACCACGTCGCCCGGTTCCCGTCCGCCGCGCAGCAGCCCGGCCAGAATGGTGCCGCCCATGTTGCCGGCGCCGAGGATCGCCACCCGCCCCGCGGGCGCGGGAACGGTGGCGTGCTCGGAAGCCTGTTGCGTGACCTGATCGACCATGCCCGCCATCATGCCGGGCCCACCTGGGCACCTCGGCGCGCCCCGCACCCGGGTTGTCTCACGAGAGACAAAGTCGTTCGTGAGACAACGACTCGGAGAAAGCGCCTGAGCTCAACCTGAGCTCAACTTGAGCTCAACCTGAGCTCAACTCGAGCTCAGCCCGGTACCGGGGGTGCCACAGCCAGCACCTCGCTCAGCGCCAGTCCCAGGTGCAGACCCAGGCGGGCCTCACCCTCGTCCAGGTCCACCCCGGTCAGTTGCTCCACGCGCTCCAGCCGGTAGTACAGGGTCTGCCGGTGCACCGAGAGCGCGGCGGCGGTCCGGGCCGCGTTGCCGCCGGAGTCCAGCCAGACCAGCACGGTCCGGATCAGGTCGGCGTCGGCCCGCTCCCTCAGCCGGGCGGCCGGGGTGCCCGCGATCAGCGCGGCGACCACCTCCGGGCCCTGCTCCAGCACCCGGTAGAAACCCAGGTCGTCCCAGCTCAGCACCGGCCCCAGGTGCGGGCGCGCGATCGCGGTGCGCAGCGCGGTCGCGGCCCGCACGGCCGCGGCGGGCAGGCCGACACCCGCACCGGCACCCACACCCACACCCGAATCAACCTGCGAGCCGACGGTTTCGGCCGGCGGCGGGCAGGGCCCGCTGAACCCGGCCACCGCCCCCGCCGGCACCTGACGGGCCACCCGCCGGGCGATCAGGTCGGGCGCCGCCCCGGCCGGCACCGACAGCACGGTGTGCCGCACCGTTCCGTCGGCCTCCCGCACCACGGCCACGACCAGTGGCTCCTGCGGGCTCAGCTCGCCCAGGGCCACCAGCCGGCGCCAGGCGGCGCGCGGCCCGGGCTCCTCGTCGTCCATCATTGGCCGACCGCCCGCCTTGGCACCGCCGAACAGGAGCGCGGCGACCAGCCCCGCCCGCTCGTCGGCCACCCCGGCCCGCCGGGCCAGCAGCACCCCCGCGCGCTCGGCCAGCGGGACCACCCGCACCAGCGACGCGGCATCGACCCCGGCGGTCGGCTCGACCACCCAGAAGTAGCCGTGGGTGCGGCCGCCCGCCCGCACCGGCACGCAGACCCGCGCGGCGATCTGCCGGCTCTCGTCGGCCGGGATCCGCACGGGGGCGGTGGCCGAGGCGATGCCGTGCTCGAGGAAGTAGCTGCGCACGGCGGGGGTGGCGGTCTTGCGCAGGATCGACGCGGCCCGCACCTGGTCCACCCCGTCCGGGCCGTGCGAGCCGTAGGCCAGCAGGGCGAATCCGGTGTCCTCCAGCGTGGCCGGGGCCTGCAACAGGTCGGAGACGTCGTCGACGAGGTCCTGGAGCGCCCGTGGGTCGGACTCACCGGTGGCGGAGGTCATCCAGGTTCGACAATCGTCGGAACGGCTCGTGACATCTGCACATGGTGACATCCGGACCTCGCTCCTAGCCTGGCCGTATGCCGAAACTCCTGCTGGCTGCCGCCCGGACCCGGCCGGTCCGGGCCTCCGTGAGCGCGCTGCCGATGACCCACAAGATGGTCCGCAGGTTCATCGCCGGACCGGACGCCCCCTCCGCCCTGGCGGTCACGAAGTCGCTGCGGGACCAGGGCCTGGCCGTGACGCTCGACGTGCTCGGCGAGGACGTCACCGATCGCGCGCAGGCCGCCGCCACCGCGGCCGCCTACCGCTCCCTGCTGGGCTCGCTGTCCGACGCCGGGCTGGCCGACCGGGCCGAGGTGTCGGTGAAACTCTCCGCCCTGGGCCAGGCCCTGGGCGCCGACGGCGACAAGATCGCCCTGGAGAACGCCTTCTCGGTGGCCACCGCCGCGGCCGAGGCCGGCACCACGATGACCCTCGACATGGAGGACCACACCACGGTCGACTCCACCCTGGGCGTCCTGCGCGAACTGCGGGAACAGCACCCCTGGGTGGGCGCCGTGCTCCAGGCCGCGTTGTACCGCACCGAGGGCGACTGCCGCGATCTGGCCGGCAGCGGGTCCCGGGTCCGCCTGGTGAAAGGTGCCTACGCGGAACCGGCTTCGGTCGCCCACCCGCGTAAGACGGACGTCGACGCCGCTTACCGCCGCTGCATGGAGATCCTGTTCGCCGGGCAGGGCCACCCGATGATCGCCACCCACGACATGGCCCTGGTGGCGGACGCCTGCGCGCTGGGCCGGGCCCGGGGGGACTGGGAACTCCAGATGCTCTACGGGATCCGCGCCGACGAGCAGCGCCTGCTCGCCTCCGCCGGGGTGGACGTGCGGGTGTACCTGCCGTTCGGCACCGACTGGTACGGCTACTACATCCGCCGGCTGGCCGAGCGGCCGGCCAACATGCTGTTCCTGCTGCGTCACCTCGGTTCTTGAAAAGCCCTATCAAGAAAGGACGATTGATGGACGCCATCACGAACGTCCCGGCTCCGGTCAACGAGCCCCCTCGCCCCTACACCGCCGGCGGCGCCGACCGCGCCGCCCTGGAACCCGCCCTCAAGGAGATCTGGGGCACCCGCGCCGAGCTGACCAACTGGATCGGCGGCGAGGCCGTGCCGGGCGGCGGCGAGCCGACCGACGTCGTCGCACCGTTCGAGAAGTCGCACGTGCTGGGCACTTTCCGCGCCGCCACCGCCGACGACACGACCCGGGCGATCGAGGCCGCCCGGCAGGCCGCCCCGGCCTGGGCCGCACTGTCGATCGACGACCGCGCCGCGATCCTGCTCAAGGCCGCCGACCTGCTCACCGGCAGCTGGCGCGCGGTGACCAACGCCGCCACCATGCTCGGCCAGGCCAAGACCATCTACCAGGCCGAGATCGACGCGGTCTGTGAGCTGGCCGACTTCTGGCGGTTCAACGCGCACTTCGCCCGGCAGATCTATGCCGAGCAGCCTGCGGCCAACTCCCCCGGCGTGTGGAACCGGATGGACCACCGGCCGCTGGAGGGCTTCGTCTACGCGGTCACGCCGTTCAACTTCACCTCGATCGCGGCCAACCTGCCCACCGCCCCGGCCCTGATGGGCAACACGGTGCTCTGGAAGCCCAGCCCCACCCAGGCACTCTCGGCCGAGTACACGATGCGCCTGCTGGCCGCCGCCGGCCTGCCGCCGGGTGTGATCAACCTGGTGCACGGCGCCGGGCCCGAGGTGTCGGGCGTCGCGCTGAACGACCCGGACCTGGCCGGCATCCACTTCACCGGCTCCACCGCCACTTTCCAGCATCTGTGGCAGGAGGTCGGTAAGAACATCACGAACTACCGCTCCTACCCGCGCATCGTGGGTGAGACCGGCGGCAAGGACTTCGTGCTGGCCCACCCCAGCGCCGACGTCGACGTGCTCCGTACCGCCCTGGTGCGAGGCGCTTTCGAGTACTCCGGGCAGAAGTGCTCGGCCGCCTCGCGGGCCTACGTGCCGCGCAGCGTGTGGGCGCGGCTGCGCGAGGGCCTGGCGGAGACCACGAAGGCGCTGCCCGTGGGCGCCCCCACCGACTTCGCCAACTTCACCTCGGCCGTGATCGACGCCCGGGCGTTCGCCAAGCACCAGGCCGCCCTGGAGCGCGCCGCCGCGACCGCGGGCATCGAGGTACTGGCCGGCGGCACGGCCGACGACAGCACCGGCTACTTCGTCGACCCGACCGTGCTGGTCGTCGACGACCCCGCCGACGAGTCGCTCAGCACCGAGTACTTCGGGCCGATCCTGGCCGTGCACGTGTACGACGACGCCGACTTCGACCGGGTCGCAGCCGGTATCGCGAAGGACTCGAAGTACGCGCTGACCGGGGCGATCATCGCCCAGGACCGGCAGGCCGTGGCCCGCGCCATGGAGACACTCCGCTTCGCGGCGGGCAACTTCTACATCAACGACAAGCCGACCGGTGCGGTGGTCGGCCAGCAGCCGTTCGGCGGTGCCCGGGCCTCCGGCACCAACGACAAGGCCGGTGCGCCGCAGAACCTCCAGCGCTGGACCTCGACCCGCTCGATCAAGGAGACGTTCGAGCCGGCGCTCGACTGGCGCTACCCGCACATGGGCTGACAATGATGAGCCACCGTGGGCTCCGGAATCCCCTCGATCCGGAGCCCACGGTGTTCCACGTCAGAGGGTCGGCGTCAGGTTCGCCGACGACAGGTGCTCGCGGGCGAAGTTGAGGCACTCGGTCAGCTCGGCCTCCCGCTCGGCCCGGGTGCGGCACTTACGGGTGTTCACCTCGACCGCCACCACGCCGGACCAGTTCCACTCCGACAGCAGGTCGAGCACCTCACCGCAGGGCTGGGTGCCGCGGCCGGGCAGCAGGTGCTCGTCCTTGGCCGAGCCGGCGCCGTCGGCCAGGTGGATGTGCCGCAACCGCTCACCCAGCGCACGCGCCATCGCCAGCGAGTCACCACCGGCCGTGGCGGCGTGCGAGAAGTCCAGTGTGACGTGGCGATACGACTGCTCCAGCGGGTCCCAGCCCGGCGAGTAGGCCATCACCTCACGGGTACGCGCCCGCCAGGGGTACATGTTCTCCACCGTCAGCGGCACCGCGTAGCTGTCGTTCAGCTGGGCGACGCCGTCCACGAAGCCGGCGCCGTACTCCTTCTGCCAGCGGAACGGTGGGTGCGCCACCACGGCGGCCGCACCCAGCGACTCGGCCATCTGTAGCGAGCGCTCCAGCTTCGACCACGGCTCCTTGCCCCAGACCCGCTGGGTGACCAGCAGCGTGGGGGCGTGCACCGACAGCACGGGTACGCCGTAGTGCTGCGAGAGCCGCTTCAGCGCGCCGGTGTCCTGGCTGACCGGATCGGTCCAGACCATCACCTCGACACCGTCGTAGCCCAGTCGCGCAGCGATTTCGAACGCGTCGGCACATGACTCCGGGTACACGGAACTCGTCGACAGCGCCACCTTGGCTGCGGGATTCCCAGACGGTTTCCGCCCACCATTGTTCGATCGGCCCATGCACTTCAGCGTAGTCACTCCCGCTGTGGGCGCTTGTGCACACCCTCCCCGGGCGCTCGGGGCTCACTCTCCCGGTCTACAGCCCCGGGCCGGACGCACTCATCACGGCGTCGAGCCGACGCAGGATCACGCCCTCGCGCAGCGCCCACGGGCTGATCTGGAGGCTCTCCACGCCGAGCAGCTCCATCGCGCCCTCGGCCACCAGGGCTCCGGCCAGGATCTGCCGGGCCCGGCCGGTCGAGACGCCGGGCAGCCCGGAGCGCTCGGACTCGGTCATCGCGGCCAGACGCGGCACCCACGCACTGAGGTCGGCACGACGCAGCGTGCGCGCGGGCCCCTCGTCGTCCATCGGTGTGCAGATCCGGGCCAGTGTGCGAAACGTCTTGCTGCTGCCGACGACCTGGTCTGGAACACCCCCACGGACGACGTCCCGGACCACGCGGCCGATCTCGGCACGCACGTACCGCCGCGCGGAGCGCACCGATTCGGCGTCCGGCGGGTCGCCGGCGAGCCGGTCGCGGGTCAGCCGGCCGGCGCCGAGGGGCAGAGAGATGGCCACGTCGGGCAGTTCGTCCAGACCCGCGCCGATCTCCAGCGAACCACCACCGATGTCGAGCACCAGCAACCGGCCCGCCGACCAGCCGAACCAGCGGCGCACCGCCAGGAACGTCAGCCGGGCCTCGTCGCCCCCGGCCAGTACACGCAGTTCGACACCGGTCTCGGTGCGCACCCGGTTCAGCAGTTCCTGGCCGTTGGGGGCGTCGCGGATGGCCGAGGTGGCGAACCCGATGACCTCCTCGACGCCCAGGTCCTCGCCCACGGTCAGGCTGCTGCCGACGAACTCCAGCAGGGCCTTCTCACCCGCCGCGGAGATCCGCCCGTCCGCCTCCAGCTGCTCGGCCAGTTTCAGCTCGACCTTGTGCGACGAGGCAGGCAACGGCCGGGCCCCCGGATGTGCATCCACCACCAGGAGGTGCACCGTGTTGGACCCGACGTCGAGAACACCCAGCCGCATTCTGTGAAAGTACCCCACCACCGGCGCCGACAAGGCTCCCCTTGCACGTGGGTACCCCCTTGCAGGGCTTACATTGTCGCCCATGCCCCATCCCCCCGCGCCGGAGATCGGCCTCGACCCGGCCCGGCTCTGGCTGGAGTTCCCCGACCCCGAGGAAGCCGAGCCCGCCGACGACGAGGATCCCGAGGATCCCGTCGACTTCGTTCTCGAAGACGAGGAGGACGAGGATCCTGATGACGAAGAACTTGAGGACGACGATCAGCCCGCACAGGTCTATCGCTGTGACCTGACCTGGCTCACGTCCAACTGGACCTGTGTCTACGGCAGCGGCTGCGCCGGCATCTACGCCGACCGCCCCTCCGACGGATGCTGCACTCTGGGCGCGCACTTCGCCGACGAGGAGGACGAGGCGCGGGTCACCGAGGCGGTCGAGCGGCTGGACCCGGCCCTGTGGCAGCACTCCGAGGAGGGCCTGCGCAACGGCTGGACCGAGGTGGACGCCGAGGGCCAGCGCAAGACCCGCGTGGTCGACGGCGCCTGCATCTTCCTGAACCGGCCGGGCTTCGCCGCCGGTGACGGTTGCTCGCTGCACAAGATGGCGTGGGCCGAGGAACGCGAGCCGCTGGAGGTGAAACCGGATGTCTGCTGGCAGCTTCCGATCCGCCGCTCGTACCGCACGATCGAGCGGCCGGACGGCACCAGCTACCTCGAGGTGACGATCAGCGAGTACGACCGGCGCGGCTGGGGCGCCGGCGGGCACGACCTGGACTGGTACTGCACCGGCAACCCGCAGGCCCACGTCGGGGCGCAGCCGGTGTACCGCAGCCTGCGGCCGGAACTGGTCGAGCTGATGGGCCAGGCCGCTTATGACGAGCTGGCCCGGCACTGCGACCAGATCACCGGGGCGCGCAAACTGATCCCGCTGACCGTGCACCCGGCCACCACGCTCGCCCGCCGGTAGTCATGACCGAGATCATCCCGAGCCCCAACATCTGGCGGTACCCGGGTGTGTACGAGATCGAGAACCGCAGCGTCGACCCGGACGGCGTGATCGAGGCCGCGATGCGCGCGATCCGCCCCTGGGACGGCCTGGACGTGCTCGACATCGGTTGCGGCAGTGGCTATCACCTGCCCGGGTTCGCCACCGCCGCGGCCTCGGTGGTCGGCGTGGAGCCACACCCGCCGCTGGTGCAGCTGGCCCGGCGCCGGGTGGCCTCGATCGACGACGACGAGGCCCGCGCCCGGATCGACGTGCGCGCCGGAACCGCCCAGCAGCTGCCGGTTCCCAGCGGCTCGATCGACGTGGTGCACGCCCGCTGGGCCTACTTCTTCGGCCCGGGCTGCGAGCCCGGACTGGCCGAGATCCGCCGGGTGCTGCGGCGGGGCGGTGTGGCGTTCGTGATCGACAACGACGCCACCCGCTCCACCTTCGGCAGCTGGTTCCGGCGCTGGCTGCCCACCTACGACCCGGCCGCGGTGGAGGCGTTCTGGGCCCGGCAGGGCTGGTCGCGCCGCACCCTCGACATCCGCTGGGAGATGCCGACCCGGGCGGACTTCGAGGCCGTGGTGCGGATCGAGTTCAGCGCCGAGCACGCCGACCGCATCCTGGCCTCGCACCCGGGGACGTCGGTGGACTACGCCGTGAACCTGTTCTCGTACGAGGCACCGAAAGGGCTTCTGCGGCGCGGGCGTTGAGGCTCCGCGGGCATCGAGGACCGTGCCGGCGGCCGGCACCATCTCAGCCGGCCGACACCACAACGGCCGGCCCGCACCATCCCAGCCAGCCGTCACCACACCCGTCGGCACGCACCCCTCAGCCGACCCACACCACTCAGCCGGCCCACACCACTCAGCCGGCCCGCACCGGTCAGCCTGCTCCCGCAGCTCCTTTCCGAGCGGTGGTGGCCCCGGCGCCCTTCCTCACCGGTTCCCTCCTCCCCCGCTGCCGCTGCCACCCCCGCTCCCGGTCAGGGGGAAGGTCGCCCGGCTGAGGGCGGTCAGCACGTCGGGAACCTCGTGCACCGTCATGCCTTCCGGCGGGCGCGCGGACTCCTGGGTGCCGGCCGGCACGAAGGCCGAGGTGAAGCCCAGGCGGGCGGCCTCGGCCAGACGGCGGCCGACACCGGCGACCGGGCGCACCTCACCGGCCAGCCCCACCTCGCCGATCGCGATGGTGCCCGCGGCCAGCGGTCGGTCGATGGCGGCACCGGCCACCGCGAGCGCCACCGCCAGGTCGCAGGCCGGCTCGGCGAGCCGCACACCGCCCACCGTGGACACGTAGACGTCGTTGCCCGACAGCCGGGCCCCGGCGCGGCGTTCCAGCACCGCCAGGATCATCGAGACCCGGCTGTTGTCGAGCCCGGAGGTGGCCCGGCGCGGGTTGTTGGAGGCGGTCGGGGCGACCAGTGCCTGCACCTCGCTGACCAGCGGGCGGCGCCCCTCCAGGGTGACCGAGACGCAGGTGCCCGGCACCGGCTGGGCGTGCTGCGACACGAACAGGCCGCTGGGATCGGTGAGACCGACGATGCCGACCTCGGACAGGTCGAAGCAGC
Source organism: Kineosporia corallincola (assembly GCF_018499875.1). Lineage (GTDB taxonomy): Bacteria > Actinomycetota > Actinomycetes > Actinomycetales > Kineosporiaceae > Kineosporia > Kineosporia corallincola. The sequence continues at coordinate 507,168 of NZ_JAHBAY010000001.1, read as the reverse complement.
CCACCTCGTCGGTGGGGCCGTAACGGTTCTTCACGGCGCGCACCAGCCGCAGCCGGGAGTGCCGGTCGCCCTCGAACTGGCAGACCACGTCGACCAGGTGCTCCAGCACCCGGGGCCCGGCGATGGAGCCGTCTTTCGTGACGTGGCCGACCAGCACCGTGGCCATACCCCGCTCTTTGGCCACCCGGATCAGCGAGGCCGCCACCTCGCGCACCTGCGAGACGCTGCCCGCCGAGCTCTCGATCGCGTCGCTGGCGATGGTCTGCACCGAGTCGACCACCATCAGGTCGGGCGACACGTCTTCGACATGGCCCAGCACGGTGGACAGGTCGGTCTCGGCGGCCAGCAGCAGCCGGGGCCGCAGCGCCCCGATGCGCTCGGCCCGCAGCCGCACCTGGCTGGCCGACTCCTCACCGGTGACGTAGAGAACCGTGCGGGTCTGCGCGGCCGCCCGGGACGCGACGTCGAGCAGCAGGGTGGACTTGCCGACGCCGGGCTCACCGGCCAGCAGCACCACGGCACCGCTGACGATGCCGCCGCCGAGCACCCGGTCGAGCTCGTCGACGCCGGTGGACCAGGTCTTCGCGTTCTCGGCGCTGATCTCGCCGATCGGCCGGGCCTTCTCGGTGACCGTGCGGGCCTTGGTGACGCCGGCGGGCGCGGCCGAGGTGGCCTCCATGACGGTGCCCCAGGCCTGGCACTCACCGCACCGGCCGACCCATTTCGCCGTGGTCCAGCCGCACTCGGCACAGCGGTACCCCGGGTTGTCGCGCCCCGACCGCCGGCCCCGGCCGGCCGACCCACCACTTCGCACGCCAGTTGTACTCACCCCGCAGAACCTACGCGCCACCACCGACAGTTCTGGCCCCGGCGGCCCGGCCAGGAGCTTTGGGCCCGTGACCGTTCACCGGCCGGATAGACTCCCCCCGTGGTCGCCGAGCGCACTCCCGAAGAGCTGCTGCGGTACACCCTTGCCGCGGTCGCGCCGGGCACGACGCTGCGCGACGGTCTGGAACGCATTCTGCGCGGCCGCACCGGCGCTCTCATCGTGCTCGGGCACGACACCCTGGTCGAGAGCATCTGCACCGGTGGCTTCAATCTCGACGTCGGCTTCTCCGCCACCCGGCTGCGTGAGCTGGCCAAGATGGACGGCGCGATCGTCACCGACCAGGACGGGTCGCGGATCCTCCGGGCCGCCGTGCAGCTGGTGCCCGACCCGAGCATCCAGACCGACGAGTCCGGCACCCGGCACCGCACCGCCGAGCGGGTGGCCAAGCAGACCGGCTATCCGGTGGTCTCGGTCAGCCAGTCCATGCGCATCATCGCGCTCTACGTGGCAGGCCGGCGCTACGTGCTGGAGGGCTCCGACGCCATCCTGGGCAAGGCCAACCAGGCCCTGGCCACGCTGGAGCGCTACAAGGCCCGGCTCGACGAGGTCACCAGCACGCTCTCCGCGCTGGAGATCGAAGACCTGGTCACCGTGCGCGACGTGTCCATCGTCATCCAGCGTCTCGAGATGGTGCGCCGCATCTCCGACGAGATCCAGCACTACGTGGTCGAACTCGGCACCGACGGCCGGCTGCTCTCGCTCCAGCTCGACGAGCTGATCGGCGGCGTCGGCCCCGACCGCGACCTGGTCATCCGCGACTACCTCGACGCCACCCGGCGCGAGCGCTCGATGCCCGAGGTGGTCACCGCCCTGGCCGAGATCCCCTCCAACGACCTGGTCGACCTCGGGCTGGTCGCCCGGGTTCTGGGTTTCGTGCAGGGCAGCGATGCCCTCGACGCCTCGGTCAGTCCCAAGGGCTACCGGCTGCTCACCAAGGTGCCGCGTCTGCCGGGCGCGATCGTCGAGCGCCTGGTCGACCACTTCGGCGACCTCCAGAAACTCCTTGCCGCCAACCTCGACGACCTGATGCTCGTGGAGGGCGTCGGCGACCAGCGAGCCCGCGCCGTCCGGGAAGGTCTTTCCCGGCTGGCCGAGTCCAGCATCCTGGAGCGATACATCTGAGTACCACCGACACCGGCGCACATCCGCTGCACCGCCCGATCCTGGCCTGGTACGAGGCGAACGCCCGCGACCTGCCCTGGCGCGAGCCGGACTGCCCGCCCTGGCACGTCCTGATCAGCGAGATCATGCTCCAGCAGACCCCGGTCAGCCGGGTGCTGCCGATCTGGCGGGAGTGGGTGCAGCGCTGGCCCGAGCCCGCCGACATGGCGAAGGAGCCGCCCGGCGAGGTGATCCGGGCCTGGGGCCGGCTCGGCTACCCGCGGCGTGCGCTGCGCCTGCACCAGGCCGCACAGGCGATCGTGGACCGCCACGACGGCGCCGTGCCCAGCGACCACGCCGAGCTACTGGCCCTGCCCGGCATCGGCTCCTACACCGCCGCCGCCGTGGCCAGTTTCGCGTTCGGCCAGCGTCACGCCGTGCTCGACACCAACGTGCGCCGGGTGTTCGCCCGCGCCGTCACCGGCATCGAGTACCCGCCGCCCGCCGTCACCTCCGCCGAGACCCGGCTGGCCACCGGACTGCTGCCGCAGCAACCGGCCCGGGCCGCCCGCTGGGCCGTGGCGGTGATGGAGCTCGGTGCGCTGGTCTGCACCGCCCGCTCGCCCAAGTGCGCCGGCTGCCCGGTCTCCTCGCAGTGTGCCTGGCGTCTGGCCGGTTCCCCACCGCACACCGGCCCGGCCCGCAAGGGCCAGGCCTGGGCCGGCACCGACCGGCAGATCCGCGGCGCGCTGATGGCCGCCCTGCGCAAGAGCCGCGACCCGCTCTCGCACCCGCAGCTGGTGATCGAGGTGCCGGACGGCGCCCTGCGCGACCCGGGACAGCGCTCACGCTGCCTGGCCGGGCTGATCGAAGACGGTCTGGTGGAGCCGCTGCCCGGTGATCATTACCAGTTACCCGGGTAAACGCCCATACGGGATACAGAAGGCGTACGTTACGGCTGCCAACTGACCGCCTTAAATCTTCGCTAATCTCAACGCGTGGCGCAGAATGACGGGGGTCAGCGGCCCGCTCCGAGCGGTGCGCCGCGTCCGGTCGTTGCCTTCGAGCAGGTCAGTTACTCGGTGCGACGCGGGTTCTGGCGTCGTCACTCCACCGTCTTCGACGGCCTGTCCTTCTCGGTGGCCGCGGGCGAGGCCGTCGGCCTGCTGTTTCCGCCCGGAGCCGGCAAGACGAGCCTGGTGAAGCTCGCCACAGGCCACTGCTCGCCGTCTTTCGGTTCGATCTCGGTTCTGGGCCACAAGCCGTACACCGGGCACGCGGAACTGGCCGGCCGGGTCGGCGCCATCGTCAACGAGCACTCACAGCTGTGGTTCGACGTGCCGCTGGGCGAGTCGTTCACCATGGTCTGCCGTCTGCTCGAGCTGCCCGACGGCAGCGCGGACGAGCTGGTCGAGCGGCTGGAGCTCGGGCGGGCGCTGAGAACGCCGGTCGGCAACCTGACACCGGCCCAGCGCCGCCGGGCCGAGCTGGTCGCGGCGCTACTGCCCGACCCTGAGGTGCTGATCCTCGACGAGCCGACCCGGGGCATGGACGCCGGCAGCAAGGAACGGCTGCGCTCGGTGCTGCGCCAGGAGAACCGGATGAACGGGCGTGCGCTGCTGCTGGCCACGAGCGATCTGGCCGACGTCGAGTCGCTGTGCCCGCGGCTGCTGGTCGGGGTGGACGGGCGGATCGGCTTCGACGGCGACGTGCCCGCACTGACCGAGTTGCTCGGCACCGAGCGGGTTCTCGTGGTGGACCTGCTCGCTCCCACGGCCCCGCTCGACGATCTGGCCGGCACCGAGCTGATCGCCGTGGAGGCCGGTGGCCTGCGCCAGCGTCTGGGCATCACGCCCGGCCGGGGCAGCACGGCCAAGGTGCTGGCCGAGGTGGTGGCCCGGGCCCCCGTGCGCAACCTCAGCCTGGAGGAGCCGGACGTGTCCGAGCTGGTGCGCCGGCTGACCCCGTGAGCGGGGGCCCGCCGGGCCGGGTCAGAGCTCGCGGAGCATGCGGGTGTTGCCCAGGGTGTTGGGCTTGACCCGGGCCAGGTCGAGGAACTCGGCGATGCCCTCGTCGCCGGAGCGCAGCAGTTCGGCATAGACCTCGGGGGCCACCGGTGTGCCCTCGATCTCACGAAAACCGTGGCGCTCGAAGAACTTCACCTCGAAGGTGAGGCAGAACAGCCGGGTCACGCCGAGTTCGCCGGCCTGCTCGATCAGGGTGTCGAGCAGGGCGTGCCCGACCCCGGCACCGCGCCAGGCCGACGACACCGCCAGGGTGCGCACCTCGGCCAGGTCTTCCCACAGCACGTGCACGGCGCCACAGCCGATCACCTGGTCGTCGGCGTCCACCGCGACCCGGAACTCCTGCACGTTCTCGTAGTAGGTGACCGTCTCCTTGTGCAACAGGATGCGCTGGTCGGCGTAGCCCGCCACCATGCGCGCGATGGTGGAGACGTCGGTGGTGCGGGCACGCCGGACGCGGAAGTCAGCCACCCGTCGATGTTCTCACGCCACCGCCGGGCGTGTGAGCCGAAGATAGCCTCGTCACATCCGGCAAACGGCCGGAGGCCGGAACCCTCGCGGGTTCCGGCCTCCGGTGGTGCGGGTGGCGGTCAGGACGCTTCGCCGGCGACCGGCGGAGCCCCCGTCTCGCTGGCGGTCAGCTCCGGGATCGATCCGCCCTTGGGCACTCCGCGGAAGCTGAAGTGGGCCGTGGCCGGCTCGCCCTCGGCGTCGACCAGAACGATCTGGCCCGCCTTGAGCTCGCTGTAGAGGATCTTCTCGGACAGCGTGTCCTCGATCTCGCGCTGGATGGCGCGGCGCAGCGGCCGGGCGCCCAGCACGGGGTCGTAACCCTTGTGGGCCAGAGCGATCTTGGCCGCGGGCGTGAGCTCGAGGCCCATGTCCTTGTCCTTGAGGCGCTCGTCCACCTTGGCGATCATCAGGTCGACGATCTCGATGATCTCGTCCTGCGACAGCTGCGGGAACACGATGGTGTCGTCGACACGGTTGAGGAACTCCGGACGGAAGTGCTGCTTGAGCTCCTCCGCGACCTTCGCCTTCATCCGCTCGTAGCTCGTCTTCGTGTCGCTGCCCGACTGGAAGCCCAGCTGCACACCCTTGGCGATGTCCCGGGTACCCAGGTTCGTCGTCATGATGATCACAGTGTTCTTGAAGTCGACCATGCGGCCCTGGGAGTCGGTCAGGCGACCGTCTTCCAGGATCTGGAGGAGCGAGTTGAAGATGTCCGGGTGGGCCTTCTCGACCTCGTCGAACAGCACCACGGAGAACGGCTTGCGGCGCACCTTCTCGGTGAGCTGGCCGCCCTCTTCGTAGCCGACGTAGCCGGGAGGCGAACCGAACAGCCGCGACACGGTGTGCTTCTCCGAGAACTCGGACATGTCGAGCTGGATCAGCGAGTCCTCGTCGCCGAACAGGAACTCGGCGAGCGCCTTGGCGAGCTCGGTCTTACCGACACCGGTCGGACCGGCGAAGATGAACGAGCCACCGGGACGCTTCGGGTCTTTCAGGCCGGCCCGGGTGCGGCGGATCGCCTGCGACATGGCCTTGACCGCGTCGACCTGGCCGATGATCCGCTTGTGCAGCTCGTCTTCCATCCGGAGCAGACGGGTGGTCTCCTCCTCGGTGAGCTTGAACACCGGGATACCGGTCGCCGTGGCCAGAACCTCGGCGATCAGCTCCTCGTCGACCTCGGCGACCACGTCCATGTCGCCGGCCTTCCACTGCTTCTCGCGCTCGGCCTTGGCCGCCAGCAGCTTCTTCTCGCCGTCGCGCAGCGACGCCGCCTTCTCGAAGTCCTGCGCGTCGATCGCGGACTCCTTGTCGCGGCGGGTCTGCGCGATCTTCTCGTCGAACTCGCGCAGGTCCGGCGGAGCCGTCATCCGGCGGATGCGCAGTCGGGCACCGGCCTCGTCGATCAGGTCGATCGCCTTGTCGGGCAGGAACCGGTCGTTGACGTACCGGTCGGCCAGCGTCGCCGCCGCGACCAGGGCCGCGTCGGTGATGGAGACCCGGTGGTGCGCCTCGTAACGGTCGCGCAGGCCCTTCAGGATCTCGATGGCGTGGGCCAGCGAGGGCTCCTGCACCTGGACCGGCTGGAACCGGCGCTCCAGGGCGGCGTCCTTCTCGATGTGCTTGCGGTACTCGTCGAGCGTGGTGGCGCCGATGGTCTGGAGCTCACCACGGGCCAGCATCGGCTTGAGGATGCTGGCGGCGTCGATCGCGCCCTCCGCGGCACCCGCCCCGACGAGGGTGTGGATCTCGTCGATGAACAGGATGATGTCGCCGCGGGTGCGGATCTCCTTGAGCACCTTCTTCAGGCGCTCCTCGAAGTCACCGCGGTAGCGCGAACCGGCGACCAGGGCGCCGAGGTCAAGCGTGTAGAGCTGCTTGTCCTTCAGCGTCTCGGGGACCTCGCCCTTGATGATGGCCTGGGACAGGCCCTCCACCACGGCGGTCTTACCGACACCGGGCTCACCGATCAGAACCGGGTTGTTCTTGGTGCGGCGCGACAGCACCTGCATGACCCGCTCGATTTCCTTCTCCCGGCCGATGACCGGGTCGAGCTTGCCCTCGCGGGCGGCCTGCGTGAGGTTACGGCCGAACTGGTCGAGCACCAGCGAACCGGACGGCGTGCCCTCGGCCGGACCGCCGGCCGCGGCCGGCTCCTTGCCCTGGTAGCCGGACAGCAGCTGGATGACCTGCTGGCGCACGCGGTTGAGGTCGGCGCCGAGCTTGACCAGCACCTGGGCGGCGACGCCCTCGCCCTCACGGATGAGGCCGAGCAGGATGTGCTCGGTGCCGATGTAGTTGTGCCCGAGCTGAAGGGCCTCGCGGAGCGAGAGCTCCAGCACCTTCTTGGCGCGGGGGGTGAAGGGGATGTGCCCGGAGGGGGCCTGCTGTCCTTGACCGATGATCTCCTGCACCTGCTCGCGGACAGCGTCGAGCGAGATGCCGAGGGACTCCAGCGCCTTGGCTGCGACTCCCTCGCCCTCATGAATCAGCCCCAGCAGGATGTGCTCGGTACCGATGTAGTTGTGGTTGAGCATCCTGGCCTCCTCCTGGGCCAGGACAACAACACGGCGGGCGCGGTCGGTGAACCTCTCGAACATCTGCGCTCCTCGTGCGGTCAGTGGGGGTGAGACGGGGTCTCGCTGACCTTATCGATGCTATCTGGGGCTACGGAAAGAAACACCCTGCAATCCGAGAGTGAGACTGTGCCGACACCCGTGCATCGGCCAACGGAGCTGGAACCTTACGTGTTCCAGGGCCGGAGCACAGTAGTTCGATGTTCGCTTTCGGCGGACAGAACCAACGCTTTTCACGAGCTTTGAGGCCCTCGCCCGGGCGCGGGACGGAAGTCCCGGTTCGGCCCGGCGGGCGGCCCGGCCGCATGTCCAGGGTGCCACCCGTTGCCGGGGCCGGTCACGCCGGGTCACCCGAGCCGATCGCCCCACCGTTCCGGTTCCCCCTCTTGTTTGCGGACGGCGAACAGACGGCTCCGACACGTCCACCGGCGGCCGCCCGGCGGCCGGGACGAGGTTTCCGGGCGAGCGCCGAACAACACCGGAGCGAGGGAATTCACCCGCCGAATTCGGACAAGCCACCCCGCTAAGCACACATTACGTGCTACCGCGGGATTACCCGCCGGCAGATCGGGCACCGGGTGTTCGCACCCGTCCTGCCTATCCGCGGGGCCGACAAACAACGCGGAGCAGCGGAACGATCACCAGAAGTTCCGCCGAACGTTGTCAGTACCGCTTCCGGTGGGCGGCACTATCCCGGAGCGCAGACATAGTCCGGACAATCGCATTCAGCACAACCTGGCAATTCGGGATTCTGCCGAATTCACCCGGGCGTCCACCCCCGGACGGAGCACACTCTTTCGATCCGGCCGAACCGCGACCGCACGGCGAGGTGACCGGCGGGGAAAAGCGAAAGACCCACGACAAAACCTGGACGGGCGCCGAACCATAGCGGTTCGGCGCCCGTCCAGGACTACGCCGTCGATTCACGGCGGTGGCGCGATCTCACGGGTGGGACAGGTTCAGTGCGCGCCTTCGTAGGCAGCCATCACCTCGGCCGAGACCCGGCCGCGATCGCTCACCTGATAGCCGTTGTCGCGCGCCCAGGCCCGCACGTCACCGAGATCCGCCTTGGCGGCGGACCGGCCACGCGACGTGCCCCGGCCACGGCTGCTACGGCCGCTGATACGACGGGCATGCCCCACCCACGGTGCGATCGCGTCTCGCAACGCCTCCGCGTTGGTCGCGGAGAGGTCAATTTCATAGTTGACCCCGTCGAGCGAGAACGACACCGACTCCTCGGCCTCGCCGCCGTCCAGGTCGTCAACAAGAATGACCTGCACCTTCTGCGCCATCAATTACTCCTAGAAACGCCACCGGAGTCCACCCCGGGCAGATGAACCCATTCATGGGAATCATGGAGTCGACATTCAAGCATGTCAAGCCAACACCGCAGGATGCCCGCAATAGTGAGCGGTTAGCAGTTGTCTCGCGCCCCGGTGACATTCACATTTTCACCGGGGCCGTCACCCGTTCGGCCGAACGGGTGACGCTAATCAACGTCTGTCGTACCCGTCTGCTTCGCCGATTCCGCCGGACTCACAGATTGCGAGGTATGCGTTTGCCCGGTCGGGCCATTCTGTCCGAGACCCAGGCGACGGTCTTCTGCGGCCTGGGCCAGTCGCTCACGGCGATCCGCCTGAAAGATGGCGCGGATCGCGATGACGAAGAGGATGAGAACACCGATCGAAGGAAAGATCGCTGCCACGTAGTCCATGCCGGTTCCTCGCGTCCTATTCGGGCTTGACCAAGGGGAACAAAATCGTCTCCCGGATACCGAGACCGGTGATTGCCATGAGCAACCGGTCCAGACCCATTCCCATACCGCCGGTCGGCGGCATGCCGTGCTCCATCGCCCGGAGGAAGTCCTCGTCCAGGCGCATCGCCTCGTCGTCACCCGCAGCAGCCGCCTGGGCCTGGGCCACGAAGCGCTCGCGCTGGATCACCGGGTCGACCAGCTCGGAGTAGCCGGTGGCGAGCTCGAACGAGCGCACGTAGAGGTCCCACTTCTCGGTCACGCCCGGCGTGGTGCGGTGCGGGGCCACCAGCGGGGAGGTGTCTTCCGGGTAGTCGCGCACGAAGGTCGGCGCGTACAGGTCCGGCACCACGAGCTCCTCGAAGAGCTCCTCGGCCAGCTTGCCGGGGCTGTACCAGGACTGCACCGGGACGTCGTGCTTGGCCGCCAGCTCGACCAGCTCGGCGCGCTCGGTGGCCGGCGTGACCTCGCGGCCCGCCGCCTCGGAGAGCGAGCCGTACATGGTGATCTGGCGCCACTCACCGCCGAAGTCGTACTCGGTGCCGTCGGCCAGGGTCACCGAGGTGCCGCCCGAGACCGCCTGCGCGGCAGCCTGAATCAGGTCACGCACCAGGTCGCCGATCGAGTTGTAGTCGGCGTAGGCCTGGTACGCCTCGATCATCGCGAACTCGGGCGAGTGCGTGGAGTCGGCGCCCTCGTTGCGGAAGTTGCGGTTGATCTCGAACACCCGGTCGATGCCGCCGACCACCGCGCGCTTGAGGAAGAGCTCCGGCGCGATCCGCAGGAACAGGTCGATGTCGAAGGCGTTCATGTGGGTCTTGAACGGCCGGGCCGCCGCGCCACCGTGCTGCACCTGAAGCATCGGCGTCTCGACCTCGACGAAGTCGCGGGAGTGGAAGGTGTCGCGCAGCGAGCGCACCACGGCTGCCCGGGAGCGCACCACGTCGCGGGCCGCCGGCCGGACGATCAGGTCGACGTACCGCTGACGCACCCGGGCTTCCTCGGACATCTCACGGTGCAGCACCGGCAGTGGGCGCAGCGCCTTGGACGCCATCTCCCAGCGGTCGGCCATCACCGAGAGCTCGCCGCGCTTGGACGAGATCACCTCGCCGTGCACGGAGATGAAGTCGCCGAGGTCGACGTCGCTCTTGAAGGCGGCCAGCGCCTCCGGCCCGACGGCCTTGGCCGAGACCATCACCTGGAGCTGGGCGCCGTCACCGTCTTGCAGCACGGCGAAGCAGAGCTTGCCGGCGTCGCGGAAGCGCATCACCCGGCCGGCCACGGCCACCAGCTCGCCGCTGGAGGCGCCGGTCTCCAGCTCCGCGTGCGCGGCGCGGACGTCGGCGAGGGAGTGCGTGCGCTCGACCCCGACCGGGTAGGGAGCTTTACCCGAGGTCAGGAGGCGCGCCCGCTTCTCCGAGCGGATGCGCATCTGCTCGGGTAGGTCCTCCTGGGGCGTTTCGCTGGTGGCACCAGCCTGCTGCTCGGTCACAACAGGCGATCCTAGTGGGCCCGCCTAAGCGTTCATCGCCGTGCCGTCAAGAGGCGCCCGCCCGGCGGTGCCGATCAGCTCTGCTCGAGGATCGCGCTGGTGGTCAGGGCCGCCCAGATCCGGGCCGCGGTCTCCCGCTCCGCCTGGGTCGGGCGCACCACCAGGTCCGGGTCGTCCGGATGCTCGGCGGCCTGGCCCCCGACGTGCTCGACCAGGGCCACGGCCAGGTTGCGCAGCCGGATGTTGAAGTGCTGGCTGGCCCGGGCCAGGGCGGCGAAGGCGGCCGGGGCATCGGCCCCGATGGCGCCCATCACCAGGCCCTTGGCCTGCTCGATCACCCGCCGGTACTGGGTCATCTGAAGCATCTGCTGGGCCACCTGCTCCTCGCCGGCGCAGTACTCGACCACCGCCAGGGCCTGGGTCACCAGGGGCTCGTATCGGTCGATGTCGCGCAGCACCCGGTTGTCGGGCACGCGGTCCAGGTACACCGAGAACACCGTGGGCAGGTCGGAACCGAACTCACCGGGCACGAACACCGCACCCTTCACGGTGCCCAGCGTCTCCTGCGAGACGCCCGGCAGGTCACCCAGCCCCGGGTCGGCGGCGTCGTCCAGCGGCCGGACCACGACGGTGTCGTGCCGGAACGCCTCCCAGATCGGGCCGTGCGCGTGTTGCCACTGCGCCGGGTCGAGCTCGGTGGCGACACCGATGGCGGCGGTGGTCTTGGGGGTGCCGCCTTCCGACCGGCTGTCGGTGGCCACGCTGACACCGACGCCGACACTGCCCGGCACGGATTGCAGCGTGAACTCGAGAAGGCTTGTCAGTAGGTCGTTCCCGAACTCGCGGATAGTCAAAGGATGTCCCTTCCGAAGAGCGACCGATGGCCGTCGAGCCCTAAGCATCGGGCTTCAGCGCGCGGAAAGCGATCACAGATGCCAGGCTCGACGGAGCAGAAGCGGCGGCCGACTTCCGCCCGGAGATCTTCATGTCGATGAGAGGAAGTTGATCAGGTTATGGTGGCCACCTCGTCCAGGACAGGCGCGAGTCTCCCCTCCAACGCTACAAGCGAAATCCCGCGAGAGGCGCCCATGTCCCCGTCCCGTAAGCGACGTCGTGCATCCCCCGAGTGGGAGGGCCGCACGATCATCCGGATCGCGGCACTGCCCGGCCGTGGCGTGTACGTCCGGCACCTCGGTCACCCCGAGGGCGTCGACGGCGTGCACCGTCCCACCGTCCAGATGCCCGGCTCCGCCCCGCGCCCGCCCGCGGCGTTCGACCCGGCCTGGATCGAGCACCATCTCGGCGACATGCAGATCGTGCACGTGCACGCCCTGGCCCCGCGGATGACCGCCGAGCACGTGCGGGCCGCGGTCGACGCGACCCGGGCCGCCGGGCGTCCCCTGGTGGTCACCGCCTACCACCTCAGCGACCCGACCGGGCTGGACGAGGCCGGATACGCCGCGCAGCTCGACGTGCTGATCCCGGCCGCGGACCAGGTGATCACGCTCACCCGGTCCGCCGCCGACGAGATCTCCCGGCGCTGGTCGGTGCAGGCCGAGGTGCAGCCGCACCCGCACGCCGTCGACTTCGTCCGCATGCGGCGCGAGCGCCCGGCCCCCGGGCACAGCGGCCCCTTCCTGGTCGGCGTGCACCTGGGCAGCCTGCGTCTGCCGAGCGACCCGGTGCGGGTGGTGTCGGCCCTGGCCGAGGCAGCGAAGCAGGCCGGCCCGGACGCGGACGTGCGCCTGCTGGTGTTCGTGCACGACCACCTGCTCGACTCCGACTCCACCCGCTACGACCCGGCCACGATCCGCGAGATCGAGCGCATCGTCACCGAGGCCGGCGGCGCGGTGAAGGCGCACCGCCCGATGACCGATTCCCAGCTCTGGGACAACATCTTCGGCCTCGACGCCGCCCTGGTACCGCCCTTCCACGGCTCCCACTCGGTGTGGCCGGAGGCCTGTTACGACCTGGGCACCCAGGCGATCATGCCGGCCAGCAACCACGCCGCCACGCAGCGGGCGAGCCTGGCCTACACCACCGACGGCGACGGCATCCCCGACGTGCGGTCGGTGGCGGAAGCGTTCCGGCAGGCCCGGCAGGCCACCGAGGTGGAGCGCGCCGACCCGACCGCCCGCTTCAACGAGCGGGTGAAGGTGGCCGAGTGGCTGCGCAACACCTACGAGCGGCTGCTGGACGAGAAGAACTGAGCCGCGGTCATTCCCGGTCTAACCACGGACCAGGTCGACGGCCACGTCGAGGATCGGCGACGAGTGCGTCAGGCCACCGACGGACAGGTAGTCCACCCCGGTACGGGCGTACTCGGCCGCCACCTCGACGGTCAGCCCGCCGGTGGCCTCCAGCTCGACCGGGTCGCCGGTGGCGGCCCGGGCCGACCGCACGCTCTCGGCCAGTAGCTCCGGAGACATGTTGTCGCACAGCAGGAACCGGGCCCCGGCCCGGACCGCCTCGACCGCCTCGGCGGGTGTGGTCACCTCGACCTGCACGGCCACCTGCGGGAAGCGCTCGCGCACCCGGCGGTAGGCCTCGGCGATCGAGCCGGCCGCGATCTTGTGGTTGTCTTTCACCATCGCGACGTCGTACAGGCCCATCCGCTTGTTCGTGCCGCCCCCGCACCGCACCGCATATTTCTCCAGCATGCGCAGGCCGGGCGTGGTCTTGCGGGTGTCGAGCACCTGGGCCCCGGTGCCGGCCAGCTGGTCGGCCCAGGCCCGGGTGTGGGTGGAGATTCCGCTGGTGCGGCAGACCAGGTTCAGCAGGGTGCGCTCGGCGATCAGCAGCACCTGCACCGGACCGCGCAGCACCGCCAGCACGTCGTCGCGCACGACCGCCTCGCCGTCTTCGCGCAGCAACTCGGCGACCGGCGCCGGGAGCCCGGTCCAGGCGGCCACCTCGGCGAGAACCACCGGGATCAGCGGCATTCCGCTGATCACGCCGGCGGCCCGGGCCACCACGTGGGCCTCCCCCACCACGTCCGCGCCGATCGTGGCCTCGCTGGTGACGTCGTGCCCCGGGGCCCCCGACGTCTGCGACAGCCCCAGGTCTTCGCCCAGCGCGTCACGCACCACCGCGCGCACCCGCGCCGGGTCCAGCCCGGCCGCCGTCAGCCGCTCGACGACGCCCGGCTCCCAGGGGGTCTCGGATTCCCAGTGGTTCACGACGTGCTCTCCAGGGGTTCGTACCGGGTGACCAGCTCACCGTCGGGATTCAGGTGCGACACCAGACGGCCGCGCCACCGGTCGTCGTCACGCTGCGGGAAATCCTCGCGGTAGTGCCCCCCGCGGGTCTCCTCACGCAGTGCCGCCACCTGGGTCAGCGCGGAGGCCACGGTGTGCAGGTTCATCGTCTCCCACTCGGCCGTGCCGTGGGTGACGTCGATCTTCTGGGCCCCCTCGGGCGCCTCGCAGCCGCCGGCCGACGACAACCGGGCCAGGTCTCGCGCGGCACCGGCCAGGCCGCCGGCCGTGCGGATCACGCCGGGCCCGGAGGACGCCGCACGCTGCACCTTGACCCGCGCGGTGGCCGCCAGCAGACCGGCCGGGCCGGGCCGTTCCACGGGCTCGGACTGCGGGAGCTCGCCGCCGCCCAGCCGGGAGCTCACGTCGTCCGCGATTCGGTGGGCGAACACCAGACCCTCCAGCAGCGAGTTGCTGGCCAGGCGGTTGGCCCCGTGCACCCCGGTGCAGGAGCACTCCCCGACCGCGTAGAGCCCGGGCAGGCTGGAGCGGCCGTCGGCGCCGACCCGGATGCCGCCGGAGTGGTAGTGCTGGGCGGGCGCCACCGGGATCAGGTCTTCCGCCAGGTCGAAACGGTGCCCGGCCAGGGCGTTCACGATGGTCGGGAACCGCCGGTGGAGGAAGTCGCGGCCGAGGTGACGGGCGTCGAGGAAGACATGCCCGGTGCCGGTCGAGGCCATCTGCCGGACGATCGCCTTGGCCACCACGTCGCGCGGCGCCAGCTCGGCCATCTCGTGCACGGCGGGCATGAACCGCACGCCGTTCACGTCGACCAGCAGCGCGCCCTCACCGCGCACCGCCTCGCTGATCAGCGGCTGCTGCCCCCGGGCGTGCTGGCCGAGCCAGAGCACGGTGGGGTGGAACTGCACGAACTCCAGATCGGCCACCTCGGCCCCGGCCCGCAACGCCGCGGCGATGCCGTCCCCGGTGGCCTCGCGCGGGTTGGTGGAGCTCTGGAACACCTGGCCGATGCCGCCGGTGGCCAGCACCACGGCGCGCCCCAGGGCCGCGCCGACGCCGTCGCGGCTGCCCTCACCGATCACGTGAAGTGTGACGCCGCAGGCGGTTCCGTCGGCGGCGGTGAGGACGTCGAGCACCAGGGCGTGCTCCAGCACCTCGATGCCCGGGTCGTCGCGCACCGCCTCCAGCGCCGCGATCAGCGCCCGGGAGATCTCCGCGCCGGTCGCGTCGCCACCGGCGTGCGCGATCCGGTCGCGATGGTGCCCGCCCTCCCGGGTCAGGGCGATCTCGCCGTTCGGGGCCAGGTCGAAATGCGCTCCCAGGGAAGCCAGTTCACGCACCCGCCGGGGGCCGTCGGTGACCAGGGCGCGCACCGCGTCCGCGTCGCAGAGCCCGGCGCCGGCCACCAGCGTGTCGTCGAGGTGCTCGGCGGGCGAGTCCTCCGGGGCCAGCGCGGCGGCGATCCCGCCCTGCGCCCAGCGGGTGGAGCCGGAGTCGAGCACGGTCTTGGTCACCAGCAGCACCCGCGACACCCGCCGGCGCAGGCGCAGCGCCGCGGTCAGCCCGGCGATGCCCGAGCCGACCACGATCACGTCGGCCTGGCTGGTCCAGCCGATCTCCGGGACCGCCAGGCGGGTGGCCAGGCGGGCGCTCACAACGGGCCGCCGATCACCAGCGGCAGGTTGTCGATCAGCCGGGTGGTGCCGACCCGGGCCGCGACCAGCAGCACCGCGTCGCCCTGGTACCACTCGGGCACGTCCTCCAGGGTGTCCGGGTCGACCAGCACCAGGTAGTCGACCAGCACCAGCGGCTCCGCCACCAGCACGTCGCGGGCGGCCCGGCGCACCGTGCTGGAACCCCGGGTGCGGGCGGCCTCACCGGCGTGCAGGGCTCTCGACAGGGCCAGCGCGGCCTCCCGGTCGAGGGCGCTCAGGTAGCGGTTGCGGCTGCTCAGGGCCAGGCCGTCGGGCTCGCGCACGGTGGGCACCGCGACGATCTCGCAGCCGAAGTCGAGATCGCGCGCCATCCGGCGGATCAGCAGCAGCTGCTGGGCGTCTTTCTGCCCGAAGAACGCCGCCTGCGGCCGGGTGAGGTGCAGCATCTTCGCCACCACGGTCAGCACGCCGTCGAAATGCCCCGGCCGGGAGGCGCCTTCGAGCTTGGTGCCGAGCACCCCGGCCGACATCCGGATACCCGGGTCGCCGTGCGGGTAGATCACGTCGGGCGAGGGGGCGAAGATCAGGTCGACGCCCTCGGCCTCGCAGAGCGCGACGTCGGCCTCCAGCGTGCGCGGGTACTTGGCGAGATCTTCGTTCGGGCCGAACTGCAACGGGTTGAGGAAGATCGTGACGATGACGCTCTCGGCCCGTTCACGGGCCCGGCGCACCAGCTCGGCGTGCCCGGCGTGCAGGGCACCCATCGTCATCACGACGGCGACGCTGCCGTGCAGCTTCTCGCGGGCTACGGCCAGCTCGTCCCGGGTCCGGGCCACAACTGTGGACATGTTCTTAACCTACTCGTCATCCGGCGTACCCCCGGCGTGACGAGGACTACTCCCCCGGTTCGGAATTGAGCGCCGAGAGCAGGGCTTCCGCGCTGCCGACCGGCAACCGGCCGGAGGCCAGGGCCCGGTCCGCGGTGGCCCGGGCCATCGCCCGGTAGGTGTCCAGCGTGCCCTCACCGCGCTCGCCGGTGCCGCGGATCGCGGCCAGGTGGTCGGCCAGCGTGCCGGCGTCGCCGCGGGCCACCGGGCCGGTCAGGGCACTGTCACCGGCCCGCAGCGAGTTGTCCAGCGAGGCCGACAGCAGCGGCGCGAGCAGTCGCGCCGGGTCGTCCACCCCGGCGGAGCGCAGCAGGTCGAGCGCCTGGGCCACGAGGGTGACCAGGTGGTTCGAGCCGTGCGCCAGGGCCGCGTGGTAGAGCCCGCGCATCTCCTCGGCGATCACCACCGGCTCCGCGCCCATCTCGACCACCAGGGCCTGCGCGATCGGCAGCACCGGCGCGGGCGCGCTCACCCCGAAACAGCAGTCCACCAGGCGGCTCAGGTCGAGGCTGGTTCCGGTGAAGGTCATCGCCGGGTGCAGGGCCAGCGGGATCGCCCCCCGGGTGACGGCCGGCTCCAGCACCTTCCAGCCGAACCGGCCGCTGGTGTGCACCACCAGCTGACCGGGCTGCCAGGCACCGGTCTCGGCCAGACCGGCCACCAGGATCGGCAGGGCGTCGTCGGGGATGGCCACCACCACCAGCTCGGCCCGCTCCACCACGTCGGGGATCTCCAGCACCGGCACGCCGGGCAGCATGGCACCGGCGCGTTCCACACTGGCCTCGGACACGGCGCTGACGCCGACCATCGCGTGACCGGCCGCGCGCAGGGCCGACCCGAGCACGGCACCGACCCGGCCGGCCCCGATCACGCCGACTCCGAGACGGCCCGGACGGTCGGTGGGTCGCTGTGATTCAGACACCTCGGCAGGGTAACCAAGCCACCGCCCGGACGGTCACGACCACGCTCAGGACGCGCCCCCTGACGGGGCCGTAGGGTTGCGGCGTGGGACGTCACGAACGCATCGCCGAGCTGGTTCACCTCGACCGCCCCGGCCTGGAGGTCGCCGATCTGGGCGCCGGCCAGGGCCGCACCGTACGGGCCATGCTGCACGCGGCCACCCCTCCGGCCCGGGTGCACGCGGTCGACGCCGCGTCCGGCCTGGACGACGAGGTGCTGCACGACGCGCGGGTGCGCTCGCTGCTGGCCGACCTGGACGAGCCGCTGCCGTTCGCCGACGCCTCGCTGGACCGGGCAGTCTCGCTGAACGTGGCCGAGCACCTGGCCGACCCCACCCGCCACCTGGCCGAGTGCTACCGGGTGCTGCGGCCGGGCGGGCTGCTCGTGCTGGCCCACAGCGACTGGGACACCGCGCTGTTCGCCAGTCCCGACGACGCGCTGACCCGGCTGCTGGTCGACCGGTTCGTGTCCACCGTGCCGAGACATGCCGAGCGGGCCGACGGTTTCATGGGCCGCAAGCTGCTCGGGCTGGCCACCCGCTCGGAGTTCGAGCTGGTCAGCGCGGACACCTGGGCCGACTGCCACCGCCGCTTCGATCAGGGCTCGGTGAGCTGGAAGATCGCGATGGGCGTGCTGGCCGCCACCAAGGACGACCCGGAGCTGTCGGCCCGCGCCACCACCTGGGTGGAGGGGTTGGGGCAGCTGGCGGCGGAGGGCAAGTTCCTGTTCGCGGTCACCGACGTCGCTCTGGTGCTGCGCCGCCCGGCGTCTTGACCCCCTGGCAGAACGCCTGGCAGCAGGCACTTTACGGACCGGACGGCTTCTACCGGCGGCCCGAGGGGCCGGCCGGGCACTTCCGCACCGCCGCGCACGCGGCACCCGGTGAGCTGGCCGGGGCGCTCGCGCGGCTCGCCTCCCGGCTCGGGGCGGGCACGATCGTGGACGTCGGGGCCGGCCGGGGCGAGCTGCTCACCGCGCTCGTCCCGTCCGGGGTCCGGCTGTGGGGCGTGGACGTGGTGGAGCGCCCGCCGGGTCTGCCGCCGGCGATCGGCTGGGCGCAGGGGCTCGACGCCCTTCCGGACCAGGCGTTCGACGGCTCCCTGGTGATCGCCTGGGAACTGCTCGACGTGATTCCGCTGACGGTGGCCGAGCTGGACGAAAGCTGTTCGCCGTCCATTGTTCTGGTGGAACCGCGGACCGGGAGGGAGCAACCGGGCGGGGCCCCGGAGCCGGAGGAGCTGGCCTGGCGGGCCACCTGGTGGCCGGGCGGCGAGGAGGGCGACCGGGTCGAGGTGGGTCTTGCCCGAGACCTGTTCTGGCGCGACCTGGTTCATCGCGCACGGACGACGGGAGCGCGCGCCGCGCTCTGCGTCGACTACGCCCACACCGCCGGGAACCGGCCCGCCCAGGGCAGTCTCAGCGGATTCCGGAACGGGCGCGAGGTGCCGCCCCGGCCGGACGGCAGCATGGACGTGACCGCTCACGTGGCGATCGACGCGGTGGCCGCAGCCACCGGCCTGCCGCACGAGATCACCACCCAGGCCGAGGCTCTGGCCGCCCTCGGGGTGACGGACACCGAACTGCTCGACCCGGGCGGGCTAGGCGGGTTCGCCTGGCTGCTGCACACCTTCTGAGCGCTCCATCCAGCGCTCCGGACCGCTCGCCTTGCGCGCCTGTTCGGCCCGGAACGACTGCACCGCAATCAGTTCCGAGGCCTGGGACGCGTCGAGGTGCGCGGCCACCGGCTCCACCGGGCCGGCCGTGGAGTGCACGGTGAACGAGGCCAGGCGCAGCCGCCGTTGCACCGGCCCCTGGCTCAGGCCCAGGCTCTGGGTGCGGGCGTGCGGCACGATGTCGAGGTGCCGGTGGATCCGGCCGCTGCGGATCAGCAGGGCCTGATCGGTGACCCGCACCGCGGAACGGCCCCAGGAGACCGGGTCGACCCAGCGCGAACGGCGCGGCGCCGTGAGGTAACCGGCCTGCGGGCCGGTGCCGGTGAGACCGGCGTCCACCACGTCCCAGGGGTTCTCGCCGGGATCCACGCCGAGATCGGGCAGCACCAGCGCGAGCACGCCGACGGCCTCCACCTTGGGACCGACCGGCAGCAGTGTGCTGCCGGACTTCGAGTCGTTGTCCTCACCGCCGTACCCGGCGATGTTCACGTGCACCGTCCACCAGCCCGGACGGCGCCAGAGCAGGTTCTGGCTCAGCCGGACCGCCTGCACCCGGCCCGGCGGCACGGTCTGGGTGCGCTGCTCCAGCAGGCCGTAACGCAACCGCAGACCGTCCGGCGAGTCGGCGACGCGGAAGCCGAAACCGCTGACGAACCGGGCCCAGAGCACCCCGGCCGCACCCAGCAGCGGCGCGAACGAGGCCAGGAGCGGGCCCGGGTTGCCGATCACCACGCTGATCACGCCGAGCAGCAGCAGACCGGCCACGAAGATGATCGCCGGGGTGCTGACCAGCAGCGAGAGGATCAGCCGGCCCACCGGAACCTCCAGCGTGGAGCGTTCCGGGGCCTCCGGCGCGTGCGGCCCCTCGTAGGTCAGCCCGGCGGCCGATGCCAGCAGGTGATTGCGCAACGCGCGGGCGTCGTCCTCCCGCAGGAACGACAGCGCGACGTTGGACTCCTTGCCGCCCGCCACCTCGACGGTCAGCCGGGCCAGGCCGAGCAGCCGGGCCAGGAACGGCTGCACCACGTCGACCGCCTGCATGCGGTCGAGCCGGGCCCGGCGCTGCTGGCGGAACAGCACGCCGGTGTGCAGTTCCAGTGCCTCGTCGAGCACCCGGAACCGGGCCGAACGCCAGGACAGGAAGGCCAGCCCGACCCCGGCCAGCACGATCAGCAGCAGCACCGCGCCGCCCCCGGCCAGCCAGCGGCCGGCGATGTGCGGGGTCTCGAAGTCGGCGTCGCCGGAGACCACGTCGTTGCCGAGGCTCTGCACGACGAACACCAGCACCACGGCCAGCACCTGCCAGGACCGCAGCAGCGGCGTGGCCGGATGCATCAGGTGCCACTCGCCGTCGGCCAGGCTGCTGCGGTTCACAGCCCCGCCAGCCGGGCCTCGCCGCGGGAGGCGAGGCGGTCGCGCAACCGCCCGGCCTCGGGGGCGTTAAGGCCGGGGATGCGGGCGTCGGTGCCGGCCGAGGCGGTGTGCAGCTGCACGTGGGCCACGCCGAACATCCGGTCCAGCGGCCCGGCCTGCACGTCGACGAACTGCATCCGGCCGTAGGGCACGACAACCAGCTCACGGAACATCACGCCGTGCCGGATCAGCAGGTCGTCGGCCCGCTCGGCATAACCCCAGGCGCGGATCTGGCGGCCGATCAGCCACCAGTTCCAGACCGTGGCGATCACCGCGCCGAGCACCCCGAGCCAGAACCAGCCGCTCAGCCAGAACGCCAGCGCCGCCGACACCGCCGCCTCGGCCGCCGTGGAGAGCAGCAGCAGGGACCGTCTGACCCGCGCCAGGCCGGGGGAGATCGGCGTCCAGGTGACACCGTCCACGTCGAACACGTCGCCCTGGGTCGCGGCCATGTTCGGCAGCATGTCACACGGACCGGCGGGCTCCCAGGGGCCGCCGGTACCGCGGGATGCCCGCGCGGTACCGGACCAGGTGACAGACTCGGCGGGTGACTTCGAGCGGGTCCCGGTCCCTGACCGTGGCAGTCGGTTCCGGCGGCCTGGCCACGAGCGACATGGTGCTCAACATCGGTCCCCAGCACCCGGCCACCCACGGCGTGCTGCGGCTGCGCGTCGTGGTCGACGGCGAGCGGGTGATCAGCGCCGAGCCGGTCGTCGGTTACATGCATCGCGGCGCCGAGAAGCTCTTCGAGGTGCGCGACTACCGGCAGATCATCGTGCTGGCCAACCGGCACGACTGGCTCTCGGCGTTCGCCAACGAGCTGGGCGTGGTGCTGGCCGCCGAGCAGCTGATGGGCCTGGAGGTGCCGGAGCGGGCGGTCTGGGCGCGCACGCTGCTGGCCGAGCTGAACCGGGTGCTCAACCACCTGATGTTCCTCGGCTCGTACCCGCTGGAGCTGGGCGCGATCACCCCGGTCTTCTACTCGTTCACCGAGCGGGAGGAGCTCCAGGCGGTGATGGAGGAGATCTCCGGCGGCCGCATGCACTACATGTTCAACCGGGTCGGCGGCCTGAAGGAGGACCTGCCGGCCGGCTGGCTGCTGCGGGTGCTGAAGGCCGTGGCGGCGGTGCGGCGCCGGCTGCCCCGGCTGGAGTCGCTGATCGTCGGCAACGAGATCCTGCGGGCACGCACCCGCGGGATCGGGGTGCTCAGCCGGGAGACGGCCGCCGCCTACGGGGTGAGCGGGCCGGTGGCCCGGGCCAGCGGCCTGGACCTGGACCTGCGCCGTGACGACCCCTACCTGGCCTACGGCGAGCTGTTCGCGCCGGGCGGACCGGGCCGGGTGGTCACCCGCGCCGAGGGCGACTGCCTGGCCCGGTTCCAGGTGCTCACCGAGCAGGTGCACGTCAGCCTCGACCTGGCGGAGGCCTGCGTGGACCGGCTGCGTTCCCTGCCGCCCGGCCCGATCAACGTGAAACTGCCCAAGGTGCTGAAGGTTCCGCCGGGGCACGTGTACCGCTGGACGGAGAACCCGCTCGGGCTCAACGGCTACTACCTGGTGTCGAAGGGCGACAAGGTGCCGTGGCGGCTGAAGCTGCGCTCGGCCTCGTTCAGCAACGTGCAGGTGCTGGCGGAGCTGCTGCCCGGGTGTCTGCTGGCCGATCTGGTCGCCGTCCTCGGTTCCACATTCTTCGTGGTCGGTGACGTGGACAAGTGATCACTTGCGGCACTTGACCGTGGTGACGCCCTCACCGGCGGCCCGCGCGGTGTTGTTGCACAGCACCACGTTGTCGCTGCGCCGCTTGGTCACGTTGATCGCGTAGCCGTCGCCGCGCACCGTGGACCGGTTGGCGCTGAACAGGTTCCGCCAGCCCCAGCCGTCCAGGATCTCGATCACCTTGTAGCCGTCGGCCCGTGAGTCGACGCCGGTGTTGCCGGAGATCAGCCAGCCGTTGCCCTTCACGTCCACCCAGCTGTCGCCCTCGGTCATCCCGGAGCCGTCGAAGGTGTTGCCGGCCAGCACCCCGCCGGTGGTGCCCTCCTTGATGTCGACGGCCTCCGAGGTGAACTCCGAGATCGTGTTGCCGACGACGAAGTTGTCGTTGCTGGGATCCGGCTTGCAGTCGGTGTATTCGCACCAGTTGCTCTCGGCCGTGCCGATGTAGACACCCTCGCCGTACTTCGGCTTGCGCAGCCCGGTCTCGCGGATCGTCAGGCCCCGCACCACGTTCTGCGTGCTACCGGTGCGCAGGTGCACGGCCTCGTCACCGATGTGCTCGACCAGCAGGTTCTGGAGCCCGATCCGCCGCCCGGCGTCGACCATCACGCCCTTCTGGCCGTTGCGCACGGTGAAACCGTCCACGCGCCAGTAGGAAGCACCGTCGAAGTGCAGGGTGTAGCCGCCCTTGATCGCCCCCGCCTCCAGCACCGCGTCGCGGCCGCCGCACAGGTAGATCGGCTTCTTCGCGGAACCGTCGGCGGTGGTGCTGAACTCGCCGGTGTAGAGCCCGTCCTCGATCCGGATGGACGCGCCGGCTCGGGCCTCGTCCAGGGCCTGCTGCAACTGGTCACTGGTGGACACCCGGACCGTCGCGTCGGGACAGGTGAACTCCTTGACCGGCGCCTTCTTCCACTTGTTCCTCGACGGCAGCTTGGCCTCGACCGATCCGGCCTGCACCGGGTTTTCGCCGGGTTCGGCCGTCTGGCTGGGCATCTCGGTCTCTTCACCGGTGCCGGACGGGGCCGGCGTCGCCGGACCGGCTGACGTCGCCACCTGGGACGTGCCGTTCCCGGAGTCGCCGGAGTGCCCGACCGCCCAGCCCGCCCCGAAGGTCACGGCCAGGCCGAGCACGGCCGCGGCGATCAGCGGGCGGTTGCGGCCCGGCTCGTTCACGGCGTTCACCGGCCCACCGCCCGGCGGCGGCGCGGCGGCGCGGGCTCACGCCGCGACTCGGCGATCGCCAGGTCGATCATGTCCGGCTTCGGCCGGTCGGCCTTCTGCCGGGGCAGCGACGGCGGTGGCTGGAGCCACTCCGCGGCCACCGGCGGCTCGTGCTCCAGGTACTCCGGGTAGCCTGGCTGCCGTCGTCTGGGCTGCTGCTGGTGCGGCTGGTGCTGCTGCTGGCCGTAGGGCGGCTGGTAGTTCTGCCGGATCTGCGCGGCCGGAACCGTTTCCGGCGTCTGTGCTGGCCTGTACACCGGTTTCTCCCGTTCCCGAGCCGGTTTCACCACCGGGACCTGGTCCGGCCCGCTCGTCCCCAACAGTGGATCAGTCCGGTAGGGCGCGCGGGTACCGCCACGCCGGGGACGGCTGCGCATGAGGATCAGCAGCAGGCCCACGCCCATCCAGACCATCGTGAGCGGGTGCAGCAGAATGCTGACGAGCGAGTCCCGGGTGACCGTGCGGGACCATCCGGAGTCGTCGGTGTCCGACACCTCAGGCGCATCGCCCGACACCCGCACCAGGTCGATCGCCGAGGTGCCGGAACCGCGCAGCTGGTTGCCGTCGGCCACGCTGCCCGCCACCACCCCCACGAACGTGAAGGCGTGCAGGGTGACGCCGGAGGTGGAGTTGTCGCGCAGATTCGCCACCGCGTCACGCACGTGCACCCCGGTGGCCGCCCCGATCACGTTGTTCGAGTTCATCTCCACCCGGGCCCCGTCACGCACCTGGATGCCGTTCACCGCCACGTCTTTCACCGTGTTGCTGTTCACCATCACCTCGCGGGCGGAGTCCGACACCACGATGCCGGAACGCCCGCCGGACACGGTGTTGCCGGCCACGGTGACCGACCTTCCGCCGGACACGTGCACACCGAGGCGGCCGTTGCCCGAGACGGTGCTGGTGTCGAGCAGGTTGTTGCCGAACGGCCGGATCGCCGCGCCGCTGGGCGAGGGGCCGTCGGCCAGCGGGCTGCCCGACATCACCACCCCGTCGCGGCCGTTGTCGTGCACCTCGAGACGGGTCAGGGTGGCGCTCTCGACGTTGCGGTTGATCACCACGCCGTCCACCGCCGACCGGTCCACCTCGACCATGGTGATCAGCGCGGACTCCACGTTGCGATGCAGCACCAGCCCGTCGACCAGGCTCTTACTGATCCGCGTGCGGGTCACCTCCGGCCGGGACACGCCGGACAGGAACAGCCCGAAAGCGTTTCCCACCATTTTCGTGTCACTGATGGACGACGTGAAACCCGCGGACTCGTCCTGCGCCGTGAGCGGCAGTTTTCCGGTGGGCAGAATGTCGGTGTGACTGGCGGCGCGCTTGGCCACCGGGTCGTCGACGGCCCCGGTGGCCGCGGCGGCGTCCAGGTCGATGTTGGGGGTAGCGCCGGCGGCCGAGACCACGGCGACTCCCCCGGTGCGCCCGCTCCAGAACCCCAGGCGGCTGAAAGTGGTCGAGGTGGCGACCATCTGGCCGCTGACCCGGACATAGGCCCGGCCGTCGCCGAGGTTCATGTCGGGCCGGCCGCGGGTCTCGTCCCAGCTGGTGATCGAGATCGGTGCGGTGGCAGTGCCGTTCAGCCGGATCCGGCCGCCGTGCGCCACCATCGACACGAAACCGTCCGGGCCGGAACTCATCTTGATCTTCAGCGGGCGGCTCGGGCTGATCGACAGCGTGGCCCCGGGCCCGACCAGGATGTGCTCCAGCAGCAGGAAGGACTTGTCGGTCTGCGGAATCAGCGTGTCAGGTGCGAGCTTTCGCAGGTCGTCGAAACTGTACGGACGGCGCCGGGCGGTGAGCACCAGGGTGTACTGGCCGTTCGGCTTGGCCCGGTACGGCTTGGTCTCGGTCTTCAGCAGCGCCTGGGTCACCCGCTGGTCCTCCTCGGTGACCAGCCTGGCCTGCCGCGGCGGATTGGCCAGGGCGGCCTTCGCCGCCGTCACCGGCTGGTCGCCCGCCGGGCCCCCGGCGGCCGGGCGGGGCAGCGCCGCCACCCCGGTGACCCCGACCACGACCACCAGACCGGCCGCGGCGATCACCCCGGCGATGATCCGGATCTGCCGGAGCCGCAGGCGTTCACCGCGCATCGAGGACCACCCGCTGCCCGCTCAGGTCGATGTTCTCACCGAGCGAGGCGTTGTCCTGCCCGTCACCGCCGGTCTGGTCGGCGTGCCGGGTCAGCCAGCCCTGTTTGTTCATCGTGACGAAGGCGTAGAGCTTGATCGGCAGCGAGATCAGGATGACCACGAGCGTCACCAGCGGCAGCAGGAACACGTCGGCCGGGTGCCGCCGCAGGTGCGAAACGCTGCGCACCAGACGGCCCGCCATCAGCCAGCACAGCGCCAGCAGCACGCCCTTCCAGCCGGGCGCCATCCGGGACAGCACCAGGTAGGTCAGCGCCATCCCCATCGTCACCGGGGTGAGCAGGATCTGGAGCACCGTGATCTTGGAGACGAACGGCACGTCGCGCAGCCAGCCGTTCCACAGGGCGGTCAGGTAGCAGCGGTAGGAGTTACGGCTCCAGCGCACCCGCTGCTTCACGAACGCGTTGAACGTGGCCGGGAACATCGACATCGCCTGCGCGGTGGACTGGAACGCGGTCTGGTAGCCGGAGGCCAGCACCAGCCAGGTCAGCCGGCCGTCGTCACCGGCCACGCAGCGGCGGCCGAAGAAGAACTCGTGCTCCAGGTGACGCAGCACCGGCAGCACCGCCGAGCGCCGGTATGCGGCAGTGCGGCCGGACACGCAGATCACCCCGCCGGCCCGGCCCATCGCCGGCACGTAGTCGTAGTAGCGCAGGTCGATGATCCAGTCGGCCACCACCCGCCAGATGCTCGACCACCGCCGGTACACCTTCTGCTGGGTCGCCACGGCACCCACCTGCGGATCCTGGAACGGCATCTGCACGGCGGCGAGAAGGCCCGGCTCCCAGGCGGTGTCGGAGTCGGTCAGGACCAGCACCTCGCCCCGCGCGGCGCGGATGCCGACCCCCAGGGCGGAGCGTTTGCCGCGGTGCTCGAACGGCAGCACCCGCAGCCGGGGATCGCCCACGCGGCGCAGCATCTCGATGCACTCGACGTCGTCCACGTCGGGCACCACGATCAGCTCGGACGGCCCCTGCGCCAGCCAGGTGGCCAGACAGCGGCGCAGGATCTCGACATCCTCCCGGAACGAGGGCACCACCACCGAGGTGGTGGTGACGAACGTGTTGCTCACCGGCCGGTAGGCCCGGGAGAGCACCCAGCGGTAGACCCACAGACTCCAGACGATGACGCCCGCCACCCCGAGCGGCATCCAGGCCCGCAGGTCCTGCACCGACTCCCAGGGCACGAACGCGTTGACCACGTCCAGCGGCCCGGACGCGACAGGCACGGGCGTGAGGGCATACGGCAAGACGTCTCCTGGGAGTTGACGACCACGGTGTTTACGGTCGGGTACCCAGAGTAGTTAGGTGATCGCGCGCCGACGTCGATACCCACGAGAATGACCGTTCGGCCGATGTTTCAATCAGCCTCCCACCCAGGGGATTTCATCCTCACCAGGAAGCCCTGGGAGCAGTGGGACGAGTGTTCAGGAACTCTTCTCGTCGTCGTCCGGGGGAACCCGGCACCAGCGCTGGACCAGGAATCCGGCCACCGTGAGGGCGAGCGCCGCCAGCGCCGCCACCAGCGCCGTGAAGAACCGGGTGCGCCGGTCACCGACCAGGTCGGGCAGCAGGATCAGGCCCTGGCTGAGGTACCAGCCCAGGATCACCGCCCCGCCGTACGCCGCCGCCTTGGCCAGCACCGCGGTGCGGGCGGCGACCATCGGGTCGATCGGCTTCATCGTCTGCCGGGCCGAGGGGTCGGTGCGCTGCCAGCGGCGCATCGGCAGACCGGCGGCGATCACCACGAGAACCAGTGCCACCATGGCGAACAGGGCGGTCCAGGGCAGCGGAGGTGCGGTGTTGCCCTGCCCGGTCCAGGCGTCGAGCAGCACCCAGCAGATCACGGTGGAGGCGACCGCGGCCAGGACGGTGGGTCCGATGCGGGCGCCCCTCACACCCAGTGCTCCAGCGTCAGCTCCGGCCGGTGCCGCAGCGAGATCCGGTCGGGGGCCTGCTCCAGCAGGCTCGCGACCTTCTCCGGTCCGGCCTCGGTGAGCAGCGTGCCCTCCGGGTCGGCCGCCAGCCAGGGCGCCAGCACGAAGGCCCGCTCGTGCGCCCGTGGGTGCGGCAGGGTCAGCGTCTCGTCGTAGCTGCGCAGCTCGCCGTAGCTGATCACGTCGATGTCGAGGGTGCGCGGGCCCCAGCGCTCGATGCGCTCGCGGCCGTACTCCGCCTCGATCCGGTTGCAGGTGGCCAGCACCTCACGGGCGCTCAGCGTGGTGTGGGCCAGCACCACCGCGTTCAGGTAGTCGGGCTGGTCCGGCCCGCCCACCGGATCGGTCTGGATCACCGGCGACACCACGTCGATCGTCAGGCCCTCGGCCTCGCGCAGGTCGCTGACCGCGCCGCGCAGGATCATCAGCCGGTCGCCCAGGTTGGTGCCGAGCGCCAGCACGACCGGCACCGGCTGCTCCGGCGCGCGCTCCAGCAGCAGCGTGCGCTCCCGGCGGATCGCCACCACCACGTCGGCGAAGGTCTCCTCGATCGGAGCCTGCGGTTTGTGGACGGCGACATCGGCCGCGACCACGCCCGCGGGTTCCAGACAGGCCAGGGCGATGCGCTCGGCCAGGGTCTCGATCAGGTTCACCGGCTCGCCCCGGACGATGTCGGCGACGGTGCCGGCCAGGATTCCGTAGTGCGTGGTGCGGGTCAGGTCGTCGGTGGCCGCCGCGGCCGACGTGTCGGTGTGCAGCACCACGTCGACGGTGAAGTCCTGGCCCTCGCGGCGCTCGAAGTCGAACACGCCGTGCGTGCCCCGGGCCGTCACCCCGGACAGCCGGATCTGGTCGAGCGGACGGCCGTCCGGCCCGGTGACCGGCCCGAAGCCCAGCCCGGCGCTCACAGCGTCTTCCCCACGCCCGCGCGGGTGTGCTCACGCACCGCCGCACCGACCCGGACCGCGTCGACGCTGGAGCGCACCGCGTGCACCCGCACGCACCAGACCCCGGCCAGCGCGGCCAGCGTGCTGATCGCGGCGGTGGCGTCGTCGCGCTCGTGCACCGGCGCCGGTGCCGCGTCGGGCCCGGCCAGCAGACTACCCAGGAACCGCTTGCGCGAGGCCCCGACCAGCACCGGGCGGCCGAGTTCGGCCAGGGCGTCGAGGTGGGCCAGCAGCTCCCAGTTGTGCTCGGCGTTCTTCGAGAACCCCAGGCCCGGGTCGAGCACCACCTGCGCCGGGTCGACCCCGGCCGCGACCAGGTCGTGCATGCACCGGGTGAGTTCGGCCGCCACCTCGGCCACCACGTCGTCGTAGCGGGCGGCCAGGTCGTGCTCCGCCCGGCCCAGCGCCTGCACCCCGCGCCAGTGCATGGCCACGAACGGTGCGCCGGACTCGGCGATCAGGGCCGGCATCCGGGTGTCCCAGCGCCCGCCGCTCACGTCGTTCACCAGTACCCCGCCGGCCTCCAGCGCGGCCTGTGCCACGCTCGCGCGCATCGTGTCGATGCTGACGGCGATGCCCTCGGCGGCGAGCCGGCGCACCACCGGGACGGTGCGGCGCAGCTCTTCCTCCTCGCTCACCCGCTCGGCGCCGGGCCGGGTGGACTCCCCGCCGACGTCGACCAGGTCGGCGCCCTGGGCGCGCAGCTCCAGGCCGTGCGCCACCGCGGCGCCGGGGTCGAGCCAGCGACCGCCGTCGCTGAACGAGTCGGGCGTGACGTTGAGAACGCCCATGACGAGCGTGCGATCGGCTGGTGCGTTCAGCCCGGGCAGGTGCCTACCGGTACGGCTCACGGCCTCACTTTTCTCGTCAGCGGCGGATCAGCGGGTGTGCGCGACGATCAGACTCATCGCCTCGGCCCGGGTGGCGGGGTCGCGCAGCTGGCCGCGCACCGCCGACGTCACCGTACGCGAGCCCGGCTTGCGCACGCCACGCATCGACATGCAGAGGTGCTCACACTCCACCACCACGATCACGCCGCGCGGCTTGAGGTGCTCGACGAGCGCGTCCGCCACCTGCGTGGTCAGCCGCTCCTGCACCTGCGGGCGCTTGGCGTAGACGTCGACCAGGCGGGCCAGCTTGCTCAGCCCGGTGATCCGGCCGTCGGCGCTGGGGATGTAGCCGACGTGGGCCACCCCGTGGAACGGGACCAGGTGGTGCTCGCAGCAGGAGTACAGCTCGATGTCGCGCACCAGCACCATCTCCTCGTGCCCGAGGTCGAAGGTGGTGGACAGCACGTCGGCCGGGTCCTGCCGGAGCCCGGCGAACATCTCGGCGTAGGCTCGGGCCACCCGGGCGGGGGTCTTCAGCAGGCCGTCGCGGTCCGGGTCCTCGCCGATCGCCAGCAGGATCTCCCGCACCGCGGACTCGATCCGGGCGGTGTCGACCGGGCCCTCGGTCTCGTCGGGGGTGAAGACGTCGTCGTCGAGGTCCGTCTCGTGTGCCAACTCAGATCTCCAGTGCTCGGCGCATCCGGCGCCCCGTCCGCCGTTCATGATGGAAAATCCCCGCAGGCGCAGCCGGAGCCGTGCCTGCGGGGATGTGAGGAACTACTAGTTGAGCTCTCCGTACTCGGCGCCGTGCCCGTTCGCCGAGGCGGCGGTGTTGCTGCCGTTCACCAGCCGGCGCTCCGCCGGGCTGAGCACCGGCGGGATGTCGGACACGGCGCGGCGCTCGCTGGACAGCCAGACCGGGCGCACCGGGCGCTTGCGCACCGGGCCGAAGATCTCGGCCAGCTCGGCCCGGTTCAGGGTCTCCTTCTCGAGCAGGGCCAGCACCAGGGCGTCGAGGATGTCGCGGTTCTCGACCAGGGCCTGGTAGGCCTCGTCGTGAGCGGCCTCGATCAGGCGACGCACCTCGTCGTCGACGACCCCGGCCACCTCTTCGGAGTAGTCGCGCTCGTGACCCATGTCGCGGCCGAGGAAGACCTCACCGCTGCTGCGGCCGAGCTTGATCGCCCCGACCCGCTCGGACATGCCGTGCTGCGTGACCATGGAACGGGCGATGCCCGTGGCCTTCTCGATGTCGTTCGAGGCGCCGGTGGTCGGGTCGTGGAAGATGATCTCTTCCGCCACCCGGCCGCCGAGCGCGTAGGCCAGCTGGTCGAGCATCTCGTTGCGGGTGGTGGAGTACTTGTCGTCCTGCGGCAGCACCATGGTGTAGCCGAGGGCGCGACCGCGCGGCAGGATCGTGACCTTGGTGACCGGCTCGGTGTTGTTCAGCGCCGCCGCCACCAGCGCGTGACCACCCTCGTGGTACGCGGTGATCTTGCGTTCCTTCTCGCTCATCAGCCGGGTGCGCTTCTGCGGCCCGGCGATGACCCGGTCGATCGCCTCGTCGAGGGCCCCGTCGTCGATCACCCGGGCGTTGGCGCGGGCGGTCAGCAGAGCGGCCTCGTTCAGCACGTTGGCCAGGTCGGCACCGCTGAACCCGGGGGTGCGGCGGGCGACGCCCTCGAGGTCCACGTCGGGAGCCATCGGCTTGCCCTTGGCGTGCACGCTGAGGATCTTCGTGCGGCCCTTCATGTCCGGCGGCTCGACCGCGATCTGCCGGTCGAAGCGGCCCGGGCGCAGCAGGGCCGGGTCGAGGATGTCGGGCCGGTTGGTGGCCGCGATCAGGATGACGTTCGTCTTGACGTCGAAGCCGTCCATCTCGACCAGCAGCTGGTTCAGCGTCTGCTCGCGCTCGTCGTGGCCACCGCCGAGGCCGGCGCCACGGTGACGGCCCACCGCGTCGATCTCGTCGACGAAGATGATCGCCGGGGCGTTCTCCTTGGCCTGCTGGAACAGGTCACGCACCCGGGAGGCACCGACACCGACGAACATCTCGACGAAGTCGGAACCGGAGATCGAGTAGAACGGCACCCCGGCCTCACCCGCGACCGCACGGGCCAGCAGGGTCTTACCGGTACCGGGCTGACCGTAGAGCAGCACGCCCTTGGGGATCTTGGCCCCGACCGCCTGGAACTTGGCCGGCTCGGACAGGAACTCCTTGATCTCGTGGAGCTCCTCGACCGCCTCGTCGGCACCCGCCACGTCGGCGAAGGTGACCTTGGGGGTGTCCTTGCTGACCAGCCGGGCGCGGGACTTGCCGAAGTTCATCACCCGCGAGCCGCCGCCCTGCATCTGGCCCATCAGGAACCAGAACACCGCGAGCAGCAGCACCAGCGGCAGGAAGCTGATCAGCAGGCTGGACCACCACGAGGTGCTGGGCACCTCGTCGGTGTAGCCCTCGCTGGGAGGGTTGTCTTTCAGCAGCTGGACCAGCTCGTCACCGCGCTGCGAGATGTAGTTGGCCTCGACCTTGTCGTAGCCGTCGATCTTCGCGTCGCTCTTCAGCGTCAGCTCGATGCGCTGGTCGTTGTCGACCAGCTTCGCGCTGACCACCTTGTCCTGGGAGATCAGGTTGACGGCTTGATAGGTGTCGATCTTCTTGTACTGATTGGGCGCGAACACGCGGGCCCCGATGATGAGCAGGACCACGAAGACGATCACCCAGATCGCCGGCCCCCGCGTCAGTCGTTTGACGTCCATGCCGTGTGTTCACCTGGAGCCGCTACGGCCCCGACCCTCCTGCTCGTGCTCAATAGGACGACGGTACACCGATGCCCACAGACCCACCGTGTTACCGGCTATGAGAGGAACGGAGGACGTCGTCCTCCTGTTCCGCCCACCACGGGATCACAGCTTGCCGCGAGTTGCCGGTCTGCTCGAGTCAGCTCGAGTACACGTGCTCCGCCAGGGTGCCCACCACGCGGAGGTTGCGGTACTTCTCGGCATAGTCGAGGCCGTAGCCGACCACGAACTCGTTGGGTATGTCGAACCCGACGTAGCGGACCTTGAGGTCCACCTTCATCGCATCGGGCTTGCGCAGGAGTGTGCAGACCTCGACCGAGGCCGGGCCGCGCGAGGACAGGTTGGCGATCAGCCAGGACAGCGTGAGCCCGGAGTCGACGATGTCCTCGACGATCAGCACGTGCCGGCCGCTGATGTCGCGGTCCAGGTCTTTCAGGATGCGCACCACCCCGGACGACTTGGTGCCGGAGCCGTAGGACGACACCGCCATCCAGTCGGTCTCCCAGCTGCTGCGCAGGGCGCGGCTCAGGTCGGCCATCACCATGATGGCGCCCTTGAGCACGCCGACCAGGAGCACGTCCTGCCCGGCGTAGTCCTTCTCGATCTGCTCAGCCAGCTCGCTGAGCTTGGCCTGGATCTGTTCCTCGGTGAGCAGGACCTTCTCCAGGTCGGAGCCCATGTCGGAGGCGTCCACGAGTCTCCCAGGTGCGTACGGAAAAGGGGATGTCACGCCGGATCCGGCGGCATCTCAGCCTGCCACAATCCGGCGGCGGAGGCCGACCCGGGCCCCCGGTACGGCCGCCGCCGGGCATCAGCCCGGTCTCGGGTGCGTCGCCGAGGTCGTCTCGCGCCGCCGGTCCGGCGTCCGCTCGGGGGTGAGTCCTCAGGCCCGGCCGACCTCGGCGGTCCGGCCGCCCGGCAGGGCCACCTGCCCCCGGCCGGTCGTCACCAGCCGGTCCAGGGCGAGCGCGTGCCGGTGGCCGAGAGCGCCGCCCGGACAGCCCACCTCACGGGCCCAGGCCAGCAGGGCCCGGCGCCGGACGGCCGGCAACGCCGCGCGCAACGGCTCCAGGGCGGCCGTCACCGCCTCACCGTCGATCCGGAGCACCTGGCCTCCGGCCACCCGGGCCAGAGCCAGCAGATCGGCGGCCAGCGAGTCCAGGGCGTCGGCGTCGTCACGCAGCAGATCGGCGCTGCGGGCGAGCGCCTCGGCGGTGCCCGCGCCGAGCGCCGTCTCCAGCTGCCCGGCCAGACGGCGCACCCGCACCCGGGTGTAGGCCGGGTCGTCGTTCGCCGGGTCGTGCCAGGGGTGCAGGCCGAGGGCGTCACCCGCCTCGGCCACCAGGGTCCGGCGCAGTCCCAGGAAGGGCCGCCGGAACAGGCCCCGGCGGGCGGGCATCCCGGCCAGGCTGCGGGCCCCGGACCCGCGCCCGAGTCCCAGCAGCACGGTCTCGGCCTGGTCGTCGAGGGTGTGACCGAGCAGCACCGCCCGCGCCCCGTGCCGTCGGGCGGCGTCTTCGAGCGCGGCGTACCGCGCCACCCGCGCCACCGCCTCAGGCCCGCCCCGCGAACCGGAACCCCGCGAAACCGAACCGCCCCGCGCAACCGAACCGTCCCGCGAAACCGGGCCCCCGGCGTCCACCGGTACCAACTCGACCGGATCCAGCCCCAGCTCGCGGCACTGCCCCGCAGCCCGCGCCGAGGCCGCGGACCCCTCGGCCGACCAGCCGTGGTCGACCACCACCGCCCCCGCCGTGAACCAGTGCGCCCGGGCCGTGGAGGCGGTGGCGGCGGCCAGTGTCAGGGAGTCCGGACCGCCGCTGCACGCGACCAGAACCACCGCCTTACCCGCACTTAGGCCACCCCGCGTGAGGTCGGCCAGACAGTCCCGGACGGCGACGTGCACCGCGGTGCGAGGGTCAGGCATGCACCCGGTGCACCCAGGCCTTCGGGTCGTTGATCTCCTCCGGCCGGGGCAGGGTCTCCGGCGAGGTCCAGACCGCGTTGAAGCCGTCCATGCCGACCTCCTTGACCACCCCGCGCACGAACCGCGCACCGTCGGCGTACTGCTTGGCCTTGGCGTCGAGACCGAGCAGGCGGCGCAGGATCTGGTCGATCGCACCGCGACCGGCCCGGCGCCGGCTGAACCGCTGACGGATCTGCGCGACCGTGGGCACCACCTGCGGGCCGACGTCGTCCATGATCACGTCGGCGTGGCCCTCCAGCAGCGACATGATCGCGGTGATCCGGGCCAGCTTCTCGCGCTGCTGGGGGGTCTGCACCGCGTCGAGCACCGAACGGCCGTCGCCGTCCCCGCGGATCACCTCGGGCAGCCCGCGCAGGGCCTGGCCGAACCGGTCGGCCACCTGACCGGGCTCCAGCATGAGCTCGCCGATCAGCCCCCGCACCTCGCCCAGCAGGTGCCCGGCGAGCCAGTCGGAGGCGGTGAACTGCACCCGGTGCGTCTCCTCGTGCAGGCACACCCACAGCCGGAAGTCCTCCGGCACCACCTCCAGGTCGCGCTCCACCGCCACGATGGTCGGGGCGATCAGCAGCAGCCGGCCCGGGCTGGCGAACGCGTCGTACTGGCCGAGCACCCGGCTGGACAGCACCCCGAGCAGGGCGCCGATCTCGGCGCCGGTGACCCGGGCCCCGAGCGCCGTCTGCCGGGTGCCGGGCAGCGGCTTGCCCCGCTCCTCGTTCTTGTCCCGCAGGTCGGCCATCACCGGGGCCAGCAGCTCACGGAAGGCCGCGATGTTGGCCCGGGCCCAGCCTGGCCGGTCGACCACGTAGACGCCCTCGCCCGGCCGGGTGCTCAGCCCGGTGACCGCCTGCACGTGCGGGTGCGCGGTGACCGCCGCCTCACGCAGCCGGCCGACGATCTCTTGGGCCTCCAGCGTGGTCACGTCGGGGCCCGACTTGCCGACCCGGGCGGCCGTGCGGGCCGCCAGGTCCCAGTTGATCATCGTGTCGACCGGTTCGGGCGCCGGTGCGTTCTGCGGATCCGCTGCCATGGGCCCACGGTACGTGCATCGCGCCGGGCCCGTACCTCAGCAGCCGCACCCCACGAGTCCCGCCGCGAACGCGTCCAGGGCCTCGCGGGCCTTGGTGGTGGAGGGCACGTCGTCGGCCATCACGGCGAACACCAGCAGCCGCCCGTCGGCGTCCACCAGCGTCCCGGCCAGCGAGCTGACCCCGCTCAGGGTGCCGGTCTTGGCCCGCACCACGCCGGTCGCGTCCTGCTCGGCCGTGGCCGTGAACCGCTCGGCGAGGGTGCCTGAGACACCGGCGATCGGCATGCCGGTGAGCATCGGGCGCAGCTGCGCGCCGTCGTCCCCGGCCGCCAGGGCCAGCACCGCGGTCAGCGTCTCGACCGGAATTCTGCTGTCGGCGGAAAGCCCGCTGCCGTCGGCCATCGTGGCACCGTCCACCGGCACGCCCTGCTCCTCCAGCTCGGCCAGCACGGCGGGGCCGGTGTCCTCGAAGGTGGCGCCGGTGCCGGAGTCGATGGCGACCAGCCGGCCCAGCGCCTCGGCCACCGTGTTGTCGCTGTGGTCCAGGGCGAACTCCACCTGGTCGCCGAGCGGGGACGACTCCACCGCGGCGAGCGAGGTGGCGTCGTCGGGGGCCTGGTCCCGCTGCACCGACCCGGCCACCGTCACCCCGGCGTCGGCCAGGGCCGCGGCGAAGGTCTTCGCCGCGGCCAGGCCCGGGTCCTGCGAGCGCGGCACGTAGTTGCCCTCCTTGAGCCGCCCGGCACTGATCTCGGCCGCGTAGACCGGGGCCACGTAGCCGTTGTCCACGTCGGACTGGCTCCAGCCGGCGGCCATCGCGTCGCCCTCGAACAGCGTGTCGTCGAGCGCCACCCGCACCTCGTCCACACCCTGCTGCTCCAGCTGGGCCGCTGCCTCCTCGGCCAGCGTGGCCAGCCCGGCGTGGCCGTTGACCACGTCCTCGTCGCTCTCCCCGGCGCCGAGCAGCACGTCGCCTCCGCCGATCAGGTACACCGTGTCGCCGTCGGTGACGGCGGAGGTGGTGAGGGTGGTCTGCGGGCCCAGCGCGGACAGCGCGGCGGCGGTGGTGAGGAGCTTGGCGGTGGAGGCCGGGGCCCGGGCGGTGCCGGTGGCCTTGCCCATCAGGTGCTCACCGGTCAGCGGGTCGAGCACGTCGACCGACACCGACTTGCCCAGGTCCTTGCTCCCGATCAGTTTGCTCATCCGCTGTGTGAGCTTCGTCGCGGAGACCTCGGGGGCGTCAGTGTCCACCGAGGGGAGCACATCGGGCGATTCCTGGTCAGGAAGCACCGCGCCGGGTACCCGATCTGTCAAGGGCTCTATGGCCTCTTGGGGGGAGGTGGACTGCCGATCGCCGAAAGGACCAAGTACCGTCAGGGCGACGATCAGTGCGGCGACGAGAACAGCGAGCACCACGGCGAGGCGGACGACGAGCCGCCGGGCCGAGCGCTGGGTGACGTCAGGCACGCCGGTCACCCACCATGATCCATCGGTTCGAGAATATTCTTGGCCGCCACATCACATGCCGGAAGGTAGCGAATACCCGTGGACTTCGACGTCACCATCGAGATTCCCAAGGGACAGCGCAACAAGTACGAGGTCGACCACGAGACCGGACGTATCCGCCTGGACCGCATGCTGTTCACCGCCACGCGCTACCCGGCGGACTACGGCTTCATCGACGACACGCTGGGCGAGGACGGCGACCCGCTGGACGCCCTGGTGCTGCTGGAGGAGCCGACCTTCCCGGGCTGCCTGGTCAAGTGCCGCGCCATCGGCATGTTCCACATGCGCGACGAAAAGGGCGGCGACGACAAGATTCTCTGCATCCCGTCGGGCGACCCCCGCCTGGAGGTCTTCCAGGAGCTGGAAGACGTGAACGAGTTCTACCGCCTGGAGATCCAGCACTTCTTCGAGACCTACAAGGACCTCGAGCCGGGCAAGTCGGTGGAGGACGCCGCGTGGGCCAACAAGGCCGCCGCGGAGGCCGAGATCGAGAAGTCGCGCCAGCGGCTGATCGAGGCCAAGGCCGCCGGCACGTACCACTGATCCACAGCATCTTCATAAGCCGCCGGGCCCCTCGTGGTGAGGGGCCCGGCGGCGGTTTGTGACTCAGATCATTGAGGACGGCGAACCACCGGCGCCTCCGCGCCCGGTGCCACGCTCACGCCCGAGTCCGTCGGTCCCGTCTTCGCCCCGCGCAGGTGGTCGCTGGGCGCGGCCACCGGGATCAGCCCCAGGCCGAGTGAGACCGGGACCACGGTGAGGTCGGCTCGGTCCGGTGGGCGCTGTCCGGCCACCGGTTCACGTCTGTCCCGCCCTTCAGGGCCGCCCGGCGTAGGGCATCGCGTCGGAGCTGCGCAGGGGCACCACGCGGACGTAGGCACCGGTGTACGGGGCTTCGATCATCTGGCCACCGCCGACATACATCGCGACGTGGTGGATGGAGTCCGGGTTGCCCGTGTCGGTGGCGAAGAACACCAGGTCGCCGGGCCGCATGCTGCCGTACGTGATGTGCTGCACCTGCTGGTACTGCAACCGGGACGAGTGCGGCAGGTACACGCCGGCCCGGGCCCAGGCCTTCATCACCAGGCCGGAACAGTCGTAACTGCCGGGCCCCTCGCCGCCCCACAGGTAGGGCAGACCGACCCGGGCGCGCGCCCAGGACACCGCCGAGCCACCGGCCGAGCTGCTGCCACTGCTCGATCCGCCGCTCGATCCATTGCCGGAACCGCTGCCGCCCGAACCGGTTTTACCCGTGCCGGAGCCGGCGGCCGGTTCCTGCGCGGCCTGTCGTTCAGCGGCCTGTCGTTCGGCGGCCTCCCGCGCGGCCTCCCGGGCCGCCGCCTCACGCCGCTGCTCGGCCTGCCGGCGCAGCCCTTCCTGCCGGGCCCGCTCGACCGCCACGCTGGTGCGGCGGGCCGTGGCCAGTTCGGCCAGGAGCTGGTTCTTCTGCCGGGTGTCGTCGGCCAGCGCCCGCTGTGCCTGGGCC
Organism: Kineosporia corallincola; assembly: GCF_018499875.1. GTDB lineage: Bacteria > Actinomycetota > Actinomycetes > Actinomycetales > Kineosporiaceae > Kineosporia > Kineosporia corallincola. The sequence goes on along the minus strand of NZ_JAHBAY010000001.1, from coordinate 469,408 downwards.
GCCCGCTCCCGGGCCACCCGCTGCGCCTGCGCCAGCTCGTCGGCGGCCGCCCGGCGCCGCTCCAGGGCCTGCGCGGCCTGGGCGGTCAGGCCGTTCGCCACCACCCGCGCGGCGTCGGCCCGGCGCACCACCTCCTGCTGCTCCCCGGCCAGCACCTGGAGCATCGAGGCCCGCTCCAGCACCTGGTCCGGCCCCTCCGGCGAGAGCAGCACGTCGAGCCGGGCCAGCGGGCCGCCGGTGCGATAGCTCTGGGCGGCCAGCTCGCCCACCTGCTCCTGGGCGCCGTCCAGGCGTTCCCGCGCCCGGTCGGCCACCTGCTGCGCGGCCTGCGAGGCGCGTTCCGCCTCATGGAGTTTCACCTGTGCGTAGTCGTAGTCCTCAGCGGCCTCGCTGAGTGCCACGTTCGCGGCCTCGACGCGCTGGGCGGAGGCCTTCAGCCGGGCCTGCACGGCGTCCACCCGGGCCCGCGCCTGATCGGTCGCGCGCTGCGCCCGGCGCACCTCGTCCTGGCCGGGCACCGGTTCGTCCGCCGCCGCGCCGATCGCCGATCCGCCGACCAGCACCACCGCCAGGGCCAGTGCCGCCGCCACCCCGCGTGTCCGTCGAAGTCGCACGTCCCCCGCCTCTCTACGCACCGCGCGAGGGAGATCCCCCGCGTCACTGCGGAGTTCGGCCCGCTCCCCCGTCACCTTTAGCCCAGCCGGGTGACACCCGTTCGAGGCTCATCCCAGCTTCCCCTTCCGTTCCGGCCGGGCCAAGGAGCGTAGAGCCGACCCGAAAAGGCCCGTACGGCCGACCCACCCACCCACGTACTGACGAAAACCCTTGACCCCCCGCAAACGCCTCGTGGGCGTCACCCCGTACGGGTGACGCCCACGTTCATCGGCCGCGGTCGGGCGGCTGGCACAGGTGCTAGACCCTCGAGCGGCCGACCAGGGCCAGGACCGCACCCACGACCAGCACGATCACGCCGATCCAGATCAGCAGGTTGCCGACACCGCCGAAACCGACGACAGCGAGGACGACACCGACAACGATGAGAATGAGCCACAGAGGCATGAACAGCTCCCAGTCACACTAGAGGCGCCTAGACGCCATCCCTTCTTTCCGACACCAAGATCGAATCACGGTGCGACTGGGGCGGCATGTCGAGATGTGCACTCCTGCGCCGATTTGCGGGATCGTCGCGGCTGTCCCATTATTCGCCGCAGAGGTCCACCAGCAGACCGAGCATGGTCGCGATCTCGTCCGGTCCGCCCAGCCGGTGATGGGCCTGGGTCTCCCCGCTGCCCACCCGCACCGACACGTCGCCGGCCTCCGCACGCAGCACCGCGAAGGCCCGCTCGTCGGTCACGTCGTCACCGGCGTAGAGCACGGCGTCGGCCCCGGTGATCGAGCGAAGACGGCGCAGGGCCGTGCCCTTGGTCACCGAAACCACCGACAGCTCAACCACTTCCTTGCCGTGGGTGAGGTGCACACCGGGCCACGACGCCGGCCCGTCCAGGGCCTCCTGGGTGGCCTTGGCGGCCACCGGGCGCTCGGCCCGGCGAGTGTGCAGCACCACCCCGGTCGGCTTGGTCTCCACGTGCGTGCCGGGATGCCGGGCGCTGATCGCCTCCATCTCGGCGGTGGCCTTGGCCAGCAGCCCGGCCTGGGCCGGGTCGAGCGGCGAGGTGGCCACGGAGTCGCCGAGCGGATCACGGAACTCGGCCCCGTGACTGCCCACCAGCAGTGCCCGGGCCGGCGGCGTGGCCACCCGCACCAGGTCGTCGAGGGTGCGGCCGGAGACCAGGGCCACCCGCACGCCGGGCATCTTGGCCAGCTCGTTCAGGTGCTGCAACGCCTGCGGCAGGGGCCGGGCCGCGTCCGGGTCGGCGACGATCGGCGAGAGCACACCGTCGAAGTCCATCGCGACCAGCAGCGAGGGGTGCATGGCGAACCCCTCCAGCGCGGTGACCAGGCCGAGCGACAGCGGCGGGTGCCGGTCCTCGTTGTTCAGCGTCACCAGCGGGTCGTCGAGCACGTGGCCCGGCTCCTCCAGGCCCTCCGGGTCGTCCAGATCCCGTTCTTCGTGGACGTTTCCGGCCACCGGCACCTGCTCGGTGGCGGCGTTCTCGGCCCGGGCCTCGGCGGCGATCGGGTCGCCGGCCTTCGCCGCGGCGGCGGCCATCACGGCCGCCAGCTCGATCGTCTCGGTCGGCGGCGTGTTCGACCGGCTCGGCGGCGCCGGCTCGGCCGCGGCCGAGGCGGCGACCTTGAGGAAGGTGGAGGCCCAGCGGGCGACGTCGAACTCGAACACCCGGCGGCGCATGGCCCGCATGCGCCGGGTGGCCTCACGTGGCGACAGCTGCACGGCCCGCACGATCGCGGCCTTCACGCCGTCGATGTCGTGCGGGTTCACCAGGAACGCCTGCGGCAGCTCGATGGCGGCACCGGCGAACTCGCTGAGCACCAGCGCGCCCTGCTCGTCGAAGCGGGTGGCCACGTACTCCTTGGCCACCAGGTTCATGCCGTCGCGCAGGGCGGTGACCAGCATGACGTCGGCGGCCAGGTAGAGCGCGGCCAGCTCCTCGCGGTCCTGGGACTGGTGCAGGTAGTGCACGGCCGGCTGGCCGAGCTGGCCGTAGTCGCCGTTGATGCGCCCGACCGTGACCTCCACGTCGCGCTTCATCTTCTCGTACTCCTCGACCCGGTCGCGGCTCGGCGTCGCGACCTGGACCAGCACCGCGTCCGGCGGGGTGAGGACCTCCTCGGCGAACAGCTCCTCCACCGCCTTGAGCCGGTGCAGGATGCCCTTGGTGTAGTCGAGGCGGTCGACGCCGAGCAGCACCACCTTGGGATCGCCCAGCTCGCGGCGGATCTCGCGGGCGCGCTCCTGGATCTCCGGCTTGCGGCCGAGCGCGTCAATCAGCTCGGCGTCGATCGAGATCGGGAACGCGGCCGCGCGCACCTCGCGCGGCGGGTGGTGGTCGGCGCTGCCGAAGCGCGGCTCGGCCGGCAGGTGCACCAGGCCGCGGCGGGTGGCCAGGCCGTTGCGGCGGCAGGCCCGCAGGAAGTTGTTGGCGTCGGCCGGGCGCTGGAACCCGAGCTGGTCGGCGCCCAGCAGCCCGTCGAGAACCTGCCTCCGCCAGGGCAACTGGGCGAAGATCTCGTAGGGCGGGAAGGGGATGTGGTTGAAGAAGGCGATGCGCAGGTCGGGCCGGGCGGCCCGGAGCATCTGCGGCACCAGCTGCAACTGGTAGTCCTGCACCCACACCAGCGCGTTCTCGGCGGCGCTCTCGGCGGCCTGCTGGGCGAAGCGCCGGTTGACCCGGACGTAGGCCTCCCACCAGTGCCGATGGAACTGGGGCTGGGCGATGACGTCGTGGTACAGCGGCCAGAGGGTGCCGTTCGACATGCCCTCGTAGTAGTCCTCGACGTCGTCCTTGCTGAGTTCGACCGGGATCAGCTGGATGCCGCGCGCCTCGAACGGGTCGGGGGCGTCGCCGGGGGCACCGGTCCAGCCGACCCAGGCTCCGGCGTTGCGCTGCATGACCGGCTCCAGCGCTGATACCAGGCCGCCTGGGCTGGGTTTCCAGGTCGTCGTGCCGTCGGGGTTCTCCCGGCGGTCGACGGGTAGCCGGTTCGCGACCACCACGAGATCACTGCGATGGTCAGGCTGTTTGTTGGGCTCTGGCTGCTCCTGCGACACGGGGTCGGCCTTCCTGGTCAGGTCCTCGGTCCGCATGTCAGACGTGACGTGGGTGATGACGGAGAGATACCGCCGCCGATGACTCACCCATCGTGACGTCATTCACGCCTTGTAACCCTAGGCACAATGGGCACCGCGCGCCCGCTGGAGGCGCGTGGCACTTGTCTCGCCCTTTGGCGAGTTTAATCCGATTTCGACCGTATTGCGTGCATAAAATCCGCGCTTCCTTGCCCGGCCCGCACTGCGATCATCATCCGTGATCACCGACCGCAACCGCGTGCGACCCCAATTGTGGACGGCGAAGAGCTCCGGCCGGGCGTAACGTCCCGCTGGTGACCGAAGCTTTCGAGAACTCGCCCGTCGTCGCCCTGCTCGGCACCGGGACCATGGGCCTGGGCATGGGCCGCAACATCGCCGCCGCCGGCCTGACCCTGCGGGCCTGGAACCGCACGCAGGCCAAGGCCGATCCTCTGACACAAGACGGTGCAACCGTTCTGGCCTCCGCGGCCGAGGCGGTGAGCGGCGCCGACATCGTCGTCACCATGCTGTTCGACGCCGACAGCGTGGCCGCCGCGATCGACCAGGCCGCCCCGTCCCTGACCCCCGGCACGATCTGGATCCAGACCAGCACCGTGGGCGTCGAGGGCGACGCGCGGCTCGCCGCCCTGGCCGGACAGCACGGCCTGGTCTACGTCGACGCGCCGGTGCTCGGCACCAAGGGCCCGGCCGAGGCGGGCACCCTGACCGTGCTGGCCTCCGGCCCGGAGTCCGCGAAACCGCGCGTGGCACCGGTTCTCGACGCGATCGGCTCGCGCACGCTGTGGGTGGGCGAGGCCGGGGCCGGCACCCGGCTCAAGCTGGTGGCCAACGGCTGGGTGCTGACCGTGGTCGACGGTCTGGCCCAGTCACTGCGTACGGCCGAGGCGTTCGGCCTCGACCCGGCGCTGTTCCTCGACGCGGTGAAGGGCGGGGCCGTGGACGCCCCCTACCTCGGCATCAAGGGCAACGCCATGCTGAACGGCTCGTACGACCCGGCTTTCACGCTGAGCGGCGCGGTGAAGGACGCCACGCTGATCGAGGAGGGGGCCCGTGCCGCCGGGGCCGACCCGGCCTTCGTCGCGATCGCCCGCGAGCACCTGCTGCGGGCCGAGCAGGCCGGCCACGGCGACAAGGACATGTCAGCGGTCTACCTGGGCTACTGAGACACGGTCACGGTCTGCCCCAGGTCGTTCAGCCCGCTCTCCGCGTCCCAGGTGCCCTCGTTGGCCGTGCGGATCGCGAAGAGCGGGTTGTCCGCCGCCTCGCCGTCCGCCGGGATGGCGAGGTACACGTCGTAGGTGCCGGCCGGCACGTCGTGCACCGTCGCGGTGAGCGCCACCGACTCCCCCGCCGCCCAGGTACGCACGTCGGCATCGGCGTCGAAGCCGACGGTGTAGCTGTTCTCGCCGTCTTTCAGCACCAGCCGGGCCGTGCGCGGGTTGTACGGGGCCGCCCAGCCGTCGTTGCGCACGCCCAGCGACACCGTGGCGCCGTCCACGTCGCTGCTGGTCATCACGAACCGGTAGCCGAGCTCCTTCGCGGTCTCGTCCAGGCCGTCCTCCCCCCACGAGTTCAGCACGTCGGCGTGGTAATCCCGGTTGAGATAGCTGTAGTGGTAGCGAGCCATCTCGGCCGAGGCGCTGGCCCACTCCGAGCGGGGCGCGTTCACGCCGCAGGTCTCACCACCCACCGGCAGGTAGGCGCTGTCGGCCTCCAGGTACTCCTGGTCGAGCGTGATCGGGTCGGACAGGAAGGTGCCGTAGTCGTCGGCGGAGGCCAGGAAGCAGTCGTTGTGATGGCCGATGCGTGCGGCGTCGCTGCCGTCGTACGCCTGCCCCGCCGTCAGCGCGGCGTCGGAGTCCAGGTACTGCTGCTTGGCGAACATCGTGCGGACGGCCACCATGCGCTCGTCGGGCACCGCGGCCAGCAGTGCCTTCAGCACGGCGTTGCGCCGGTCCCAGTCGGCCTGGGTGAGCGTGCCCGGGTCGGACGGGTCGGCGGCGAAGTGATCGGTGTAGTACCCCTCACCCCACAGACCGATGAAACCCTGTTGCACCAGGGCGATCACGTCGGCGTAGTCATGGAAGACCGGTTTCAGCAGCGCGATGTGGGCCAGCACCGTGTCGAGGGGAGCGTCGCCGTAGGGCGCGGTGTAGGGATAGTCGCCGCCCTGTGCGTAGGCGAACCGGACGATCACCGACACCCCGGCCGCGCGGGCGGTTTCGAGATCGGCCCGCACCAGCTTCAGGTAGGCCTCGTCGAGAGTGTCGTCCGCGGCGAACTTCTCCAGGTAGAACACCCGCAGAATCTGGGTGACGCCCTCCTCGCGGTAACCTGCCAGGGTTTCGGCGTCGAGCGGCGTGTAGCCGGATCCGTCGGCCCGGTAATGGGTTTCGGTGTGGTGGTAGAAGCCCCGCTCGGGATTGGCGATGACCGCCTCGCTCGCCGTGTAAGAGACCGTGGTGGGCTCGCCGGCCGAGGCCGAGACGGCCAGGCCGCCGCACAGCACCAGCCCCGCTACGGCACCTGCCAGGACACGCTTGGTGTATCGCATGCGCCGCAGGCTAGGCAACGACCGGCGGGTGCCGGGTCAGAGCCACGTTAAGAGAGCGTCCGCGGGTTAGATTGCCGCCATGCCGACCATCGCCACCGCCACCCGCGTCGAGCTGCCCGAGCTGCTCGACTTCGTCCGCCCGCGGCACCGGGCCACCCTCGTCACCACCCGTTCCGACGGCAGCCCGCAGCTGTCGCTGGTCACCTGCGGGGTCGACCCGCAGGGCCGCATCGTCATCTCGACCTACCCCGAGCGTGCCAAGGCGGTCAACCTGCGGCGCCGTCCCACCGCGTCGGTCTGTGTCCAGTCCGACGAGTGGAACGGCCCCTACGTCCAGGTCGACGGCACCGCCGAGGTGATCGACCTGCCCGACTCGGTGGAGCCACTGGTCGAGTACTTCCGCTGCATCTCCGGCGAGCACCCGGACTGGGACGAGTACCGGGCCGCCATGGTGAAGCAGGGCAAGTCGCTGATCCGGATCACGCCGGAACGCTGGGGCCCGATCGCCACCGGCGGCTTCCCGCCGGGACGCGCCCCTCAGGCCTGAACCCCTCCGGCCTGAACCTCTCAGACCGGAGCCCCTCAGACCGGAGCACGCGCCGAACCCCTCCCACCCGGGAAGACGTCCGCCCGAAACGCAAACGTGAGGTGCGATGCACCGTGCGGGCAAACGTCCCCAGGTTCTCAGGCCTCGGTGACGACCTCGAACGCCCAGATGCTGGAACCGGTGGCCGCCGGGGTGTCACCGGTGGGCCGGTCCGCACCGGCGTGACCACGCTGGAAGGCCTGGGACGCCTGCCACGCCTCGAAGTCGTCCTTGGTCTTCCAGCGGGTGTACACCAGGTACTGGTCGATGCCCTCGACCGGGCGCAGCAGCTCGAAGTGCTCGAAGCCGGCCTGGTTCTCGACCATGCCGGCCCGGTTCGAGAACCGCTGCTCCAGCACCTCGCCGCGTCCACCCGGGACGGTCAGCACGTTGATCACCACGTAAGACATGACCTCATCCTCTTACAGGGAGCCGTCCGGACCACAGGCACCCGCCCTGAGACCGTGATGTGTCCCCATTAGAGTGCGTGCGTGAGCAGCATCCTGTCCGGCCTGGTGATCGCCCTCGGCCTGGTCACCGCGGTCTGGAGCGTGGTGCTGTTCGCCCGCGCCCGCCGGGCCAGCAATGCCATGCTGCTGACCCTGGTCGCCTTCGAGGTGCTGCTGCTGGTCCAGCTGATCGTGGCGATCGTGACGGTGGCGGGCGGTGACCGGCCGGACGAGACGGCCACCTTCATCGCCTACGCCGCCAGCGAGCTGCTGATCCTGCCCGCCGGCGTGTTCTGGTCGGCGGCCGACCGCTCCAGGACCAGCGTCCTGGTGATGTTCATTGCCTGCTTTGCCGTGGCCGTGATGACGGCCCGGATGTTTCAGATCTGGAGCACCGTCGGTGGATGACCCCCGTACCTCTGGCCCCGGGCGGCTCCTCGTCGCCGTCTACGCGATCTTCGCCCTGGCCGCCACGGCCCGCGCGATCACCCAGATCCTGACCAAGTTCGACGAGGCCCCGCTGGCCTACCTGCTGTCGCTGTTGTCCGGCGTGGTCTATGTCGTGGCCACCCTGGCCCTGGCCCGCCCGGGCCCTGGCTGGCGCAAGGTCGCGCTGGCCACCTGCTCCTTCGAGCTGATCGGCGTGATCGCTGTGGGCGTGTTCACGCTGGCCGACTCCGGCGATTTTCCCGACCAGACGGTCTGGTCCAACTTCGGCCAGGGCTACGGCTACATTCCGCTGATCCTGCCGATGATCGGCCTCTACTGGTTGCGCCGCACCGCCGACCGGCCCTGAAGGCTGGCGCAACCTCGCGATCCGGGCATAAGTTCCCTTCCGCAACATATCCGCGTCACGACCCCGATCCGGGTCGTGACGTCCTTCAGGCTCCCCGGGGGGCCTGCTTCGCTCCGGCAGTGACGCCGGGCAGAGGGAGGGACCGGATCCATGCGCAGACATCTCCTCGCCGCAGCGGCGATCGGCACGGCGGCAGTACTCACGCTCTCGGCCTGCGGGGGTGATTCCGACGACGGCGACACGGGCACCGGGGACAGCTCCGCCGACGGCAAGGTCGGGGTGATCCTGCCCGACGCCGCGTCGTCACCCCGCTGGGAGAACGCCGACCGCCCGGCCCTGACCGAGGCGTTCGAGAAGGCCGGGGTGGAGGCCGACATCCAGAACGCGGGCGGTGACAAGGCCAAGTTCCAGACCATCGCCGACGGCATGATCAGCTCGGGCGTCAGCGTGCTGCTGATCGTCAACCTGGACAGCGACTCGGGCAGCGCGGTGATCAAGAAGGCCACCGACGCGGGCATCCCGGTGATCGACTACGACCGCCTCACTCTCGGCGGCGGGGCCAAGTACTACGTGTCGGTCGACGGTGTGCTGGTCGGTGAGACGATCGGCAAGGGCCTGGTGAAATGCCTTCAGGACGAGGGAAAGACGAGCGGTGACGTGGTCGAGCTGAACGGCTCGCCCACCGACAACAACGCCACGCTGTTCAAGCAGGGCTACGACAAGGTGATCCGCGAGGCCGGCTACGACGTGGTCGCCGACCAGGACGTGCCGGACTGGGACACGCAGAAGGCGGGCGTGCTGTTCGAGCAGATCGACACCCAGCTGAAGGGCGACTTCGTCGGGGTGGCGGCGGCCAACGACAGCCTGGGCGGTGCGGTGATCGCCCGGCTGAAGAGCCAGGGCCGCGAGGGCGAGGTGGCCGTGACCGGCCAGGACGCCACCGATGACGGTCTTCAGCAGGTACTGCTCGGCAACCAGTGCGTGACCGTCTACAAGTCGATCAACAAGGAGGCCGCCGCCGCGGCCGACCTGGCGGTCAAGCTGATCAAGGGTGACACGGCCGGTGCCGACGCCCTGGCCTCCGGCACGTCGACCGACACCGAGCTGAACACCGAGGTGCCCTCGGTGCTGCTGGAACCGCAGGCGATCTACGCGGACAACGTGCAGGACGTGCTCGACGACGGCGCGACCACCGCCGACAAGGTCTGCACCACCGAGGAGCTGAAGAAGGCCTGCGAGCAGTACGGCGTCAAGTAGCAGAACCCGAGAACTATGGACGACGATGGGCTTTCACGGGCTCATCGTCGTCCATGGTTCTGTGCAGGTGACGCAGGGCCCGCTCGGACGGACTGCCGGGATCGGCGGTGATGAAGACCACCTGCTGGTCGTCCTCCGGCACCGCGAGCACGTCGCAGTTCAGCCGAAGACGCCCCAGCCGTGGGTGTTCCGGCGTCTTCACCTGATGGCCGGGCAACCGCACCGGATTGGCCCGCCAGAGTCCACGGAACTCCTCGCTGCCCCGGAACAGGTCGTCCAGCAACGTCTTCAGCGCTTCGTCGTGCGGATAACGCACGGCAGCGGCACGCAGCCGGGTGACCACGATCTCGGCGAACTCCGGCGCGGTAGAGGTTTTCGCTCCATCGTCGGTGAGAAACCTGCTGCGAGCCAGGTTCCGCCCGGCCTGTGGCCCGAGAAGCGCCTCGGCCAGCGGGTTCCAGGCCACCACGTCGTAGTTGGCGGCGGTGACCACGGCCGCGGTGCCGGGCATCCGGCCCAGCAGCCCGGTCACGTGCGGCCGCACCCGGCGGGCCGGCCCGGCCGGGGCCGTGGGTGCGCTGCCGGCCAGGCGGAACAGGTGAATCCGCTCGGCCGGGCCGAGTTTCAGGGCGGAGCAGACAGCGTCGAGCACCGCCGCCGACGGACGCGGGCCACGGGCCTGCTCCAGCCGGGCGTAGTAGTCGACCGACATCCCGGCCAGCTCGGCCACCTCCTCGCGCCGCAGGCCGGGCGTGCGCCGGCGCGGGCCGCCGGGCAGCCCGGCGTCGGTGGGACGCAGCGCCTCCCGCCGGTCGCGCAGAAACCGGGCGAGTTCGGTACGGGGCACGGCGGGCTCTCTCTCCGTCGGACTGGTTGTACCTGGATCCGGCCGGCTGCCGGGAGCAGCGTGAGGGCCATGAGCAACCCGATCGCGCTGGTCACCGGCGCCAACAAGGGAATCGGCAAGGAAATTGCCCGGCAGCTGGTCGCGGCCGGGCTGACCGTGCACGTCGGATCGCGCGACGCCGCCCGCGGGCAGCGAGCCGTGGACGAGATCGGCGGCGACAGCCACCTGGTCGTCCTCGACGTCACCGACTCCGCGAGCATCGCCGGGGCCGCCCGCACCGTCGGCGACCTGGACATCCTGATCAACAACGCCGGAACGATGACCGACGGCGCCACCGGGCCGGAGGCGAGCGTCGACAGTTTCCGCCGCACCTACGAGACCAACGTGTTCGGCGTGGTCGCGGTCACCAACGCCTTCCTGCCCGCCCTGCGCCGCTCACCCGCGCCGCGCATCGTCAACATGTCCAGCGGCACCGCCTCGCTGGGGGCCAGCACCGACGAGGCGGTGCGGGCGGCAGCCACCGCCGCCCCGGCCGCGCTGTCGCCCGGCGCGATCAGCTACCGCTCGTCGAAGGCCGCGCTGAACCTGGTCACCGCGCTGTACGCGCAGGCCCTGCCGGAGTTCCGGGTGAACGCGCTGGCGCCGGGGCTGCGCGCGACCGACCTGAACGACCGGGCGCGTGACCTGGGCGAGGACCCGGCGGAGGCGGCCGAGGGCGCGGTGCGGCTGGCCCTGCTGGCCGATGCCGGGCCGACCGGCGGGTTCTTCAGCTGGGACGGGACGGTGATGCCCTGGTGAGGGGCACTGGGAGCCCGCTGTCGGATTCGAACCGACGACCTGCTGTTTACAAGACAGCTGCTCTGGCCAACTGAGCTAAGCGGGCGGGGCGTGCACGCAGAACTCTACCGGTCGGGCCGACCGGTCGGTGCGCCCCCGCCCGACTCAGGCCGGCAGCAGTTCGTAGCTCGGCCCGGGCCGCCCGAACAGGTAGCCCTGGGCGTGCTCGACACCGATCCCGGCGAGCAGGGCCGCCTGGTGCTCGGTCTCGACCCCTTCCACCACCACGTCGATGCCGAGTCCCCGGCCCAGCCCGGCCAGGGCCTCCACGATGCGGTCGCAGCGCGGGTCCTCGCCCAGGCCGGAGGTGAAGCTGCGGTCCACCTTGATCCCGGAGACCGGCAGGTCACGCAGGTACGACAGGGCGGAGAAACCGGTGCCGAAGTCGTCCACCACGATCCGCACGCCGAGGGCGTGCAGCCGCTCCAGCTCCTCCCGGGCGGCCGGGGCCGTGCTCAGTACCACCGACTCGGTGAGCTCCAGCACCAGCCGACCGGGCTCCAGCCCGCTGGCGGCCAGCACCAGGTGCACCTGGTCGGCGAGACCTGGCCGCAGGAGCTGGTTCGGCGACACGTTCACCGCCACATAGCCCGGCTCCTGGCTGGTCACCGCGGCCCGCACCGCGGCCCGCAGCACCCAGGCGCCGAGCTCGACGATCAGCCCGGACTCCTCGGCCACCGGCAGGAAGGCGACCGGGGGCATCATGCCGCGCACCGGATGCCGCCAGCGCACCAGCGCCTCCCGCCCGATCACCCGCTGCCCGGTCAGCCCGACGATCGGCTGGAAGTGCAGCTCCAGTTCACCGTCGCTGATCGCGATCCGCAGCTCGTGCTCCAGGTCGAGGCGCTCTGCCGCGGTCCGCAGCACCTCCGGCCCGGCCGTGTCCCAACGGTCCCGTCCACCGCGTTTGGCCTGCTGGCAGGCGATCTCGGCGTCGCGCAGCAGCATCAGCGGATCGGTCTCGGGCTCCCCGCACAGCCGGATCCCGATGCTGACGGTGGGTCGCAGCGTGCGGCCCCCCAGAATCAATGGACGACGAACAGCGGCCCGCACCCGATCGGCGAGCGCACCGGCCTCGGCCTCGTCCGCGAGGTCGTCGCAGACCACCACGAACTCGTCGCCGCCCAGCCGCCCGGCGGTGTCGCCGGGCCGCAGCGCACCGGCCAGCCGGTGACCGATCTCGATCAGCACCTCGTCGCCGTCCTCGTAGCCGGCGTTGTCGTTCACCACCCGGAAATGGTCCACGTCGCAGTGCATCACGGTCGCCAGTGGACCACCGGCCCGCACCCGGTCCAGGGCCTTCTGCACCCGGTCCAGCACCAGCGGGCGGCCCGGCAGACCGGTCAGCCGGTCGTGCAGGGTCATGTGTGTCATCAGGCTCTGGGCCTGGTACAGGTCGCTGCGGTCCTCGATCTGCACCACCAGCTGCACCGGGCGCGAGGCCGAGTCACGGATCGGCGTGACCACCAGCGTGCCCCACAGGTGCATGCCGCCCAGACCGACGAAACGCCTTTCCAGGCGCAGGGAATCAATGTCCCCGGCGATCAGCCCGGCGATCCGGTCGCGCACCGCGTCCACGTCCTGGGCGTGCACCACGTCGGCCAGGGCCCGGGCCTGGAGCTCGTCGGCCCGGTAGCCGAGCATGCGGCAGAGCGTGCGGTTGACCCGCAGGAAGCGGCCGTTCAGCGCGGCCACCGCGATCCCCACCGGGCTGTGCTGCATGGCGCGGCGGAAGATGTCGTCGCCGCCGGGCAGCTGGGCCGGCGCACTGGGCACCGGGTCGGCGGCCGGCGACACGGAACTCACCACCGCCCGCGGCAGGCCGTCGTCGCCGAGCAGCGGGATCGAGGTGACCTGGAGCAGCGGGGACTCACCGAAACCGCCCGCGTTCACCTCGGAATCGGCGAATCCGCTCTGCATCTGGCCGCTGCGCAGCGCGGCCGCGCTGATCCTGGTGACCCCGTCGAGCCGGGCCGAGCGCAGGTCGATGACCGGACGGGGCGCCTCGCCGGGCTCCTCGTCGTCCATCATTGTCGGCATCACCCCGGACCCGCCACCGCGCCGCTGGCCGGGAACCCCGGGCAGAGCCGGCACGGGCTCCTCCAGCAGCGACAGGCCGAGAAGCCGCCCGGCGCGCGGATTCGCCAGCAGCACGGCGCCGTTCAGGTCCTGGAGCAGCACCCCGTCGGGCAGCGCGCCGAGCAGGGCCCGGTGCCGGGCCTCCGACTCGGCCACCGAAACCTGGGCCGGCTCACGCCTGGAGCGGCGCAGATCTCCTCGGGGCATGACTCTCCTCGTCGCGTTCCTCGTCCGCAGTCTATGAACCCCGGCCCCCGGCCCCCAGGGCGACACGGGACGGCTGACAATTTTCAAAAAGTCCCGTGCAGCAATTGATTCCGAGATGACACGGCTTCGTCCCGGAGGGCCGGTATGTCGGTCTGCTGGGGGCTTGCCGGGGGACGGATCAGGGCGATCCCTGATCGTCACGGACACGGCGGGTGCTCATACTCGGGAAGCGTGACCGCGCCCCGGGGGTTCGTGGCCGGCCGCACTTTCTGCTGGGTCAGGGGAACTCGGAGACAACCATGACAAGCATGGCCACGTTCGTTGTCAGACATCGCTGGTGGGTGGTGGGCTTCTGGCTGGCCGCCCTGGTCGCCGGGGTGGGCGCCGCCTCCGCCGTGCCGGACCGGCTCAGTTACGACTTCTCGCTTCCCGGCCAGGAGGGCTACGAGACCGCTGTCGACCTGGGCGAGGCCTACGGCATCACCGGGGAGATGTCCCGGGTGCCGGTCTACACCGCACCGGCCGGCGAGACCATCGCCGAACATCGCGACGAGGCGGCGCGGATCGACCAGGCGCTGGCCGCCCTGCCCGGGGCTCAGGTGCTGGGCTACGCGCAGACCGGCGACGAGCGCTTCCTCACCGACGACGGCCGCAGCACCTTCAGCCTCCTGTTCACGCCCTCCCCGGAGGGCTGGGCCGACCCGGTCGCCGACCAGCTCGCGAGCACCCTGGCCACCGCCGCGCAGCAGACCGGGCTCGACGTCCGGACGACCGGTTACCTGGAGCTGTCCACCGACTCGGCCGAGGACACCGAGGGACCCAGCGTGCTGGCCGAGACGCTGATCGGGGCGGTGGGGGCCCTGGTCGTGCTGATCTTCGTGTTCGCCTCGTTCCTGGCCCTGGTGCCGCTGCTGGTCGCCGCCGTGGCGATCCTGTCCACCTTCCTGGTGGTGCTCGGGCTGACCGAGATCACCGACGTGTCCTTCGTGGTGCAGTTCCTGGTCGCGCTGATCGGTCTCGGCGTGGCGATCGACTACTCGCTGCTGGTGGTGTCGCGCTGGCGGGAGGAGCGCGCACACGGGATGAGCAACGACGAGGCCGTGGGCACCGCCGTCCGCACCGCCGGGCACGCCGTGCTGGCCTCCGGCGTCACCGTCGCGATCAGCCTGATCGCGCTGGTCGTGGTGCCGGTGCCGATGCTGCGCAGCATGGGCTTCGGCGGCATGCTCATCCCCCTGGTCAGCACGATGGTGGTGCTCACCCTGCTGCCGGCCCTGCTCAGCCTGGTCGGTCCTCGGGTGGACTGGCCGCGGATCCGCAAGGAGGGCAACGCCTCTCGCGCCTGGTCGGCCTGGGCCCGAGGTGTGGTGCGCTACCGCTGGGTGGCGGCCGGCGTCGGGATCGCGGCGCTGGGCCTGGCCGTCGCACCGGTCTTCGGCCTCCAGTTCGGGATGACCAGCTCCGGTTCGCTCGCCGACTCCGGCCCCGCCCACGAGGCGCTGACCGACCTGGGCGAGGGCGGCGTCGGCAGCGGGGTGCTGTCACCGATCACCGCCGCCGTGGCCTCGCCCGCCGACGCCCCGGCCGTGGCCGAGGCTGCCTCCCGGGTCGAGGGGGTGCGGCTGGCGGTGCCGCTCGAGCCGTCGCCGTCCGGCCTCACCGGCGTGGTGATCGTGCCCGACCACGAGACTGTCGACAACACGTCGGTGGCGATCACGGACGACGTGCGTGACGCCGTCAGCGGCCTGCCGGGCTACCGCGGCCTGGCCGGGGCCGGACCGGTGGTGCAGGACTACCAGAACGCCGTCTACGACCGCTTCCCGCTGGTGCTGACGCTGATCGCGCTGATCACCTTCGTGCTGCTGGTGCGTACCTTCCGCTCGGTGCTGCTGCCGCTGAAGGCCGTGCTGCTCAACCTGGTCAGCCTGGCCGCGGTGTTCGGCCTGGCCACCTGGTTCTGGCAGGAGGGTCACGGGTCGCAGGCGGTGTTCGGGGTCAGCGAGACCGGCGCGATGGAGTTCTGGCTCCCCGTGCTGATCTTCGCGTTCCTCTTCGGCCTGTCGATGGACTACGAGGTGTTCCTGCTCGCCCGCATGCGCGAGGAGTACGACCGCACCGGGTCCACCAGCATCGCCATCGAACGGGGCCTGGGACGCACCGGCCGGCTGATCACCTCGGCCGCGCTGATCCTGTTCTTCTCGTTCGCGGCCCTGGCCTCCACGCCCGACACCGACATCAAGGTGCTGGCCACCTCGCTGGGCGTGGGCATCCTGCTCGACGCCACGCTGGTGCGCTCGCTGCTGGTGCCGGCGCTGGTGTCGCTGTTCGGCCGGTACAACTGGTGGCTGCCGGTCCCGCTGGCCCGGCTGCTGTTCGTCGAGCCGTCACCGTTGCGACCGGCGACGGAGGTCGAGGAGGGCGAGCGCCGTCCGGTCGGCGTCGGCTGAGACGCACCCGTGATCATGCACGAATCGTGCATGATCACGGGGTTTCTCAGTCCACCCGCTCCAGTCCCGCCTGCCGGGCCCCCTCGACCGCGGCGGTCAGGCCGAACGCCCCGACCGGCCCGATCGCACCGGCCACCTGCGGGCCGCAGTTCGGCACCGCGGAGGCGTGCCAGGCGAGCAGGCGGGCGGTGAGGTCGTAGGGGTTCGGTCCGGTCAGGGTCACCCGCGACAGGGTGTTGCCGGAGGAGTCCTGGGCCTCGGCCACCACCATGCTGACCATCGCCGTGCGGCCGGCCGAGTCCGGGCCCTCCTCGGCGGCCGCGACCAGGCGGCGGTGCATCATCTTGGTGATCGCCCGGCCGGGCGACAGCCGGGCCGTGCTGGTGGCCGACTTGGGCAGCAGCGAGCGGCCCTTCGGGTCGGGGCGCAGCCAGCCGATGTACACGTCCACGTCGCGCACCTGGGGCTGGAACTGGGCCAGGGCGAAGTGCTCCGAGCCGCCGACGCTGAGGGCGGACCGCTCGATCCCGTCGATCACGTAGGTGCGCTCGCGGCGTCCGGGCATCTCCGCCTCGATCACCCCACCCCGGCGCACCAGGCCGGGTTCGAACAGGGCGCCGGTCACCGAGTCGAGAACCCCGGCGCTGAACGAGTTCTGCTCGAAGTCGCCGAGCACGAAGTAGGCCACCTGCACGCGGGTGGCCTGCGGGCCGGCCTCCTGGAGGGCCACGGCGCCGGCGATGTTGCCGGGTGTGAAGCTGAACCCGACAGAGGGCATCACCACCACGCCGGCCTCGCGGGCCGGGCGGCCCCACTTCTGGAACACCTTGCGGATGTGCGGCGGCTCCGGGGCGACGTCGAGGTAGTGCGCGCCACGGGTCACCGCGGCCCGCACCACCTCCTCGCCCAGGGTGCGGAACGGGGTGACCGTGCTGATCACGACGTCGCCCGGGTTGATCAGGGCGGTCAGCGAGCCACGGTCGGCGGCGTCGGCGATCCGGAAGTCCAGGCCGCCCAGTTCGGAGGCGAGCTGAGACAGCCGGCGGCCGTCCCGGCCGGCCAGGGTCGGCATGAGGCCGCGATCCACCAGGGCGCGGGCCGTCACCCGTCCCAGGTAGCCGCTCGCCCCTAGCAATACGGTTCGCGGTCCATTTGTCACAGGGTGAAACTAGGCACCCCGATCACGTCTGCACCAGCTGAATCCACCTCTGCGGCGGCATATCACTACTACAGGTGACACAGCTCATACATAGCAATCGGATTATTCCACTCAGGCACGGCAGATCGCTTATGTCGCATTACTTTCTTATGCCGTTATCCCCGACTCATCACACCGATAATGGTTTCCGGTGGCCAGCTTTCGGACAGCCGTCCGGAAAGATGGGGGTTTCTCCCCCTACCGAAAGTGGATTAGTCGGGTTTCACCGGAAATCGTGAATCGGGGGCCACTTAACTCCGCACCGGCCACCGGAGATCGACGACGAAAAAAGGGGCCCCGTCGACCGGGACCCCTTTTCGCGAATGTTCCGTGTTACTCCGCGCTCAGCTGCTGCACCAGGTCGGTGCCCTCGAGCGGACCCCAGTCCGGCAGGTGATCGGCGTTCTTCAGCACCGTGAGCACCGAGATCAGGAGCAGAACCAGCACCGCCCAGCCGACCACCCGCACCTGCGCGTTGCCGGTGATCGACGAGACCACCTTCTCGGCGCCGCGCCGCACCGGCCCACCACCGGGACCCCACCAGGCCGTGAGCACCAGCGCCGCCATGCCGACGGCGAGCGGCACCGGAGCGCCGGGGATGGCCGCCGACGGCGTGCCACCGGTCTGCGCCGCGGCCACGATGAAGGCCACGCTCACCCCGATCAGCAACGGCAGGATCAGCGAGAAGATCGTGGAGACGGCGGAACTCAGGATGCGCCAGGGCATCGACAGGAACGTGACCACGCCGTCGCTGGGCCGTGAGCCGTGCGAGTCGCGGCGCACCAGCAGCGCGGTGTTGGTGCGGTCGACCACTCGGGCGACGAGCATGCCGATGCCGACGATGCAGACCGCGCCGTAGGGGGCGACGGCACCGATCCCGGCGACCGCCAGCAGGAGACCGACCAGGAACGCCTTGCTGGAGCCCAGCGGCAGGCGCTCGAGCACGCCCCCGGCGGTCTCCTCGTCGTGGTGCTCCTGCGGGGCGTTCGGGTCGTCGCCGATCGGGCGGCCCTTCTGGAGCACCGGCGCCGACCCGCGCCGGGCCGGGTCGCCCTGCTGGTGCTGACCCTGCTGACCGTGCTGGTTCTGCTGACCGTGCTGACCCTGCTGGCTCTGCGGTCCGTAGGGGTTGGCCGGGGCGCCGTAGGCCTGCTGCACCCGCGAGTCGAACCCGTTGGCGGGGCCCTGCCCGTTCTGCTGCCCGTTCTGCTGGTTCTGCCGCGCCTGGGCCGGCGGGTCGAAGCGCCGCGTGGCCTGCGGCGGCGTGCCCCAGGTCGGGGGGATGACCGAGGTGGCACCGTCGCTACCGCCGCCCTGGTAGGGCGGGATCACCGACGTGGCGTCGTTGTTGCCCCCACCCGTCGGCGGGATCACCGACGTGGCGGCATCGGCGTGGGCCGACGGCGGCGGGATGACATGGGTGGGCATGTTCGAGCTGGAGCCGACCGCGTCCGGCGGGATCACCGAGGTCTTGGCGTCGGCGAATCCCGGCGGGGGCGTGCGGGCCGTGGCCACCTCGTCGGGGTCCGGGCCGTCGGGGAGCCGGATCGCGGTGGAGTCGGACGGCTTCACCGGCTGCTGCGCGAAGATCGCCTCGCCCGGGAACGGCGTGCGGCGGGTCTCCTCGTCGGGGCTCACGTACACATCGCCGCGCCCGCCCCAGGAGGGCAGCTGCGGGTTCGAACCAGTGGTGGGGGTGGGCCGCACCGGTGCCGACGCGGCCAGGCCGGCGATCAGCTCGTCGTGGTGCGGACGCACCCGGGGATCGACCGACAGCGCGGCCGTCAGGGTGGCGCGCAGCCCTTCGTCGACGCCGTCGAGATCGGTGACCCCGCGCCGCACCCGGTCGAGCACGACTTCGATCGGCCCGGTGCCGAACGGCGGGCGGCCGGTGGCGGCGTAGGCCAGGGTGGCGCCCCAGCCCCACCAGTCGGTGGCCGCGCTGACCGGGTCACCACCGATGATCTCGGGCGACAGGTAGCCGGGCGTGCCCATGACCAGACCGGTGTGGGTGATGCGGGACTCGTCGGCGGCGTGCGCGATGCCGAAGTCGATCAGCACCGGCTCGCCGTCGAGCAGCATCACGTTGGCCGGCTTCACGTCGCGGTGCACCACACCGGCGGCATGGATCGTGCCCAGCGCGTCGGCCAGCACCTTGCCGATGCGGGCCACGTGGCCGCGCGGCAACGGCCCGTGGTCGCGCACGTGCTTCTCCAGGGTCTTGCCCGGGACGAAGCTGGTGACGACATAGGGCACATCGCCCTCGACGTCGGCATCGAGCACCCCGGCGACCCGGGGGTGACGGACCCGGCGCAGCGTGGCGACCTCGCGCGCGAGGCGACGGCGGGCGTCCGGGTCGCCCGCGATGTGCGGGCGCAGCACCTTGACGGCGACGGCCTTACCGTTGGCGTCCAGTCCGAGGTGGACGACGCCCATCCCGCCTTCCCCCAGGCGCTGGACGAGGCGGTACTGGCCAATCCGCCCGGTCTCGCCTGCTGCACGGGCGGTTGCATCGTGCGGCATGGTGAACACGGTAGGCCAAACGACCGACAACACGTAGCCACTCGCCCGACCACGCGTCGCGCGTCCTGCCCCGGCGGGCCGGCGTCAGGTACTGATGTACGCCTGGAGCTGGTCGCGTTCGCCCTCGAGCTCGTCGATGCGGTGCTTCACCACGTCGCCGATGCTGACGATGCCGACCAGGCGGCCACCGTCCACCACCGGCACGTGCCGGAACCGGCCGTTGGTCATCAGCCGCATCAGCTCGTCCAGATCGGTGTCCGGCGGGCAGGTCTGCACCTGGCGGCTCATGATCTCGCTCACCGGCTCTTCCAGCAGGCCGGGGCCGAAGCGCTGGAGTCTGCGCACCACGTCGCGCTCGCTCACGATGCCGTCGATCGTCTGCCCGTCGGCCGACACCACCAGGGCGCCCACGCCGTTCGTGGCCAGCAGGTCGAGGAGCTCGGTGACCGGGCGCGCGGGGTCGATGGTGACGACCAGCCCGCCCTTCCGCCGGAGAAGATCACTGATCCGCATGCGCAGAACCTCCCGAGGCTTGGACATGTCACGGCCCCCTTGCCCAGAGTAGGTAGCCGCTGCCCGAAGAGGAACCCCTGAACGTGTCCGGAATCACACCGGAACGGACCCGGTGGAACCCCGCACCACCAGCTCCGGCCGGAACAGGTACTCGGTGCGCGGCGCGAAGCTGCCCGGGCTGCCGCCGTGGATGTCGTCGAGCAGGGCCCGTACCGCCGCCGCCCCCATCGCCTGGACCGACTGCCGCACGGTGGTCAGCGGCGGGTCGGTGAAGGCGATCAGCGGCGAGTCGTCGTAACCGATCACCGACACGTCGGCCGGCACCTCCAGGCCCCGGTCCCGCACCGCCCGGATCGCGCCGAGCGCCATCAGGTCGCTGCCGCAGATCACGCCGGTGCACCCGGCGTCGATCAGCCGCTGCGCCGCGGCGGCCCCGCCCTCCACACTGAACAGCGAGCACTCGACCCAGCCGTCCACGTCGGCATTGCCCAGGTGCCGGAGCATGGCCTGCCGGTAGCCGTCGATCTTGCGGATCACCGGGACGTACTGCCGCGGACCCAGCGCCAGGCCGATCCGACGGTGCCCCTGCGCCACCAGATGATTCACCGCAAGGTCCATCGAGGTCACGTCGTCATTGCTGACGAAGGGCGCGTCCAGCCCATCCACATAGCCGTTGACCAGCACGATCGGCAGACCGCGCCGGCGCAGCGCGACATACCGGGCCGGATCGGCGGAGGTGTCGGCGTGCAGCCCGGAGACGAAGACGATGCCGGCCACCCCGCGCTCGGTGAGCATCTGCGTGTACTCGTCCTCACGCACCCCGCCGGGGGTCTGCGTGCACAGCACCGGGGTGTAGCCGTGGTGCGCCAGAGCCGACTCGATCACCTGCGCGAAGGCCGGGAAGATCGGGTTGTCGAGCTCCGGCACGATCAGGCCGATCAGCCCGGCGGAGTGCTGCCGCAGCCGCACCGGGCGTTCGTAGCCGAGCACGTCGAGCGCGGTCAGTACGGCCTCACGGGTGGCCTCGGCCACCCCGGACCGGCCGTTCAGCACACGGCTGACCGTGGCCTCGCTGACGCCGGCCTGCACGGCGATGTCGGCGAGCCGGGCGCGTGGTGCTGTCGCCATCGGCCGGACTCCTGCGGAAGCTCCGTGGGTGGGGATTACATGAGAGCAGAGAGAAAGCGGCATTCACGACGAATCGGCCGGGCGATTTCCTCACACCCCTCCTGGTGAACTTACCGTGCACCACCCGTCACGGAAACGCGCACAGTGGGATGCAGATGACACCGACTACCCCTATGCCGGAGGGCGCCCGACCGTCTTAGATGTACTCCGTGGCCGACGGCGCCCCCGCGTCGACCGGTCATAGCTCCATCCGGGTCCGCGGGCCCGGCGAATTTCCGGTTCAACCTGGTTGCCGACCGGCGACCGGGTTTCACCCTCCACTCGGATCGTCCGGCACGTTCCTGCCGGTGAAGGGAAGTGGCAAAGTGGCCACCGTCACATATGACAAGGCGACCCGCGTTTACCCGGGCGCCACCAAGCCGTCCGTCGACCAGCTCGACCTCCAGATCGAGGACGGCGAATTCCTGGTACTGGTCGGGCCCTCGGGCTGCGGCAAGTCCACCTCTCTGCGCATGCTGGCCGGTCTCGAAGACGTCAACGAAGGACGGATTCTGATCGGCGACCGGGACGTCACCCAGATGCCGCCGAAGGACCGCGACATCGCCATGGTGTTCCAGAGCTACGCGCTCTACCCGCACATGACGGTCGGCGAGAACATGGGCTTCGCCCTGAAGATCGCCGGTGTCAGCAAGTCCGAGATCCAGCAGCGGGTGGCCGAGGCGGCCAAGATCCTCGACCTGACCGAGTACCTCGACCGTAAGCCGAAGGCCCTCTCGGGTGGTCAGCGGCAGCGTGTGGCGATGGGCCGGGCGATCGTCCGCCAGCCCCAGGTGTTCCTGATGGACGAGCCGCTCTCCAACCTGGACGCCAAGCTGCGTGTCCAGACCCGCACCCAGATCGCTTCTCTCCAGCGGCGTCTGGGCGTCACCACGGTCTACGTCACCCACGACCAGACCGAGGCCATGACGATGGGTGACCGGGTCGCGGTGCTGAAGGACGGTCTCCTCCAGCAGGTCGGCTCGCCGCGTGAGCTGTACGATCACCCGAACAACGCGTTCGTGGCCGGCTTCATCGGCTCGCCCGCGATGAACCTGCTCGACCTTCCCGTGGTCAACGGCGGTGTGCAGTTCGGCGACGAGGTGTACCGCATCTCGGAGCAGACGCTGAACGCCGGCGGCCGCCACGTGACGCTGGGCGTTCGCCCGGAAGACCTCTCCCTGTCCGACCACGGCCTCCCGGTCCAGGTCGAGCTGGTCGAGGTCCTCGGTGCCGACGCCTACCTGCACGGCACGCTGAAGAGCGAGGGCACCGACCTCCCGGTCATCGCCCGCGTCGACGGCCGTCGTCCCCCGGAGAAGGGCCAGACGGTCCACCTCAAGGCCAAGGAAGGCCACACGCACCTGTTCAGCACCGAGTCGGGCGAGCGCATCGGCGCCTGATCTCGATCACTGCTCAGCACGGCCGATCCGTGCCGGCCGGGCCTGCGGGCCCGGTCGGCACGGTGACAGCCCGCGCGCAGCGGGGGTTCTCAGAGATGACTGCCACACGAACACTCCAGATCACTTCCGCGGCACCGGATCCGGCACTACTGGACCTGCCGTGGGACGTTCCGCTGGAAAATTGGCCGGCCAACCGGCTGGCCACCCTGCCGCGCGGTATCTCGCGGCACATCGTGCGTTTCGTCCAGCTCTCCGGCAACGTGATCGCCGCCAAGGAGATCACCGAGGAGTTCGCCCGGCGGGAGTACGGCCTGCTGCGTCTGCTGCGCCGGCTCGGGCTGCCCGCGGTGGAACCGCTCGGCATCATCACCGGGCGCACCGACGTCAACGGTGAGGATCTCGACCCGGTCCTGCTGACCCGCCACCTCCAGTTCTCGCTGCCCTACCGCGCCGTGTTCTCCCAGACCATGGGCCCCGAGCCGGCCATGCGGCTGGTCGACGCCCTGGCCGTGCTGATGGTGCGCCTGCACCTGAGCGGCTTCTACTGGGGCGACGTCTCGCTGTCGAACACGCTGTTCCGGCGGGACGCAGGCGCTTTCGCGGCCTACCTGGTCGACGCCGAGACCGGCGACCTCTACGACACCCTCTCGCGCGGCCAGCGCGAGCACGACCTCGACCTGGCGCGCACCAACATCGCCGGCGAGCTGATGGACCTGGAGGCCGGCGGCCTGCTCGACGAGAGCCTGGACCCGGTCAAGACGTCGGACGCGTTCATCGAGCGCTACCGCACGCTCTGGGGCGAGCTGACCGCCAAGGAGGCCTTCAAGACCGGCGACCGCTGGCGGGTGGACGCACGCATCCGGCGGCTCAACGACCTGGGTTTCGACGTCGGTGAGCTGAACATCAACACCGACGTCACCGGCACCTCGATCGAGATCCAGCCGAAGGTCGTCGACGCCGGTCACCACCGGCGGCGACTGCTGCGCCTGACCGGTCTGGACGTGGAGGAGAACCAGGCCCGGCGGCTACTGAACGACCTGGACACCTACCGCGCCGCCACCGACCGCCAGGGCGTGGACGAAGACGTGATCTCGCACGAGTGGCTGGCCCGCCGCTTCGAGCCGGTGGTGCGCGCGGTGCCGCTGGAGATGCGCGGAAAACTGGCGCCGGCCGAGATCTTCCACGAGGTTCTGGAGCACGCCTGGTTCATCTCGGAGAACAACGGCCGCGACGTCGGCATCGACGAGGCCGTCGCCAGCTACATCCGCAACGTGCTGGTGCACCGCCCCGACGAGCAGGCCGTGCTGGGCGTGGACACGCAGGAGATGCCGGTCGTGGTCGACCCTCTCCCCTGATCCGCAAAAATTGAGGACGACGAGGAGCTTCTCAAAAGCTCCTCGTCGTCCTCAATTTCGCGCTTACTCGGCCCGGCGGCGAGCCACCTCGTAGAGGGCCACGCCCATCGCGACACTGGCGTTGAGCGACTCCGTGCCGCCGATCATCGGGATCGAGGCGATCGCGTCGCAGTTCTCCCGCACCAGGCGCGACAGGCCCTTGCCCTCGGCGCCGGAGACCAGCACCAGGGGCTCGGTGGCCAGCTCGAGACCGGGCACCTGGACATCGCCACCGGCGTCGAGCCCGACCACGAAACAGCCTGCGGCCTTGAGCGACTCGATCGCCCGGTTGATGTTGGACACGCGCGCCACGGGGGTGCGCGCGGCCGCCCCGGCAGACGTCTTCCAGGCCGTTGCGGTCATCCCGGCGGCCCGGCGCTCGGGCACGATCACCCCGTGCCCGCCGAACGCGGCCACCGACCGGACCACCGCACCCAGGTTGCGCGGGTCGGTGACCCCGTCGAGAACCACCAGCAGCGGCGCCCTTCCGGAGTCGGCCGCGATCTGGAGCAGGTCGTCGGGGTGGGCGTACTCGTAGGGCGGAACCTGGAGCACGAGCCCCTGGTGCACGGCCCCGCCGGTCAGCCGGTCGAGGTCGGTGCGCGAGGCCTCCAGCAGCGGAAGACCGGCGTCGGCCGCGGTTTTCAGCGACTCCCGGACCCGGTCGTCGCTGTCGATGTTCGAGGCCACGTAGAGCGCCTTGGCCGGCACCCCGGCACGCAGCGCCTCGACCACCGGGTTGCGCCCGGCGACCATCTCGGAGCCGGTGCCGCCGGCGGACGAGCGCCGCTGCTGCGGGCGGTTGCCACCGGTGGACGGACGCCCGGTGCCCTTGCCCGAGGCCTTCATGGCGTTCTTGGCCGCGGCCTTGGCCCGGCGCGCTGCCGGGTGGTGATCGCGGTCGGTCGCCTTGGGCGTGGGGCCCTTGCCTTCCAGACGCTTGCGGGACTGGCCACCGGTGCCGACCGTCGCGCCCTTCTTCGATCCGGGCCGGCGAGTGGCCCCCTTGCGCGACGAATTACCGGCCACTGCCGTTCTCCAGACTCCAGCGGGCGCCTTCCGGCGTGTCCTCAACTACCACCCCGGCTGCGGTGAGCCGGTCGCGGATGGCATCCGCGGTGGCGAAATCTCTTTCTTTACGGGCGATCGCGCGGGCGTCCAGCTCGGCCCGCACCAGCACGTCGAGGGCGACCGCCTGACGGCCGTCCAGGCCGCCACCGGTGCCCCAGGCCGCGTCGAGCGGGTCCAGGCCCAGCACCGACGTCATCGCCCGCACCTGTTCCAGCGAGACCTCCAGTGCCGCGCCGTCGTTCTCGGCCAGCGCCCGGTTGCCCTCGCGCACCGTGTCGTGCAGCACCGCGACGGCCGCGGGCACGCCCAGGTCGTCGTCCATGGCCGCGGCGAAGGCCTCCGGCACCTGCCGGCCGGCGCCCTCCGACCCGAGCCGCTCGACCGCCCGCTGCACGAAGTGCTCGATGCGCTCGTAGGCGGCCGTGGCGTCGGCCAGCGAGTCGTCGCTGATCTCGATGTTCGACCGGTAGTGCGGTGTGGCCAGCACGTACCGCAGCACCGCCGGGCGCACCCGCTCGCTGAGCGCCGCGATCGTCATGGTGTTGCCCAGCGACTTGCTCATCTTCTCGCCGGACATGGTGACCCAGGCGTTGTGCAGCCAGTACCGGGCGAAACCGTCACCGGCGGCCCGGGACTGGGCCAGCTCGTTCTCGTGGTGCGGGAACCGCAGGTCCAGACCGCCGCCGTGGATGTCGAACTCGGCCCCCAGGTAGCGGGTGGCCATCGCCGAGCACTCCAGGTGCCAGCCGGGACGCCCACGGCCCCACGGGGTGGGCCACGACGCCGTAGCCGGGGCGCCGGGTTTGGCGCCCTTCCACAGCGCGAAGTCGCGCGGATCCTTCTTGCGGGCGTTCGGGTCGGCGTCGGCCGCCGCCTCCATGTCGTCGATGTTCTGCCGGGTCAGCGAGCCGTAGGCGGGGAACGAGCGGACGTCGAAGTAGACGTCGCCCGAGCCGTCACCGGCCGGGTAGGCGTGACCGGCGTCGATCAGCCGGCCGATCAGCTCGACCATCTCGATGACGTGGCCGGTGGCCCGCGGCTCGATGGTCGGCCGCAGCACGTTCAGGGTGTCGTAGGCGGCGGTGAACTCCTGCTCGTACAGGAACGCGTGCGCCCACCACTCCCGGCCCGCCTCGCCGGCCTTGGCCAGGATCTTGTCGTCGATGTCGGTGACGTTGCGGACGTACGTGACCTCCAGGCCCTGGTGGATCAGCCAGCGCCGGAGCACGTCGAAGTTGACCTGGGCACGCACGTGCCCGATGTGCGGCGAGCTCTGCGGGGTGGGCCCACAGACGTAGATACCCGCCTTGCCGTCGACAACGGGGACGAAGTCCCGTACCTGCCGGGTCGCGGAGTCATACAGTCTGAGGTTCACCTGTCAAGGTTAGCGGGCTCACCCAACTGCTTTACTCACCAGGGACGACGAGGGCGGTCGCGATCGCCGCCACGCCCTCTCCCCGGCCGGTCAGGC
Organism: Kineosporia corallincola; assembly: GCF_018499875.1. Classification (GTDB taxonomy): domain Bacteria; phylum Actinomycetota; class Actinomycetes; order Actinomycetales; family Kineosporiaceae; genus Kineosporia; species Kineosporia corallincola. The sequence goes on along the minus strand of NZ_JAHBAY010000001.1, from coordinate 442,882 downwards.
CCAGCCCGTCGGTGGTGGTGGCGGACACCGTGACCGGGGCCCCGCAGGCGTTCGAGAGCACCGCCTGGGCCTCGTCCCGACGCGGGCCGAGCTTGGGCCGGTTGCCGACCACCTGGATCGCCACGTTGCCGATCACCCAGCCCGCCTCACCCAGCCGGCGGGCGGTCTCGGCGAGCAGCGTGGTGCCGGCCGCGCCCGCCCACTCCGGCTGCGAGGTGCCGAACTGCGAGCCCAGATCGCCCAGCCCGGCCGCCGACAGCAGCGCGTCGCAGGCGGCGTGTGCGGCCACGTCGGCGTCCGAATGACCGTCCAGGGCCCGCTCCCCCGGCCACTCCAGACCGGCCAGCCAGAGCGTTCTCCCGGAGCCCTCCGGGGCGTACCCGTGCACGTCGACCCCCAGGCCGGTGCGGGGCAGGGGTGCGACGACCGGCCCCCGGGTCTCCTGCCGAGGGGACGAGGGGCCGAACTGGTCACTGGCCGAAGGTTCACTCACGGTCGTCAGTGTGGACCATCTAGGATGGAGCATCGTGACCGATCCGGTAGACCTGCCCTCCACGGGGCCCCAGTGCCCTCCCGGGGCTGCGGCCTTCGTGGTTCTCGCGGGTGGCAGCGGCACCCGGGTGGGGGCCGGGCAGAACAAGGTCTACCTGCCGCTCGGCGGCCGTCCCGTCGTCTCCTGGGCCCTCTCCTGGGCCGACCAGGTGCCGGAGGTCGGCCGGGTGGTGCTGGTGATCCGCCCGCAGGACGAGGCGCAGGCCCAGGAGGCCGTGGCCGCCGCGGGCATCCGGCTGCCGGTCGAGGTCATTCACGGCGGCGTCACCCGGCACCGGTCCGAGCAGAACGCCCTCGACCACCTGTCGTGGCCGATCTGCGCGGGATCGCTCCAGGTGGTGGCGATCCACGACGGCGCCCGGCCGCTGGCCGGCCCGGAGCTGCTGCGCACCGTGATCCAGGCCGCCGCCGCGCACGGCGGGGCCGTGCCCACCCTGCCCGAGACCGAGGCCTGGGCGGTGGACGAGGCGGGCCGGCTGACCCCGCCTCCTGCCGGTGAGTCCCTGCACCGGGTGCAGACCCCGCAGGCCTTCCGGGCCACGCCGCTGCTCGAGGCCTACGCCCAGGCGCTGCGCGACGGCACCGAGGGCACCGACACCTCCGCCGCCCTGGAGGGCCGGCCCGGGGTGCAGGTGGTCGCGGTGCCCGGCAACCGGGAGAACCTGAAGGTCACCTTCGCCGAGGACATGTCCCGGGCCGAAGACCTGCTCACCCGCTGAACGCCCGAAACCGCAGGACCGCTGAGGCAACTGGGCCCCTGACCGCGAGCTGGTCGGCCCTGCCGAATCCGCCGGGCCGGAGAACTCGCCGGGCCGCCCGGCCCGGTCAGCTCGTGCCGCCGGCCACCACGGTCGCCCCGCCCGCGACCAGCGCCCCGAGGATCTCCCCGGCCGTCGTCGCCCCGGGCTCCCGCTCCAGGGCGGCCCGCAGCGACCCCAGCCGGACGGCGAGGGGGGTGGCCACGAACCGGTGGTGCTCCCGGTCGGCCGTGCCGGTCAGCGCCCCACCCGGACCGACCCGCTTGAGCGTGTCGGTGACCGGCCGCACCGAGGCCACCACGAGCGCCGGGACCCCGCCTGGTTCCCCACCCGCCGGAGTCATCGCCTCCAGCGTGGCCAGCACCGCGTCCACCTGCGCGTCCGCCTGCGTACCCACCTCCGGGCCGAGCAGCACCGCGAACCGGTCGTCCGGCTCGGCGCAGCCGGCCAGGTCACGCAGGGTGTGAACGGCGCAGGCCCCGGGCGGGGTCAGCGCGGTCGGCCGGTCGGCGTGGATCACCGCGACAAATGCCGTGGACATCGACGAGCACCTCGTGGAACTTTCGGAATTCATGGGCGAGGACGGCAGGAGACTTCCGAATCACGGCTCGGCCGGATTCAAAAGCGTTTCCAGATTTTTCACCCGGTTGGATCTGACGGAACGCCCGACGCGTACCCGGATGATTTTCGCAGGAGCACCGTACCCGATCTTCGAAATACCCAAAGAAAAAACCCGGCGCCACCGCCGAAGATCGTCACACGGGTTCGGTGCGAACCAGATGATCAGATTTCGGCGAGGACGCCGGGTTCAAGGTCTTTCTACCGATCGTCCACCGGTCCGGAAGAACCCGGTGGACAGACCGCGACCGATCGGGCGGGCCGGTCGGTCAGGAAGCCAGGACCTCGTTGAGGAGTGCCTCGGCCTTGTCTTCGTTGGTGTGCTCGGCCAGAGCCAGCTCGGACACCAGGATCTGCCGGGCCTTGGCCAGCATGCGCTTCTCACCAGCGGAAAGGCCGCGGTCCTGGTCGCGACGCCAGAGGTCGCGGACGACCTCGGCAACCCGGACGACATCGCCCGAGGCGAGCTTCTCCAGGTTGGCCTTGTAGCGACGGGACCAGTTGGTGGGCTCTTCGGCGTAGGGGGCGCGGAGCACCTCGAACACCTTGTCGAGGCCTTCCTGACCCACGACGTCCCGGACACCCACGAGGTCGACATTCATCGCCGGCACCTCGATGGTCAGATCTCCCTGAGCAACCTTCAGAACGAGGTACTGCCGCTCCTCGCCTTTAATAGTGCGGGTCTTGATCTCCTCGATGAGCGCCGCCCCGTGATGGGGGTAAACGACAGTCTCGCCGACCGTGAAAGCCATGTGTAAGTATCCCCTTTCCCAACTACAGACTACCACGTCCGGCCTGGCAGGGACCAGAGGATCATCAGTATTTTCGCAGGTCAGAGGCATAGGAGCGAAACCACTTCGGCTAAAGATGCCACACAGCGTGGTTTCGGGCGGTCACGCTGAGCGATGTCCGGTAGGCGAGGAAGCCCAGGAATGCCATTCGGATGCCATCCCGGTGGGGGCTTGCGCCCGGCCCCGGAGACGCCGAAGAACTACCCGGTGAACCAGCCGGACGAGCACGGCGTGGGGTGCCTGAGCAACCGCGCGCCCGACCGATAGGCTGCGTCCGCACTTAACGATCCCGCAGGAGGCCAGCGCCGTGAAGCGCACCCGTGTTCTAGCCGCCAAGACCGCCCTAGTGACCGGCGCCGTCGCCCTCGGTCTGAGCGGCTGCGGACTCACCTCCCCCGCCGTGATCAAGACGCCCTACCCGGCGTCCGACGGCATCGACGCCGATCTGCCCGGCACCGAGGTGGTGCTGCGCAACCTGATTGTGGTCGGGGCCGAGAAGGGCGCCGAGGCCGAGCTGATCGGCTCGGTGATCAACCAGGGTGACACCGACGCCCGGATCAGTCTCCAGGCCGCCGTGGGCGAGACCGGACAGCCCAGCCAGACCGCCGTCTCGGTGGCCGCGGGCCAGGTCGTGCAGTTCGGCCCCGGCAGCAACCAGACCGAGGTGGCGATCAGCGACCTCGCCGTCGACCCCGGCGACGTCACCGGCCTGACCGCGTCCACCACCAAGGGCGGCCGCGTCGACCTGAACGTTCCGGTGCTGCCGCCCGAGGGCGACTACGCCGAGGTGACCCCGCTGGAGATGCCGAGCGACACGGCGAGCCCGGAGGCCACCGGCTCTCCGTCGGCCACCGGCGACGCCGCGGCGGACGAGGAGTCGGCCTCCACCGGAGACTCCACGGACGAGCCGACCACCGAGGCGACCGGCAAGAAGAACAAGCAGACCACCGAGGCGACCGAGACCAGCGACTCCGCCAGCTGATCCGGCACGCACACGAAAGGGCGGCACCCCCCAGGGGTGCCGCCCTTTCGGCGTAGCCGGTGCGGGCTCAGGCCTCGAACTTGTAACCCAGGCCGCGCACGGTGACCAGGTAGCGCGGGCTGGCCGGGTCGGGCTCCAGCTTGCCGCGCAGGCGCTTCACGTGGACGTCGAGGGTCTTGGTGTCACCGACGTAGTCGGAGCCCCAGACCCGGTCGATCAGCTGCATGCGGGTGAGCACCCGGCCGGCGTTGCGCAGCAGCAGCTCGAGCAGCTCGAACTCCTTCAGCGGCATCGGCACGGCCTCGCCGTTGACGGTGACCACGTGCCGCTCGACATCCATGCGCACCGGGCCGGCCTCGACCGTGGCGCCCTCGGCGCCCTCCGGCTCCAGCGGGCCGCGCCGCAGCACGGCCCGGATGCGGGCGACCAGCTCACGGGACGAGTACGGCTTGGTGACGTAGTCGTCGGCGCCGAGCTCCAGGCCGACCACCTTGTCGATCTCGCTGTCCTTGGCGGTCAGCATGATCACCGGCACCTTGCTGCGGGTGCGCAGCTGCCGGCAGACCTCGGTACCGGGCAGGTCGGGCAGCATCAGGTCGAGCAGCACCAGATCGGCACCGTTGCGGTCGAACTCGTCCAGGGCGGCCGGGCCGTCACCCGAGACCGCGACCTCGTAGCCCTCTCGGCGCAGCAGGTAGGACAGCGGGTCGCTGATCGACTCCTCGTCCTCCACCACCAGGATGCGGGTCACGGGGTTGCTCCTTTCAGCTCGGACCCCGCGTCCTGCGGGAGTCCTTCCTCAGCGGGCCCGCCGGTCGGGGCGGCAGGGCCGGTCGATCGTGTGGTCGCCTCGGGAGCGGCCGGATCGGGTGGTGCGGTCTCGGTGGAGGACGGCGGGCGGCCGTTCCTCGGGGCGGTGAGCTCGGGCTCCCAGGTCTCGGCGGTGGACACCTCGGCGTCGGCCCGGTGCTCGTGCCCGGCCGGCTGCACCGACTCGGGCAGCCGCAGGGTGAACGTGGAGCCCTGGCCGGAACGGCTCCAGAGCATCACCTCACCGCCGTGGTTGGCCGCCACGTGCTTGACGATGCTCAGGCCCAGGCCGGTGCCCCCGGTAACGCGCGAGCGGGCCGGGTCGACGCGGTAGAAGCGCTCGAAGATCCGGTCCTGGTCGCTGCTGGCGATACCGATGCCCTGATCGGACACCACCACCTCGACGATGCCGCCGACCCGGCGCACGCCCACCCCCACCCGGGTGTTCTCCGGGGAGTACGAGATGGCGTTGTCGACGAGGTTGCGCACCGCCGTGACCAGCAGGTTGTGGTCACCGTAGACCACCGCGCCGTGGTCGCCCCCGACGACCACCTCGATGTTCTTGGCCTTGTAAGCCATCTGGCAGCGGTCGACGGCGTCGGACACCACGTCGTCGATGCCGACCGGCTCGGGCGGGTGCAGGGCATCGGCCACCTGGAGCCGGGAGAGGTCGATGATCTCCTGCACCAGCTTGGTCAGCCGGATGGACTCCCGCTGCATCTGGCCGGAGAAGTGCCGCACCGCGTCGGCGTCGTCGGCCGCGTCGGCCACCGCCTCGGCCAGCAGGCTGAGCGCTCCGATCGGGGTCTTCAGCTCGTGGCTGACGTTGGCCACGAAGTCGCGCCGGACCTCTTCCACCCGTCTGGCCTCGGTGCGGTCTTCGACCAGCACCAGCACCAGGTCGGGACGCAGCGGGGCGACCCGGGCGTAACAGACCAGGCGGCCCCGGCCGAGCGGGCCGCGGGGCAGTTCGAGCTCGCGCTCGCGGACCAGGCCCAGGGTGCCGGCCTCGACCGCCATCTCCCGCAGTTCGGTGTGCACCAGCTCGCGACCGCGGACCAGGCCGAAGGCGTGGGCGGCCGGGCTGGACTTGATCAGCCGGCCGTCGGCGCCGAGCACGACCGAGGCGGAGGCCAGCACGTTGAGCACGTCGGCCGCGCCCTCCGGGAGCGGGCCGGTGGGAACCGGCGGCGCCGGTTGCGGCTGGCGCGCTCCCCGGTTGGCAACGCTCAGCACACCCAGGACCAGCCCGACGACCAGGCCGATCCCGATGGCGATGGCAAAGGCCAGAGGCGTGCTCACCATGCCAGCGTAAGCTGCGTCCAGGACAGTTTTGCGCCAGGGAGTCCGCACCTGGGGAACCCTTCGGCGCCTGTTCATCTTCAGCTCGGGATCTATTCATGGGTCGCTGCGACGGTGAGTAGCGTTTCGCCGCCAACCAGTCACGCGCGGTGAATGAGCCCGTCCGTTAGGTGAGTTCGGCCCCTCGTGTTCCACACGACCAGACAGCAGGAGTGACAGTGAGCGGCGGAATCCGCGAGCAATTCGAGATCGACCTCCAGTCGATCGACGACCAGCTGGTCGAGATGACCCGTCTGGTCGGGTCGGCGATGTCCCGCGCCACCACCGCCCTGCTCGACGCCGACCTGAGTCTGGCGGAGAGCGTGATCGCGGCGGACGAGCAGGTCGACGCGCTGCACCACGACCTGGAAGAGCGGGCGCTGGTGCTGATCGCCCGGCAGGCCCCGGTCGCCACCGATCTGCGGACCCTGATCGCGGCCCTGCGGATGAGTGCCGACCTGGAGCGGATGGGTGACCTGGCCCGGCACGTGGCCAAGCTGGCCCGGCTGCGTTACCCGAACTCCGCGGTGCCGGCCGAGCTGCGGGGTGACATCACCGAGATGGGTGACGTGGCCAAGCGGCTGGTGCTGAAGACCGGCGCGATCATCGCCAGCCGCGACATCAAGGAGGCCGAGGAGCTGGAGGCCGACGACGACGAGATGGACCGGCTGCACCGCGACCTGTTCGGCAAGCTGATGTCGCCGGAGTGGGACCACGGTGTCGAGTCGGCCGTCGACATCACCCTGCTCAGCCGGTATTACGAGCGTTACGGCGACCACGCGGTGGGGGTGGCCCGCCGCGTCGTCTTCCTGGTCACCGGCGACCACTCGGCCGCGCACGGTGAGCCGCTGACCGACCAGGGCTGACCCGGCCCCCAGAACTGAGGACGGCGTCGGGCTCGTAGGAGCTCGACGCCGTCCTCAGTTCGAAAAAAGGTCAGCGACCCTGGTTGGCGACCGCGGCCACGGCCGCGGCGGCGGCCTCGGGGTCGAGGTACTTGCCGCCCTTGACGATCGGCTTGAAGTTGTCGTCGAGCTCGTAGACCAGCGGGATGCCGGTCGGGATGTTGAGCCCGGCGATGTCGTCGTCGGAGATGTCGTCGAGGTGCTTGACCAGCGCGCGGATCGAGTTGCCGTGCGCGGCCAGCAGAACCGTCTTACCGGCCTTCAGGTCGGGGATCACGTCGCTCTCCCAGTACGGGATGAAGCGGGCGACAACGTCTTTCAGGCACTCGGTGGCCGGCAGGTCATCACCGAGGTCGGCGTAGCGCGGGTCGCCGGCCTGGGAGAACTCGTCGTCCGCGGCGATCGGCGGCGGCGGCGTGGCGTAGGAGCGGCGCCAGAGCATGAACTGCTCCTCGCCGAACTCGGCCAGCGTCTGCTTCTTGTCCTTGCCCTGGAGCGCACCGTAGTGCCGCTCGTTGAGCCGCCAGTTGCGCTTCACCGGAATCCAGTGCCGGTCCGCGGCGTCGAGCGCCAGGAAGGCCGTGGTGATGGCGCGGCGCAGCAGGGACGTGTGCACCACGTCCGGCAGCACGCCGGCGTCGACCAGAAGCTTGCCGCCCGCAGCGGCCTCCTCGCGGCCCTTCGCCGACAAGGGCACGTCGACCCAGCCGGTGAACAGGTTCTTCGCGTTCCATTCGCTCTCGCCGTGGCGGAGCAGCACGAGGGTGTACGCCATACCTCGCAGACTAGTGGACACCCCTGACGGGTCACCCGGCCCCTTCGTCATCGAGAAGATGCCGGAAGGCCTCAAGGTTGCGGGTGGACTCGCCGCGCTGCACCCGCCAGGCCCATTCCCGGCGCATCGAGCTCAGGAACCCCAGCGCCAGCAGCTCGTTGAAGGAGCCGTCGGAGGCGGTCAGCAGCGCGCCGAGCAGGTCGTCGAGGGTGCCGGGGGTGACGCCCTGGATCGGCAGGCGCCCGGTCAGGTACACGTCACCCAGCTGGTCCAGCGCGAACGCCACGCCCGGCAGCCGGGTGTTGCGCCGCAGCATCCATCGGTAGAACGCCTCGTGGTTCTCGTCCGGGCGGCGCATCACGAACGCCGAGACGCTCAGCGCCCGTTCGGTGACCAGGATCGACACCCCGGTGCGGAGTTTGGCCTCGCCGGGCAGCTCGACCACGAACTCGCCGCGCCGGGTGCCCGGCGTGATCGGGACCCCGGCCTCGTCGGCCCAGGCCCGCACCGCGTCTTCGGCCTGCTGCCGCACGTCAGCCCGCCGCCACCAGGGTGGGGCCTCCCGGCCGCCTGGCGGCCGGGGACCGATGGTCCGCGCACGCGGCCGCGTACGCGTCCAGTGTGGCGTCGACGGTGTGGTCCCAGCTGAACATGTGGGCGTGCAGCACCGCCGCCGAGCTCATCCGGCTGCGCACCTGGGGCGCGCGCAACAGGTCGTCGATGGCACGGGCCCAGTGGCCCGGCTCGTGCCCGGTGATCAGCAGGCCGGTGCGGCCGTCGCGCACCGCCGTGGCCAGACCGCCCACCCGGGCCGCCACCACCGGCGTGCCACAGGCCTGGGCCTCCACCGCGACCAGGCCGAAGGACTCGCTGTACGAGGGCACGGCGACCAGGTCCGCGGCGCGGTACCAGTCCGCCAGCACCTCCCGCCCGGCCGGTGGGTGGAACTGCACCAGGTCGCCGATGCCCAGCTCGACCGCGAGTTTCTGGAGCTCCTCGGGCCGTTCCAGCCCGGAGCCGCTGGGACCGCCGAGCACGGCGACCACCAGGTTCTCGCGCCGGGCGGGGGCATCGGACACCAGTTCGGCGATGGCCCGCAGCAGCACGTCCGGGGCCTTCAGCGGCTGGATCCGGCCGACGAACAGCACCACCTCGGCCTGCGGTGCCAGGCCGAGCCGGGCCCGGGCCGCGGGCTTGCCGCCGTTCGCCTGCGGGCCGAAGGTGTCCAGGTCGACGCCCGGGGGGATGACCGTGACCAGCTCCGGGTCGGCGTCGTAGAGGCTGATCAGATCGCGCGCCTCCAGGTCGGTGTTCGCGATCAGCCGGTCGGCGGCCGCCACCACCTGCTCCTCGCCGATCACCCGGCCGGGCGGTTCCGGCTTGTCGTCCGCCGCCAGCGACAGGTTCTTGACCTTGGCCATGGTGTGCATGCTGTGCAGCAGCGGCACGTTCCAGCGCTCGGCGGCGAGCCAGCCCACCTGGCCGGAGAGCCAGTAGTGGGAATGCACCAGGTCGTACCAGCCGGCCGCGAGCCGGGCCTCGGTGCGCAGCACGCCGGCGCTGAAGGCGCACAGCTGACCGGGCAGGTCGCCCTTCGACAGACCGTCGTAGGGACCGGCGACGATGTTGCGCACCAGCACGCCCGGCAGCAGCTCGGTGGCCGGGGGCAGGTCGCCCGCCGTGGCCCGGGTGAAGATCTCCACCTCGGTGCCGCGTGCCGCCAGACGCTTGGCGGTCTCGACCACATAGACATTCAGCCCGCCCGCGTCACCCGTGCCGGGCTGTTCCAGCGGTGAGGTGTGCACGGAGAGCATCGCGACCCGTCCGGGGTGTCCGTCCGGCCTCAGCCCCATGCGTCCTCCTTGCTTGATCCACACCTGAAAATCCCCCGAAGCAAGCTAACTCACCGAACCGGGCCGCTCTTCCCGAAGATCGCCGGGGGTGATTGTCACCACGTGGTCACCAGGGTGCGCGGATCCGTCACCGGGACGATCCGGGCGCGGGCGGGGTCTGTGCTTGTGCCTAGGCTTATCGCTGTGCCCCCGCCCCGCCCTTCCGCCGTCCAGGGCACCATCACCCGGGGCACCACCAATCCCAACCGGCTGCGCCGCGTCGACCGCTGGCTGGCCGGCCCCGCGGCCCCGGCCCTGCGCCGGGCGGCCGACCCGCTGGTGGTCGACCTCGGCTACGGGGCCAGCCCGATCACCGCGGTCGAGCTGCACCGGCGCCTGGTGCCGGTGCGGGCCGACGTCGACGTGGTCGGCATCGAGATCGACCCGGGCCGGGTCGCGGTGGCCAAGCCGCTGGAGCGACCGGGCCTGAGCTTCCGGGTCGGGGGGTTCGAGCTGCCGCTGGGCGGGCGCCGCCCGGTGCTGGTGCGGGCCTTCAACGTGCTGCGGCAGTACGCCGAGCCGGAGGTCGGGCCGGCCTGGGACCTGGTGCGCTCCCGCCTGGCGCCGGGCGGCCTGCTGGTCGACGGCACCTGCGACGAGATCGGCCGCCGCTCCACCTGGGTAGCGGTCTCGGCCGGTCAGGGGCCGGTCTCGCTCACCGTCTCACTGCGGCTGGGCGGGCTGGAGTGTCCCTCCGACGTGGCCGAGCGCCTGCCCAAGGCCCTGATCCACCGCAACGTGCCGGGCGAGCGGGTACACGCCTATCTGAACGCGCTGGACTCGGCCTGGGCCCGCAACGCTGCCCTGGGGTCGTTCGGCGTGCGCCAGCGCTGGCTGGCCACGGTGGCCGCGATGAAGACGGAGGGCTGGCCCGTGCTGGACGGGCCGCGACGCTGGCGGCTGGGTGAGATCACGGTGCGCTGGGACGCCGTGCGCCCGGCCGGAAACGCCTGAGCGACAGCGCGATCCGTGCCTGCGGGTCAGGCCTCGAGCAGGATCGTCACCGGGCCGTCGTTCACCAGTTCCACCTGCATGTCCGCCCCGAATCGGCCGGTGGCCACCTTCAGCCCGTGCTGGGCCCGCAACGCCTCGGCGAGCGCGTCCACCAGGGGCTCGGCCACCGGGCCGGGCGCGGCCTGGTTCCACGACGGGCGACGGCCCTTGGCGGTGTCGGCGTAGAGCGTGAACTGGCTGATCAGCAGTACCCCGGCGGCGACGTCGACCGCGGCCTTCTCACCGTGCAGGATGCGCAGCGTGGCGATCTTCTTGGCGATGGTGGCGACCTGGTCCGGGCCGTCGTCGTGAGTGACCCCGACGAGCACCACCAGGCCGGGGCCGTCCAGGCGGCCGACCTCCTCGCCCTCGACCGTGACCCGACCGGACGCCGCACGCTGAACCACTGCTCGCATAGCCGCTCAGCCTAGAGCGGCCCGGCACCCGCCCCGGAACCGGCTTGGGCGATCGGCCGGGTGCGAGCGGATGCCAGCGTGACCGGCTCGCCCCACAGACGGGTGCGGTCAGAACTGGTCGGCCAGGCTGACCTGATCGAGCTGGTAGCGGCGGGCGACCTCGGCGGTCAGGGTGTCGACCACATGCTGAACCTGCTTGCGCGACCGGGAGACCTTGCCCTCGATCGCGACCAGCTTCTGGATGGCCGCCTCCAGGTCGCCGTCGGCCATCTCGAGGTCGGACACCCCGACGTCGGCCACGGCCCGCTCGGCCTCGCGACGGTGTTCGCCCACCCGGCTGGGAGTGGTGGCCAGGTGCCGGCCCAGGCCGCGGTCGGTGCGCTGCTCGGCGCCGAGGATGCGGGTGAGGGCCTCGGCGATCGCCTCGTCGGTGCGGTTGCCCAGCACCGGCTGATCGCTGCCGTCGCCGTTGCGGCGCTGCTGCTCGGCGCGAAGGATGTCGATGCGCCCCTGGAGCAGGCGCCGGGCGTAGGACAGGTCGACCTCTTCCTGGTCGGCCTCGGCGCGGCGGGCCCGCAGTTCTTCGAGCTGGAGCGCGTCGATGCCGTCCAGGTACCCGGGAGCGAGTACCCGGTCGATCCGGCGGCGACCCCCAGGCATGTACTCCGTCATGACCTGAGACTAGCGACTATCCGACGCCATTGCGTGACCGGACGGCTTCGTTGTGCAACGAGTCGCGCGGGTGCATCACGCGGGCCGCCCGGCCCGGCTCACCAGCGGCCGTAGGGCCCGCTGTTGCCGCCGCCGGTGATCGACTTGATCGCGGGACGCACGTCGACCAGGTAGACGCTGGCGGCGACGAAGGCGATCAGGTTGAACACGTTCAGCGGCTGGTTGTTCACGAAGATCACGCCGATCGCGGTGGCGACACCGAGGATGGCCAGCCAGATCTGTTTGGTCAGCTTGCCCGCTGCGGGGAAGGCGTCCGATCGCTGACGCAGCGCGTCGATGAGCGCGAACGCCTGCACACCCAGAGCCGCAATACCGATGATCAGCATGAGCAGGCCCTGCAAGTTACCGAGCGCTTCCATTCCTCCACCTTAGGGCCTCGATGCTGCCCTCCGGTCCCCCCGGAGGCTGGTCTGAGAGAACAACGATCAGGATGGACCATCGTTCCCGATCAGTCGATCCCCGGACCGCTCGGACCGGTCAGTCCCCGACCTTCTTGGCCGCGCTCTTCGCCGCCCGGGTTCCGGTGCCCGCGGTCTTGCGCGCGCTGGTGCCGGCCCCCTTGGCCGCGACCTTGGTGGCGGCGGCGTTTTTGCGGACCGTGGTCGTGGGCTTCTTCGCCGCCGTGCGGGGCCGGGTGACGGCCTTGTCTCCGCCGTCGCCGACCGCGACGGCCCGGTCGATCGCATCCTGGTTCAGGGTGCCCGCGCTCGCGGCCGGCTGCCCGGCGGGCTCCGCGGTCTCGGCGCGGCCGGTCGACAGCGTGCCCCGGATGGCCGAGGCGGTGTCGTCGGCGGCCCGGCGGGCGACGGTGACGGCGGCCTTGCCCCTGCTCAGCGTGTAGCCGGCCTGGGTGCGCAGGGCCTGGGTGTCGGCCTGCGTGTACACCCGGTCGACCAGGGTCCTGCCCCGGCTGGCCAGCTCTTCGTAGACGGCCTCGGCCTGGGTGCGCAGCAGCTTGGGGTCGATCGCGTTGACCCGCTTCTCCACGCCGGCCAGGCGGGCCTCGATGTCGGACCGGAACTGCTGACGGCGCGAGGCGGCGGCCGCGGCGGCGGCGCGCACCTGCTGCACGGCCAGGTCGGTCACGCCGACGACGGCGAACAGCGGGGTGACGCCGATCATGGGGCGGGCGGAGCTGTTCCCGGACTCGGTGCTGGTAGCCATGGTGTCCTCCTGGTCACGGATGGTCACGGGCCGCGCCTGCCGCGCGGCGCGCTCACTCGTCCGGATCGACCTGCCGCAGCGAGGACCTCGCCGTCCTCGGGCCGTCGGGCCGACCGGTTCTGCCACCCACCCGCTTGCGGGCACCACGGCGGCCGGTTCCCGCGGGATGCCCCTGCGCCGGTTCCTCGGTCGCAGTTGCCTGGTCGGTGTCGTCCTGCCCGGGCTTGAGCCCGGCGCTGCGGGCGATCAGCGGCACCACGGTGCCCACGATCGCGTCGGGGTCGTCGGCGATCCGCTCGCCCTGCGCGTCCTGACGGGCGTTCTCGGCCCGGAAGGTGGAGTAGATGTCGAGCAGCACTCGCTTCTGCCGGGCGGTCAGCCGGACGTCGCTCTGGATCGCCACCTCGACCTCCACGCCGACCGACTCCTCCAGCAGGCCGGCCCGCTGGAACAGCGCCTCGGCGGAGATCTGGAGGCCCTTGGCGATCTGGGTGAGCACCTCGGCCGACGGTTTGCGCAGCCCTCTCTCGATCTGGCTGAGATAGGGGTTGCTGACCCCGGCGGCGTTCGCCAGCTGCCGCAGCGAGAGCTTGGCGTTCTCGCGCTGTTCGCGGACGTAGGCGCCGAGATCGGTCACCCGGTCGGGCACTTTGAGTGTTGCCACGGCCCCACTGTGCTTGCTCGAGTTAGCACTTTGCAAGCTCGTGGACGTCGGCCGACCCATGATCCGGGTCACAGCAAAAAGGGCTAACCGGACAGGCCGAGCAGCTCCCGTGCCTGCGCCGGGCCCATCGCCGGGCGCTGGAGCTGCTCGGCCAGGTCAGCGGCCCGCGCCACCAGCTCGGCGTTGCCGGTCACCGGGCGGCGGGGTGCGTAGAACACGTTGTCCTCCATGCCGACCCGCAGGTGCCCGCCCATCGCCAGGCTCGCGGCGAGCACCGGCAGATGACCGCGCCCGATGCCGGTGGCCGACCAGGAGGTGACGGCGGAGGGCAGGGCCTGCACCGCCGCGACCAGCGTGGGCACCGTGGCCGGCATCCCGCCCGGCACCCCGAGCACCAGGTCGGCGTGCACCCGGCCGCCGTACGGCGGCCCGAACTCCTCGAGCAGCCGGTTCATCGAGGCCACCTGCCCGAGGTCGAACAGCTCGAACTCCGGCACCACCCGGGCGGTCCGGGCCCGGTGGTAGAGCTCGGCCATGAACGGCCAGGGGTTGCTGAACACGTCGTCCCCGAAATTCACCGTGCCACAGGTCAGCGAGCACACCTCGGGTACGGCGTCGAGAACGGCCAGCCGGGCGGCCAGCGGATCGCGCACACTGCCCCCGGTGGACAGCTGCACGATCAGCCCGGTGTTCTCCCGCAGCGCGGCGACCGCCTCGCGCAGCCGGCCGAGGTCGAGCGTGGGCCGGTGTTCGTCGTCCCGGAGATGCACGTGGATCATCGCCGCGCCGGCCGCCTCGCAGGCCTTGGCCTCGGCGAGCAGTTCTTCCGGGGTGGTCGGCAACTGCGGCCAGGCCGCCTTGTCGAGCTCGGCCCCGGTCGGGGCCACGGTGATCAGCGTCCGGTCCATCCGGCCATCGTGCGTCAGAACCAGGGACGCGCGGGAGAGTTTGCGGTCAGGCTTGCGGCAGACGACGAATTTTCGGGACGTCGGCGGCCGGGCCGGCCGCGGCGTCGACCACGATCTCCTGCGTCGCCGCCACTCCCCCGGCGGTGAGCTGGGCGTCGGCCGGGGTGGATCGCTTGATCACGGCCAGCGCGATCGGGCCGAGCTCGTGGTGCCGCGCCGGGGTGGTCACCCGGCCGACCTCGCGGGCGCCGTTGAGTACGGGGGCGCCGGGGGCGGGCAGCTCGTTCATCGAGCCGTCGAGGTGCAGCATGACCAGGCGGCGCGGGGGGCGGCCGAGGTTGTGCACCCGGGCGATCGTCTCCTGCCCGCGGTAGCAGCCCTTCTCCAGGTGCACGGCGGTGCGCAGCCAGTCCAGCTCGTGCGGGATGGTGCGGTGATCGGTCTCGAACCCCTGCCGCGGGCGCCAGGCGGCGACCCGCGCGGCGTCCACCGCCCAGGTGCCGGCCGCGTCGTCGTAGTCGCCGGCGGCCACCGCGGCCTCGAACTCGGCCCGCGGGATCAGCAGCTCACGCCACGACCAGGCCGGATGCCCCTCCACCTCGACCTCGGCGGCGGTGTACAGCGCACCGCCGACGCCCAGGTCGGGCCACGGGTCACGCCAGGCGAGCTCCCCGGGGGCGGCGACCACGTCGGAGGCCTCACCCACCACGGCCCAGTCGGCGGTCGCGTCGGTGACCTCGACGCGCAGCATGAACTGCATCTTCTTCAGGAAGGCGACGAGGTCGCCGGCGGTGCCGGGCTCGACCGTGATCCAGGTGGTGGTGCCGTCGTCGAGCAGGTGCAGGTCGTGCTCGACGTGCCCGTTCGGGGTGAGCAGCAGCGCCTCGGTGGAGGTGTGCGGGGCCAGGCCCGACAGGGACTGGGTGGTCATCGAGTGCAGCCAGGTGAGCCGGTCGGCGCCGGTGATCGTGACCACGCCGCGGTTGGACAGGTCGGCCCGGGCGGTGCCTGCCTCCAGCCGCCGCTGCTCCGCCACCGGGTTGCCGAAGTGCCAGGCCAGACCGGCGTCCACGCCCTCGGCCGGAACCGCTCCGGGGCGGTCGAGCAGAGGGCTGCGATAGGTCGGGGGCGCGGCGACGTCAGTCATGTCCGCTTGCAGCGCACCGGTCAGCGCTCCTGTTCCCGGGTGCCGCCCCGGGCCTCGTCCCGCTCGCCGTCCCGGCAGCCGCCGCACAGGCCGTGCAACGACAGGTGGGCCAGGTCGGTCTCGAAACCCGAGCTGTGCCGCACCGCCTCGGCCAGCGGGTGGGCCAGTTCGAGGTCCGCCTCGGTGATCGAGCCGCAGCCCCGGCAGACCAGGTGCAGATGGTTGACGTGGCTGGCCACCTGGTAGGTCGGTGAGCCGTGGGTGAGATGGGTGTGGCTGACCACGCCGATCTTCTCCATCAGCTCCAGCGCCCGGTAGACCGTGGAGAGGTTGACCGAGCCGGCCTCCGCGGACTCGGTCTGCACGAAGTCGCAGACCTCCTCCGGAGTGGCGTGGCCCAGCTCGGTGACCGCACGCAACACCGACCTGCGCTGCGGCGTGGCCCGCAGGCCACGCTCCCGCAGGGCCTGGTCGAGCGCCTGGGCGGTCACCTGGGCCATCGCCTCAGACCCGCTTCAGCCGGGCCGACGCGTGGGACTGGAGCGGCTGCCCCTCGGCCGCCATGTCGAGCGCCCACAGCAGGTCGCTCTCGACCAGGCCGTAGAGCCGGGTGGCCGCGGTGTACTCCTTGGCCGTGGAGGTGCGCGCCACCAGGTCGGTCTGGAGGTCGATGCGCGGGCCGCTCACCGCGCCCAGGTAGACCTCGGCGATGCCGGTCGGGTGCACGATCAGCACCTCGAGATCAGTGCCGTCGGTGCCCTCCGCGGTCTCGACCGGACGCCAGTATCCGGTCTCGGTGGCGAGCGGCTCGACCTGGTTGCCCTCGGCGTCGAGGCGCCACATGCGCGAGGTGTACGACAGGAACGGCCGACCGTCGTGCGAGAACTCGATCTCCTGGCCGAACTGGGCCTCTTCCATGGTCGGGTAGCCGATCACGCCGGCTCCCTCCCAACGGCCGATCAGCCAGGCCAGGGGCGCGAGCGGGGTGGGCAGGTCGGTGTCTAGTTGGAACGCCACGCCGGAATCGTATGCGCTCGGCCGGGAGGTAGCGTCCCGCCATGGCCGACGCTCTTGTCATCGAGGTGACCGCCGGGCTCGACGAGCCGGAACGCTGCAACCAGGCCTTCACCGTGGCGGCCGCCGCGGTGGCCGCCGGGGTGCCGGTGGACCTGTGGCTGAGCGGCGAGGCGGCCTGGCTGGCCCTGCCCGGCCGGGCGGCCGGGCTGGTGCTGGAGCACGCGACCCCGCTGCCCGAGCTGATCGGGCTGCTGCTGGAGCTCGGCACCGTGACCGTGTGCACGCAGTCCGCGGCCCGGCGGTCGATCACGCCGGGTGATCTGATCCCCGGGATCGCGGTGGCCGGGGCGGCGACCTACGTGGAACGAGTCCTGCGTGAGGGCGCCCAGGCGCTCGTGTACTAGGGCGTGTCGCAGCCAGGCATGGAATTCCGAAACAGGTGCTACCCGATGCCGATGCGGAAGATGGCGTAGGCGGCCGTGCCCGCGGCGGCCACCGGGGCGGCGGCGCGGGCCAGGGTGGCGAGAGCCAGGCCGGTCATCAGCCCCTCGGCGTCCACCAACCGGTCCACGGCGATACCGACGCCCGACACCGAGACGCCGACCGCGGCGGCGGTGACCGGCGTGATCCCCCCGACGACGAACGACGCGACCACCGCCGACACCAGCCCGGTGCCGATGGCGACCCAGGTGAGCACCGACGGCGCCAGCGGCAGGGTGAGCGCGAGCCGGGCGGCCGCCGTGCCGACGGCCGCGATCACCACCGCGGAGGAGCCGGCCGAGGTGTTGCCGACCAGCACCCAGCCGGCCGCGAGCACCGCGACGAACTGGCCGGAGAGCGTGCCGGTCACCGATTCGACCAGATCGTGGCGCCCGTCCCGGCGCACCAGCTCGTGCGCGAAGGTGCTGAGCACGGCCATCGCCATCACGCCGGAGAAGACCGAGAGCGGCTGTTCCAGGTCGACCTGCGGGGAGACCGCGACGGCCCCGGCCACCAGCCCACCGGCCCCGAGCAGCAGCACCAGCACGGCCGTGCCGGCCCGGTCGGGCAGCTGGAGCAGGTCGCTCCAGCCGACGGCGAGGGCCAGCACACAGAGCCCGGCGGCAGCCGCGATCATCCAGCCTCCGGCATAACCGGCCACGGCGAGGACGGCTGTCGCCACGAGGGCGAGGCCGGCGGGAAGCGGGGCGGTCACGGTCGCATCCTTACAGATGGCCGGACGGCCTCCCGGCCCGGAACGTCCGTCCGGGCAGCTTTCGCCGCACGGACAGCAGCCGGAGATGCCGCGATAGTCACATGCCACGGGTCTTGGCGAATCGCCACCGAACCGGATTCACTACCGACACCCCCCGGAAACGTTCCAGTGAGGTCACGTTTACGTTCAGACCCGCGCTTACGTGATTCATCTGTGACGTTGCGTGGCGACAAATCGCGGGTAACCCCTGTGACAACAACGTCTCGTCACATACGCTGAGCGGGTTGTACTCCGCAATGACGCGGCAACACGGGGGCTCGCCACCTGCACGGTCGGACGACGCGGAGGTCTTACCAGATGGCTTCACTCCTACTGCTGACGAATGCCCTCGCCCCGTCCGCCGAGGTGCTGCCCGCGCTCGGCCTGCTGCCGCACCAGATCCGGGTTCTGCCGGCCGAGGCCGCCGTCCTGGTGGACGCGCCGCCGGCCGACGCCGTGATCGTCGACGGCCGTCGTGACCTGGCCGGTGCCCGTTCGCTCTGCCGTCTTCTGCGCACCACCGGCCTGTCCTCCCCGCTGCTGCTCGTGCTCACCGAGGGTGGCATGGCCGCCGTCGTCGCCGACTGGGGCGCCGACGACGTGCTGCTCGACTCGGCCGGCCCGGCCGAGGTCGAGGCCCGGCTCCGGCTGGCCGCGGGCCGCAGCCGCCTGGCCGAGGCCCAGCAGTCCGACGACACCCCGGAGATCCGCGCCGGTGACCTGATCGTCGACGAGGTCACCTACAGCGCCCGGGTCCGCGGTCGCGCGCTCGACCTCACCTACAAGGAGTTCGAGCTGCTCAAGTTCCTCGCCCAGCACCCGGGCCGGGTGTTCACCCGCGCCCAGCTGCTGCAAGAGGTCTGGGGCTACGACTACTTCGGTGGCACCCGCACGGTCGACGTGCACGTGCGGCGGCTGCGGGCCAAGCTCGGCCCCGAGCACGACGCGCTGATCGGCACCGTGCGCAACGTCGGCTACCGGTTCGTGCCGCCCGGCCGCGAGCGGGTCGGCGTGGAAGAGACGGTCGACGCGTAGTTCCACCGGTGTCACGGCCGACATAGGCTGCGAACGGTGACCCACAGCGTGAAGATCGACGTCCTCGACCAGCTCTCCGAGTCCGACGCCCAGGAGGTCCGGGCCGTTCTGGAGGCGGCGACCGCCGCCGACCGGGTCGCCCCGGTCTCCGAGCACGTGCTGCTGACCTTCGGTTCCGCCGCCCCGGCGGGCCGGCACCTGCTGGTGCGCGACAACTCCGGGGCAGTCGTCGGTTACGCCTACGCCGAGCGCTCCCCGGAGTCCGTGGGCTCCAGGGCGGTGGTGGACGGCGAGGCGGTGATCGCGCCCGGCCACCGGCGTCAGGGGCTCGGCCGGGCTCTCCTGGCAAAAATGGTGGACGACGGTGAGCTCGCCCGTGTCTGGTCGCACGGCGATCATCCCGGCGCCCGCGCCCTCGGGGCCCGGCTGGGTTTCCGCCTGGTGCGGGAGCTCCAGCAGCTGCGCCGCCCGCTGGAGGGTGTGGCACCCGGCGACCTGCCCCAGCCGGTGGTGCCGGACGGGGTCACGCTGCGCACGTTCCGGCCCGGCGCCGACGACGCGGAATGGCTGCGGGTCAACGCGAAGGCCTTCAGCTGGCACCCGGAGCAGGGCCGGATGACGCAGGCCGACCTGGACGCCCGCAAGGCCGAGTCGTGGTTCGACCCGGCCGGCTTCTTCGTGGCCGAGGCGGACGGGCGGATGATCGGCTTCCACTGGACCAAGGTGCACCCGGACGGGGCGGGCGAGGTGTACGCCGTCGGGGTGGACCCGGACCGGCACGGTGGCGGGCTGGGCACGGCGCTGACCCTGGCCGGGCTGCGGCACCTGGCCGGGCTCGGGCTGGACACCGTGCTGCTCTACGTGGAGGCCGACAACGCCCCGGCGCTGAAGGTGTACCACCGGCTGGGATTCGAGCGGTTCGCCGTCGACGTGGTGCACGAGGGCCCCTACTCCGATGCGGCCGCAATCTGAGGCGGCGCTGAAGTCGTCGCGCGGCGGCACCGAACTACCCCGTGGGTTTGGGTTCTCGATCGTGAGGTCGCACGTGATCGCAACGAGCAGGACATCGAGCGCGAGACCAGGACAGTGAGAGCATGGCGGACATGACCAGCTCGGCGGGCCCCTCCCCCTCCCCGGCGGCCACCCGGAAGTCCAGCGCGTCCAGCAGCCAGGCTCGGCCCCGCAAGGGGGCGTCCGCCGCTGCCGCGAGCACCCGGAAGACCGCGTCGTCCACCACCTCCACGTCGCCGGCGGAGCCGGCCGCACCCCGGAAACGCGTGTCCGGCAGGCGGAATGCCACCACGGCGGCCGAGTCGGTGCCGGTGCAGGAGGCGCCGTCGGCCCCCGCCCCGGCCCAGGCTCGCAAGCGCCCGGCCCGCAAGAGCGCACCGGTCGCGGGGGCGGCCGGTGGCACTGGCACGGCGCGGCCCGCCGCCAGCAAGCGCACGCGGTCCGGGTCCGGCGTGGCCGCCGGGAACGCGTCCGCCTCGGTGTCCAGGGGGCGAACCGCGGGCGAAAGTGCGGAGAACACCGGCAGTCCGGAGGCTTCGGCGGCTCCCACGGCTGCGAAGACTTCGGCGGCTGAGGGGACCTTGGCAGCTGAGAGGGCCTTGGCGGCGGAGAGGGCCTTGGCAGCGGAGAGGGCATTGGCAGCTGAGAGGGCCCTAGCGGCCGAGAGGGCCCTGACGGCCGAGAGGGCCCTGACGGCTACGGAAACTTCGGCAGCTTCAGAGACTTCGGCGGCTCCGGCGGCTCCGGCGAAGAAGGCCACTACCCGCGCTTCGGCCGCCCGCAAGGCACCAGCCCGTCAGGCACCGGCCCGTAAGGCCTCCGCTGGTAGGGCACCGAACAGCATGGCACCAGTCGACAAGGCCCCGGACGGCAAGGCCCCCGCGCGTAAGGCACCAGCACGCAAGGCACCAGCCGACAAAGCATCGGACAGCAAGGCGCCGGTCGACAAGGCACCCGCTGACAAGACACCCGTGGCTGAAGGCTGGGCCGCCGGGACACCGGCTGGTCCCGTGACCACGGCGACCACGACAACCGGTTCCCCGGCGACCGGCACGACCGCCGACTCCCGGAACCCGGGCGACGAGGGAGCGGGCTACTCGTCGTCCACCAGCAGTTTGCCCGACGCCCTGGTGACCCCCGACGAACCGGTGACCACCCTCGAGGTGGTGGCCAGCAAGGACGACGTGACTTCCGACCACCCCACCGCCCTGGTCGCCGCCGCGCAAGACACCCAGGACCGGCTGAGCGCGATGATCCGCGAGGTGGAACAGCCGCAGGTGCGCCGGTTCCTCGACCGTGAGCTGTCCTGGCTGGCGTTCAACGAGCGGGTGCTCGAGCTGGCCCGCGACCCCGACCTGCCGCTGCTGGAGCGCACCCGGTTCCTGGCGATCTTCGCCAGCAACCTGGACGAGTTCTTCATGGTGCGGGTGGCCGGGCTGAAGCGGCGGATCGCGACCGGGCTGGCGGTGCGGGCGGCCAGCGGGCTGGAGCCGCGTGACCTGCTGAGCCGGATCCGCGCCCGGGCGCACGAGATGCAGGCCGTGCACGCCAAGGTGTTCGCCGCCGAGATCGCCCCGGCCCTGGCCGACGCCAACATCACCATCGTGCGCTGGGACCAGCTGGCCGAGGACGAGCAGGCCAGGCTGCACAAGTTCTTCCGCGAGCAGGCGTTCCCGGTGCTGACGCCGCTGGCGGTCGACCCGGCCCACCCGTTCCCCTACATCTCCGGGCTCTCGCTGAACCTGGCCGTGGTGCTGCGCAACCCGGTCACCGAGAAGGAGATGTTCGCCCGGGTCAAGGTGCCGCCGCTGCTGCCGCGCCTGGTCAACGTGGACGCCGACGACGAGGCCGAGGGCACTCCGGACGAGGGCGACGAGCTGCCCCGCGCCCGGTTCGTGCCGCTGGAAGACATCATCGCCAGCCACCTCGACCAGCTCTTCCCGGGCATGGAGGTGCTGGAGCACCACACCTTCCGGGTCACCCGCCAGGAAGACCTGGAGGTGGAGGAGGACGACGCCGAGAACCTGCTGAAGGCACTCGAGAAGGAGCTGCTGCGGCGGCGTTTCGGCCCGCCGGTGCGGCTGGAGGTGGCCGAGGACATCGGCCCGCACATGCGCGCGCTGCTGGTGCGTGAGCTGGGGGTCAGCGAGTCCGAGGTGTTCCCGCTGCCGGAACCGCTCGACCTGCGCGGCCTGAACCTGGTGGCCGACCTGGACCGGCCGGAGATGCACTACCCGAAGTTCGTCGCGGCCACGCCGCGGCTGCTGTCCGAGGTGGAGAGCTCCAAGCCGACCAACGTGTTCGACGCGATCAAGCGCCGCGACATCCTGCTCCAGCACCCCTACGACTCGTTCTCCACCACGGTGCAGACCTTCCTGGAGCAGGCCGCCGACGACCCGCACGTGCTGGCGATCAAGCAGACGCTGTACCGCACCTCGGGCGACTCCCCGATCGTCGACGCGCTGATCGACGCCGCCGAGGCCGGCAAGCAGGTGCTGGCCGTGGTCGAGATCAAGGCCCGCTTCGACGAGCAGGCCAACATCTCCTGGGCCCGCAAGCTGGAGCAGGCCGGCGTGCACGTGGTCTACGGCATCGTCGGGCTGAAGACGCACGCCAAACTCAGCCTGGTGGTGCGCCAGGAGGCCGACGGGCTGAAGCGGTACTGCCACGTCGGCACCGGCAACTACAACCCGAAAACCGCCCGCCTGTACGAGGACCTGGGCATGCTGACCTGCGACCCGCAGGTGGGCGAAGACCTGTCGCGACTGTTCAACCAGCTGTCCGGCTACGCCCCGAAGACCGCCTACCGGCGTCTGCTGGTGGCCCCGCGCTCGCTGCGCACCGGGCTGGTCGACCGGATCGAGCGGGAGATCGCCAACCACGAGGCGGGCCGCCCGGCCGGGGTGAAGGTCAAGGTCAACTCGATCGTCGACGAGGTGATCATCGACGCGCTGTACCGGGCCTCGCAGGCCGGGGTCGACGTGGACGTGATGGTGCGTGGCATCTGCGCGATCCGGCCGGGGGTGCCCGGGCTCAGCGAGAACATCCGGGTGCGCAGCGTGCTGGGCCGGTTCCTGGAGCACTCCCGGGTGTTCTGGTTCGCCGGCGGCGGTGAGCCGGTGGTCTACATCGGCAGTGCCGACATGATGCACCGCAACCTGGACCGCCGGGTGGAGGCGATGCTGCGGCTGCGCGACCCGCGCGACATCGCCGAGCTGGAGGAACTGCTCAACATCACGATGGATCCGGGGACCGCGTCGTGGCACCTGGACGGCGACGGGGCGTGGACCCGGCACCACCTCGACGCCGAGGGCCAGCCTCTGCGTGATCTCCAGGCCTACATCATCGCCAGCCGGCCGCCGAAGCGCTCGGGGCGCCGTCGCTGAAATTGAGGACGACGAGGACCTCGGGCCCGGCACTGCCGGGCCCGAAGGCCCTGGCGTGTCTCATCTTTCCGGAAGTCGCGGGGCCGGTGCCGGATCACCGCCGGGCTGGGGCACACTGGTGCCATGACTGACCAGGTGCCGACGTCCACCGATCTGCTCGTCGTCGGGGCCGGCCCCGCGGGTTCGGCCGCGGCGGCCTGGGCTGCGCGGTCCGGCCTGAACGTGGTGCTGGCCGACAAGGAGACCTTCCCCCGTGACAAGGCCTGCGGCGACGGCCTGACGCCCCGCGCGATCGCCGAGCTGGACCGGCTGGGGCTGAGCGACTGGCTGTCGGCCTACCCGAGCAACCGCGGCCTGCGCGCCTGCGGGTTCGGGCAGGAGCTGTACCTGCCCTGGCCGGGCGGTTCGCTGCCGGGCCGGGGCTCGGCCGTGCCGCGCACCACGCTCGACACCCGGATCCGCGAGGAGGCCCTGGCCTCCGGGGCGCGCGGGGTCGAGAACGCCCGGGCGGTCGACGTTCTGCGCGACGGCGACCGGGTGATCGGTGTGGTGTTCGCCGGGGCCAAGGACCAGCCGAACTTCACCATCAGCTGCCGCCGCCTGGTGGTGGCCGACGGCTACCGCTCGCAGCTGGGCCGGGTGCTCGGCCGGGAATGGCACCAGGACACGGCTTTCGGCGTGGCGGCACGGGCCTACGTGAAGTCCGGCCGCAGCACCGACGAATGGATCACCTCGCACCTGGAACTGCGCGGCACGCAGAACGAGTTGCTGCCCGGCTACGG
Organism: Kineosporia corallincola; assembly: GCF_018499875.1. Taxonomy (GTDB): domain Bacteria; phylum Actinomycetota; class Actinomycetes; order Actinomycetales; family Kineosporiaceae; genus Kineosporia; species Kineosporia corallincola. The sequence goes on along the minus strand of NZ_JAHBAY010000001.1, from coordinate 418,969 downwards.
CTGGGTGTTCCCGCTCGGCGACGGCGAGGTGAACATCGGGGTGGGCGCCCTGGCCACCGAGAAGCGGCCCGCCGACGTGCATCTCAAAGACCTGATCAAGATCTACGCCGACCTGCGCCGCGACGACTGGCAGCTGGAGGGCGAGCCGCGCGGGGTGCGCTCGGCCATGCTGCCGATGGGTGGCGCGGTCAGCGGTGTGGCCGGGCCGAACTGGGCGCTGATCGGCGACGCGGCGGGCTGTGTGAACCCGCTGAACGGTGAGGGCATCGACTACGGCCTGGAGACCGGCCGGCTGGTGGCCGAGCTGTTCGCGGCGGGTGCCGGCACCGGCCGCGGAACCGGGCGCAGCCACGCCGATCTCAACGTGGCCTGGCCCGCCACCCTGCGCGAGCACTACGGCGCGGCGTTCTCGGTGGCCCGGCGCCTGGCCACCCTGCTGACCGTTCCCGGCGTGCTGCGCTACGGCGGTCCGGTCGGCATGCGCTCCAGCCACCTGATGACGGTCGCGTTGCGGGTGATGGGAAACCTGGTGCTGGAAGAGGACACCGACTACGTGGCGCGGCTGTGGCGCGGCGCCGGGCGGGTCTCCCAGCGCTTCGACGAGCGCGTGCCGTTCGGCGAACCGCGTTCCTGAGAGCGGGTTCTCAGCTTGCCCCGATGAGCCTGGGCAGCTTGCGCTCGGCCAGGTCGGCCATCAGCTTCATGCCCTTGACGTTGGGGTGCACGCCGTCGTTGGTCAGGCCCTTCTTGAACGTGCCGTTCGCGTTGCCGAGCAGCGGGTACACGTCGAGAAGGGCGACCTTGTGGTTCTTCGCGTACTTGCGGATGGCCACGTTCAGCGCCAGGGCCTGCTTGGGCGTGGCGTTGCGCGGGGAGATCGTGCAGAGCACCACGGTGGCCCCGGATGCCTGCACCCGGGTGACCAGCTCGTCGATGTTCCGCATGCTCTTCACCGTGCTGTAGCCGTAGAGCATGTCGTTGGTGCCGGCCATGATCGTGACCGCGTCGGGCTCCAGGTCGAGCACGTCGGTCTGGAGCCGCTCCAGCATGCCGGTGGTGGTGTCGCCGCGCACACCGGCGTCGCGGCAGGAGTAGATCACGCCCGCGCCGCAGACCCGGCGGAACCAGGAACCGGTGCGGTAGGTGATCGAGTCGCCCAGCCCCACGGTGAGTTTCAGCGCGCCGTCGGTGCGGGTCGGGGGGACGACGGTGAGGTCGGGCAGGGTCTGGCCCTGGAAGCCGACGGAGCTGCCCTCGGCCGCGCTGTAGGTGGAGGTGGCGCGGGCCGCGGCGTCGGCCGCCGCGGCGAGGTCGGCCGCGCTGTAGCTGCGCGTGACGGTGACGCCCGGGGTGCCCTCGGCCGTGCCGGTGCCGGTGCCGCTCTGGTCGGCCACCGTGCCGCTGCCGGTGGCCTCCGGAGTGGTCGAGGCGGTGCCGGTGGGGGTGGGCGATGCCGATGGGGCCGGGGACGCCGCTGACGCCGTGGAGCCCGCCCCGGACGAGAGGCCACCACTGACCACGGCACCGATGACGACGCCGGCAGACAGCATGACCGCTCCGGTCCCGATCCTACGCACGGCCGACAGAGTAGTGTCCCACGCTGTCAAATGGTCATTAAGGGCATGTTGAGTGACGTTCTGAGGGTGTGAATCCGCCCGCATCATCACGGTATTCCGGTGCCGCACAGGGGTGTACCGGTGCACCCAGGGCTCGGCGCGACGTGCCTCTGACCATCTGCGATAGTCGCGGGGTGAGCCGCCGTCCCGCCCGCTCGTCGCACCGTCCGGCGAAGGCAGGCAAGACCAGGAAGCCCGGGAAAAAGAAGGCCGGCCACGCACCTCGCCGGGCTGTCCGGGCGACGCGGGCCCCCGATCCCCGGCCCCCCGTGGTCGCCGCCGGGGCACTGTGCTGGCGGCCCGGCTCTACTTCCGACCCGTCTCGGATCGAGGTGCTGCTGGTGCGCAGCGCCCGGTGGGGTGACTGGTCGTGGCCCAAGGGCAAGGTGGCACCGGGCGAGACCCTGCCCGAGTGCGCCGTGCGCGAGGTCACCGAGGAGACCGGGGTGCGCCCGGCGCTCGGGCTGCCGTTGCCGTCGGTCGGCTACCGGCTGCCCGACGGCCGGGACAAGACCGTGCACTACTGGGCCGGCACCCCGGGCAAGCTGGTGGGCGGGCTGTCGCCCGAGCCGGTGAGCGGGTCTGCGGCCACGGCGCCCGGGCCGGCCGCGAGGGCCGAGGAGATCGCCGAGGCGGCCTGGCTGCCGGTGCGCGAGGCCCGGGCCCGGCTGACCCGGGAGAGCGACCTGCCGCCCCTGGAGGCCCTGCTGGAGCACGCCGCCGCCGGAACCCTGCGCACCCGGCCGCTGATCGTGCTGCGGCACGCCAAGGCCCGGTCCCGGGCGCACTGGCCCGGCACGGAGGGGGACCGCCCGCTGACCTCGGTCGGCCGGTCCCAGGCGAACGCGCTGCCCGGCCTGCTCGCCGTCTGGGCCCCGGAGCACCTGCTCACCTCGCCCTGGGCCCGCTGCATGCTGACGCTGAGGCCCTACCTGCGCAGCCGGCCCGATCCGGACGCCGGGCTGGAGATACTGCCGCTGCTGTCGGAGCAGGGCCTGCGCAACGACCCGGACCGGGTGACCCGGCTGCTGCGAACGGTTCTCGACGCACCCGAGGGATTCGGCGGATCACTGGTCTGCACCCACCGGCCGGTGCTGGAGACCGTGATGGCCGCCCTGGCCCCGGCCTGCACTCCGCAGGCGCTGGCCGGCCTGCCCGCGGCCAATCCCTGGCTGGGCACCGGCGAGGCGCTGGTGACCCATGTCGCCGCGTCCGGCCGTATCGTCGGGGTGGAGCGGTTCCGCGGCGAGGTGCCGGGGCAGAAATGAAAGAGGGCGTCCCGCGCGTGATCACGCACGGGACGCCCTCGGGCGGCCGCCGTCAGGCGGCCAGGTCGGCCTTGGTGATGTATCCGCTGTCGACCAGCAGCGTCTGGTAGTTCGTCCGGACCACCTCGACCGGGTACAGCAGGTAGGTCGGCACGACCTTCTTGCCGTTGTCGAACGTGGTGGTGTCGTTGATGATCGGGTCGGCCCCGGTCAGCAGCGCGTTGCCCTGCTGCACAGCCACCTTGGCCAGCTCACGGGTGTCCTTGAAGATCGTCTCGGACTGCTCGTTGTTGATGATCGACTTGACCGAGGGGATTTCGGAGTCCTGCCCGGTGGTGATCGGCAGCGGTTTGTAGTTGGTGCCGTAACCGGCCGCCTTGAGCGCGTCGATGATGCCGATCGTCATACCGTCGTAGGGCGACAGCACGGCGTCCACCTTCTCGCCACCGGTGTAGTTGGCCTTGAGGATCTTGGACATCCGTTCCTTGGCGATGTCACCGCTGTACAGGTCGGTGGTGATCGCCTTGAACTGGGTCTGGTTGCTGCGCACCACGATCTTGCCGCTGTTGATGTACTTGCGCAGCACGCTCATCGAGCCCTTGTAGAACGAGTTCGCGTTGGCGTCGGTGGGCGAACCGGCGAACAGCTCCACGTTGAACGGGCCGTCCTGGCCGGAGTCCAGCCCCAGCTGGCTGACGATGTACTGGCCCTGGAGCACCCCGACCCGCTCGTTGTCGAACGTGGCCTGGTAGCCGACGTCGGTGGTGTCGGTCAGCAGACGGTCGTAGGCGATCACCGGGATGTCCTTGGCCGCGGCCTGGGCCAGCACGTCACCCAGGGCGCCACCGTCGACGGCCGCGATCACCAGCAGCTGGTCGTCGTTGTCGACCATCGCCTTGATCTGCTCGGCCTGCTGCTCCGAGGTGTCGTTGGCGTAGTTGATCTCGACCTTGTAGCCCATGGCCTTGAACTGCTGCGCCATGCTGGTGCCGTCGTCCGTCCACCGGCTGGAGGTCTTGTTCGGCATCGAGATGCCCACCGTGGCACCCTCGTTGGCGTACACGCTGTCCGAGGCCGCCGCGTCGCCGCCGCAGCCCGACAGCACCATGGCCATACCCGCGGCCGCCAGGCCGGCGAGGATCTTGCGCACGTGCTTTCCTCCGGTCCTAGCCACGGCCGCGGGCTTTCGCCCGCGCAAGGATCTTGCGCAGCAGGGTCAGCACCACGGCCTTGACCTGCTCGCGGTCACGGGCGTCGACCGCCACCACGGGCACGTCGTTGTCGACGTTCACCGCGTGACGCACCTGGTCGAGGGTCAGCACGGCGCGGCCGGCGAACTGGTTCACCGCGACCACGTAGGGCAGCTTGATGCTCTCGAAGTAGTCGAGGGCGACGAAGCAGTCCTCCAGCCGGCTCGGGTCGACCAGCACGACGCCGCCGAGGGCGCCGTCGGCCAGGTCGTTCCACATGAAGCCGAACCGGTCCTGACCGGGCGTGCCGAACATGTAGAGGATGATGCTGTCGTCGATCGTGACCCGGCCGAAGTCCATGGCGACCGTGGTGGTCGTCTTCTGGCTGCCGGTACCCGCGTCGTCGATGCCGACCGACGCCGACGTCATCGGCGCCTCGGTGCTCAGCGGGTCGATCTCGGACAGGGCGCCGACCGTGGTGGTCTTGCCCACGCCGAAACCGCCGGAGATCAGGATCTTGACCGGGATCGGCGGCCGCTTCGCACCGGCCGGGGCACCCGGCCCGACCTCAGAGTGCAGAGACACCGTGAATCAACCTCTCGATGAAAGCTACGTCGTCGGCCAGCGACTTGGACGTCGCGGAACGCTGGAGGGCGCCCAGGCCGACCAGGTCACCGGCGAGCACCTGGACCACGCCGATCGGCAGGCCGATCCGGGCCGAGACCTCGGCACAGGCGACCGGGCGCTCACAGGCGCGCAGGATCATCACCATCTCGGCCGACCAGTCACCGCGCGGTGAGGCGGACGGGTCACGCACCAGCAGCGTCTCGATGCCGATGCCCGCGGCACCACCACCGGTACGGCCACCGGTGATCAGGTAGGGACGGTTGTGCCCACCGGGCGTCTCGTCCACCACCGCGGCGTTGTAGCTGTTCTCGGCCTCGGCGGCCTTGATCACCCGTCCGAGGAACGGGCGGCCGAAGCTCTCCTCCTCGAACCCGTCGCCGCTCACAGCGCCAGGTTCGCCTTGAGCTCGGTGATCAGCTCGGGCGTCAGCAGCGCGCCGACCCGCTCGACCAGCATCGCGGTCTCGTAGCCGATCAGGCCCAGGTCGCACTGCGCCGAGGTGACCACACCGAGGCAGGCCCGGCCGTTGATCATCGAGCAGAGCAGGTAACCACCGGAGTACTCGATGATCACCTGGGTCAGGCCGCCCTTGTTCAGCAGGCGGCTGGAGCTCTGCGCCAGGGTGGTCAGGCCGGAGACCGTGGCACCCAGCTTGTCGGCGTCACCGCGGTCCATCCGCACCGACATCGCCATCAGCAGGCCGTCGGAGGAAACCCCGATGATCTGCTCGACCCCCGCCACCTCCTGGACGAAGTTGTCGAGCATCCAGCTCACGTTCTGGGCGGCGGGGCTCAGCATCGCTGTCGCGCCGTATCCGTTCGGGCTCATCAGTTGCTCTCCATCGTTTCGTCGTCGGTGGCGTGGATCCGGCCGGTCTCCTGGGTGGCCCGGGTCGTCGCGGCCTGGAGGTTCGACAGCTGCCGGCCGATGCCGGCGGCGTCGCGGGGCAGGCCTCGGAACGCTCCGCCCGTGCCCGTGTCGAGTTCGCCGAGCTGCGCTCCGCGGACCCGGCGGACCGGCGTGGTGGGCGGGTTCTGCGAGCGATCACCGGACGGGGCCGCCGGGCCGCCCGCCTGGGGCTGGCCGATCGCCCCGGTTCCCCGGCGGGCTGCCGCCACGCCGGACTGAAGAGAAGACATCTGTGACCTCACGCGGTTCGGATCGACGGGGCCGGCGCTCTGGTCGGAGTCCAGGGCGCCGAGTTCCCCGAGTTGTGCTCCCCGCACCCGGCGCACCGGGCCCGGGGACTGCTGGCTCGGCGCGTTCGGTGCGCTCTGCTGCGGGTTCTGCTGCAAGTTCTGGGGCAGGTTCTGCTGCGGCGTACGCCGGTTCAGCGGCTGGTTCTGCTGGTTCAGCGGCCACGGGGTGGTCGGCTGGGGAGTGGCACCGCTGGGCAGCGCGACCAGCGGTCCGGACTCCCTGCGCGGGGCACCGTTCCCCGGCGTGGCCGGGGAACCCGGGGCGGTGCCGTTGCCGGACTGCCGGGCCGCCGCGTTGCCGGACTGGAACGAGGACAGCTGCGACCGGGTGGCGTTCGGGTCGACCCGGGGGGCCGAGTCGTTGTTGTCGATACCCAGGTCACCCAGCTGAGCACCACGCACCCGTCGGGCCGGGGCGGAGGCCTGGGCGGCCGGCTCGATCGCCCGGCCCTGGTTGCCGGGTGTCAGCTGCGGCATCTGGCCCGCCGACGGCCCCGCCGGAAAGGGCTGAACCGCCTCCCTCTGCGCGGGCTGGGGCATCGGCCGGTTCGGCGTACTGCCGGGGTTGCGGCGCGGCGTCGGGGCCAGGGCCGGTGCGGACGACGAGACCTGCGCCGGCTCGGGCTTCTTCGGCGAGCTCAGCATCGGGACCTCGGTGACCTGGTCGAACCCGGTCGGCAGCTTCGCGTCGCTGATCACGGCGGCCGGCACCAGCACCTGGGCGGTCAGGCCGACCTGGTCGGAGGGCAGCAGGTAGACCAGCATGTCGCGGCGCGAGGCGATCCGGCCGACCACGTGCAGGCCCAGCACCTTCGCGTCCGGGCGCCGCTGGCCGGCCTCGGCGATCCGCTCGTTGGCCTCGGACAGTTCCTCGGCCGTCATGCCCAGACCGGCGTCGATCACGTCGAACTGGTAGCCGCTCGGGATCAGCCGGCCGACCACCTGCACCTGGCGCTCGCGCGGCGAGAACCGGGTGGCGTTCTCCAGCAGCTCGGCCAGCATGTGCGTGAGGTCGGCCGCGACCGACCCGGACACCTTGGCGTGGTCCATGTGGTGCACCGTGACCCGGTTGTACTCCTCGATCTCGGACAGGGCCGCGCGGAGCACGTCCTGCATCGCGATCGGGTGCGACCAGGTACGGGTCTGCTTGGCACCGGCGAGCACCAGCAGCGATTCGGCGTTCCGCCGGATGCGGGTGGTGAGGTGGTCGAGACGGAACAGCTTGTCCAGCGAGGCCGGGTTGCTCTCGTCGCGCTCCAGCTCGGTGACGTAACCGAGCATACGAGTCATCAGGCTCTGGTTACGGCGGCCCAGGTTGACCAGGGTCTCGGCGTTGGCCAGCTCGTTGCGCCGCTGTTCGAGGGCCAGGTCGACGGCGCTGTTCTGGAGGGTGGTGAGAGCACTCGCCAGGGTGGACAGCTCGTCCTTGGTGGTGACCTGGAACCGCGGCAAGCTCGGCGGCTCGGCGTCACCGGCCATCGTCGAGATCTCCGAGACCACGCGGGGCATGCGCTCGTTGGCGACCGTCAGGGCGGCGTTGGTGAGCGAGCGGACGGGGCGGGTGATGCCCCGCACCACGATCACGGCGGCGGCGGTGGCCAGCAGGAGCAGCAGCACACCACCGATGATGATCAGCCGGAGCCGGTCGGAGGCGGTCGCGTTCTGGCTGGCGATCAGTTCCTCGGCCGACCTGGTCCGGTAGTCGGCGATGATGTTCACCAGGTCGTTCGGGAACTCTTCCAGCCCCTCGACCGAGGCGCTCACACCGGCGATGTCCTCGTAGTTCGAGTCCTCGAAAGCGGCCAGGGCAGCGGTGTACTGGCTGCCGACGGCGCTGTGCGAGGTCTGGAACTGCTCCAGCATCGTCTTCAGCCGGGGGTCCTCGGCCGTGACGTTCTTCAGCAGCTCGTCGTTGAGGCTGTCGACGGTCTTGGCCTGCTCCTCGTACTCCGCCTTCAGGCGGGCGTAGTCGTCGGCGGTACGGGCCTGGAGCAGGATCTGCTGGAAGGCCGTGACCTGCTGACCGAAGGCCACCAGCATCGTGCGTGACGCTTCACGCTGCTGGATGTTGCCGTCGATGAGGTCCTGGTACTCCTTGGAGGTCGAGGCCAGCTGGCTCGACAGGATCAGGCCCGTGGTCAGTACCGCCGCCAGGAGCGCACCGACCAGGAGGCCGAGCTTCTGTGCGATCTTCATCGATGAACTACTCCTGTGGCGCGGCCGTGCGCGCGGTAGGGCGTTGCCGGTGTGCCCGGTGGTGACACCGGGCGGGGGACGGGAGAGGGATCAGCGGGGAGCTGGGGAGAGGACGGGTTCTCAGGCCCGCCCGTCGTTCGGATCGGCCAGGCCCTCCCAGAGCAGGGCCGCCAGGTCGGAGGCGACCAGTTCGGAGGGTTCCAGGTCGTCGTCGACGACCTCGGCCCGGATCTGCGGGCGGCTGTCGGCGCGGACCTCGTCCCGGGGGTCGGGGCGAAGCTCGGGACGCACCTCCGGCCGGAGGTCGGGCCGGTTCTGCGACCGCTGTTCGGAGACCGCCGAGAGCGTCTCGGAGCGCACCGGCGCAGCCTGGGTCACGGTGGCGGGCCGCGGGCCGGACATCGTTCCGGCGCGGGGGGCCGCCATCGAGCCGGCCATCGAGCCCATCGAGCCGGACCGGCCGTTCGCCAGCGACCCGGGCGGGGCCGCGGAGGTGATCACCACTGCGGCGGGCTCGCTCTCGAGGTCGACCACGTCGACCTTGACCTCGTCGTGCAGCATCTGGACCCGCACACCGGCGGGCGCGCCCGGGAGGCTGAGGACGACGTCGAAGGTGGGCCGACGGGCCGCGAGGGTGGCCAGCGCCGCGAGCGAGGCCCGGAAGGAACCGTCGAAGTCGAGCTGCTCAACCGTTTTCCCGGCCCGGGTGGCGATGATCTCGACCTGTTCATGCATGGCGAGCTCGAGGTCTCTGACGCGGTCAAGACGCTGCTGCATGATGCGGCGCCGTCCGATCAGATCGCTACTCACTGAGGTCTTCCCTCGCCATCTGCGCTACTCCACTCTCCGGAACGGCATCAACGACGTTACTGAAGCAAAACGCATCGACTCTGATGCGACGAATTAGGGGCGCCGAGCAGAGTTCTAGCTTCAGATGGATAAATACCATTCGAAGGGGCGCAGCAGGGTGCGAATGCAGTATTTGTTGTAGCAAGGTAAAGGCTACACGCCGTCACTGCAAGGCCCGAAATCCATGCACTCTGGGTCAGGAACCCTTAACTACCAGTGTTTTTCGAGGTCAAAGCTGACATTTCGATCACATGCAACTTCGTTTCAATGGCTCATTGGAGTCATTTAGATACGTGGAGTCATAGTCGATCCGACGACAGGGTGTTATTGCCCAGATACGAACTGACATTGGCCACATAAAGCCGGGCGGTTCCACTGTTCGACAAGTGTCGAATAGAAATCAGGGCCAATACGGGCGAATCAGACCGGTACTGACACCGTACCGTTGCCGTACTGCTGCCGTACCTGGGGGTGCGGAAGAGTCGCTGTTCAGGTCGCCTGTGCGGGTCAGTCGGCACAACAGAACAGGGGACGTCGATGGGCCTGTCACGGCCTCGTCGTCGTCCCCTGTTGTCATCCGGATCACGAGCGCGCAAAAGGACGGCGCCGGGCCCCTCACGGGCAGGCGCCGTCCTCTGGTTCGTCGCTGGTGCGCCGACGGCTGAGCGCCGCGGGCCGTGGAGCGACGGTCAGCCGAAGCGGCCGGAGATGTAGTCCTCGGTGGCCTTCTCGGTCGGGTTGCTGAAGATCTTGTCGGTGTCGTTGATCTCGATCAGGCGACCCGGCTTGCCGGTGGCCGCCAGGTTGAAGAAGGCCGTACGGTCGCTGACCCGGGCGGCCTGCTGCATGTTGTGGGTCACGATCACGATCGTGTAGTCGGTCTTCAGCTCGTTGATCAGGTCCTCGACCGCCATCGTCGAGATCGGGTCGAGCGCCGAGCAGGGCTCGTCCATCAGCAGCACCTGCGGCTGCACGGCGATCGCGCGGGCGATGCACAGACGCTGCTGCTGACCGCCGGACAGCCCGGCGCCCGGCTTGGCCAGCCGGTCCTTGACCTCGTTCCACAGGTTGGCGCCGCGCAGCGACTTCTCCACCCGCTCCTCGAGGACCTTTTTCTTCTTCTCGCCGTTGAGGCGCAGGCCGGCCGCCACATTGTCGAAGATCGACATGGTCGGGAACGGGTTCGGCCGCTGGAACACCATGCCCACGGTGCGGCGCACGGCCACCGGGTCGACGTTCTTGTCGTACAGGTCGCGGCCGTTGAGCAGCACGCTGCCCTCGACCCGGCCGCCCGGGATCACCTCGTGCATGCGGTTGAGCGTGCGCAGGAACGTGGACTTGCCACAGCCGGACGGGCCGATGAAAGCGGTGACCGTGCGAGGCTCGACCGACATCGAGACGCCCTCGACGGCCTTGAAGGCGCTGTAGTAGACGTTCAGGTCTTTGACATCGATGCGCTGGGCCATCGGTGCACTCCCTTGCTGTCCGGGCCTCTCCGGCCCGGGGATGAATGATGGACGAAGGGCCTAGCGGCTGACCTTGTTGAAGCGGGCGATCACCCGGCCGGCGACGTTGAGCAGCATGATCAGCACGATCAGCGTCAGCGCGGCGGCCCAGATCCGGTCGACAGCGGGCTGGAGCGACTGGTCGCGCTCCGAGTTGATCATCGTCGGCAGCGCCGCCATGAAGCCCTCGAACGGGTTCATGTTGATGGCCTTGGACGGCGGGCCCAGGATCAGCAGCGGGGCGGTCTCACCCATGACCCGGGCCAGGCCGAGCAGCACGCCGGTGAGGATGCCGCTGAACGCGGTCGGCAGCACGATCTTGAAGATCGTCTTCCACTTGGGCACACCCAGCGCGTACGAGGCCTCGCGCAGCTCGTTCGGCACGAGCTTCAGCATCTCCTCGGTGGAGCGCACCACCACCGGGATCATCAGCAGCACGAGCGCCAGGCAGACCGCGAAGGCGACCCGCTCGAGGTTCAGGTAGGTGACCCAGAGCGTGTAGATGAACAGCGCGGCCACGATGGACGGGATGCCGGTGAGGATGTCCACCGTGAAACTGACCGCCCGGGCCAGCTTTCCGCGGCCGTACTCGACCAGGTAGACGGCGGTGAGCACGCCGATCGGCACGGCGATGGCCGCGGTGATGGCGGCCTGGATCAGCGTTCCCATGATCGCGTGGTAGGCGCCACCGCCCTCGACCCGCGCGGTGATGCCGCGCTGCGAGTTGGTCCACCACTGGGCGTCGAACAGCAGCCCGGCGCCCTTGCTGACCACCGTGTAGAGGATCCAGATCAGCGGCACCAGGGCGATCCCGAACGCGGTGTAGACCGCGACGGTGGCGAGCTTGTCCTTGACCGCCCGCATGGTGCTCGGCTTGTCGATCGGCGAGGGCGGGGCGGGGGACACGGTGTCCTGCGTCAGCGTGCTCACTCGGAGAAGGCCTTCCTGCGCTCGATGATGATCCGGGCCGCGGCGTTGACCAGGAAGGTGAGGATGAACAGCACCAGTCCGGCCGCGATGTAGGCACCGGCCTTCTGCGCCGTGCCGAACTCGCTGGCGCTGTTGGCGATCTTGGAGGCGAAGGTCTCACCGCCGGAGAACACCGAGAACCGGAACAGACCGGGGTTGGTGCTGACGATGATCATCACGGCCACGGTCTCACCCAGCGCGCGGCCCAGGCCCAGCATGGCGGCGGAGATCACGCCGGGGGTGCCGAACGGCAGGACCGCGGTGCGGATCATCTCCCAGCGGGTCGCCCCGAGGGCCAGCGCACCCTCCTTGTGGGTGGACGGCGTCTGGGCGAAGACCTCGCGGGAGATGGCCGTGACGATCGGCAGGATCATGATCGCCAGTACGAGACAGGCCACGAAGATCGCACCCGAGGAGACCGGGCCGTCGAAGAGCTGGGTCCAGCCGAAGTACGTGGCCATCCACTCCTCGATCGGCTTCACCTTCGGGCCGAAGACCAGCAGACCCCACAGGCCGTAGACGATCGAGGGCACGGCGGCCAGCAGGTCGACCAGGTAGCCGAACGGGGCGGCCAGACGCGGGGGCGCGTACTGGGTGAGGAAGAGCGCCACGAGCACCGCGATCGGGACCGCGACGACCATCGCGATGACGGCCGAGATGACGGTGACGTACAGCAGGTCGGGGATGCCGAACTCGAGGCCGCTGTCCGTCACCACCCAGACCCGGTCGAACAGGAAGTTCGCCTTGTTGTCGAGCAGTGCCGGCACGGCCTGGCTGACCAGGAAGGCGGCGACCGCGATGACCAGGACGATGACGAAGATGCCGGAGCCGGTGGCCAGACCGCCGAAGATGCGGTCGCCGCGCCTACCGGTAGAGGCACTGTCGCCGGAAGGCTCGGCGTCGAGCTCCGAGTGGCCGGTGATGGTGGACATCCGTGGATCCTCGGGGGACTAGGGGGACTGAGGCGTCTGGGGCGATCGACCCGCCGGTTCCAGCGGCGTGACGGTGACCGTCCGGGTACGAACTTCAGCCCCGTGCCCCCGTCCCGCCCTTTCGGGGGCGGACCGGGAGACACGGGGCGTCGGTCCTTACTGATGTCGTGTTGCTGAGACCCTAGAGGGTCAGGAGATGGCGTCGATCGCGGTGTTGACCTTGTCCGAGATCGCCGACGGCAGCGGGGCGTAGCCGATCTCCTGGAGGCTGGTCTGCGTCTCCGAGCTGGCGAAGTGCTTCAGGAACGACTTGATCAGCGTGGTCTTCTCGGCGTCCAGGCCCTTCGAGCAGACGATCTCGTAGGTCACCAGGACGATCGGGTAGGTACCCGCCTCCTTGGTGGCGTAGTCGAGCTGGAGCTTGAGGTCGTTGCCCGTGCCGGTGACCTCGGCGGCGGTCAGGGCCTTGCCGGCCGACTCACCGGTCAGCTCGACGGCGCCGGCGCCGTTGTCGATCTGGGCGACGCCCAGGTCGTTGTCCCGCGCGTAGCTCCACTCGACGTAGGTGATGCCGCCCTCGGTGCTCTTCACACCCTGGGAGACGCCGTCCGACTTCGAGCGGCCCTCGCCGGCCTTGCCCGGCCACACCTTCGACGGCTCTTCGGTCCAGGTGTCGGCGGCGGAGCCGGCCAGGTACTTCTGGAAGTTCTCGGTGGTACCCGACTCGTCCGAGCGGAAGAACACGGAGATCGCGGTGGACGGCAGCGTGGCGTCCGGGTTCAGGTCGGCGATCGCCTTGTCGTTCCAGGTCTTGATGTCGCCGAGGAAGATCTTGCCGACGACCTCGGGGGTGAGGATCAGGTTGTCGACGCCCGGCAGGTTGTAGGCGACGGCGATGGGACCGGCCACCAGGGGCAGGTTCCAGGCCTCGTTGCCGCCACAACGCTCCTTGGCGGCGTCGGTCTCGACGACGCCGTCCACGGCCTCGCTCTTGAGGGCCGAGTCGGAACCGGCGAAGTCGACCTGGCCGGCGTTGAAGTTCTTGACGCCGTCGCCGGAGCCGGTCGCGTTGTAGTTGACCGTGGCGTCCGGGTTGGCGGAGCCGAAGCTCGCGATGGCCTCGTCGATGGCGTTCTTCTGCGCCGAGGAGCCCTCGCCGTTCAGCGTGCCGCTGACGCTCGAGCCGCTGTCAGAGCTGCTGCCGCTCCCACCGTCAGCGCTGTTGTCGTCCGAGCCGCAGGCGGTGAGGGCCAGGGCGCCGGCCAGCGCCACGCTGGTCAGTGCGACGTGCTTGGGGAGCTTCAATGGAATTCCCTTTCATGGAGCCGGGAACGAAGCCCAGCCAGTTCTGCGGGCGCTGCGATCGGCGCGGCGCCGGGGCACGGTTGGTTGCCCGACACAGACCGTAGGCAGGCCAGATGAAGCGATCGGCCGACGATGGTTAACGAGCGTCAAACGAACCTTCGACATCAGGCAAAGTGAGCTGGACCTCACGGCGACTTCCAAGTGAACGACACCCAGGAAGGGCAAAACCTGAGCACGAAGCGTTACCGGGACGGGGGTTCCTGATGCGATTCGAGCTGTTTCTGTGACTCCGTATGAGTGAAGATCGCTACGGAGGGTCGTGATCACAGCCAGGGGGTCAGGCGTGACCTGATCGTGATCATGGGTCGGCGTAATGCCTGGGAGCGGAACGGCTTTCGGCGAATTTCGGGAAACCCGCCAAAACTGAGGACGACGCCGAGCCCGTCGGGGCCCGGCGCCGTCCATCATTTGTAGCTTTTGAGGCGCCGGACCGGGAGCACCTCACGGTGCAACGGCCGCTCTAGGCGGCTTCAAGTGGGACCCGGGGCTACCGCGGCCCGACGCCCGGTGAGACCCCGAAGGGTGTCACCGGGTCTATTAACTCATGCCCACCCCTCGGGTGTTCCCCGCCGGGCCGGTCGATCCCGGGGTGTTTCACCCCACTTGTAGCGAACGTCGTGGTGAGAGCTTCAGCTGAGGTCGCCCTCGCGCCACATCCGGGCCGCCGCCTCCAGGTCGGTGCCGGTGCGGGCCAGGCCGCCCGCGCGCCGGGTGAGGCCTTCTTCCTCGGGCTCGATCCGGTGGTCGGCCTCCAGCGCCAGGCCGGTGGCCACGACGTGGCAGAACGCCGCGGCCCGTTCCAGCGCGACGGCCAGGTCACCGGTGAAGGCTCCGCCGAGGATGGCGTCGGCCATGTCTTGCACCTCGGTCGGCCCGGGCGGCTCCGCCACCCCGGCCACCGCCTCGTGCACCGGGGCGCGGTGCCGACCGGAGTCGAAGGCCCGGGCCATGCCCACCGGGTCACGGCGGATGCCGGCCTGGAGGGCATAGATACGCCAGAGCGCGCCGGGCAGGGTGCGGGCCGGGCGGGCGGCCCAGAGCTCGGCGATCTCGTCGAGGCCGTACACGTCGGCGAGCGCCACGATGCGGGCCGTGGCGGCCGGGTCTCCCCCGCCGCGGGCGTGGTCGACCAGGGCGGCGGCGGTGCGGTGGGCCGCCTCGATGCGCTGGCCGGGGTCAGGGGCGCCCTGGAAGGTGTCCATCACCGCGGGCCCGAAGAAGGCCGGGCGCCGCGGAGGGACGTAGCCGGCGCTGCGATCCGAGGTCATTCGGACCATGCTTCCACCGCCTGCCCGACCTCGCAGCCCACCGCCGGGGCAACGAAGTTCACACACCGGAAGAGCACGGGTGCGGGGCGTGCTGGGAATAACCCGACCGGAGCACGGATCCGGCGCAGGGTCCGGGGCACTGCGCACGGGCGAGGGCCGCCCCCTCTTCGGGTGAGCGGCCCTCGTCCGGTGGTCAGGCCGATCGGCCGGCGGTGGGGGTGGCGGGGGTTTCGTCGTCCCTCGGCGGGACGGCGGGAATCATCGACAGCGGACGGGTGCCAGGACCCGGCGCCGGCTCGGGGCCCGTGGAGGTCACGGTGACCGGGTTCTTCACCGGGCCGATGAGGTGGGCCGGGGCCGGTGTGGGCTCGGGTGTGTCGGCGGGCGCCGGTTCCGGTTCGGCGGGGGTGGACGCCGGTGGCGGCGTGGCAGCCCCGGCCTCCGTGGGAATCGGGGACCTGGGCGAGGTGGGCCGGACCGGACGGATGATCGGATGAGTGACCGCTCCGCCCGAGGGCCCGGTCGTGGGGGCCGTGCGCTGGGTGGGGATGGCCGTCTCGGTGACGGTCGCCACCCCGCCCTCGGGGGCGGGCGTGTCCGCCGACTTCACCGCCGGGCGGGAGGACGTTCTGGCCACCGGTCGCACGGTGGGGCCTGGACGCGCGGTGGGGTTTGAGGACGCGGTGGGGCCTGAAGACGCGGTGGGTGCAGCCGGTGGGGTCCGGCCGGAAGACGAGGTGGGGCCGGAGGGTGCGGTGTCGGGGGACGTCACCGGAGCGGCGGGGGTGGTCCTGGAGACAGTTGCCGTGGTGGCCGGGCCCGGTGGTGAGGTGCCGACCGGCTTCTTCACGGAGCTCTTGCGCGTGGACGACTTGGTGGCCGGCCGGGTCGCCGCCGTCTTGCGGGTGGTGGTCCTGGTGGCTGGGCGGGTCGTCGCGGTCTTACGCGCAGTGCTCTTCGCGGCCGGGGCGGGGGCGATGCTCCGGGAAGCTGTCTTCCCCGTGCCCGGAGCCGGGCGGGACGCGGTGGTCTTGCCGACGGTGCGCCTCGTGGCGGTGCGCTTGGACGGGGTGGCCCTCGCGGCCGGGGCCTTCTTCCCGGCGGGCTTCTTGGCGGTGGCCTTCTTCGCCGTGGCCTTCTTGGTCGTCGCCTTCTTCGCCGTCGCCTTCTTCGCCGTCGCCTTCTTCGCCGTCGCCTTCTTCGCCGTCGCCTTCTTCGCCGTCGCCTTCTTCGCCGTCGCCTTCTTCGCCGTCGCCTTCTTCGCCGTCGCCCGCTTGGCCGCGGTCTTGGCGGTCGTCTTCGTCGCCGTGGCCCGCTTGGCGACGGTCTTGGCGGTGGCCCTCGTCGCTGGCGTCTTCTTGGCCGCGGTCTTGGCGGTCGTCTTCGTCGCCGTGGCCCGCTTCGCCGCGGTCTTGGCGGGCGTCCTCTTCGCTGGCGTCTTCTTGGCCGCGGTCTTGGCGGTCGCCCTCGTCGCCGTCGCCCGCTTCGCCGCGGCCTTGGTGGGCGTCCTCTTCGCTGGCGTCTTCTTGGCCGCGGTCTTGGCGGTCGCCCTCGTCGCCGCGGTCTTCGTGGCGGTGGCCTTCTTGGCGGTGGCCTTCTTGGCGGTGGCCTTCTTGGCTGCACTCCGGGTCGCGGGAGCGGTCGTCTTCTTCGCGGCGGTCGTCTTCTTGGCCGGGGTCGGCTTCGCCGTGCGGGCGTTCGTGCTCGTGGCGGCGCGGCTCGTGGTGGCCTTCTTCACCACGGCCTTCTTCACCACGGCCTTCTTCACCACAGGCTTCTTCACCGCGGCCTTCTTCGCGGTCCCGGCGGACGCCTTGGCACCACCGGAACGCGGAGCCGGAACCTTTGCCGTGCCGGCCTTCTTCGCCGTGGCGGTGCGGCCCGCGCGGGTCGAGACGTCCTTCGCCGCGGCCGACGCCGATTTGTTGGCAGCGGCCACGCTTCGGGTGGTGGTGCTGCTGGCCTTCGGCTTGGCACCGGCCTTCGTGGCCGTCTTCGAGGCCCGGGCCGAAGCCGTCTTCGCCGCCTTCGAGGCGGACTTGTTGGCAGCGGCCACGCTTCGGGCCGCGCCGCCGGTGGCGGCCGCGGCCGAGGTGCGCTTACCGGCGGTGCGAGCAGCAGTCGCCGTCGCAACGGTGTTGTTCGAGGGCACTGTGCCTCCTGGGTGGGATCCGGCGCCGTGTCCGGATTCTGCCTGCCGTGAGCGACAACAGGTCGCGCCACTTCATCGGCGGCTTGACAAGCTGCTTTAACCCGTTCGGCAGAGGTTTTACGGCCCGTCCACCGTTTTCAGCTCGTAATGTCCTTGTGCTCGAAGTGCCACCAGGCCCAGGCGAGCAGCACGGCGCCGTACCCGATCGACCACAGCGCACCGCGAACCATGGCGTTCCAGACCAGTTCCGGGCCGAGCACGTCGGTCCAGGCCAGCGAGTAGTGCGTGGGCAGACCGCGGCGCCAGTCGCCGAGAGCCGTGATGCTGTCGAGGATGTTCGACAGGATCACCAGCATCACCGCCCCGCCGACCGCACCCAGCGGGGCGTCGGTGTACACGCCGACCAGGAACGCGAGCGCCGCCACGAAAACCAGTGAGACGGCGATGTACCCGACCGCGACGCCCAGGCGCAGGGCCAGTTCCCAGCCCGAGACCGATTCGCCCAGCGGGGTCTTCAGCGGCGCCCAGCCGTAGAAGGCCCCGCCCACCAGATAGGCGGCGACGGGCAGCAGCACCAGGGCGAACAGGCAGTACCCCAGCGCCACCACGAGTTTGCGGCGCAGCAGGGCGGATCGGGGCACCGGGATCGCGAGCAGGTAGCGCAGGCTGGACCAGCTCGCCTCGCTGGCCACGGTGTCGCCGGCGAACAGCGCCACGATCACCACCAGCAGGAATCCCGAGCTGACGAACAGCGTGAACACGGTGAAGTTGGCGGCGCCGGTGGTGGCCAGATCGACCAGCGCCGTCTGTGCGTCGCGGCTGCCACCGTCGTCGAAACTGAAGGCGGCGACCAGGATGAACGGAAGCACCAGCAGAAATCCCAGGGCGATCTGGGTGCGCCGGCGGGTGAGCTGACGCCGGGTCTCGACCCGCAGTCCCAGGGTGCGCCGGGCGCGGTAACCGGGTGCGGCGCCGTCCGGCCCGGCCTCGCCCGAGGGTGCGGCGATCCCCGCCAGACCTTCCGAATGCCCGGTCGACGGCATCAGGCCTCCTCTCCCACCAGCGCCAGGAACGTGTCTTCGAGGCCGCGCTGCGGGGCGACCCGGGTCACCCTCAGGTCGGCCAGAACGAGCTGTCGCACGAGGTCCGCGCGGGCGTCGGCAGAAGCATGGACGACGAGAGCACCGTCCACGATCTGGGCGTCGTCCACACCCGTCACCTCCGCGACCACAGCGAGAGCCCGCGCCGCGTCGTCCACCTCGACCACCACCGCCGCACCGTCACCGACCAGCTCGGCCACCGGGCCCTGCGCGACCAGGCGTCCCGCGGCCATCACCACCACGTGGCTGCACGTCTGCTCCACCTCGGCGAGCAGGTGGCTCGACACCACCACGGTGCGCCCGGTGGCGGCGTAACGTCCCAGCACCTCACGCATCTCGCGGATCTGCGGCGGGTCCAGGCCGTTGGTCGGCTCGTCGAGCACCAGCAGGTCGGGCAGCCCGAGCATGGCCTGAGCGATGGCCAGACGCTGCCGCATGCCCTGACTGTAGGTGCGCACCCGGCGGTTGACGTCGGCGCCGAGCCCGGCGATCTCCAGTGCCACGTCGAGGTGCGCGGGACTGCTGCGGCCGGTGGAACGCCAGTAGAGCACCAGGTTGTCGCGGCCGGACAGGTGCGGCAGAAATCCGGGGCCCTCCACGAACGAGCCCAGCCGGGACAGCACCGGGGCACCCGGACGCACCTGGTGCCCGAAGATCCGGATCTGCCCCTCGGAGGGCAGGATCAGCCCCATCAGCATGCGCAGCGTGGTGGTCTTGCCCGCCCCGTTCGGCCCGAGAAGCCCGAGCACCTGACCGGCCTCGACGCGGAAGCTCAGGTCGCTGACCGCGCGGAACCCGTCGCCGTAGGCCTTGCCCAGCCCTTCGATCGCGATCGGTACGCCGGTCAGCGCGGCGTCGGGCGGCAGCGGCCTGCGGCGCCGATTGAGGACGACGAGGAGCAGCACCAGCGACGCGATACCGACGGCCAGACCGATCACCCCACGCCAGGGCACCGCCGATCCGTCGTCGGTCACCGTGAACGCGGCCTGCGGCACGGTCAGCGTCCCGTCGCCGGTCAACGTGATCCGGTGCAGCGCGGCCTCCTGGGGCATCGCGTACGCCTGGTCGGTGGTGCTCAGCACGACCCGCAGCCGGTGCCCGGCCGGGACGTCGCGCACCACCGAGGGCAGGGTGACCGTGACCTCCTTCTGCCGGGCCGACAGCCCGGTCACCCGCAGCGGCGTCACGAGTTGCGCGGGCAGCGTGGTGCCGCCGTCGGCGTCCACGTCGACCACGGAGGCGAACAGCGTGGCCTCCTCGGCGGACGAGGCGATGCCCACGGTGACGTGCGACGACCCGGTGACGGTGATCGCCCGCTCCAGCGGCCGGGTCTCGAAGCTGACGCTCTCTCCCGGTACGGCGGCGAGCGAGCCCAGGTCGAGCGAGCTGCCGGCCGATCCGAGGGCCCCGAGCAGCGCGCCGGCGCCGGGCAGCGAGGTGATGGCGGCCGGGGTGGCGCCGGGCGGGGCGAGGGCGAACTGCCCGGCGCCGTCCAGCGGGTAGCCGACCTGCGGCACGGTGCCCGGACGGATCGGGTCGGGGGCCGAGCGCAGCCGGGTGATCCGGGTGCCGTCGGTGGCGAGCGTGCCGGAGGTGACCTCGACCCGGCTGCCCGGGATGTCGCCGAGCGAACCGCTGTCGCCGATCGAGGCGTCGAGGAACTGGGCCACCACCGGCCGCAGCTCGTCGGTGCCGGTGCCGGCGTCGTGACCGCCGGTCTCCCAGTACAGCTTCACCGTGCCGCCGGCCCCGGTGACGGCCTGGGCGTTCGCGTCGGCCTCGGAGAGCGGGAAGAGCGAGTCCTGCTGTCCCTGCACCAGCAACGTGTCGGCGGTGATCCGGCCGGCGACCCGGGCCGGGCTGGACTCGTCGAGCAGGTCGAGCAGGTCGTCGGTGGGGGTTCCGGTGGTGGCGGTCTCCACGTAGCCCAGGCACAGGTCCTTGGCCAGGCGCCCGCACACGGCCTGTTGCGGATCGCCCTCGGCCAGGCTCTTCAGCTGCTGGGCGGAGGGAGCCGTGGGGGCGCTGCCGGAGCCGGTCAGGGTGGAGCCGAGCAGGAGCGCCGTCCATTGGCGTTTGAACACACCGACACCGCCGGGATCGGCGAACTGCGGGAACAGCGCCTGCCGGAGGTCGTTCCAGGTGATCATCGGCACGATCGCGTCCACCCGGTCGTCGGTGCCGGCCAGCATCAGCGCGAGCGCGCCGCCGTACGAGGCCCCGACCACGCCCACCACCGGGTCCCCGGACCTGTCCTTGCGCACCTCGGAGCGCCCGGCGAGCTGGTCGAGCATCCGCTGCCCGTCCTTGATCTCGTAGTCCGGGTGGTCGAGGTGGATCAGGCCGCCGGAGCCGCCGAAGCCGCGTGCGGTGTAGGCAAGCACGACGTATCCGCGGTCGGCGAGGTCCTCGGCGTCACCGGCGACCGAGGCCTTGCTGCCGCCGAACCCGTGGGCGAGCAGCACGGCCGGGGCCGGTGTGCGCTCGGGCAGGTAGAGCGTGGCGTCCAGGTCGACCGGGTCGCCGTCGGCCTCGGGCGTGCCCTCGACCGTGAGCTCCTGGGTGGTGAACCGGTCGGGGTCGTCTCCGGACCGGACGGTGGCGAGGACACCGCCCACGAGCAGCAACAACAAGAGGACGACGACGAGGCGGGACCGGCGGGACCGTAATCGGGCGATCAACCTCGGAACTCCCCCAGCTGCTGGCAGACGTTCGGCGCGTGCCCAAACTACGGCACGGGCCGCCGGTACGACCGGCGGCCCGTGCTGGTGTTGCGGGGGTTCTGCTGATGGTGCGGGTGCTGCTCGCGCTGCGGACGGATCAGGGGGCCGATCCGTCTTGCACCTGACTGTCGACGCCGGTGTCACCACTGCCGTCGTCGTACTGGCCGGACTGGTCTTGCGTGGTGCCCGAGCCGTCGTCCGTGGAGGAGTCGGTGGCGGTGTCGTCGCTACCGTCGGTGGAGGGATCGGTGGCGGTGTCGGTGGACGTCACCTGACCGTCGTCGGTGCTCTGCGGCGTGGCCGTCTCGGTCGGGGCCACCGTCGCGGTGTCCGTCGTGGTCGGGACGGCGCTGTCGGTCGGGCTCGCGGTGTCGGTCGGCGTGGCCGTCTCGGTGGGCGTGCTCGTGTCGTCGTCTTCGTTGTCGTCGTCGGAGCTGCTGCTCGAGTTGCTGCCCGTCAGCTGGGTCAGCGTGTTGCCGCTGGTACCACCCGAAATCGGGTGCCCGATCACACTTTCCGTTCCCACGATGAAGAACAGGGCGATCAGGAAGGTGCCCATCGACAGCGCCGCCATCAGGAAGCCTGGCTTCTTCCAGATCGGCTGGTCGGCCGCCGCCTGCCGGGCCCGCGGGCGCACCGGCGGCGGGCCACCGGCCCGGCCTGCCTGACCCGCCTGACCTGCGCGGGTCGGCTGCCCCGGCTGGTGGTGGGCCGACTGCTGGTAGCCGTTCTGGTCGTGGTACGACTGCTGACGACCGGTCTGCTGGTACCCCTGACCGGCCTGGCCCGCACGGCCGCTGACCGGCGGCATCACCTGGGTGGCGTCGTCGTAGGGACGCATCACCTGGGTGCCGTCGGCGTGAACGCCGCCCATCACCTGGGTCTCGTCGGCGATCGGCACCTGCACGTGATCGACGTCGACGTGCCGGGTGTCTTCGCTGCCGACCCGGTTCAGCGAGTCGGCGACCGGCACCCCCGCGGGGCCGTTCATCCGACGGATGCTGTCGGCCTGCGGCACGTCACCCGGGTAGCGCTGCACCACAACGGCTGTCGAGGTCTGGACAACCTTGCGCGCCTTGTTCAACGACTCGGTGTAGAGGGAACCGGCCACGGTCGAGACGACGGACCCGAAGGCCGCGCCGGCGATCGTGCCACCCACGCCGAAGTACGACGCGGCCACGGCGGAGGTCACCGAGGCACCGGCGCCGGCGCTGATCTGCACGACGTTGACGAGCGGCTTGGGCTTGTCTGGTTCGGGCTTGTCACCAGCGGGTTCGGGCTGGGGATCGGGACCGCGGTAGGCGGTTGCCGGTCCACTGGTGTCAGCTCTTCGCGACGGATACTGTCTGTCGGTCATTGGTCTCCGGTCTTACGCAATCGGCCAGTGACCAGTTTCGCCCATCCGGCGTCGGGTACGCGAACCGGAACGTCAATTCACCCGCAGTTCCCAGTAAAATCTCAGTGCGGCAGTGATTTCCGTCAAAGATCGCGGGGCAGCCCACCGCAGCCGGCCCGTACCGCAGGGCGATTCACCAAGTGGCGCAGCGCTACTCCGCCGCAGGATGCAGTCCGAGTGCACCACGAGAAATAGGTCACTCGAAAACTGTGTAACGCAGCAGGAACCGGCGCCCGGGCACGGATTGCCCAAAGTCTTTACCCAGCCCGGCGGAAGGCTTTGCATGACCACCGATACCGGACGCCCGTCGTCGTCCCACGTCCGGGCCGACACGCCGACGCGCCGACGGAACTGCCCGTCCGTGCTGACACGACGGTGAATCTCCCCCGAATCCCCGTATGACATCGGTACGTTTGCGTTCGATGACACTCCGTCAGGACGATCCCTCCCGTCTTGCGATTCGGCTCCTCGGCCCGCTGGACGTCACCGCCGACGGAACATCTGTCACTCTCGGTGGTCGTCAGTCACGGGCCGTGTTTCTTCTGCTGGCCCTCTCGACCCGCGGCGCCGTCAGCACCGAGCGCCTCATCGACCAGCTGTGGGACGACGACCCGCCGGGCGGCGCCGTCAACACCATGCAGGTCTACGTGTCTCGCCTGCGGCGCAGCCTGGCCGGGGCGACCGGGCGTTCCGGCGACCGGGCGGTGCTGCGCAGCACCCCGCAGGGCTACCTGCTCGACGTGCCCGACGGGGCGATCGACCTGCACCGTTTCGAGCAGGCCACGGCCGTCGGCCGAACCGCACTGGCCGCGGGTGACCCCGGGGCCGCGGCCCGGGAGCTGAGGGCGGCGCTCGGCCTCTGGCGCGGCCCGGCGCTCACCGATCTGACCAGCGCCGTCGGCGAGGTGCACCGGGTGCGGCTGGAGGAGCTGCGGCTGTCCGCCCTGGCCGACCGGCTGGACGCCGACGCGGCTCTCGGGCTCGACGCGGCGATCGTGCCCGAGCTCCAGGAACTGGTGCGCCGCCACCCCCTGGACGAACGGTTCACCGGGCAGCTGATGCTGGCCCTGTACCGGTCGGGGCGTCAGGCCGACGCACTGGCCGCGTACGCCGTGGCGCAGCGGCGCCTCGGTGAGGAGCTGGGGGTGGACCCGTCGCCGGAGCTCCAGGCCCGGCACGCCGAGGTGCTGCGGCACGCCACGTCGCTGAGGCCGGGTGGCCGGACGATCCCAGGTGACCGGGCGAACGTGGGTGACCGGGCGGCGAGCGCACGGGCTACGGCGGGCGAAGGTGCCGTGCCGGGTGGCGGGCCGTCGCTGCCGGGTTCCGGGGCGACGCTGCCGGGTTCCGGGCCGTCGCTGCCGGGTGCCGGGGCGACGCTGCCGGGTGCCGGGGCGACGGGATTCGGGGTGCCGGGACCCGGGCTGATGGGTTCTGGGGTGATCGGACTCGGGCTGCCGGGTGCTGGGGCGATGGGTTCCGGGGTGATGGGTTCCGGGCTGGTCGGCCGGGACGCGCAAGTGCGGACGGCCTGGGAATTGCTGGTGGGAGGGCCGGGAGGCTCAGCCGCTGGTTCCGACGCCACCACCACCAGCGTCCCCACCACCAGCGTCCCCACAACCGACGTCCCCACCCGGCTGGTGACCCTGACCGGCCCCGGAGGGGCCGGGAAGACGCGGCTCGCCGCCGAGATCGCCGCGGTGGTCGCCCCCGCCCTGAACCCACCGCACCGGGTGGTGCGCATCGGCCTGGACCGGCCGCCCGGCGGGCCGGTCGAGGCCGGCGCCGAGGAACTGCTCGTCGCCGAGGAACTGCTCGTCGCCGTCTGCCGGGCCCTGGGCCGGATGTCCGCCTGGGCCTCGCAACCGCTGCCGGAGACCGTCGCGGCCCTACTGGGGGAGCAGCCCACGCTGCTGGTCGTGGACGAGATCGACCAGGGAACGGCGGGGGTGCTGACCGAACTGCTCGGACAGGCCGGAACGCTCGTGGTGCTGGCCACCTCCCGCGCCCCGCTGCACCTGCCCGGGGAGCACCTGCTGCCGATACCGCCCCTGGCCCCGGCCGACGCGGTGCGGCTGTACCGCGAGCGGGCCGCGGCGGTCCTGCCCGGGTTCGAGGTGACCAGCGTCAACGTCCGTGAGGTGGAGGCGGTCTGCGCCCGGCTGGACGGCCTGCCGCTGGCGGTCGAGCTGGCCGCGGCCCGGGTGCGCAGCGCACCGCCGGAGGAGATGCTGCACCATCTGCGCGCCGACCCCCCGGAACGACAACCCGGCCTACGGGCCCTGCTGACGCCCGGCGTGGCCGGGCTGCCCGGCGCCGAGGCCCGGCTGCTGGCCGAGCTGTCTGTGTTCGCCGGTGGCTGGACGCCCGAGGCGATGCGGGCGGTCTGCGAGCCGGGCGGCGGCCGGTCACCGGACCACGGCGATCGGCTGGCCCGTCTGGCCGGTCTGGGCCTGGTGGTCGACGCCGGCCCCGGGCGGTCCGGGCTGGCGGGCCCGGTGCGCGAGTACGCGTGGGAGCTGCTGTGCACCCACCCGCCGGAACAGCGGCGCACCGTGCTGGACCGCCACGCCCGCCACTACGCCGCCCTGGCCGCGCACCACGCCGCCGTGAACAGCCATCCCATTGAGCAGACCGGCTACGACACCGGGGCGCCGTCCGGCCACCACGTCGTCCCGTCCCACCGCCCCACCGGTGAGCAGCCCGACGCCGGACCGGTCACGTACCCGCCCGCAGAACTGGAGGCCGAGTCCGCCAACCTGGACGCGGCCCTCGCCCATGCCGCCTCGGCGCGGGACGGCCTGCTGCTGACGGACCTGGTGCTGAACCTGCTCGGGCACTGGTTCCGCACCGGCCGGTTGCGGCAGGCGGACCACTGGCTGGAGACCGCTCAGCAGGCCGCCCCCTCCGAGCGCGAACGCGCCCGGCTACTACTGACCGCCGGCAACCTGGCCCTGGTGAACGCCGACCTGGGCCGCACCGGGCCGGCCCTGACCGGCGCCCACCAGGCCGCCCGCGGAGCCGTCCAGCCGGCCACCCGCAGGACCGCCCGCCCGGCCATCCACCCAACCGCACATCCCATCGCCCACCAGGCCGGCGACATCAGCCGGACCGGCGAGCTGACCGCCCAGGTGCTGGCCGCCCGCTCGGTCGCCGCCCGCTACAGCGGCCATCTCGCGCAGGCCCTGGCCCTGGTCGAGCAGGCGCTGCTGACCGCCCGGCAGGCCGGGGCCTGGGCGATGGTGGTGCGGCTCGGCAACGAGCGCGGCGAACTGCTCGACGAGACCGGGCACCCGGCCGCGGCGGAGTCCCTGTTCGAGTCGTTCCGGGCCTGGTCGCAGGTGGAGCAGGCACCGGGCAACCTGGCCGTGGCACTGGTGAACCTGGCCACGGTGGCGGCCGGGCAGGACGATCCGGTGCGGGCCACCGACCTGCTGGCCGAGGCGGCGGCCGCCGCCGGGGCCGGGCGGTCCCTGCCGCTGCGCGCCGACGTGCTGGCCGGGACCGGTCTGGTGCAGCTGCGGCTGGGCTGCCCGGACGCGGCCGGGGCGGCGCTGCGGGCCGCGCTGCCCCTGATGCACCAGGCCGGTCAGCTGATCACCCTGCCCGACACGGTCAGCCTGCTCGGCGCGGTGGCCCTGGCCGAGGGCGACCGGCGCGGGGCGGTGCGCCTGCTGGCCACCGGCCGGGCCTGGCGGGCGGCCCGGGGGCTGGCGGTGGTCGGGCGGCTGACCCGCGAGGTGCTTCACCAGGCCGGTGCCGAGCTGGACCGCACCGGCCCGGGCGAGCACGACGCCGCGGACGAGGCCGCCGGGTCCAGGGTGCCGTTCGGGCTGCTGTCCGAGCTCGCCCCGCCCGTCTCCTGGGGCCGGGGATGGCTCTCCCCGGCGTCCCGGGGGGCTCTTCCGCAACCCCGTTTTGTCCCACATTCCGGACTGCCTGTTCAGATCCCGGACCACGGAGCACACCCCCTGTTGTCCGTCCCAGGCCGAATCACTCTGTCTGACAGCCAGGAGCTTGCGGCAGACTCAGCCCCATGAGCGACGACTCCTCCCTGTCCGAGGGCCTGTCCGAGGTGTCCGAGGGCTTGTCCGGGCACGGTCCGGCGGCCTCCGGCGCACCGGTGAGCCCGAGCGTGTCCGACGTCCAGCAGCTGGTGGATGCCGACCGCCGGGAGCCGGACGTCGGGCAGTTCGCCGGCGGCGTGGCCTCCGACGAGCAGCACACCGCGCTGCGCGCCTCGGTCCGGCAGCTGTCCACCCTGCTCGGTGAGGCGCTGACCCGGCACGAGGGGCCCGAACTGCTGAGCCTGGTCGAGCGGGTGCGCCAGCTGGCGCGGCAGCCCGACGACGGCGAACTGCACGCCCTGCTGTCCGGTCTGGACGACCCGACGGCGATCGTGCTGGCCCGGGCCTTCACCGGCTACTTCCAGCTGGCCAACATCACCGAGCAGCTGCACCGCTGGCAGGAGCTCACGGCCCGGCCGGCCGGCCCACTGCACGCCACCGTGGAGAAGATCGGTGCCGCGATCGGCAGCGGCGAGATCGACAAGGCGCAGGTCGAGGAGATCCTCGGCCGGGTCGAGCTGCGGCCGGTGTTCACCGCCCACCCGACCGAGGCCACCCGGCGCTCGGTGCTCGACCTGCTGCGCAAGATCGCCGACCTGATCCAGGTGCAGGAAGACCCGCGCAGCCGCGAGGTCGACACGGCCCGGGCGCACCGGCGGCTGGCCGAGCTGGTCGACCTGCTCTGGCAGACCGACGAGATCCGGGTGGAGCGGCCGAAGCCGACCGACGAGGCCCGCACCGCGATCTACTACCTCCAGACGCTGACCGCGCAGGTGGTGCCCGACCTGCTCGACGAGCTCGACCGCGAGCTGGCCTCGATCGGCATCGAGATGCCGGTGAACGCCCGGCCGCTGCGCTTCGGCACCTGGGCCGGCGGCGACCGCGACGGCAACCCGAACGTCACCCCCGAGGTGACCCTGGACGTCCTCGGGCTCCAGCACGACTTCGGCCTGCGTGAACTGATCTCGGCCGTGGACGAGCTGATTCTCGACCTCTCGTCGTCCACCCGGGTGGTCGACGTCAGCGACGAGCTCCAGGCCACCCTGGAGGCCGACCGGCAGGCCCTGCCCGGCGCCTACGCGGCCTTCATCGGGCTCAACGCCGAGGAGCCCTACCGGCTCAAGCTCAGCTACATCCGGGTGCGCCTGGCCCGCACCCGCGACCGGCTGGAGCACGGCACCCCGCACGAGCCGGGCCGCGACTACCTGGGCATCTCCGAGGCCATCGACGAACTCCGGCTGATCCGCTCGTCGCTGCTGGCCAACGAGGGCGCGCTGATCGCGGACGGTCCGGTGCTGCGGCTGCTGCGCACCGCCGTGGCGGTCGGGATGGGCCTGGCCACGCTCGACATCCGCGAGCACGCCGGGCGCCACCACGCCACGCTGGCAGTGCTTTTCGACCGGCTCGACGAGCTCGAGGTGCCCTACACCGAGCTGGAGCGCGGCGCGCGCATCGAGGTGCTGTCGAAGGAGCTCGCCCATCGTCGTCCATTGATCGGAGCGGGGATCGACACCCTGCCCGAACCCGCCGGGCGCGTGCTGGAGCTGTTCCGCACGATCCGCACGGCGCTGGAGCGGTTCGGGCCGGACGCGATCGAGAGCTACATCGTGTCGATGGCGCAGGACATCGACGACATCCTGGCCGTGGTGGTGCTGGCCCGGGAGGCGGGGCTGGTCGACACCGGCAGCCCGCAGGCACCGGCCTGGGCCCGCATCGGTTTCGTGCCGCTGTTCGAGACGGTGACGGAGCTGGAGGCGGCCGGCCCGCTGATGGACGCGCTGCTGTCCGATCCGTCGTACCGTCGTGTGGTCACGGCCCGCGGCGACGTGCAAGAGATCATGCTCGGCTACTCGGACAGTTCCAAGGACGCCGGTATCGCCGCCTCACAGTGGCAGATCCACCGGGCCCAGCGGGCGCTGCGTGACATCGCCGCGAACCACGGCGTGGTGCTGCGGCTGTTCCACGGACGCGGCGGCTCGACCGGTCGCGGCGGCGGCCCGACCGGCGAGGCGATCCTGTCGCAGCCGTACGGCAGCCTGAACGGGCCGATCAAGATCACCGAGCAGGGCGAGGTGATCTCGGACAAGTACACGCTGCCCCAGCTGGGCCGCGAGAACATCGAGCAGGCCCTCGCCGCGGTGCTGGAAGCCTCTGTGCTGCACCGTAGTTCGCGCCTGCCGGCAGACGTGCTGGACGGCTGGAACAGCACCATGGACCTGGTGGCCGGCTCGGCCCAGGAGGCCTACCGGGCGCTGGTGCGTGACCCGCAGCTGGTGCCGTTCTTCGTCTCCGCCACGCCGGTGGACGAGCTGGGCAAGCTGAACATCGGATCCCGGCCCTCGCGCCGGCCCGGTGGCGCGGGCGGCCTGGACGACCTGCGGGCGATCCCGTGGGTGTTCGGCTGGACCCAGTCCCGGATGAACCTGCCCGGCTGGTTCGGCGTGGGCAGCGGTCTGGCCGCCGCCCGCGAGGCGGGGCGCGGCGACACCCTGGTTCAGATGTACGGCTCCTGGCACTTCTTCCGCACCTTCCTGTCGAACGTGCAGATGACGCTGTCCAAGACCGACATGCAGATCGCCGCCCGCTACGTGCGCACGCTGGTGGGTGACGACGACGCGGCCAAGCTGTTCGACGTGATCCAGGCCGAGCACGAGCGCACCGTGCAGGAGGTGCTGCGGGTGACCGGGCGCGACCAGCTGCTGGCCGCCTCACCGGTACTGCGCCGCACCCTGGAGCTGCGGGACAACTACCTGGCCCCGCTGCACGCCCTCCAGATCTCCCTGCTGGCGCGCTCCCGGCAGGCCGACGAGAACCCGGACCCGGATCTCCAGCGCGCCCTGCTGCTGACGATCAACGGGATCGCGGCCGGCCTGCGCAACACCGGCTGAGCCGATCCGGCCGGAACGTCTCAAGCCCCCGGATCCGACGGCCGATCCAGGACCTCAGGTGTGAAGCGTGCGCGCGCTACCTGGGGTCCTGGAACCGGGAGAAGTGAGATCCGTGGTGTTTGGCAGGAAACGTTCGTCCGGCGGGCCGGCCACGACACCGGCGAACGCGCCTCGCGACGTCGAGACGTTCGCTGAGGTGATCCGGGCCCTGGAGTCGGTGACCAGCGAGGAGAGTGCCTACCGGATCTCGGTGGACGCGTTCGTGCGGGCCAGCGGGGTGGACTACGGAGCCGCCTGGCTGCCTGAGGGCGGCGAGCTGACGATGATCCATCAGACCGGGCGCATCGTCGACGGAATGGCAAGCGCATTCCCAGGCAAACGCAACGCCATGGACGCCAGCCTGGTCGGTCGGGCTTTCCGCACCGGTGAGCCACTTTTCATCGACGACCTCGCTCAGACCACCGGTTCGGTACGGGCCCAGGCCGCGCAACGGCTGGGCATGGTCTCCGGCATGTTCTACCCGGTGCAGAACAACGGCCAGGTGCGCGGCGTGCTGGAGTACTTCTCGGACGAGCCGATTGCCGACAACCCCGGCCGCCGGGAGAAGATCGTCGAGATCGCCAAGCTCTCCGACATGGCCGTGTACCGGGCGATCGCGCAGGCTCAGCTCCAGGAGATCGCCGACGACCGGCTGGCGGTGACCGAGGTGGTGAGCAAGCTGAACGCGGCCGCCGACGAGGCTGCCTGCACCCGGCTGGCCCTGGAGACCGTGCGCGACTCGTTCGGCTGGGCCTACGGCTCGTACTGGAGCATCCGCGAGGGCGAGGACGTGCTCCGCTTCGAGCTGGAGTCCGGCTCGGCCGGTGAGGAGTTCCGGCAGGTCACACTGGCGGCGAGTTTCGCCGAGGGAGTGGGTCTCTCGGGCCGGGCCTGGCGATCGCGGGACCTGGTGTTCGTGGCCAACCTGGCCGACCTGACCGACTGCGTGCGGGCCCCCGCGGCAGGCCGGGCCGGGGTGAAGTCGGGCATCTGCTTCCCGGTCATCATCGGCGGCCGGGTGGTGGGAACGATGGACTTCTTCACCACCGAGACCATCACCCTGTCCGAGTCCCGGATGGGCGCCCTGCGCAACGTGCAGCAGCTGGTCTGCCAGCGGCTGGAGTCGATCCGCCGGGGCGAGACCGAACAGGCCGGTGCCCGGGCACTTCTCGACACCGTGGAGCAGCTGCGCGCGGCCACCGGCGACGCCAGCCGGGTGGCCGGCGAGGCGGTGGCCCGGTCCGGCGACATGACCGGCGAGGTGGACAACCTGGGGGCGGCGTCGGCGGCGATCGGCGACGTCATCAAGATCATCTCCAGCATCGCCGACCAGACCAACCTGCTGGCCCTCAACGCCACCATCGAGGCCGCCCGCGCCGGTGACGCGGGCAAGGGCTTCGCCGTGGTCGCCGACGAGGTCAAGCAGCTCGCCCAGGAGACGGCGAGGGCCACCGGCCAGGTGTCCGACCAGATCGCGGCGATCCAGGAGAACGCCCGGTCGGTGGCCACCGGCATCCAGAACACCAGTGAGATCATCGGCCAGATGGACTCGGTACAGGTGCGGATCCAGGAGATCCTGGAGGTGCAGGCCGAGATGGCCCGCCAGCTGGACTCACATTACGTCTGACGGCCGCCAGAGCGAGAGCGAGAACCGGCCGTCCGGATCGGTCCACCAGCCACCGGCACCGAAACCGGCTGCACCGAGCTCCTTCTCGAGCCGTTCCCGGGTGAACTTGGCGGAGATCTCGGTGCGCATCTCCTCCCCGGCGGCGAACCGCACGGTCAGGTCGAGGTCGGCGAACCGCACGATGACGTCGCGCAGCGCCCGCAGCCGCATCTCGATCCAGGCCCGATCGCCGTCCCAGACCGCGTGGTGCTCGAACGCGGACGGGTCGAAATCGGCTCCCAGCCGGTGGTTCAGCACCTGGAGCAGGTTCAGGTTGAACGCCGCCGTCACCCCGGCCGAGTCGTCGTAGGCACGCACCAGCACGTCCGGCGACTTCACCAGGTCGGCACCGAGCAGGAAGCTGTCACCCGGATTCAGCCCGTCCCGTACCGATCGCAGAAACACCTGCCGCTGTTCGGGTTTCAGGTTCCCGATGGTTCCGCCGAGGAAGGCCACCAGCCTCGGCCCGTCGGCCGGGCGCCGCAGCACCTCGGTCAGATGCTCCTCGAAGTCCGCCCGCACCAGGTCGATCCGCAGATCCGGATAGGTGGCGGCGAGGCCGTCACCGGCCTGGCGCAGCGCGTCCTCGCTCACGTCGAGCGCGGTGTAGCCGCCGGAGGCGATCTCGTCGAGCAGCAGCCGGGTCTTCTCCGACGAGCCCGACCCCAGCTCCACCAGGTGACCGGCCCCCGAGCTGCGCACGATCACGGCGGCGTCGGCCTCCAGGATCGCCCGTTCGCTGCGGGTCGGGTAGTACTCCGGCAGTCGGGTGATGTCCTCGAACAGGGCACTCCCGGTCTTGTCGTAGAACCATTTCGGCGGAAGCCATTTCGGCTCGGCAGTGAGCCCGGTCAGGACGTCGTGCCGCAGGGCCGGGCCGGAGTGGTCCGCGGGCAGCAGGTCGGTGAAGCGATAACTCATGGGATCCTTTCCCCGGTCAGGTCTTCCACGACGACCTCGCCGTCCTCCACCGTGATCAGCCGGCCGTCGGGCACGTCGTGCCAGTCGCCGGCGTCGTCGTACGCCTCCGAGGCCACCACCACACCGGCCTCCAGCCGGCGGTAGCACAGGCTGGCCCCGGCGGTCGTGCCGGCGATCCGGGAACCGTCGGTCAGCAGCAGGTTCACCCGCCCGCCGGTGACCTCCACGGCCCGCGAGGCCACCGCCCGCAGCGCCTCACCGGGGGTGAGCCCGGCGTCCAGCCGGTCGAGCGTCAGCGCCCACAGCGCGGCCGCGTCGGTCGGCGCATCGATCCGCAGAAGCCTCGCCGGGTCGATGTCTTTCACCAGTTCGGCGCCGGATTCCGGCCAGCCCGGCAGCGCGCCGTTGTGGCTGAACAGCCAGTGTCCGGACCGGAACGGCGCCGCGGCCCCGCGGCCCGACACCATGCCCTCGGTGCCGGAGCGGACGGCCGCCAGCAGCCCGGTGGTGCGCACGGTGCGGGCCAGGTCGGCGAATGTCTCGTCGCCCCAGACCGGGCCGTCGCCACGGTGCCGGGCCGGTTCCGGGTCGCCCGGGGAGTACCAGCCCAGCCCGAACCCGTCCACGTTCATGATCCCGTGGGTCTGCCGGCGCGGCGCCCAGGCCTGCCGGGTGAGGGCGTGCGGCGGGTCGCTGACCAGCTCGCCCACCCGGATCGGCGCACCCACGTACGCCAGGTGCCTACACATGCTCGTCCGCCCGGGGCGAGCGGGCGCAGCGGAAGCCGCTGAAGATCTGCCGCCGGATCGGGTAGTCCCAGTTGCGGAAGGTGGAGCGCACGGCCGAGGGGTCGGACCCGAACGAGCCGCCGCGCAGCACCCGGTGCTCGGTCCCGAAGAACACCTCGGAGTACTCCCGGTACGGCCAGGCCCGGAATCCCGGGTAGCCGCCGAACGTGCTCGACGTCCACTCCCAGACGTCGCCGATCAGCTGGTGCACGCCCAGCGCCGAGCGGCCGGCCGGATAGGCCCCCACCCCGGCCGGTTCCAGGTGCCGCTGGCCGAGATTGGCGTGCTCGGCGCTGGGTTCGTCGTCACCCCAGGGGTAGCGCCGGGTGCGGCCGGAGGCCGGGTCGAAGCGGGCCGCCTTCTCCCACTCCGCCTCGGTCGGCAGTCGCCGTCCGGCCCAGCGGGCGTAGGCGTCGGCCTCGTACCAGCACACGTGCACCACCGGCTGGTCCGGGCGGAGCGGTTCGTCGCGGCCGAAGACCCTTCTGCTCCAGGTGCTTCCGTGGCGCTGCCAGAACTGCGGCGCGGTCAGGCCGGCCCGCTGCCGGTGCAGCCAGCCCTCCGGGTGCCACCAGCGCGGGTCGTCGTAGCCGCCGTCCTCGATGAACCGCAGGTACTCGCCGTTGGTCACCGGAGTGGTGTCGATGAAGAACGAGGGGACGTCGACGGCGTGCGCCGGCCTCTCGTTGTCCAGGGCCCAGGGCTCGATGTCGGTGCCCATGGTGAAGGGCCCGCCCGGCACCAGCACCTCGGCCGGGCCGACGTCGGAGCCGGCCGGGGCCGAGGGCGCGTTCAGCAGCGCCTCCCCCGCCCGCAGCTGATGGGTGGCCAGCATGGTCTCGTCGTGCTGCTGCTCGTGCTGCACGATCATGCCGAAGGCGAAGCCCTTCTCGAGCAGCGGACGGCCGTGCAGCGGAATCCGCTCCAGCACGTCGAGCACCTTGCCGCGCACGTCGTCCACGTACCGCCGGGACGGCACGGGCTCCAGCAGCGGCAGCTTGGGCCGGTCCTTGCGGGCGTTCTGGAAGGCGTCGTAGAGCATGTCGACGGTCTCGGGCAGCAGCGGGTCGCGGCCGGCCACGTCACGCAGCAGCCACAGCTCCTCCTGGTTGCCGATGTGCGCCAGGTCCCAGACCAGCGGCGACATCAGCGGCGAGTGCTGGTGCGTGAGCTCGGTGTCGTCCACCGCGGTGAGCAGCTTCGTGCGGTCCCGGGCGCGGATCAGGTCGGCGGCGAGCCGGTCGCGGACCTGCTCGTCGTGGAGTTCGGTGATGTTGTGGTTCTGTCTGGTCAGCACGGCGGCACCTCCGGGAGGGTCGGGGCAAGATCGAGGTATTCGGCGGTCAGCCGGGCCAGTTCGCCCTGGCCGTCCCGGTCCAGGGCCCGGGCGGCGATCTCCAGCACGGTGCGCGCGGCGCGGCGCACGCCGTCGTCGTGCAGACCGGCGCGGGCGGCGAGTTCCCAGGCGTCGCGCACCGGTTCGCAGGCCTCCAGCGCGGCGTCACCGGCGGCGTCGTCGGTCGCCAGCGCGGTGATCACGGCGGCGGGCACCCGCCACCACGGGCCGGGCTGGGCGTCGATGTAGCGCACCTCGAAGTGGCCGCGGGCCCGCACCGGCGGGAACAGCGTGGTCATGTGGAACTTCAGGTCTTCCAGGGTGGGCGGTGCGGTGTCGGGCACCGCCCGGGTGCCCTGGCGCAGCCACTGCCGGAAGGTGAGCCCGGCGGGAGCCGTCCACGGGCGGCCGGTGCGGCGCACGGCCAGCAGCGGGGCGTCGAGAACCCAGCGGGCGTAGGCCTCCTGAAGCGTTTCACCGGAAGCCGGGACGACGGCGTGACAGCGCGCCGGATCGAGCACCCGCCAGATTCCCTGCCGCAGTAGCCGATACCCGCTCAGACGTGGATCATCCGGACGATGCGCCGAGGGCCGGCCGAAGGCGGCCGCTGTGGCCGGGCCGATGGCGTGCAGCAGTTCCCAGCGCCGCAGCAGGTCACCCGGGCCGGCGCCGGTGCGGGCGGCCTCCAGGTTGACCTGCACGGAGGCGCTGCCGCGCATCATCACCCGGCCGGCACTGCCGGTGCGGTCGAAATACTTCTCCATGGCGGCATACCGGGGCTCGTGGAGAAAGCGCGGGGGGAGCGGGAGCGAGTCGATCCCGGCGCCGGTCAGACGGGCGCCATGGTGTGCGGTGATGCGGTTCAGAACGGCGAGATCTGTTTCCACGTCGGCGATCGCGCCGCGAAGATCATCGGCCGGGAGGGAGCTGAGCTCGACCTGCCCACCGGGCTCGACGGTGAAATTCGAGCGGAGGTGCTGCTTACGGAGATCGTCGTGCAGGAGCTGGAGCTTGTCGGGGGCCAGATGCTCCGGTGGATCCTGGTCGCGGTGCACCAGGAACTCCAGCTCGATGCCCACCTGGCGAGGTGGGCCGTGTTTGAAACAGGTTCGGGGAATCCAGCCTTCGGCATCGGACTCGGTGACGGGGCCGCCGTTGTCGGCCGATGTCACCGGTCCCTCCTGGGTGAGGTCTTCGATCGACACGCCGACCATAGTGCGCACCGCCCGAACGATCGCGCTACCCGGAATCCCGGAGCAAATCCCACAGACGTCATCGGGAATGCCGCTACCTGCAACGATGCTGAGCTATCAGGATAAATTTGGCAGACCCCAAGCCGTCATGAGAGGACACGACATGGCACGCACCGGCTTCGGACGAGGCCAGCTGCGCGACCCGCGGCTGCCCCCCGGGCAGTACGACACCGGCAGCAGCTGGCCCGTTCTGACCGCCGAGGTCAGCCCGAAACTGACCGCCGACACCTGGAGCTTCCGGGTCGACGGCCTGGTCGAGCGGGCCCGCACCTGGGACTGGCAGGCCGCGCACCGGCTGGAGCCGTCCACCTGGGAAGGCGACATCCACTGCGTCACCAGCTGGTCCAAGCTCGGCACCGGCTTCACCGGCGTCAGTCTGGACACCTTCCTGGCCGAGACCGGGGTGCTGCCGACGGCCACCCACGTGGTCGCCTGGAGCCACACCGGCTACACCACCAACCTGCCGCTGGCCGAGGTCACCGGCGGCCGGGCCTGGGTGGTCTGGGAGCACGAGGGCAAGCCGCTGCCGCACGAGCACGGCGGCCCGGCCCGGCTGCTGGTGCCCAACCTGTATTTCTGGAAGAGCGCCAAGTGGATCGGCGGCCTGCGGCTGCTCGACCACGACGAGCCCGGTTTCTGGGAGCAGCGCGGTTACCACGAACTCGGCGACCCGTGGCTGGAGCAGAGGTACTCGGGTGACTGACGCCGAGCTCCCCGCGCTGCCGTCCCTCGACGCCCTGCCGCCGCTGCCGACGCTCGGGCCGGTCACCCGTCAGGTGCCGCCCGGCGGTGCCCGCAGGCGGTGGAGGCCGGCCGTGGTCACCGGGGTGCACGACGAAACCTCCTCGGCGAGAACCTTTCGCCTCAGAATCCGAACCATGGACGACGAGGGGCCGGCCGGCCGCCACCTGCCCGGTCAGCACTTCGACGTCCGGCTCACCGCCCCCGACGGTTCCACCGCCCAGCGCTCCTACAGCATCGCCTCGGCGCCCTCGCCCGACGGCGAGGTCGAGCTCACCGTGGAGAGGATCGAGGACGGCGAGGTGTCGCCCTACCTGCACGAGGAGATCGGGGTGGGTGACACGGTGGAGCTGCGCGGTCCGTTCGGCGGCTGGTTCGTCTGGCGGGGTGACACCCCGGCCCTGCTGCTCGGCGGCGGGTCCGGCGTGGTGCCGCTGATGGCGATGCGGCGGTACTGGGCGCAGACCGGCCGCACCGTGCCGTTGCGGCTGCTGGTCTCGGTGCGACGTCCGGAGGATCTCTACTACGACGGCGAGTACGGCCCGGAGACCACGGTGATCCACACCCGGCAGACCCCGGCCGGCGATCCCCGCCCGGCCGGGCGGCTCACCGCGGCGGACCTGGAGCCGTTGCTGGCCGGTCTGCCCGGTCCGGTGGCCTACGTCTGCGGGTCGGCCGGGTTCTCCGAGCACGCCTCGCAGTTGCTGGTCTCTCTCGGCCTGCCCGCCGGAAACATCCGGATCGAGCGGTTCGGGCCGGGCTGAGCGTCGTCCTCAAGCTCGTCTTGAAAGTTCCTTGCGGAAACCTTGTCGGCGGTGGGGTTCTGACCTGAACCTCGCCGCCGACTCGTTGGGGGTGGCACCGAACGCCACCCCGCCCCCGCCAAGCAAGGAGAGCACGGCAGATGAAGCTCGGACTGACCACGATGACCGGCAAGCTCGTCGCCTCCGTCGCCGTTCTCGGCTCTGCTGCCGCCGTGGCCGGTCTGGGCACCTTCGGTACCTTCACCGCCACCACCTCAGCCAGCACCAGCGTCGCCACCGGCACGGTGAACATCGCCCTCGGCACCGCCGGCAGCGCGGCGAACCGGCTGACCCTGGGCGCCACCGGCCTGGTTCCCGGCGACACCATGCAGCGCGCCGTCGACCTGACCAACACCGGCGACCAGGCCCTGGCCTCGCTGACCCTGGTCACCACCGCGACGACCAGCAGCGTGCTGAACACCGACACCACGAACGGCCTCCAGCTCAAGGTGGACTCCTGCCCCACGGCCTGGGTCGAGGCGGGCACCTCCCCGGCGTTCACCTACACCTGCGCCAGCCCGACCACCCTGGTCAACAACGTGCCGGTGATCCAGGCCGGCGCGGCCCTGACCGGCCTGAACGCCCTGACCGCCAACGGTGTGGACCACCTGCGCGTCACGCTGACGCTGCCGACCTCGGCGGACAACACGTTCCAGAACAAGACCAGTGCCCTGACCTTCACCTTCAACGGCACCCAGCGGGCGGCCACGAGCAAGTAATCTCCGCCCCCTCCCGAGCCGACAGTAAGGACTGACAGCAGATTCGCCCGGGGAGGTCGCCGATCATGGCCGTGGTAACCACCGCGCCCAACGGCGATCTCCCCTGCGCGACGCCGCAAGACGTCACCTTCGACGAAATCGTGAGCGGAACCGGCCGGGCGGCCGAGATCGGGCTGGGCACCGCAGTGGCGCCCTCGATCACCCTCGTCCCACGCCGCAAGCTCACCGCCCCCCGCGAACGCACCCTGATCGCCCAGATTCTTTACCATCTGGGCAATCTCGTGAGCACGCTGGCCTTCGCCCTGTTCCTGTTCCTCGCCGTCGGGCCGCACCTGTTCCCCTACCAGACCATGACGATGCTGACCGGGAGCATGGCGCCGACCATCGAGCCGGGCGACGTCGCCGTGGACAGCCGGGTCTCGGTGTACGACCTGCGGCCCGGCGACATCATCACCTACCACATCCCGGTCGAGGACAACCGCATCGTCAGCCACCGGATCGTCTCCGTGACGCCCGAGCCGGACGGCAGCGTGACGGTGCAGACCAAGGGTGACGCGAATCCCGGGAACGACCCCTGGGTGGCCAATTTCGCCGGCGGAACCGCCTGGCGGGTGGACACCGTGATTCCGAAGATCGGCCAGGGCATTCGCTTTCTGCGGCAGCCGGGTGTGGCCGAGGTGGCCCGCTTCGCCGCCCCCGCCCTGCTGGTGGCGATCACCCTGCCGGCGATCTGGCGGCCGACCCGCCGCCGGCGCACGGACCCGGATCCGCACGACGTCCAGTACCGAAACAGCCCTTTCGCCCCCGGAAGCAGGAAATGACGGCCCCACTGCGGCGACTCAGACGTCATCCCGTCCTGATCGTCCTGGCCACCGCGATCTTCGTGCTGCTGGCGCCGTTCCAGGCCCAGGCCGCCTTCCAGGTGAGCACGGCAGCGGCCACCACCGTGAGCAGCGGCACCCTGGCCCCGGCCAGCTCGCCGACCACCACCCCGAACTGCGGATCGATCCTCGGGTCCCAGGCCTACATCGTGGTCGGCTGGACTGCCACGTCGTCCACGAACATCGACTTCAAGCCCAGCCCGGCCGGCGCCTACACCCTCGGCTACTCGATCACGCCCGTCCTCAACGGAAACGCCCAGACGCCGGTCACGGTCAGCGGGCGCACCACCGTGTCGGCCCAGATCGCGGTGACGAGAAATACGCTGTTCACGACGAACTCGTACGTCTTCCGGGTGCAGGCGACCTACGGCAGCTGGACCAGCTCGACGGTGACGACCAGCCCGGCCGTCTCCTGCCCCGTCCTGTGACCGTCCGGCGGGCAGGGGGACCGTCGTCAGAAATTCACACCACCCTGGGCCTGATGATGGTGTCAAAATCGAGGACGCCCTCCGCCGCCTCCCGGGGGCGGCCGGGGCACGGGTTGCGAATGCCGGGTCACGAATTCCGGGTTACGGCCGCCTGGCCTCGGGCCCCCTGGTCACGGGCCGCCTGGTCACGGGCCGCCTGGTCACGGGCCGCCTGGTCACGGGCCGTGCGGCGGCCGGTCAATAGGTGGTCGGCAGACCCGCGTGGTGCCCGGCCGACTGGGCCGGGTCGACGGGCGCCATCCGGTACCCGATGCCGCGCACGGTCTTGATGATCGGGACGCCGGCCCCGGCCACGTCGGCGAGTTTGCGGCGCAGGTTGCCGATGTGCACCTCGACCACGTGGTGGTCCGACCACTGCCCGCCCCAGACGATGTTGAGCAGGGTCTCCCGGCGCCAGACCCGGCGCGGATTGCCGCTCATCGTGGCCAGCAGGTCGAATTCGATCTTGGTGAGCGGGAGTTCGGTGCCGGCGTAGGCGGCGATCCGGCCCTCCACGTCGATGGTGAGCTGGCCGTGCCGCAGCATGCCCGGGTCCTCGTGCACGTCGTCG
This sequence comes from Kineosporia corallincola, assembly GCF_018499875.1. Lineage (GTDB taxonomy): Bacteria > Actinomycetota > Actinomycetes > Actinomycetales > Kineosporiaceae > Kineosporia > Kineosporia corallincola. Next base: position 379,474 of record NZ_JAHBAY010000001.1, on the reverse strand, counting down.
GGACCCCAGGGCGGGGCGTCCGGCACCGTGGCACCACCCGGGTTGGCGTAGGCGTGCCGTCCCTCGGAGCGGCGGCGCCCGGCCTGGAGGCCCGTGATCGACCCGGTGACCGACTGCGGCGCGGGCCCGTTCAGGTAGCTGCGGCCACCGGTCTCGGCACTCTGGCCCTCGGTCCCACCGCTGTTCGGGGGCGCGGCCGGCTCGGCCCGGGCCACCCGGCGCGGGCGGCGGAACATCGCGGCCACCCGGGCCTGCACCTCACGCGGGCTGAACGGCTTGGTCACGTAGTCGTCGGCGCCGGTGGCCAGGCCGACCAGCCGGTCGGCCTCGTCCGAGCTGGCCGTGATCATGATGATGTAGGCGTCGGTCAGCTCGCGGATCCGCCGGCACACCTCCACGCCGTCGAACCCGGGCAGCACCAGATCGAGGGTGATCAGGTCCGGATTGTGCTCACGCACCAGCGAAACCGCGTCGTGCCCCGTCGTCGCCTCGAACACGGTGAACCCGGTGGACTCCAGAGCTGCGCGCAGAATCATCCGGGTCTCCGGGTCGTCGTCCACGATGACGGTGGTTCTCACCCCCTCGACCATGCGCACAACTTCGCCGGGGTCACGGCCCGGGTGTAGCCGCCGCACGCCCTACCGCCCGATCGGCCCCCTGCCGGTGACGCACGGTGGCCGGCCGGGCGGTCCGCCGGACGGGACGGTCAGCTGGAGAAGAACGAGCTGCGCAGCATGGCCCGCAGCCGCAGCAGTTCCTCGGCCGGGGTGTTGGGCGACATCGGCAGCGGGTCGGGCATCCAGTCGATCAGCAGCACGTGCCCGGCCTCGTGCGGCAGCGGCACCCGACTGACCGTGCAGATCCAGGCGATCACGTCGGCCGCGGTCTGAGCCGTGCCGCAGCTGATCCCGATCGCCTCGCCGCTGCGGTGGAAGGCCAGCACGCACCCCCGGTTGGCCCCGGGCTGGTGCAGGCCGGGCAGGTGCAGGTAGGAGCCGAGCACGTCGGCCACCTGCCCCTGCGCCCGCACCTGCACGGCGTCCGGCCAGACGTGCGGGGCCAGGTCGGCCAGCAGCGCCGGGTCGAACCGGAAGCGGCCTCCGTTGACCGCGAGCATCACTTCGATCACGACGCCACCACCACGATCCCGGGGATGGCCAGACGGTCCATCCGGGCCTGCACCGACTCGGCCACCCGCTCGTCGCTGACCACCACCTCGACCGCCCGGAACGGGTTGCCCGGGTAGTTCACCACCGTGGTCAGCTCGATCAGCCGGCGGTCGAGCTCCAGGTCGGCCCGGTGCCGCACGGCGTCGGGCAGCACCGACGGCAGGCTCGACGACACCTGCCAGGACGAGCCCCCGGAGAACCAGAAGGCGATCACGCACAGGCCGTAGCGCAGCGAGCGCTCGGTGGTGCCGGACGACCAGATCTCCGGCCGGTTCGACACCATCAGCTCGAACTTGCCGCACTGCGCGGTGCGCCAGACCTCGCTGCGGCCGTCCGGTTCCGGCTCGTACCGGTCCAGACCGTTGAGGTGCGTGGCGAATTCCCGTTCGGCGTCCAGGCTGAGCGGTGAGAGCAACCGGCCGTCGGCCAGTTTCAGGGCGGGGAGTTCCTCGTCCGGCCGACGCCGGTGGACGACGGGGAGCAGGTCCGGCTCGCCGTCGTCGTCCGCCGAGGCGGTTCCGGCCCGCAGTTGCCGGCGGCGCCGCTCGATGAACGACGGCGGATCGGCCCGGAAGTCACCGATGGCCGCGCGGATCGCCGTGCCGGAGGGCCGGGTCTCGGCCCGGCTCGGCAGCATGCCGGCGATCAGGCAGGCCAGGTCGACGAGCGCGCCGGAGACGCTGGTGGAGCGCAGGTACTCACCGATCGACTGACGGCCCTGCGGCACCGGGCGGCGGATCAGGAAGGTGTCGCGCATGCCGAGCGCCGACCAGTCGGCCCCGCCGAGCAGCAGTGCGGTGACGGCCAGCAGGGCCACGATCCACACCACGCCGTCGAAACCGGCCAGGTCGAGCTCGATCCACTCACCGGCGGCGTCGATCGTGCGGGCCGGCCAGGTGGCGCCGGGCAGGGCCACGGCCTGCGGAGTGAGCGTGGCCGTCCGCGCCGCCCAGTAGGGGCCGAGCCCGGCGGCCGCGGCCAGCAGCACCAGGATGCCGACGGCGGCCGGCACCCGGTTGCGCCAGCGCGAGCCCCGGCTGACCGGGTCGGCGGCCAGCTCGATCGCCTCGGCCCGGATCCAGCGCACCATCACCCCGGCGGCCCGGCCCCGGCCGATCGCGGTCCAGCGGGCGGCACCGGATCCCGGGCCGCTGCGCCGCACGGCGGCGAACACCACGCCCAGATCGCGACCGGCGAAGGCGAACACCGAGCAGGCGGTGGCAACCAGCCAGACCACGGCCGAGACGCTGCGGGACGAGCTGGTGCCGGCCCAGCGGGTGGCCCGTCCGGCCCAGGCGTCCGCGGCCCGCACCGGGTGGAACGGGTGCGGAACCGGGTCGGGCTCCAGCTCGGCGGCGTTGCGCAGCCGGTTGGCGTCGACCATCAGGGCGAGCAGCAGCAGCGCGACCAGCACCCCGGCCAGGACGGCGCCGCCTGCGGTGATCGTGGCGCCCAGACCGAGCAGCCAGGGTTCGCCGGCGTCAGCGCCGGGCACCAGCCGGTCCAGGTTGCCGGCGGTGTGCGCGCTGACGGCCAGCCACCACAGCACCACCGGCAGCAGCACCGCCAGCGCCAGCCAGAGCAGGCGGCCGGGCAGCGAGAGCGCCGACTTGTTGGCGTGCCGCCGGGCGGCCACGGCGAAGCCGAACCCGGCCCCGATCACCCCGGTGAGCACCTGCTGCCCGACCAGGCCGGCCTGTGCCCCGGCGAACGGGCTGAACGAGAAGCCGGGCGCGGTGTCCGGGTCGAGCAGGGCATAGGTGAGCTGGAACCCGATGCCGACCACCACGCCGGCGAGCAGCCAGTCGGCGAACGAGAAGCGCCGGGCCCGGGCCGGGATCAGCAACGGCATCAGCAGCAGGGGCACCAGCAGCAGCGACTGCTGCACCACCGCGGCCAGCACGGAGGCCTGCGCCACCACGGACGGCGACGGGTCGGTGAACTCACCCAGAGCCCAGCCGGCCATCCCGGTCAGCACCGCCCAGGGCAGCGAGAACAGCAGCAGGAGCACCACGAACGACCACGACACGGTCTTGGTGCGGGCGGCGACGAACCAGAGCAGCACCAGGTAGGCGGCGGCCGTCAGGGAGACGAGTCCCGGGCGGACGCCGGAGGTCAGGGCGAGTGCCAGCAGCACCGGCAGCGCGATCCAGCCGGCCAGGGCGCGGACCACGCCGACCCGGCCGATCCGGCCACGACGTGCCGGGATGTTCGGCCGTCCGGGCAGGCTCCGCTGCCCTCGCCGTCCCCGCTGCCCCTCCGTCACCGGCTCGGCCCGGCGGCCGTGCGCCGATCTGCGGGGTCTGGAGGGTCGCGACGGGCGTGCGTCAGTAGTGACCGGGGTGGCCGGTGCTCCGGCGAGAACCCCGGGTGGACGGCGCATGGTGCCCATGGCGCGTTAACGCTCCTCATCCGAACGACCCATCGGTTCCCCGCCGGGATCACCCGGCGGAGGCACGATTCTGGCGTATCGGTCGGTCCCGTGGCCATCGCGTCACGGAGAGCATTCACGGAAGTACTCCCCTGGCTGTCTCCGGGGGTCTCCCCCAGGGCCGGGAGCGGCGGCCCCGGGGTCCTCCCCCAGGACGGACGCGTCAACCCTGGGGTCGGACCCTGATCCGGTGTGGCGCGGATCTCCCTAACGTTTTCAGTGTTCTTCCACAGACTCCCGGAGGCACCCGCCATGACCGTTCTCGTGATCGATGAGACCGCCCGGCCCCGGCTGCACCAGGTGGCCGACCCGGACCGGCCGGTCGCCGACCTGGTCCTGGCCGCCCGCCGCGGTGACCGGCTCGCCTACGAACAACTGGTGGAGCGTCACCAGCGCCAGGTCTGGGCCGCCGTGCGCGGCTTCCGGCTGAGCGAGGCGGACGCCGGTGACGCCGTGCAGATGACCTGGCTGCGGCTGGTCGAGAACCTGCACCGGCTGAACGACCCGGAGCGGGTGGGGGCCTGGCTGACCACCACCGCCAAGCGCGAGTGCCTGCGCCTGATCCGCCGCCGCGGCCGCGAGGTCGGCACCTCGGACGAGTTCTTCGCCGCCGTGCCGGACGAGGCCAACCCGACCCCGGAGAAGCAGGTCACCGACGACGCGATGACCGAGGTGCTGTGGAACTTCGTGGACGAGCTGCCGACCCGCGGGGCGCACCTGCTGCGCGCGGTGACCGGCTCGGACCGCCCGGCCTACGCCGAGATCTCGAAGCAGACCGGCATGGCCATCGGCAGCATCGGCCCGACCCGCGGCCGCTACCTGAGCCGGCTGCGCAAGCGGATGGAGGAGTCCGGTCTCGACGCGCACGCCTGGCGGTGAGCGCGCGGAACCGGGGGCGCGCGGGATGTTCTGGAGGGGATGAACCGCGCCAGGGGGAGAAGGACGCCGACAGGTCTCAGGGGCCCTGTCGGCGTCCTTCATTTTTTGCTTCTGGTTCTGAAGCCCCTCAGCCGGGCGCGTCGGCGAGCACCGAGAGGTCGCCCCGCGAGCGCAGGCCGGTCTTCCGGTAGACGTTGCTCAGGTGGTACTCGATCGTCTTCTGGCTCAGGAAGAGCGCGGCGGCGGCCTCGGAGTTGCTGGCACCCCGGGCCACCACCAGGGCCACCTGGAGTTCCTGCGGGGTCAGGTCGGCGGCCGGGCCGGTGCCCCGGGCCAGGGTCTCGCCGGTGGCCTTGAGCTCGTTGCGGGCACGGTTGGCCCAGCTCGGCGCGTCCAGCTGCTCGAAGATCTCCAGCGCCTTGCGTAGCCGGGTGCGGGCCTCGGCCCGCTGCCGGCCCCGGCGCAGCCGCTCGCCGTAGTAGAGCAGGGTGCGGGCCCGCTCGAACGGCATCGGCAGCTTGTCGTGCGCGGTCAGGGCCTGCTCGAAGGCGTCCGCGATCGCCGCCTTCCCGGTGGCCAGCAGGCCCCGGCAGCGCCAGGTCTTGGCGATCAGCAGGTCGGAGCGGCAGCCGGCCGGTGCCTCGTCCACCGCGACGGTGCCGAGCAGCCGCCGGGCGTCGTCGCCGCGACCGGCCCGGGCGTAGGCCTCGACCAGGTCGAACGCCCACGGCACGATGCTCTGGTCTTTCGTGTGCACCGCCACGGGCAGCCGGCCCGCCTGCTCCAGCCGGCCGATCGCCTCGTCCAGGTCGCCCTCACCGAGCGCGAGAAGGCCCAGCGTGTGCGTGGTCTGGAGGTGCAGGCCGGTGGCCTGGTAGCGGGTGGTGATGTCGGTGACGGTCTCGACCATGGCCAGGGCCTCGTCGACCCGGCCGTGCACCGCGTGGTTACGGGCCACGAAGTACATGCCGTACACGTTGGCCTGGCGGGTCTCCTTGGCCAGCTCCACGCTCTCGTCGGCGTAGGCCTGGGACTGCCGCCACCGGCCGTCGCGGAAGGCCAGCTCGGAGGCGATCGACAGGGCCTGCGGCAGCACACCGAGCGCGCCGTTGGCGCGGGCCTCGGTGATGATCGCGTCGAGCAGCTTCTCGGCCAGCGGGTAGTCCTCCAGCCACATCGCGATGAACGCGGCGTGGGCGAACTCCTGGGCGCGCGGCAGCGGCGGCACCTCCAGCAGCCGCGGCACCACGGCGGACAGCAGCTTCTGCCCCTCCGCGCGGTGCCCGTTGATCACCAGCGACCCGCTGTAGGCCACGGCGGCGACCAGCCGGGCCACTCCCTCGGTGCCCTCGCTCAGCTCGAACGCGCGCCGGGTGGCGGCCAGCAGCTCGACCGGCTCGCCCACCATGAAGTGGGCGATGGCGGCGTCGGCGTACATCAGCGAGGCCCGCGCGGCGTCGGCCTTCTCCACCTCGTTGGCGCCGTCGATCATCTCGGCCAGGGCGTCTCGCGGAAGCGCCCGCCACATGCGCACATAGCCCCGCATGTGCCGGATCAGGGCCCGCAGCTTGGGATCGGCGGCCAGTTCGAGGGCCTCGTCGAGCAGCGGGATCATCTTGCCGGTGCGCCCGGCCAGCTGCCAGCAGCGCGCGGCGCGCAGCAGCAGGGCGGGCCGGGTGGCCGGGGTGCCGAACCGTGCGGCCTGCTCGAAAGCCCGTGCGGCCTCCAGGTTTCCGCCGCGGAAGCGGGCGCGCGTGCCGGCCTCGGCGAGCAGCTCGCTGACCTGCGGGTCGGGCGGCAGCACGGCCTGGGCCAGGTGCCAGGCCCGGGCGTCGGCGGCGGCCTCGCCGGGCACCTGGGCCAGCGCCTCGGCCAGCGCGCCGTGCGCCTCGGTACGTTCGTGCAGGGTGGAGGCGGAGTTCAGCACCGACCGCATCAGCGGGTGCCGGAAGTCCACGGTCTCGTCGTCGGCCAGCAGCAGCCCGGCGTCCTCGGCCGGGGCGAAGTCGGCCAGTTCCAGGCCGACCGCCACCGCGGCCCGGCGCACCACGTCGGTCTGCGCCCCACCGGCCGCGGCGACCAGCAGCATCGCCCGGCGGGTGCGGCCGGGCATCTCGTCCAGCCGCCCAGCGAGGGCCTGGGTGAGCCGTGACGACTGGCTGGAGACCCCGGTCGGCCCGCTCTCGCGCCGACCGGCCTCGCTGCACAGTTCCTGGATGCCGAGCGGGTTTCCGGCGGTGTCGGAGTAGATCTGCTCGATCTGCTCGGCCGAGGCGCCCGGCAGCAGCGAGCGGCACAGGTCGCGGGACTCCTCGTGCCCGAGACCGCGCACGGCCAGCTGGGGCAGCCCGGCGTACTGCCGGTCCAGCCCGGGGGCCCGGTCCGGCTCGGTGCGCAGGGCGATGAGCAGACCGACGCTGTCGTTGGCCAGGCGGCGCCCGGCGAACAGCACGGCCTCGCGCGAGCTGACGTCAAGCCACTGGAGGTCGTCGATCACCACCAGCAGCGGGGAGTCGGCGGCGGCCGCGGCCAGCACACCGACGGTGGCGGCGCAGACCGAGAACCGGTCACCGGCCACCGGGGGCCCGAGCGAGAGCGCGCTCTGGAGCGCGGCGGCCTGCGGCCCGGGCAGCTGGTCGAGCAGGTGCAGCACCGGGCGGATCAGGTCGGCCAGCCCGGCGAAGGGGATCTCGGACTCGGACTCGTAACCCCGCACCGACAGCACGGTCATGTCGCCGGCCTGATCGATCGCGTGCTTCAGCAGGGTGCTCTTGCCGATGCCGGCTTCCCCATGCATCACGAGGGCAGCTCCGCGGCCCTCCCGCACGCCACGGAGCAAATCGTCGATCACCACGCGTTCGGTGATCCGGCCGAATACCATTCGTCGAGTCTATGTGAGGGTTCAAGATGGTTTAGCACGTTCTGAACCTTCGATGTGCACCATCGCGCCGATGTGAATACCCCAGGGTCCGACCCTGAAGCGGATCCTTCCGCCGCCCCCTAGCGTCGGGGGGTCGGCCTTTCGGAAACACCTCACCGTATTGCGCTCGGTAAGGCCTTGAACACTCTACGGTGATCCGCCCTTCAGGACGACAGATTTCGGAATTCGTTTTTCCCAAGGAGGGGGCCAATGCGGTCACACACTCACGGTGTGGACGGCGCTCCGGCGGCACCGCCCGACCGGCTCCGGCGCCTGACGGGACCGGATCACGGAGCAGGGATGCTTGCCGACGACCCACACGACGGAGAACTCGACATCATCGCCGCGAACCGGGCCGGCCGGGCCAGTGGCCTGACCACCTTCACCCCGCTCCCCCGCGTCTGGTCACCGGTGGTCCGCACCGTGCTCCGGGTGAAGTCGTGGTTCGGCCCTGACCGCACCCTGCGCCGGCTGTCGTTCATCCACATGGCCTACTGGGTGATGGTCGACCGGTTCCCGGGCGAGACCCGCCGGCGCCGCTACAGCTACCTGATGTTCGTCAGCAACTTCAACGGCTCCTGGCTGGACTACATCGACGTGTTCTCCCGGGCCGTGCCGCAGAAGATGGTTCTGCTCTGGGGCTCGTCGTTCGGATTCCCCGGTCCGATGCCGCCGCGGCCGTTCACCGACTACATCCGTGGCAACGACTGGCACCTGTCGCACTACTTCTCCGCCTACCCGGGCGCCACGGCCACCGAGATCGCCTCCGCCCTGCGGGTGCGCAGGGGGTTCACCGACCAGCTCGCCGATCCGCAGGACCTCGACGACGCAGCACTGGTGCGCCACTGGCGCCGTCTGCTCACCGACGTCCAGCGCGACCTGTGATCCCCTCGCACCGTTGAGTTTTCCTGGAGCAGCATCATGTCTTTGCCCGAGAACACCGCTCTGAAGACCACCGGCGGACGTCCCCGCCGGCACCTGCTGGGTCGCGTGCTGCCGTCCGCGCTGGTGCACCGGCTGCCTGCCGGCCTGGTGCACGAGTACCTCGACCCGCCCCGGGGCACGCGCCAGCGGGTGCTCACCGTGCTGGCCCGGGTGCCCGACGCCGAGGTGCCGCAGCTGCGGCGCGACCTGGCCCGGATCCGCGGCGCCGCCAGCCCGTTCCTCGACGTGCCGGGCACCCACTTCGCCCGGCTCGCGGTGATGGCCAGCGACGACTTCCGCCCGCAGGCAGCCCCCGACCGGGACCGGATGACCCGCCTGGACAAGCTGCTCGACCTGGTCATGCACGGCGGCCGCCCGCAGGAGGAAGATCCGCCGGAGACCTCGTACCTGCTGTTCACCGCCAGCTACGACGGTCTCGGCGAGAGCGCCGGGGCCGACCAGGCGGAGTACGCCGAACGGCTGCGCACGGGCCTGGGCGAGCACGCCGACCGGATCTGGCGGCTCTGCGAGGACTACCCGGGCCGGGGCGACGCGGCGGCCTTCGCCGCCTTCATCGACGCACACACCCTGCGCTCCGGCTACGTGTTCTCGGCCAGCGACAGCGAGCCCTCCGTCGACGAGGTGCGTGACGCCCTCGAACTGCGCCGCCGGATCGCCGATCTGGCCGTGGCCACCGACGGCATGGACGACGCGGACCTGGCCGCCCGGCTGCGCGCCGAGTGGGAGAAGCCGCCCTCGATGGCCGTTCACATCGCCGAGCCCGCCGACGCCGGGCCGGAGGTGCCGCTCGGCCTGGAGATGGTCAGTCAGCTGGACGGCGAGCTGGCCGATCTGGCCGACCTCACCCCGAACGACCTCTGCCTGCCGACCCTTCCGGCCTCGGCCGTCGGCACCGCCGACCGGGTGTCCACCCCGCCCGGCGCGGTTCCGCTGAGCTATCCCGGCCCCCGGCACCGTCCGGGCCCGGAGGTGGAGCGGATCGGGGGCGGCGTGCCGCCGATCGACCCGGACCTGACCGACGTGCAGAACCTGGTCAGCTCCGGCTACCCGCGGCACAGCGCCGCGCGGCACCTGATGCTGCGGGTGACCGACGCGGCGGCGGCCCGGGCCTGGTTGCGCCCGGTGATCGACGAGATCCCGACGGCGGGCTGGGCCGAGCACCTGGTGGACAAGCTGGGCCGGGACGTCGAGGGCGCCGACTCCGGCCGGCCCACACCCGACCGGCCGAGCTCGCCGACGTTCGCGGCGCACGTGGCGGTCAGCTACTCCGGACTGTCCGAACTGGGGCTACCCACAGAAGAACTCACTGGATTCCCGGTCGAGTTCACCGCCGGCATGGCGGCCCGCGAGGCCGGGCTGATTCCGGGAACCGGCACCCGGCCCTGGCGTGGCCCGTACGCCGGGGACGCGAAACCCCACCTGCTGCTCATGCTCTCGGCCCCCGACCAGGCCACGCTCGACGCCGAGCTGGCCGACCGCCCGGGGCTGCTGCCCGGACCGGACTCCGGCCTGGTGATCGTGGATGACATCGACGCGGGCCGGATATCGGACGCACCGAGCCCGGACGGCGCCCGGGCCGCGGGTTTCCGTGAGCACTTCGGGTTCGTCGACGGCCTGTCCCAGCCGCGTGTGCACGGCGTCACCACCGGTCGGCACACCGCCGAGCTCCCGCCCGGAGAAGCGCTTCTCGGTTACCAGGACGTCGACGGCGACACCGCCGGGTCCGGCGTGGCGGCGTCGGTCGGGCGTAACGGCAGCTACCTGGTCTGGCGCAAGCTGGAGCAGGACGTGGCCGGGTTCGAGGAGCTGACCCGCGACCTGGCCGGCAACCTGGCGGGCAAGGTGCCGACCGGCACCGACGCGGTGGAGCTGGCGGCGGCCAAGCTGATGGGCCGCTGGCGCGACGGCACGCCGATCACCCTGTCCACCGACGGGCCGCGACAGTCGATGATCAAGCAGCCGTTCACCTTTCAGGCCGCCGACGCCGAGGGGCACGGCTGCCCGGTGGGGGCGCACGTCCGCCGGGCCAACCCGCGCGACTCCCGGCCGGTCGAGCCGAACCCCGAGCACACCCAGGGCAGGAACGACGGACTGGAGGGGACCCTGGCGCTGCGGCACCGCATGCTGCGACGCGGAATTCCTTATGGAAAACCGGTTTCCGCCGGAACCTGGGCGGGGGCGGAGGCTCCGGCCGGCGACCCGGACGAGGAACGCGGCCTGCTGTTCGTGGCCCTGGTCGGCGACATCCACCGGCAGTTCGAGTTCATCCAGGCGCACTGGATGAGCGACGGCAACGCCTTCCGGCTCGGCACGGACCGCGACGTGATCTCCGGGGCGGCGCCGGACGGCTGCAAGTTCGTGGTGCAGGGTCATCCGAACCCGTCGTTCGTGGAACAGCCGCGGCAGATCGTCACCTGCCGTGGCGGTGAATACTTCCTGCTACCGGGCATTTCCGCCCTGCGCCGGATCGCTGCCGACTGATCAACCCCAGAATTGAGGACGACGGTGAGCTTCTGGCGGGCTCATCGTCGTCCTCAATTATGGCCCAGCAGCCAGGCGTGACGGGCGACGGAATCCCAGCGGCGCACCGACACCGCCTGCCCGTGCGGTTCGGCCACCGGCCCCAGGGCCTCGATCGCCGCAGCCACCTGATCCGGCCGGAAACCGTGGCCCAGCGTGACATGCGGCGACCAGCGCCCCGGGGCCAGGCGCTCGTCGGTGCCGGGCAGACCCGCGTAGAGCCGGGCCGCCTCGGCCTGGATCTCCAGCAGCGCGGCGTTGACCACCACCGATCGCACCAGGATCTGCCGGCCGTCCCGGCGGCCGAAGCAGAGCAGACCACCCAGGCCGATCGCGACCGGCAGCCGCCCGGCCAGGGCGTGCAGGGCGGTCTCGGTGGCCTCCGGCACGGCGCCGGCCACGGCGAGCGTGACGTGCGGGGCGTTGGTCTCGCCCTGGTGCCGGTCCTGGCTGGGCAGGCCGGCCGCGCTCAGGGCCGCCCACTGCGCGCGCACGGCGGCGTCGAGTGGGTCGTCGAGAAGCAGTTCGAGGCTCTGGGTCACCCGGACCATGGTGCAGCACCGCCAGGCGAATTGCCTTCTATAGGCTCCGTGTGCGTGCCGTCCGGTACGCGAATGATGACCGATACGGCAGGGTGGGAATGGACGACCAGAACGAGACTGTGCCGCTGGTGACCGGTGGCGCTCCGGCTCCGACCCCGGCTCCGGCCTCCTCCACGGCCCAGGCCGGGGTGACCGAGGTGGAGCGCGAGGTGGTGGAGAAGATCGCGGCCGCCGCCGCCCGTTCCGTGCCGGGGGTGGCCGACCTGGGCGGCGACGTGGCCCGGTTCTTCGACTCGGTGCTCGACCGGGTGGGCCTGGACGAGGTCGGGGACGCCACCCGGGGCGTGCGCGCGAGCGTGAACGGCACCGAGACCCGGGTGACGGTGGTGCTGGTGATCCAGGCCGACGGCGTGGTGCCCGACATCACCACGGCGGTGCGCGCCGCCGTGACCGAGGACCTGGAGAAGTACGGCCTGCGGGTCACCGCCGTCGACATCAAGGTCGACGACATCACGATGGCCTGAGCCCGGCGCCCGAGGACGGTTCGTGCCCGATCACACCTTCGTGATCCGGCACGAACCGCTCCTCAGCGGACGTCCAGCACGATCTTTCCCCGGATGTGACCGCGGGCGGCCCGCTCGTGGGCCTGGGCGGCGTCGGCGAGCGGGAAGGTGCTGTCGACGGCGACGCGCAGTTCGTCGTCCCGGAAAAGATCTGCCAGACGGGCCATCTGGGTGCCGCTGGCGCGCACCTGGGTCCTGGAGACGGTGATGCCCAGGCGTGCGGTCTCCTCGGCGTCGAGCTCGGCGAAGAACACCGGGAACAAAGCACCACCCCGCTTGAGGGTGCGCAGGAACCGGCTCCCCGACGGGCCACCGACGGCGTCCAGCACGAGATCGGCGTCCCGCACCACGTCTTCGGCGGCGGTCTTCGTGTAGTCGATGAACTCGTCCGCGCCGAGCTCGCGCAGAAATGCCTCGTGCGGTCCGGAGGCCACCGCGATCACCCGGGCGCCCTGCCGTTTCGCCAGCTGCACGGCGAAATGCCCGACGCCGCCCGCGGCCCCGTTGACGAGAACCGTGGTGCCGGGTCCGGTCGCGACCGGGCGGTGCGGGGTGGGCTGGAACGGATTCGGCCGGCCGTGGCCCAGATCGATCAGGAACTGCCAGGCGGTGAGTGCCGCCATCGGTGCTCCGGCGGCGTGCACGTGGTCGAGCGTGGCCGGTTTGAGGGCGAGGTCGGACGCCGGTGCCGCCACGTACTCGGCGTAGGCGTTGCCACCGAGAGCCGGGAAGCGCAGCATGCCGAACACCTCGTCACCCACCGAGAATCCCTGCACGTCAGGGGCAATCGACTCGATCACCCCGGAGACGTCGGTGCCGGGGATCATCGGCAGGTCGATGCGCGGCGCGATCTCCGGCGGCAGCTCGGCCATCATGCCGCTGCGCAGGTACCAGTCCGGCGGGTTGAGCCCCGCCGCGTGCACCCGCACCAGCACCTCGCCCGGACCGGGCGTGGGCACCGGAACCCGGTCCAGGGTCAGCACCTCGGGACCGCCGTAGCGGTGCAGCCGGATCGCCTTCATGGTGCCTCGTTCGTCGTCGTGCTTCATGACGACGAGTCAACGGCGTGGGCCCGCAAGCTGTCCAAGACCTGGATCGCACACCGCCATACCGAAAACGCATGGCGGTACGGTGGGTGGGTGGACGACCTCGAGCTACGGCTGGTGCGCTATTTCACGGTGGTGGCCGAGCACCGCAACTTCGGCCGGGCGGCCGCGGAGCTGCACCTGGCCCAGCCCTCGCTGAGCCGCCAGATCCAGCGGCTGGAGCAACGTCTCGGGGTGCTCCTGCTCGACCGCACGCCGCAGGGGGCGCTGCTGACCGAGGCGGGCAAGGCCTTCCTGCCCGAGGCCCAGGAACTGCTCCGGCTGGCCCGGCGGGCCGCCCGCACCGCCCGGGCCCATGCCCCGGCCGGACGGATCACCGTGGGATACCTCGAAGACCTGGTGATCACCCCGGCCGTGCGGGAGCTGCGCCGGCGGCATCCGGAGGCCGAGATCGGCACCCGTCACCTCGACTGCCGTGCGCTGCCGACCTTCGAGGCCGGCGGCGTGGACGTGCTGGTGGCCCGCACTCCCCTGCCGTTCCCGCACGACGGCGTCCGCACCACCGTGCTCTACGAGGAGCCGCGGGTGCTCGTGGTGCCGGACGGGCACCCGCTGGCCTCGCGCACGTCGGTGAGCATGGACGATCTGGCCGATGAGCAGCCGATCGGCTGCCCGGCCACCACGGCCTGGGGCTCGTACCAGCTGTTCGGGCCCGGACCGCTGCCGGATTCCGTCGAAAGCTACCAGGACAAGCTGGAACTCGTGGCCTCCGGGCGGGCGGTCATGGTGCTGCCGGCCGGGGACCGGCGGCGTGTGCTGCGGGCGGATCTGGTGGCGGTCCCGCTGCACGGGGTCGCTCCCAGCCAGGTGGTGACGGCCGGGCGGTCGGACGAGGCGAATCCGCTGGTGCGGGGGTTTCGGCAGGTCGCCGTGGAACTACTCGGACGGCCTCAGTCGGTGTAGGTGAAGTACGCCGCGGTCAGACCTCCGCCGTTGGTGACGAAAATCCCCACCTTGCGGGCCTTCTGGACGGCGGGCATGGTGAGGGTGATCTGCCCGGTGGCCGGGTCGTAGGTGTGCGGGAACACCCGGCCCAGGATGGTGACGGTGCTGCCGGACAGGTTGGTGCCGTCGATGGTGACCACAGTGCCGCCGGAGACCGGCCCGGAGCCGGGGCCGCTGGAGGTCACGGTGGGCCGGTCGAGGTAGCGGAACCCGGCCGAAGCGCTTCCGCCCGGGGTGGTCAGGGTGATGGTGGCCGGACCTGCCGGGCGGAAAGGCGCATAGAACCCAAGCGTTTTCGTGTCAGTCCGATAGCCGAAGGTAGCAGGCTGACCGTCGACCGTGACCTTCGTGACCTCGTCCAGACCCTTACCCTTGAAGGTGACCCAGGTGCGTTCCACCGACGTCGCCCCTTCGGCCGGGGTGAACGAGGTGATGGTGGGCGGGGCGACGTAGAGAAACCGATCCGCCTTGACCACGGCCGAGGTGCCGCCGGCGGTGGTGACCCGGACGTCGACCCGGCCGGCCGTGTGCTTCGGCGAGGTGATCGTGAGCTTGGTGCGGGATTTCACGCTGAGGTGGGTGCCCTTGCCGGCCCCGAACTTCACGGCGTTGACCCTGGTGAAGTTCTTGCCGGTGACGGTGAGCACCGTTCCGCCGCCCGCCGGGCCCTGCGTGACCGAGATGGAGCTGACCACCGGTTTCACCGCCGCGTCGGCGGGCAGGGCAGAGATCGACATCGATCCGGCCGCTCCGAGAAGTACACCGATCAGAAGGGAGCGGATGCGCATGACGGGACGATATCGGGTGAAAGTGCGACGTGTGGGGTACATGACCGTTTTACCCCGCCGTCTGCACGTGCCTTTTCCCCTGAAAGGCGTGACGTACCCCGCTACGTCGAGGCCGAGAGCCGACGCCCACCAGCAGAACCATCACGTGTCATCACGCGAACGGCCGGCTCTCCGGGAGAGCCGGCCGTTTCGCCCTGCGGTGATGGACGCCCGCGTCAGACGATGCGCCGCATCCACCCGTGCTCGTCGGCGGAGCGGCCGTGCTGGATGTCGAGCAGGTGCTCGCGCACGGCCAGGGTCTGCTTGCCGGGTTTGCCGTCACCGATGACGAATGCGTAGCCCGGGCCCTTGAGCCCGACGATCGGCGTGATCACGGCGGCGGTGCCGGCCGCGAACACCTCGGTGATCTCGCCCGAGGCGGCCCGCGCGCGCAGGTCGGGCAGCGTGGTCTGCTCCTCCACCGGAGTCAGGCCGAACGTGCTCGCCAGGGTGAGAATGCTGTCGCGGGTGACGCCTTCGAGGATGGTGCCCAGCGGCGGCGTGATCAGCCGGCCGTCGGCGGTGACCAGGCAGAGGTTCATCGTGCCCGACTCTTCCAGCGACCCCTCGCCGCCCGTGCGGTCCAGGTAGAGCACCTGGTCGCACCCGTGCTCCTGCGCCTCCAGCTGGGCCGCCAGACCGGAGGCGTAGTTGCCGCCGCACTTGGCCTCACCCGTGCCACCGGCCGCAGCCCGGGTGTAGGTGCTGGTGACCCACAGCGTGACGCCGGTGACCCCGGAAGCGAAGTACGGCCCGGCGGGGCTGGCGATCACCGAGTAGGTGATCTCCAGGGCCGGGCGCACACCGATGAACGCCTCGCTGCCGAACATGAACGGGCGCAGGTAGAGGCTGTCTTCGCCACCCACGGCCGGCACCCAGGCCTCGTCCGCCCGGACCAGCTCGGCGATGCTCTCGACGAAGTCTTCCTCCGGCAGCACGGGCAGGGCCAGGCGCCGGGCCGACCGGGCGAACCGGCGGGCGTTGGCCTCGGGCCGGAACAGCCACACCGAACCGTCGGCGTGCCGGTAGGCCTTGAGCCCTTCGAAGATCTCCTGCGCGTAGTGCAGGGCCGCGGTGGCCGGGTGCAGGCTGAACGGCTCCAGCGGTGCGATGCGGTGGTCGTGCCAGCCGCGGTCGTTGCTCCAGACCGCGATCGCCATGTGGTCGCTGAAGTGGCGGCCGAATCCCGGGTCGGCCAGGATCTGCGACCGATCGCCCTCAGGAACCGGGCGGAGTGTGCGGGTGAGCGGGAACCGGCTCGTCATTGCCTTCCTCCACGATCAGCGATCTCGGCACGGCCATCGGCGACTCGGTACAGACATCACCAGCATAGACGCGGCTCACTGACCTCCGGCCAGATCGATGAGGCTGCCGGTCACTCGGCCACCTCCCCAGGCTCGCCCCACGCCGGGAACCTCACCGCTGGATCGACGACGCGCCACGTCCGTGCCGCCGGATGGCTACCGACGGTGGGCTTTTCACGATTCCTTCACACAGAATTATGGATTGCGGGCGAGAAAGGGCTCTGAACCTGTGAAAACACGAAGTCGTCCGAAACGGCGGCAACCTTCTCGCATCCATCACCGACTAGGGTGCGTCCGGCTCGTCCGAAGTCTTGCTCAGGGAAAGAGATCAACCATGGCTAAGTTTCGTGCTCGTAGGCGCTGGCAGGCCGCAGGCGTCGCCGGACTGGTGTCCGTGATCGGTGCCGGCGTCGCCGTCGCCGGAGCGCACGCCTCCGAGTCGACCACGTTCAGCGCCGACTTCGAGTCCGGCAGCACGAGCGCCTGGTCGAAGTCCGGCGGCACCTGGTCGATCGTCACCGACGGCTCGAAGGCACTGAGCCAGACCAACGCCTCCAGCGAGAACGCCCGGGAGTTCGCCGGCGACACCTCCTGGACCGACTACACCGTGTCCGCGCGGGTCAAGCCGCTCTCGTTCGGCACCGACGGGGTCGTCGGCCTGCTCGCCCGGGCGAAGAGCTCGACCACCTTCTACCGCCTCGCCCTGGTCTCCGGTAAGGCGCAGCTCCAGGCGGTGAACAGCGGCACGGTCACCGTGCTGGCCACCTCCAGCAAGACGATCTCGACCGGCACCTGGTACAAGCTCAGCCTGTCCGTGTCCGGCTCGACCGTCAGCGCCAGCATCGACGGCACCAGCATCGGCTCGGCCAGCAGCTCGCTCGCCTCCAGCGGCCGCATCGGTCTCCAGACCGCCAACTCGACGGCCAGCTTCGACGACGTCACCGTGACCACCGGCTCGACCAGCACGCCGTCGACCTCGGCCACCACCAGCTCCCCGGTCACCACCACGACCGCGAGCCCGAGCACCACCACGACGACCACGGCGACCACCTCGGCCGGCACCACGCCGGTGTCGGGTGCCATCTACGTGTCCCCGAGCGGCAGCGCGAGCGCGGCCGGCACCGCGGCGGCGCCGACCACCCTGGCCAACGCGATCACCAAGGTGGCCGCCGGCGGCACCATCTACCTGCGCGGCGGCAAGTACTCGCTGTCCGCCACGCAGACCATCGCCGAGGGCAACGACGGCACGTCGTCCAAGCTCAAGACGATCTCGAACTACCCGGGCGAGACCCCGGTGCTGGACTTCTCCGCGATGTCGGTGAGCGACTCCAACCGCGGCATCGCGCTGAACGGCGACTACTGGCACCTGTACGGCTTCACCGTGCAGTACGCCGGTGACAACGGCATCTCGGTCGGCGGCAGCAACAACACCATCGAGCGTGTGGTGACCGCCTTCAACCGCGACAGCGGCCTCCAGATCTCGCGGGTCTCCTCGGCCACCGCCAAGGCCGACTGGCCGGCCAACAACCTGGTGCTGAGCTCCGAGTCGCACGACAACGCCGACCCGGACGGTGAGGACGCGGACGGTTTCGCCGCCAAGCTCACCGTGGGTGCGGGCAACGTGTTCCGTTACACCGTCTCCCACAACAACATCGACGACGGCTGGGACCTGTTCGCCAAGGCCGACACCGGCGCGATCTCCCCGGTGACCATCGAGGACTCGCTGTCGTACAGCAACGGCACGCTGACCAACGGCACGGTCAACGCCGAGGGCGACCGGAACGGCTTCAAGCTCGGTGGTTCCGACATCAAGGTCAACCACATCGTCAAGCGCAGCATCGCGTACAACAACGGGCACCACGGGTTCACCTACAACAGCAACCCGGGCTCGATGACGATCGCGAACAACCTGAGCATCGACAACGCGGAGCGCAACTACGCGTTCGACGAGGGCACCTCGGTGTTCACCAGCAACACGTCGTGCCGCTTCAAGGTGAGCGGGTCGAACGACAAGATCTCCGGCACCGCCGACAGCACCAACCAGTTCTACAGCGGCAGCAACGGTTCCCGCTGCTCCTCCTACAGCGGCGCCTTCGCCTGGTCGTTCGACACGGCCGGCAAGCTGGTCACCACCTTCGGCGGCAAGGCCGTCACCTTCTGATCCAGTTGCCCCGGTCCGAAGGGCATTTCGGCCCGGGGCAACTGTTCCACCGACAATGGTGGACGACGATGAGCCCGTCACCGGCTCCTCGTCGTCCACCATTTTTCGTGGTGATGGAGTGTCGAATCAGGGACGCTCGAAGCTCACCACGGTGACGTCCCCGTCGGGGTACCCCTTCGCCCGGGCCCAGATCTCGTCCCGCATGGCCGCCGCGCTGGTGCAGGCGAAACCGTACTTCTCGCGCACCCGGTTCGAGGCGATGGTGAGCGCCTCGTCACTGCGCCGCACGAACTCGGCCACCGGGTAGCTCTCGCCGGGTCGCAGGTAGTCCTCGATCACCAGGCTCGGCGAGTAGCAGCGCTGGGCCGAGCCGTCCGGCCAGGTGACCCGGAAGTACATCTCGGGCATGGTCTCTCCCGTTTCATCGGTAGGTGCTGGGGCGTCGTTCCGAGAGGTGGTCGAGAACCCGCCGGGCCTGGGCGATCTCGGAGTCCACGTCGACCGTGGCCACGGCCAGGCCGGCCTTGGCCCAGGTGCGGGCCAGGATGTCGCCACCCGGCCCGACCACCTTGGCCTGGCCGAGGAAGCGCATGCCGCCGAGCGAACCGGTCTGGTTGGCGGAGGCCAGCACCACCTGGTTCTCCGCCGCCCGCGACCGGTCGTAGAGGTCGAACAGCCGGGACTGCCGGTCCTGGCTCATCCGCGGCGCCCGGTTGCTGATGTTCGTCGGCCAGGCCGACAGGCAGGCCAGCACGCCCGCCCCGTCCAGGGCCAGCGACCGGGCCGACTCGGGAAACGTCTTGTCGTAGTCGATCAGCATGCCGATCCGGCCGACCGGGGTGTCGAACGCGCTGAACGCGTCGCCGGCGGCATAGGCCCGTTCCTCGCCCCGGGGCAGGTGCACCTTGCGGTGACGCCCGAGCACGCCGTCGCCGCTGACGCACACGGCGCTGTTGTAACGGGTCGTCCCGTCGTCCCCGATTTCGCAGTACCCCACGCACACGACCATCTCCGCGGCCGACGCCGCGACCTTCCCGATCAGCTCGTGATCGGGTTCCAGGGCCGGCGGCAGCTCGTTCTCGGACGGGTTGCGCAGGTCGGGCAGGTATCCGCCGAGGGCGGCGTCGGGCAGCACCAGCAGCCCGGCACCGGCCCGGCGGGCCTGTTCGATCAGGGTCTGCACCCGGGCCAGGTCGAAGTCCAGGTCGCGGCCGAAACTCGCGGCCACGGCCGCGATCGTGACCCCGGTCATGCCTCAGCTCCCGACGGCGACCGGCTCGTGCGTGGCGTAGGCGGCCGGACGGCGGTCGCGCAGATGTCCCATCGCGCGCCGGGCCTGGGTGAGCGCCTCCTCCACGTCCACCGCGACCACGGCGAGCCCTTCGGCCACACCGGTGCCGGCCAGCACGTCGCCGCCGGGCCCGACCACCTTGGCGCTGGCCACGAAGCGCAGGGAGCCGAAACTGCCGCTCTGGTTGGCCGACAGCCACACCACCTGGTTCTCCAGGGCCCGGGCCTGGTCGAAGATGTCGAACCGGTGCTTCCACCGGTCGTCCTCGAGCCGCTCGGGGGCGTTGGTGCGGCTTCCCGGCCAGGCCGACACGCAGACCACGATCTGGGCGCCGTCGAGCGCCAGGGAGCGCGCGGACTCGGGGAATGCCTTGTCATAACAGATCATCATGCCGACCCGGCCGACCGGAGTGTCGAAGGCCGCGAACGTCTCGCCCGCCGCGTAGTGCGCGTCCTCCCGCAGCGGCTGGTGCACCTTGCGGTGATGACCCAGCACACCGCTGCCGTCGACGCAGACCACACTGTTGTAGAGCTTGCCGTCCTCGGCCTGCTCGCAGTAGCCGGCACAGACCACCATGTCGCCGGCCAGGGCGGCGAGCCGGGCGATCTCCGGGCCGTTCCGGCGAAAAGCCGGTGGCGGCGGGGCACTTCCGCGCAGGTCGCTCAGGTAGCCGCCGAGTGTGGCCTCGGGCAGCGCGAGCAGTTGCACGCCCCGGCCCCGGGCCTCCTCGATCAGGGCTGCGGCCCGGGCGAAGTCGCCCTCCAGGTCGCGGTCGAACGGCGCCGAGACGACCCCCAGCGTGATGGCGCTCATGACTTCTCACTCCTGTTCGTGATTCCCGGGCCGGTCGCCGGGCCCAGGCCCGTCACCTCGCCCGGGACCGCCTGCGTGATCTCCCCGTCCGGCCAGCGCAGGGTGACTCCGGCCCCGGCCACCAGCTCGCCGCAGACCGCGGAGACGGCCGGCCCGGCCCAGGGCTCACCCGCGTCCGGCCCCTCGGCGGTCAGCATGCCGAATCCCGGGAAGCAGGTGAGCCAGTCGCCGGCCGTGGCCGTGCGGGGTCTGGGGACGTCGGCCACGTCGAGCACCGCGCCGCAGCCACCGGCCTCGGCGAGCATGCCCAGGGTGCCGGCGATCCCGGCCATCGACACGTCCTTGGCCGCCTTCGGGCGGCTGCGGCCCACCGAGCCGAGCATCGCCCGCAGCTCGGCCGTGCTCCGCCGGGAGGTGGAATCCCATTGCCGCCCGGCGTATCCCGGCCGCCAGCCACCACCGAGGTCGGCGGTGAGCCGGATCAGGTCGCCCGCGCCTCCGCCACCGCCCGGCACCGGGCTGCCGGCCCGGCCCAGAGCCGTGACGCTGAGCGAGGCCGGCACCCCGAACTGGGTGTGGCCGCCGATCACCGGCACCCCGTAGGCCTGGCTCGCCCTGCGCACCCCGCCGAGGACCCGGGCGGCGAACGACCGGTCCCGGGCCCCGACCGAGTCGAGCAGGGCCACCGGCTCGGCGCCCATCGCGGCCAGGTCGTTGAGATTGACCAGCACCGAGCACCAGCCGGCCCAGTCCGGGTCGCGCTCGACCATCGAGGGCAGGATGGCGTCGCAGGCGGCCACCAGGTCGCTGCCGGGCACCGGGGCGCCGTCGTCACCCACGAAACCCGCTCCGCCCAGTCCCGTCTGGTGCTCGGCGAAGGGACGCAGCAGGGAACCGAGGTCGCGCTTGGTGGCCTCGGTCAGGTCGCGGATCCGGTGCACCGGCCAGCGCATCAGCTCGTGCGGCACACCGGCCACCTCGATGCCGCGCACGTGGTCCCAGCCGAGTTTGGCGAAGAACGGCCGGTAGCGCGGTTGCACGGTGGCGTCGAACCGCAGCACGCCCTCGGCCTCGGCCCGGGCGCAGGCCGCGCGCACCAGCGCGGGCCCGGCGCCCAGACTGCCCCGGCCGACCAGGCGACCGCCCTGCCACCAGCCGATATCCGGCTGGTCACCGACCGGGCCGAGCCGAACGCCGCCCAGCACCGTGCCGTCGGTGGCCCGGGCCACCAGCACCACCGTGCGCGGGTCCTCGTCCACCTCGTCCAGGTCGGTGTGCTCGAACAGCCCCTGCTCCCGCACGAACTGCTCACGGCGCAGTTCCCGGTAGGCCGCCAGGGCCGGGCCGTCGGCATCCTCGATCACGAACCCACTGCCACGCCGCGGCACCGACAGGTCACGCAGCAGTGCCTCGCCGAGCTCGCCGCCGCGTGGCGCGGAACGGAAAAGCGTTTCGAGAACCCCGGTTCCGGTGTCTCCGGTCATCCGCCGGCCACCTTCAGCGCGCTGCACGCACCGCACGCCGCGCAGCCCGCCCCCTGGTCCTCGCCCGACATCCCGGCCTCGCGCAGCGCGGCGCCCACCCGGGCGGTGACGTCGGCGACCACCGAGGCCGACGCGGTGGTCGCGCCGTCCCGCCGGGCCAGCGTGCCCAGCATCGGGCGCATCGGCACGACGAACGGGTAGACGCCGCGGTCGATCAGGCTCTTCGCCCCGGCCACCAGCTCGTCGGGAGTCTCGCCGAGACCGATCAGCAGGTAGGTCGACACCTTGTTCCGGCCGAACACCCGCACCGCCTCGTCCCAGGCCGCCTCGTACTCGGCCATCGGAACGGCACCCTTGCCCGGCATCCAGCGCCGGCGCAGTTCGTCGTCCATGCTCTCGACATGGATGCCGATCGACTCCGCCCCGGCCTCTTTCAGGTCGGTGACGACCCGCAGGTCGCGAGGCGGCTCGATCTGCACCTGGATCGGCAGGCCGGGCACGGCCTGCCGCACCGCCCGGACCGAGCGCACCAGGTTGCGCGCGCCGCGGTCCGGTCCGGCGGTGGTGCCGGTGGTCATCACCATCTGCCGCACCCCGTCCAGCCGGACCGCGGCCTCGGCCACCTCGGCCAGCTGGGCGGGGGTCTTCGCGGCGATGGTGCTGCCCTGCCGCAGCGACTCCTCGATCGCGCAGAACCGGCAGCGCTCCGCCTCGGCGTAGCGGATGCAGGTCTGCACCACCGTGGTCGCCAGCACGTCTTTTCCGTGCAGCAGGGCGATCTTCTCGTAGGGGACACCGTCGGCCGTGACCAGGTCGTAGAACTTCGGCCGCGCAACGGTGTTCACGCTCAGGCCGAGATCGATCCGGCCCTCGTAGACCCGGCCCTGGCGGATCACGTAGGGGCTGTCGGGGACGATCGGCAGGGCCGCGTTCTCGCCGTCGAGAAGCAGGTGCCCGTCGTCGCTCGGCCCGGCGCCCTTGCTGCGCCGCACCGGGGCATCCACTCGCACCCCGCGCACCGCGAGGTTCACTCTCGTGACGGTGTCCATGAGGGCGTCCTCAGATCATGTAGGTCGAGTTGATGATCGCGCCCTTGCGCGCGTAGTGGATCACCGCGTCCTGCACGTCGAGGGGGTGGGTCGGGATGACGCCCTCGATCAGGTCTTCCTCGCGGGCGCCGTGCAGCGACAGCCCGAACCGGCAGCAGTAGACCTTGCCGCCCTCCTTGATGAAGGTCTTGAGCGACTCGTTGATGTTGTGCTCACCCGGGAAGGCGCTGTTGCCGGTGGTCGGGAACCCGCGCGTGGCGAGGGCGTTCAGCGAGCCCGGGCCGTAGAAGTAGATCGCCGACTCGAATCCCTTGCGCAGGGCGCGGGTGGCCTGGAGGATCGCGACGAAGCTCACCGAGGACTCGTGCGCGATGCCGTGCACCAGGGTGAAGTAGGTCTCGCCGTTCTCGGCCTTGTAGTCGGGGAAGACCTTGGTGCCGCCGTAGATGCTCGACCCCTCGGGCAGGGAGGGGTGCGGGATCTCCTCGAGGGACTTCTGCTCGAGTTCGGTCAGGTCGGTCATGTCGGGACCCTTCAGTCGTAGAGATGCTCGAACGTTCCGTGCAGTGCGAGTCCGGCCAGTTCGCCGTCCCCGAAACCGGCTCTCAGCCGGGCGTACTCACCCTCGAAATCGCCCCAGGGCTGATCGCTGGCGAACAGCACCCGGTCGTGGCCCACGCCCCGCCGGGAGATCTCCTGCGCCAGCCATCGGGGCGCGAAACCGATCGCCCAGGACAGGTCGGTGTACACCTGCCGGCCCTGCTCGATCCAGTCGAAGAAGCGGCCGCCGATGAGTTTCATGTGGCCGCTCATCCCGCCGCCGAAATGCACCAGGTGCAGCTTCACCTGGTCGGCGTAGGCGT
Organism: Kineosporia corallincola; assembly: GCF_018499875.1. Classification (GTDB taxonomy): domain Bacteria; phylum Actinomycetota; class Actinomycetes; order Actinomycetales; family Kineosporiaceae; genus Kineosporia; species Kineosporia corallincola. Next base: position 355,662 of record NZ_JAHBAY010000001.1, on the reverse strand, counting down.
CGACGAGCTTGCCGATCTCGTCGATGTCACTGGCCCCGCCCGGGCTGGTGTGCACGTGCACCACCAGGTCGTGTTCCCGGGCCGCGGCGAAAACGGCGTCCAGGCCAGGCTTGACGTCGTCGTCACCGACCCTGCCGCCGAGCAGGAAGCTCAGCTTCAGTGCCTTCACGCCCGGCTCGCCGGCCAGTTTCAGGGCCTGTGCCGTGCGCTCGGCGTCGGCCGGCTTCGCCGACACCCACAGGCCCGCGCGGATCCGGTCGTCCGCCTGCGCCGCCTCGACCACCAGCTCGTTGAAGCCGAAGGCCAGATCCGCCTGCGGCACACCGTAGTTGGGTATGACGAGAGCTCGCTCGGTGCCCTCGGCATCGAGGTCGTCGAGCAGTTCGCGGATGGTGCCCCGGGCGGTGACGTCGGCGCGGATCGGCGGCCCGCCGTAGAACGGGTACTCCGGCAGCACCCCCAGATGGCGATGGGCGTCGCAGTGCGTCATGCGATCTGCCTCGCGCCCCGGGCAGCTCGCAGGATCTGCTCGGTCAGGTGGCGGGCGTCGTCACCGACACCGCGGAACCGGCCCGAGCCCCAGGTCCACTGCCAGGGCAGGCCCAGCACGTACAGGCCGGGCAGACTGGTGACGCCGCGGTGGTGCGTGGGGTAGCCGCGACCGTCGAACACCGGCAGGTCCACCCAGCGGTAGTCGGCGTCGAAGCCGGTGCACCAGATCACCGAGGTGATGCCGCTTCCCGCCAGATCCAGCTTCCCGGGGGCATTTTCGGGCGGCTCCCAGACGGGCGTGTAGCGGGGTTCGGTGGGCTGGTCGAGGTGGTGCCGCTCGATGTGCGCGTCGATCAGGTCCTTGATGCTCTCGGCCACCGCGTCGGCGCCGTCGAGGTGGGCCCGCAGATCGTCGTCGAAGCTGATCGTCTCGGGGGTGATGTCACGCAGCCGCCCGTACAGGTGCATGCCGTCGCGGGCGAACGCGCGCAGGTCGATGTCGCGGCCGCCGTCGCGGCCCGTGACGTAGTGGTTGACCTTGTGCCGGGTCGCCTCCTGATCGGCGAACTCGGTGATTCCCCTGGTGTAGTGCCCGATCTCGTCGAGCCAGGTCATGCAGTCACGGCCGCGGTAGAACCGGGCGACCCGGGGTGCGTTGCCGGTGGCCAGGTGCACCGTGCGCCCGGCCAGGTGCAGGTCCTCGGCGATCTGGCAGCCGGACTGCCCGGTGCCGACCACCAGCGTGGCGCCGTCGGGCAGCTGCTGCGGATTCTTGTAGTCGGCCGAGTGGAGCTGGAACACGCTGCGCGGCAGGCGTTCAGCGATTCCCGGGATGCGCGGCAGATGGTAGGCGCCGGTCGCGATGACGACCTGGGAAGCGTGCAGCGTGCCCCGCGTCGTGCTCAGCTGGAACCGGTGCCCGTCGTGGGACAGCCGCACCACGTCGACACCCTCGTGCAGCGGCGGATCGAACGAGCGCGCGTAGTCCCGAATGTAGTCGACGATCTGCTCGCGCACCATGAACCCGTCCGGGTCCCCGGCCGCGTACTCGTGCCCGGGCAGTCGGCACTGCCGGTTGGGCGTGACGAGACTGAAACTGTCCCAGCGCCTTTCGGACCACTCGTAGCCGACGCGGTGACGCTCCAGAACGACGTGATCGACCCCGGCGGCCGAGAGGCAGTGGCTGGCGGCGAGGCCGGCCTGGCCACCGCCGATGACGGCGACCGCGACGTGCCGGCCGTCGAGACCACCGGCGAGGAGGTGCCCCGAGAGGTCGTCCTTTGCCTTCATGCCGTCCAGTGAAGTGAGCAGCGATTACCGGAGCGTTTCATCCGGAACACTTCTGCATGTCCGACGTAACGTTCTCTTGTCCGGCGTCTTCCTGTGAGCCGTCGGCTATTCGTTGCTGTCCAAGGCTTTTGGCTGCATGCTGAGCGGATGCGGATCAGCCTGCTCACCTATTCGACCAAGCCGCGCGGCGGGGTGGTGCACACCCTGGCCCTGGCCGAGGCGCTGGCCCGGGCGGGTCAGCAGGTGACCGTCTGGACGCTCGCGCGCGACGGCGACCGGGCGTTCTTCCGCGCCGTCGACCCGGCCGTCACGGTGCGGGCCGTGCCGTTCCCGCCGCGCGAGGGCGAGACCGTGGGCGAGCGGGTGCTGCGGTCGATCGCCGCGCTGCGCGACGCCTTCGAGGGTGCCTACGACGTGATCCACGCCCAGGACTGCATCAGCGCCAACGCGGTGCCGGGCAGGGTGCGCACGGTGCACCACCTGGACCACTTCACCACCGCCGAGCTGGCGGCCTGCCACGAGCGGGCCATCGTGCAGCCGGCCGCGCACGTGTGTGTCTCGTCGGCCGTTGCCTCCGAACTGCGGGACGGCTGGGGGATCCGGGCGGCGGTGATCCCGAACGGGGTCGACGCGCAACGCTTCTCGTCTGCCGTCGCCGACGGGTCCTGGACGGCGGAGCACGGCGAGTTCGTCCTCTCGCTCGGTGGCATCGAGCCCCGCAAGGGCACACTCGACCTGGTGCGGGCGATGGCGGCGGTGCAGGCCGAGCGGCCGCAGGCGCAGTTGCTGGTGGCCGGCGGCGAGACGCTGTTCGACTACCGCGACTACCGCGACCGGGTCGACGCGCTGGTCGAGCGGCTGGGCGTGCGACTGACGATGCTGGGGCCGATCCCCGATGACGACCTGCCCGGCCTGGTCGCCTCCTGCGCGGCCTTCGCTTTTCCCTCCACCGCCGAGGGTTTCGGGCTGGCGGCGATGGAGGCGCTGGCCGCCCGGCGGCCCGTGGTGGTGCGTGACCTGCCGGTGCTGCGCGAGGTGTTCCGTGACGCTGTGCGGTTCGCGGCGTCACCGGAGCAGCTGGCCGCCGGGCTGCTGGCCGACCTCTCCGGTGACGTCGATCCGGCTCGGGTGCGGCGCGGCAGCGCGCTGGCCGCCTCCCACTCCTGGGACGACGCGGCGGCCGCGCACCTGACCCTCTACCGGCGGCTGCTGGCGGAGGGGGTGCCGGTGGGGTCTGCTGGGATATGATCTTGAGATTCACCCACTCCTCCCTCGAGGACGCCTCCCATCATGAAACCTCGTGTCCGCTGGGCCTTCGCGGGCTCTGCCGCCATCGTGCTCGGCCTTCTCACCCCGGCAGGATCATTCGCGGCCGCCGTACCCTCCGCACCGCGGCTGGGCACCTTCTACACGTCGATGACCTCCACCACTGTCGATCTGGGGAGCCCGGCCGACGACGGCGGCAGCCCGATCACCGGGTACGTCGTGGAGTACACACTCGACAACTACCAGACGTTCCAGCGACTGGACCTCGCCGCCGACGCGACGCAGTTCGTCATCAGTGGCCTTCAGAACAAACGCACGTACCGGATGCGGGTGGCGGCCTCGAACGCCAACGGCCTCTCCAGCTGGACCAATTCCGTGGTCCGAGGGCTCTACCCGCCCTCGAAGCCCCGGATCGAGTCCGTCCTGGTCCGGCACGACGCGCTGGAGGTACGGGCCTTCAGCAGTTTGTACACGTCGATGACGATCAGCGCCGGCTCCCGGCACTGCACCCTGAAGTCGTACCAGAGCCTGTGCGACATCTCCGGCCTGACCGGCGGCAAGTCCTACTCCGTCACCGCCGTGGCCACCAACCCGGCCGGCCCGTCGGTGGCCTCGGACCCGGTCACGGCGACGCCGGTGGGCGCTGCCACCAAGGTCCGTTCCCTCAAGGCCAAGGTGGTCGTGGTCAAGGGCGTGCGCCGGATCGTGCTCACCTGGAAGGCCCCCTCGAACCTGCGGCAGGGGGTGCTCAAGGGCGTCACGCTGTACGACGGCGTGCACCCGGGCAAGGGCGTGCAGAGCCGTCACCCGTGGAGCACGAAGCTGGTCGTCGACAAGGTCAGCCGCCATCACACCTACACCTTCCGGGTCGGGGCCATCACCCGGCCGAAGGGTGATGACACCGACATCCACGGTGCCAGCAGCACGATCAAGGTGAAGGTGAAGTAGCCACCGCTACTTCACCCGCAGCGCCTCCTGCACCGCCTCGGCCACCCGGGCGTCCTCCCGGGCCAGGCGCTGGGCCCGGCGGTGGCGGGTCAGCCGGATCCCCGCGACGACCAGCAGGATCAGCACCACCAGGGCCACCAGCGGGATCCACGGGATCACCCAGGCGTGGGTGGTGGCGGTGACGGGCTCCAGCGTGGTGCTGGAACCGGCCGCGTCGGTGATCACCGGCAGCAGGGTCGCCGTCGCGGTCAGCCGCACCGCCGGCACCACCCCGTGCACCTGGCCGGACACCGTCCAGGTCTCGCCGGGCAGCAGCTGCTGCGGGGTGCCCTGCTCGTCGCCGACGGCCTGGAACCAGCCGAACGGGCCCTCGACCGACGCGGTGCCCCGGCCGGACAGGATCGCGTTGCCGGTGTTGCGGATCGTGTAGCTGACGTCGGCGTCGCCCTTCAGCGGGCCGCCGTCGTAGTCCACCTTCAGGTCCTCGATCGCGAAGGACGGCGTGAGGTCGCCGTCCACCCGCAGCCTGACCTGGATGCCGAGACGGCGGTCGACACTGATGGTCTCGGTGGAGTCGGCCTGCACCAGCGAGGTGATGAGGCCACCGGCGTGGTCGCCGGGGGTGGCGTTCTCCGGAACGGTCACGGTGAACGGCAGTTCGGCGGTCTTGCCGGGCTTCACGGTCACCGAAGACTTCTCCGCGTGCACCCAGGCCCCCACCCCGGTCGACTCGGCGTCCTTCGTCACCAGGTCCATCTGGCCGGCCTCGGTGGTGAAACCGTCGGCGGCGTAGACGTTCAGGGTGAGCGGGGTGCTGCCGCGGTTGGCCACGACCATCGCGTCGTCCAGCGTGGCACCGGGTTTCATGTCGTAGGCGAAACTGGTTCGGCTGTCACCGAAGTCGTTGGACGCGGTGCGCACCGTCCAGGTGACGTCGTCACCGGCACCCGGGGCGGCATGCGCGACGCCGGCTCCGGCCAGCGTGCCGGTCAGGGTGGCAAGGGTCAGCGCTGCCGCGGCAAGCATCTTCACGGGTCTCACGGGCTCAATTCCTCGGGCGAAGTGGTGGGGCGGCCACGAGACGGCCGCCCCACCGGTCGGATCAGCTGCTCAGCGCGGTGATCGTCAGAGTGGCCCGGTAGCTACCCTGCTCGACACTGCTCGGGATCTTCAGGTCGAGGTCGGCACCCAGCTGGGCCGAGCCCTTCTCGTGCCCCTGGTCGGCCTGACCCAGGGTGCGCGAGACGGACAGACCCTCGCCGCCGTCGATGCCGGACTCCACGGCGGCACCCGCCCTGGCACCCGCACCGGCCTCGGCGATCGCCGGGCTCCAGCCCAGGTACGCACCGGAGAACGTCTTGTCGGCGTCCTTGAAGTCGCCCACCGAGGCGGAGACCGACCACGGGGCGAGCGAACTACGGGAGTCCGTCACGGTGATCGGGTTGATGTCGCCGCCGGCCGCCAGGTACTTGCCGTCCTCGTCCTTCGCGGTGCCGAGGTCGACCAGGCCGTTCTTGCCGTCGATCGTCCAGCCGAACTCACCGGCCGCCGCCTTGGGCACCTTGACCTGGATCTCCTGGCCCTCACCGTGGTACGGGTGCACCGTGACCTTGTCGACCGTGGTGCCGACATCGCCCTCGCTGCGCAGGTTCTCGACCACCAGCTCGTCGTTGCGAACCTTCACCCGCACGTAGGTGCGCTCGTGCTCCTGGTTCTGCACCGAGTTGTACCAGTAGTTGTCCGGGTTCAGCGGGTCCGCACCGTTGCCGGCGCCGCTGGTGCCGCTGCTGTCCGGCTTGGTGATGTCGTAGTACTTCGAGCCGGAGGCCGAGTTGGCGGTCACGTACAGCACGCCGCCGGGCCCCGGGTACACGTCGGCCTGGCCGGGCTGCTCCTCGGCGTCCGCCTTCTCGCCGTTCTTGATCAGGTAGCTACGCGTGTAGCTGTGGTCGTGCCCCTGGAGCACCAGGTCCACACCGAGCTTGGAGAAGGTGGTGGGGAAGTCGACGCGGCGGGCCTTGTTGTCGCTGTCCTTGGCGTGCGAGGCCGGCGAGTAGATCGAGTGGTGGTACACGAGAACCTTGTACTTGGCCTCGTCACCGTGCTTCTCGATCACGTCGCTGACGTAGCCGAGGTGCGCCTCGTCACCGCCACCGCCCGAGGAGCTGGTGTAGCTGTTGCTGTTCAGGTCGATGAACAGCACGTCCTTGTAGATGTACCAGTAGTCGCCACCGGAGGTGTTCGACGTCGGGTCACCGTTGACGTAGTACGAACCCGAGCGGTCGGTGTTCGGCGTGGCCATGTGCTGCTCGTAGGCCTTGCCACCGACGTCGTGGTTACCGATCGTCGCCGCCCACGGAATCTGGCGCAGCGCGTCGGGCGCCAGGAAGGCGTTCCACTGGGCCTCGGTGTTGGCCGTCTCGACCTGGTCGCCGCCGGACACCAGGATCTCGGCGTCCGGGTTGGCCTTGGTCGCGACGTCCAGCGTGTCCTGCCAGCCGGCCTGGTCGTCGGCCAGGTTGCCCGACGCCCCGATCTGCGGGTCGCCGAGGAACAGGAAGTCGTACTCGCCGTCGAAGTCCTGCGTCTTGAAGGTGTAGGTCTTCGACCAGCCGTCGGCCGAGCCGACATGGTAGGCGTAGCTGGTGTTCTCGGCCAGACCGGTGATCGTGGCGTGACGGTTGTAGCCGCCGCTGGAGGCGATGTTGGCGGCGCCGACGGCGGAGAAGCTGGTGGCGCCGGCGGGGAACACGTCGCCGGTCACCTGGGAGGCCGGGGCCAGCTCGACCGCCTGGGCGGTGTCGGCCGAGGAGTACCAGGTCACCATCCGCTGGGTCTCGTCGGCACCGACGCCGAGGATCACCCCGGTCACACTGACCGCGTCCGCCGCACTCGCGGACGTGGCGAAACCGCCGACCGAGGCGCCCAGACCGAGCACCAGGGTGGCGACCGGCACCGCGGCCAGGCGACGGATCTGCCGTCGCTGCCGGGGTGCGTTCATGGAAGGCACGTTGTTCTCATCCCTTTCGGAGGGAAATGGTGGAGAGCGGGCTCAATGTTCTGCCGTCCGGTGAACGACAGATGAACCCCACAGGTGATTCTCAGAGAATCCGTTCGAAGAACCAGAACAGGCCGACAGCCGAAACCGCTGCCGATACAACACCACTGACCGTGATGCCGACCCGGGGCGCACGACGGCGCAGCAGCACCAGCACCGGGAAGAGCACCACGATCAGGCCCAGCTGCACCGCCTCGATGCCCACGTTGAACACCAGCAGCGACCACAGCAGCGTCCACGACCAGGCCTCGTCGATGCCGAGGGCCCCGGCGAAGCCCAGCCCGTGCACCAGGCCGAAGCAGAACACCACGCCCAGCCGGGTCCACCCGGCCCGGTCGAGGCTGAAATGGCCCTCCGCACCCTGGATGTCACCCACCTCGGACCCGCGCTGCCAGAGGCGGTACAGGTACCAGCCGGCCACCACCGCGATCGAGAGCGCGATGATCGGCTCGACCACCGCGGCCGGCACCGACACCAGTCCCAGTGCCGCCAGTACCAAGGTTACCGAGTGGGCCAGCGTGAACGACGTCGCCACCAGCACCACCTCACGCAGCCGGCGTGAGCCGGCGATCAGCGCGAGCAGGAACAGGATGTGGTCGGGGCCGCCCAGCAGGTGCTCCGCGCCGAGCTTGAAGAACTCCCAGAACCGGGCGATCCCGTTCTGGGACAGGTCGAACGTGGGGTCCGAGGCGTCCAGGGCGGCGCTGCCGTGCAGACCGCCGACCGCGTAGCTGACGATCGTGCGGGTGTCGCGCACGAAACCCTCGGAGTCCGGGAACAGCGTGCTCGTCAGCTCGTAACCGTCTCCGGCACAGGCCTGTTCGAGCGTGACGAAGGCGTAGGGCACACCCTCGCGCTCGGCGACGGTGAACCCGCCGGCCCGGGGTGCCTCGCAGCCGCTCACCGTGAATCGGTCGGCGACGTAGGCCAGCACCGGTTCGGCGTGCCGGTCCAGTGCGGCGGCCTGGGCCGCCGGGTCACCCGACTCGAAGGCCGCGGTGCCGTCGCTGAACAGCGCGTCGTCCTGGGCACTGTCGGCGGCCGAGACCACGAGCAGGTCGTACTCCAGGCCCAGTTCGGTGCTCAGCCGGTCTTTCCCGGACGAGGTGACATCGGCGTAGACCACCGAGGTGAAGCCGTGGGCCAAGGCCGGGGCCGCGCCGAGAACGACACCCGCGACCACGGCCACCAGGGCGAGACCGCGCAGAGTGCGGCGAAACATGAAACTCCTTCTGTTGGCGCGAGCAACCTGCTCCCCACAGATGAATCACATGCGCTTCACAGGCCAACAGCAGCCGAACAGATCAGCCCGATCCGATCACGAGGGTCAATACCACTGAAATCAGGGGGTAAACAGTACGAGCCACTCTTCTACCCTCGGAGGAATCCCGTGCGCCGGGTGCTCGTCGTTCTCCTCACCGCGGCGCTGGTCACCGCCTGCGGATCGGCCGACTGGTCGCAGCCCCGTCAGGGCCCGGCCAGGATCGGTTCCCTCGGAGCTGGTTTCAGCGATCCGGCCACCACGCCCGCTCCGGAGTCCACCATCACGCCGGCGCCGGGTTCGTGGGACGACGTGCACCCGCCCGAGGGCTACCGGGTGGTGCTGCTGACCGCCGGCGACGACGCGCCGACCAGGACGCTCGCGGACGCGGTGACCGGCTGGGCCGACACCGAGCAGGTCGACCTGCGCACGATCGACGCCACCGGCGACCAGGACCTGGTGCCGCGCGTCACCGAGGCGATCGGGATGCGCCCGGAGCTGATCGTCACCGCCGGCAACGACCTGGTGGACCCCCTGACCCTGGTCACCGCCAGCCACCTGGACCAGCAGTTTCTCGTGGTCGGGGCCGAGATCGGAGAGCCCACGGCCAATGTCACCGCCGTCGACTGGACCGGGGCCTCGTACCGCGGTGAGGGCCTGGAGGCGTCGTCGGTGTACGACCCGGCCACGTTCACGGAAGAACGCGGTGCCCGGGCCGTGCGGGCCGGCGCGGCCGCCGTGCTGAGCGACCTGACCGGCATCGTGATCTGGCTGAGCTGACCGTCGTCCTCAAGCAGACGGCGAAAGGGGCCCATGGAAACCATGGGCCCCTCGGGTGGGCGTCAGATCACTTCTTGAAGATCTTGGACGCCTTGCCGATCGACATGAAAACCGTCTCGCCGGTGGAGTCGTCGAGCGCGTCGTTGTCGGTCGAGATGTACACCCGGCCGTCACCGCCGACGGTCAGGCCCTCCAGCTTCTCCTGGGTCCAGCCGTTGGTGGCCTCCAGGTCCGGCAGAACGTCCTTGGCCAGCTTCTTCTTCAGCACCGGCAGCGTGCCGTCGGCCGGGTCGGTCTTCGGCAGGGTCACCGTGTAGATCCGCTTGACCCTGGCGTTCGGGCCGTTCAGCTTGTCCCGCTCGATCACCGCGAACCGGTTGTCGCCCAGTGAGGTGATCTCGGACAGCCCGATCCAGTCTCCGTCGGTGCTCGTGGTCTCCAGCTGGTACCCGTACCAGGTCCAGTCGCCGGTCCTCACGTCGTACCGGCCGATCCGGGCCACCCCGGCCGGATCGGTGGACGACGCCCGCTGGATCACCGCGTAGACGTGCTCACCACTCTTGTCCGTGGTCGCCGTGACTCCCTCGAAACCCTGCGACTTCAGTCCCGCGGCAACCTCTTCCGGCAGGGCGACGCTCTCGGCCACGACACCCTCGGCCGACACCCGGACCAGCTTGTTCTCCGCACCGCTCGCCCCCTCGACGGCCAGCCAGTAGCCGCCCTGCGGCCGGGCGTAGACGCCCTCGGCGTCCAGACCCACCTCCGTGCCGGAGGAGTCGGTCACCGCCAGCCGCTTCGTGATGCGGGCCGGGCTCTTCGAGGTGTCGATGGTCAGGATGCCGGTGGTCGAATAGCCCGCGTCGGTCACGCTGACCAGCTGGTTCTTCTTGCCGGGCACCGCCGACAGGGCGCCCAGGGTGCCCCAGCCGATGTCGCTGCTCGCCGACTGGATCTGCGGGAAGTCGGCGGACTTCGCCCCGATGCGGTACAGCGAAACCGTTGCCCGGACGCCGCTCTCGGCGTCGTCCACCTCGCTGGAGACGGCCAGCAGACCGCGCGAGGTGATCGGCAGAATGCCCTCCGGCCCGTTCGTGGTGGCCAGCATCTGCACGTACTTCGGCTTGAGCGGGTTCTCGATGTCGTACACCGCGACGAAGTTGCTGCGCTCGGAACCGACGAAGGCGTAGTTCACACCGTTGTACTCGGCGGTGGCCAGCCCTTCCGGCTCGATCCCCTTCTTGCCGGCCCGGCTCTCGGAGTGCAGACCGTTCTGGACGGCCAGCTTCTCCAGGGTGTTGCCGGCGTCCCAGGCCACCTTGCCGGTCTTCGAGTCGAACACCGTCCAGCCGCGGGTGCCGCCCTTCCAGTCACCCTCGTTCGCGGTGGCCAGGTACCGGTTGTCCAGCCAGGCCACGGCGTCCGGCTCGCGCGGGGTGTCGGTGATCGAACCGGTCTGGTCGATCACCCCGTCGTCCTCGGTGTCGATGCCCGTGACGGTCGCGGTGCCCGCACTGAACACCCGGGTGATCTTGTGCTTCGCCCCGTCGATCAGCACGATGCCGTTGTTCTCCTGCAAGGTGACGGCGAGGGTGCCGTCCTCGTTGAAGGAGACGTACTCGGGCTCCGGGTCGGTCGGGGTGTCCAGACCGGCGTCCTTCAGCGACTTCAGGGCCGTGCCGTCGGTGTTGGTCAGCGAAACCCGGTGCGCCGTCCAGCTCGCCGGGTTCGTCACCCTGCCGAGCTCGATGATCTGCACGAAACCGGCAGGCAGCTGGGGCAGGTCACCCTCCTCGCCGCCGGCCGGGGTGGCCTCCTCGTCGCGCTGGTTCTCCATCGCGATGGCCACCCGCTGCGTCTTCTTGTCCACGGCGATCGAGTCCGGCTGCCCGCCGAGGTCGATGCTGCGCACCCGCGTGCGGTCCTTGATCCGGATCACGTCGACGCGACCGGACGGCTCGGTGAAGCTCTTGCTGGTGTCCACCACGACCAGCACGTAGTCGCCGACCACGGTGACCGAGGTGGGCTGGTCGTCGGTGTCGCCGAGTTCCTCCAGCGACAGAGTGCCCAGGCCCTTGATCTTCTCCGGGTTCGAGATGTCGAGGAATCCGATGCGCTTGCCCGCGGCATCGGTGTAGATCATCGTCCTGCCGTCCTGGGTGACGGTCGAGATCTCCGCCACCGTCTCGTCCGCGACAGCGTCACCGGACGGCCGGTTCTGGTACACCGCGTAGGTGTCGGTGCGGTTGAAGAACGCCGCACCACCACGGTTCCCGGCACTGGCCGACGGCGCGGTGGCGACCGCGACGGCCGCTCCCGCCAGGGCCGTCGCAGCGACGACCGCGATGGCCCGAGAGGTACTCCTGCTCACGTCTCTCCTCATGACTCGTCGCCGGGGCCACGGGACGACCCAGGCCGCACGAGCCTTTCAAGCAGGGGTGGACCCGACCCGACGCGAGGATGAACGCCGGTCGACGAAAAACGTCAGAGCAGGAGTTCCAGGAGCACGTCACGCACGGCCGTGGCCTCGAACGACGCCGCCGCCACCGACGGGTCCGAGCTGATCAGCACCGGCCCGTCCTGCGGGTCCGCGGCCGTGCGCCCGTGACTTCCGCGCACCGGCGCCGGATCCAGCGGCACCACCTTCATCGCGTAACGCAGGCCGCTGAACTTGCGGGCCAGGGTGAGCGCCGCGCGCGCCTTCACCAGCCGGTCGGCGGGATCGTAGAACAGCTCGGCCGGATCGTAACCCGGCTTGCGATGGATCTCGACACCCCGGGCGAAATCCGGTGCCCTGGCGTCGTCCAGCCAGTAGTAGTAGGTGAACCAGGAGGACGACGAGGCGACCGCGACCAGCTCCCCGCTGCGCGGATGATCCAGTCCGTGCTGCTTCTTGCCGTCCTGGTCCAGCACCAGGTCCACCCCCGGCAGGGCGGTCAGCAGCTCCCGCACCCGGGGGACGTCCCGGGCGTCGTTCACGTAGACCTGGGCCACCTGGTGGTCGGCGACCGCGAAGGCCCGCGAGGACCAGGTGTCCAGATACTCCATGCCGGCCTGCGTGTACACCTCCAGAAGCCCTTCCCGGCGCAGCATCCGGTTGATGTCGACCGGCCGGTCCACGGCGGTGATGCCGTATTCCGACAGCACCACCACCTGGTAACCGCTCCCCCGGGCCTGGTCGATGAGATCACCTGCCACCGCGTCGATCTCGCCGGCCGCCGCGATCGCCTCAGGGCCGTCCGGGCCGTAACGCTGGACGTCGTAGTCCAGGTGCGGCAGGTAGCACAACGCCAGATCGGGACGCCGGGTGCCGATCAGCCGGGCGGTGGCCCTCGCGATCCAGGCCGAACTGCTGATGGACGCTGTCGGTCCCCAGTAGGTGAACAACGGGAAAGTGCCGAATTCCTGTGTCAGTTCGTGCCGCAGGGCCGGGGGCCGGGTGTAACAGTCGGCATCCTTCTTGCCGTCGGCGTGATACACCGGCCGGGGCGTCACGGTCCAGTCGGTGCTGGCGCCCATCGCGTACCACCAGCACACGTTGGCCGCGGTCAGGTCCGGCCGGTGCCGGCGCGCCGTCTCCCAGAGCTTCTCCGCCTCGATCAGCCGGTTGTGCTGGCGCCACAGGTACACCTCACCCTGGTCGCGGAAGTACCAGCCGTTGCCGACGATACCGTGCTCGGTGGGCAGCTTTCCGGTGAGATAGGTGGCCTGGGCGCTGCACGTCACGGCGGGCAGCAGGGTGCCGAGCGGGACGGCCGGGCCGACCGAGGCCACGCGCGGCATGTGCCGCAGCAGCCGGGGCGTCAGGCCGACCACGTTCAGCACCAGCAGCGGGTCGCGGCTCATCGCACCGGCTCCAGACCGAGTCGTTCCAGTTGCGCCGCGGTCCAGCCCAGCTCGCCCGCGATCGCCTCGACCAGCGGCCGGTCCTGCCCCGGAAGCACCGACCAGGTGTAGGTCTCGACGTCGAGATGGGTGGTCAGCGCCCGGTCGCCACCCACCAGCGCCTTCAGCGTGTCGCGCAGTTCCGGCTGGGTGGTGCGCTCCGCCCGGTCCAGGGGCATGTGGTAGTGAACCCGCCATTCCTGTTCCGGATCCAGCGCTTTCATCGTGGCCTCGTCCAGATCGTCCTCACCGTGGCCGTCTTCCTGCCGGACCTGGTGCAGGAACCGAGGCTCGGCGAAATCTGCCAGCCAGGACCGGTCGTCGCCGATGACCCGCAACGCGTTCGACACCTGGGTCTTGTACAAACCCACCTGATGGACGTCGAGAAGACCGGTCACCGAAGCGTCCTCGAACTGCGTGGCCAGATGACAGGCGTCCAGGCACATCCCGATCCACTCCGGCACGCCGAGCCGGGCCACCGCCTCCAGCCCGCCGGCCAGCGTCTCCACCACGCACCCGGGCTCCGGCTCCACCGCCAGCCGGACCGGGCGGCCGAACTCCCCGGCCAGGGACTGGAGTTCGGTGGCGACCGCGACCATCGCGGCGTCAGCCGGGCCGGTGCCGCCGGGGAAGCGGGTGCGCCAGCCGAACGGCAGGGTCGAGATGCTGCCCGACGCGGCGTCCGGCGGGAGCAGCCGGTGCAGCACCGCCGCCAGGTCGAGCGTGTAGTCCAGGCGTTCGCGTTCCAGCCAGTCCGGGCGGTAGACAGCACCTTTCACCACGTCGGCCTGGAAGGACCGGTAGGGGAAGCCGTTGAGGGTGACCACCTCCAGCCCTTCTGCGGTCAGGGTGCGCCGTAGCAGGTCCAGGGCCCGCCGGTCGGAGGCCAGGTGCCGAGCGGCCGGGGCGGGCAGCCAGAGCCCCACACCGAGCACCGGCCAGCCCAGCCCGCGGCGCACCGGCCCGGCGAAGGTGTGCAGCTGGGCCAGGATTCCCTCAAGATCCTCGGCGGGATGCATGTTGGTGCAGTACGACAGGTGCACCACGCTGCCGTCCCGGTGCCGGAAGCGCATCAGCCCACCTCTCCGCGCAGGATCGAGTTGCCCTGCGAGAGTTCCTTGTTCTTCTCGGCGTCCAGCTCCAGCCGCCCGCTCTGGCCGAAGAAGCCGACCGGGTTGTCCCACACCACCTTCTCCACCTCGGCACTGGCGAAGCCTCCGGCCAGCATCGCCTCCGCCGTCCTGGCCACCTTCAGCGGATCGCTGCGGCCCCAGTCCGCCGCCGAGTTCACGATCAGCCGGGAGGTGCCGAGCTCGTGGGCCAGCAGCACCATCCGGCGCTCGTCCATCTTGGTGTCCGGGTAGATCGAGAACCCGGCCCAGACACCGGCGTCCAGCACCAGCTTCGCGGTGAGCTCGTTGTTGTGGTCCACCAGCACCCGGCCCGGGGCGATGCCGGACTCGCGCACCACGTCGAGCGTGCGGCGGGTGCCGGCCAGCTTGTCCCGGTGCGGCGTGTGCACCAGCACCGGCAGGCCGAACTCGACCGCCAGCTCCAGATGCCGCGCCAGCAGGTCGTCCTCGGCCGGGGTGATCGAGTCGTACCCGGTCTCCCCAACCCCCACCACACCGTCCTTGGCCAGGTAGCGCGGCAGCAGATCCATCACCTCGGCCCGGAAACCCGGTTCGTTGGCCTCTTTCGGGTTCAGCGCGACGGTGCAGTGGTGTGCGATGCCGAACTGCGCGGCCCGGTAGCGCTCCCAGCCGACCAGGGAACTGAAGTAGTCCGCGAACGAGGCCACACCCGAGCGCGGCTGGCCCAGCCAGAAGGCCGGCTCGACCAGGGCGGTCACCCCGGCGGCGGCCATCGCCTCGTAGTCGTCGGTGGTGCGTGAGGTCATGTGGATGTGCGGCTCGAAGATGCGCATGAAGCGTCCTCTCATCAGCCGCGCCGGGCCAGGGCCCCGGCGGCGGCACGGCGGCGTTCCGGGTCGTCCGCGTGCAGTTGCTCCCGGATCTGCTCCAGTTCGGCGACGGGTGGATACCGGTCGATCACCTGCCAGACCTCCGCCGCCACCTCGCGCCCGGCGCAGACCCGCTCCAGCACGAAACCCGCCACCCGGCGCGAGGTCAGCGGGGTCACGCGGGCCACCAGGGCCGGCACGCGCGCGGTCGGTATGCCCATGAAGATCACCTTCATCAGGGCCTGGTCCACCTCGTCGTCGGGCAGCGCGGCCACCACCGCCGGGTCGGCCGCGGCCGTGACGAGCCGGGGATCGTTGCTGCGCAATGCGTCCCGGGCCAGGTCGAGCAGCATGTCGTCCACCCCGAGCCGACCGGCCGAGAGCACCACGGCCCGGCGCTCGTGCACGTCGCCGTAGCGGTACAGGCCGGGAATCTCGGTGCGGTCGGGAAGAGCCGCCAGCAGCCGGATCCGGGCCTCCACGTGATCGTCGCCGACCTTGCGCGCCACCATCGGGAACCAGCGCCGGATCGTCACCGGGGCACGCGCGGTCTGCCGGACGGCGTGCTCCAGCCAGTCGTCATGCTCCATGACGCATTCCTTCCGCCCGTCGCAGGAACTCGATCGACCGGGGCACGGTGGTGTGGGCCGTGTGCGAGTGACGTGACAGCTCCACGGCCACCAGCCCGCCGAAACCGTCGAGAGCGGCCAGCGCGGGCGGGAAATCGACGTCGCCCTGACCGAGGTCGAGGTGCTCGTGCACGCCGTGGCGCATGTCGTCGATCTGCACATAGGTCAGGTCGTCGCGCACCCGCGCGATCACCTCGGGCAGCGGTAGCCGCTCGGTGACCAGGCAGTGCCCGAGATCGAGCGTGAGCCCGAACAGCGGGTGCCGCAGCTCGCCGGCCAGCGCGTACCAGTCGTCGACCGACGACACCAACATGCCCGGCTCAGGCTCGAAAGCCAATTTCACGTCGAGAGTTTCGGCCACACTCAACACCGCCCGGCAGCCCTCGACCAACCGGTGCCGGGCCACTCCGGGGGGCACGGCCGGCTGCCGCACCCCGGACCAGAGCGACACCGCCTCGGCCCCCAGGTCCGCCGCCACCCGCACAGCGATCCGCAGCAGTTCGACACGTCGATCGCGTCCGTGCTCACTCAGCAACGTGGGCTCGTGCTTGTGGCGTGGGTCGAGCACGAACCGCGCGCCGGTCTCCACCACCACGGCCAGGCCGAGATCCCGCAGCCGGTCGGCGATCACGGCGACCTTCCTGGGCAGGCCCGGGCCGAGCGGGTCGAGGTGATGATGGTCGAGCGTGAGACCCACTCCGGTGTAGCCGCAGTCGGCGAGCATGGGCAGGGCGTCGTCCAGACGGTGGTCGCCCAGCCCGTTGGTGACATAGGCATAGCGCAGAGCCATGTCTCAGGTCACCCGCCCACGGACGGCGATAGCCCGCCCCACCCGCCACATCGCCAGCAACGCGGCCCCGGCGGCCGGTCGCCCCGCCGCGGCGGTGAGCGCGCCCTGCAACGGAACCATGCCGAGAACCCCGGTTCTCACCAGGCTTTGCAAATTCTTCGGGGTGGGACTGCGCGCCGCGACGAACGAGGAACGCACGGAAGGCACCGCATACAGAGCCGCCGCGAGGGCTGCCACCAGGGCCTTTCCGGCCGGCGGCGACGGCGATGCGCCGGGCGGTGATCCGGCGGGCGGCGATGCGGCGGGCAGCGATGCGGCGGGCAGCGATGCGGCGGCCCGTGCCCCGGTGGCCCGTGACCCGGCCGCCCGTAACTCGGCCGCCTGTGACCCGCCCACCCGTGCCCCAGCCACCCGCAACCCAGCCACCCGCAACCCAGCCACCCGCGACCCAGCCACCCGCGACCCAGCCACCCGCCCCGCGTCGTCCGAGCGCAGGGCCAGCGCCAGCACCAGGCCCGCCAACGCCGTCGTCACGCCGCCCGACACCACCGCCACCCGACGGTCCCCGCCCTCCACCTCGGCCCGGCTGACCTCGGTGATCATGTAGGTGTGCGCGGCCACCACCGACGCCGGCAGCAGGGCGGCCCGGAAACTGCTGCTGCCGCGCTGCACATCGAGAAAGCGACACAGGGCCATGGTGGCCGGCCCGGCAGCGGTACCCTTGGTCACGAAATCGTAGGCCAGCAGCGAGCTTCCCGTCGCCAGCGACAACACCACCCCACGCCGCCCGCGCACCACACCGGCCAGCGCCAGATCGGCCGCCAGCAGCCCGGCACCGATCGCCAGGGCCCGGCGCGGCGAGATCCGGCCGGACGGGATCGGGCGGTGCGGCCGTTCGACGGCATCCACTCGCCGGTCTGCGTAGTCGTTCAGGGCCATGCCGGCCATGTACGCCAGCACCGAGGATCCCATCGCCGCAGCGCATTCACCGGCCCAGGCATCGAGCGCGACACCCGCCGGAGGGCCGGAAGAACCACCAGACACCACACCCGCCGAAAGGCCGGAAGAGCCACCAGACACCACACCCGCCGAAAGGCTGGAGGGGGCACCGGACACCAGCCCGGTCAACGCGCCGCCCCCGGAACCCGCCGTTGCCCCGAATGCCGCGCCCACCAGCGGATCCCCGGGTGCACTCAGCACCGCGGGCAACCGCACCAGGTCGGCGTAGACGTTCACTCGCCGGCCCGGAAACCGTCGTCCGGGAGGTCGCCCCGCAAGTCGCCGCCCCGTAGGTCGCTCCGCAAGCCGCCACCCCGTAAGGTGTTGCCCCGCAAGTCGTCGCCCCGTAAGCCGCCACCCGGCAAGGCGTCGCCCCGCAAGCCGCCACCCGGCAAGGCGTCGCCCCGCAAGCCGCCGTCCCGCAAGGCGTCGCCCCGCAAGCCGCCGTCCCGCAAGCCGCCGTCCCGCAAGGAGTCCGCCCGCAAGGCGCCGGCCCAGGAAACCAGCCGGCGGAACTGCTCGTCCAGACGGTGCTCCGAGCTGCCGAGCGGGTCTTTGAAGAAAAAGCCCAGCTCGTGGAGCACCCCGGTGCGGCCGGCCAGCCGGGCCCGCGCGGTGAACCGGGCCAGGTCGATCACCAGCGGCGCCGCCAGCGCGGAGTCGCACCCCTGCCAGGTTATCTGCATCGTCATCCGCGTACCCAGAAAACCGGTGAACCGCACCTGGTTCCAGGCGGTCTTCCACTCACCCATGTCTTCCACGTAGTCGATGTGCACCGGCGCCGTGACCTCGTCCCCGAAGGTCTCGCGCACCGATCGGGCCTTCGACGCCAGCTTGGCCGCGGCCCGCTCCGGGTCGGCCAGCACCCGGCCGTCGCCACCGCCGAGCAGATTCAGGCCGGACCACGACGTCACCCGCAGGTTGCGACTGCCGAACATCGGCGCCAGGGCCGTCTTCACCAGCGTCTCACCGGTTTTGCCGTCCCGGCCGGCGTAGACCGTGCCGCGGCTGCGCGCCAGCTCGTCGAGCGCCGGGATCGCGGCACCCATCGACGGCGTGAAATCGATGAACGGCAGCCCGGCGTCGAGCGCCGCGTACGCATACAGGGCGCTGGGCGCGAGCACCTCGGCCCCGGCGTCCAGGGCCCGGTCGAGCCCGGCCAGGTCCGCGTGCTCCGGCCGTGACGGCCAGATCGGCTCGGTGGAGGCGATGTTCACCACCACCACGGTGTCGAGCGCGTGCCGTTCGGCGAACTCGCGCAGGTCGCGCTGCACCTGCTCGATCGCGGCCCGCCCGCCACCGGCCACACCCGGGCGCACCCGGGCGTCCACGGCTTCGAGATCGGGGCGCACCAGCGGGAGCGCGAACGCCGGCAGCACCCCGGCCTGCACCAGTTCCTCGGCCCGGCCCTTCATCGGCAGGTCTGACAGGTCGTGCCCGCCGACCACCAGATCGGCCACGGCGGGCAACCCGAGGTCGGCGAATTGCGGCAGCTCACTGACCATTCCGATACCGGCCAGGTCTCCGGGGCCGGCCGTGAGCAGGGCCAGCCCCGCCGTCACGGTGGTTCCGATCGACCCTCGGGCCCCGATCAGCCACAGTCCGACAGCCATGGTCGGTCCTCCCCTGGCACAGCCACAGACGCCAATGTCTGGCTCAAAAGCTAACAAGCCGGACGTCGAGCGACAACACTTGATGTCACTTTTGGCTGCGGGCGGTAATTCTTTGTTCAGCGACTGATCAAAGAAGGTCAGGTGCGAGGACGAAGCATCGCCAGGAACGGAGCCAGCGACTCCGGGTCGGCCAGGGCGTCGCGGCTGACCGCCCGGTCCACGCTCACGCCGGAGAGGATCTTCTTCACCGGCACCTCGCACTTCTTGCCGTTCAGCGTGCGGGGCACCACCGGGATCCGGATGAAGCGGTCGGGAACGTGCCTGGGCGACAGCTCGGCACGCAGGGCCCGGCGCACCGGCTCCTCCACGTCGTCCACCGAAACCCCTTCGGCGAGAACCAGGAAGCACAGCAGCTCGCCCCCGGTGTCGATCACCAGCGAGTCGGTGATCCCGTCGAAACCCTCGACCACGGCGTAGAACTCGGACGTGCCCATCCGCACGCCGCCCCGGTTGAGCGTGGAGTCGCTACGGCCGTGGATGACGAACGATCCGCGCGCCGTTGCGCTCACCCAGTCGCCGTGCCGCCACAGACCAGGGTAGTCGTCGAAGTAGGCCTGCCGCAGGCGTTCACCGTCCGGGTCATTCCAGAATGCCACCGGCATCGAGGGCATCGGCCGGGTGATGACGAGTTCGCCCACCTCGTTCACCAGGTCACCGCCCTTCTCGTCGAACGAGTGCACGTCGGCGCCGAGGGCAGCGCACGACAGTTCTCCCTGCCAGATCGGCACGGTCGGGGCGCTGGTGAGAAAGGCCGTACAGACGTCCGTTCCACCGGACACCGAGCAGATCCGCACGTGCTCCCCCACGGCGTCCCGGATCCAGGCGAAGTTCTCGGCGGACAGCGGCGATCCGGTGGATCCGAGGGACTCCATCGCACTCAGGTCGAACCGTTCCCCCGGGCGCAGGCCGGACCGGGCTGCGGCCTGCACGAACGGCGCCGAGACGCCGAAGAGCCGGATCCGGTGCCGCTCGGCCAGTTGCCACAGCCGTTCCGGCCCCGGATGCACCGGGCTGCCGTCGTAGAGCAGCACGGTCGCCCCGGCCAGCAGACCCCCGACCAGGAAGTTCCACATCATCCAGCCGGTGGTGGTGAACCAGAAGAACACCTGTCCTGGCCGCAGATCATGCTGGAGACGAAGGGTTTTCAGCTGCTCCAGCAGGATGCCGCCGTGCCCGTGCACGATCCCCTTGGGCAGGCCGGTGGTGCCCGAGGAGTAGAGCACCCAGAGCGGATGGTCGAACGGCACCTGCTCGAAGGCCAGTTCGCCCGGCCGCGCGGTGAACTCGGCCCAGCTGAGCTCACCCTCGGCAGGTTGTGCGGCCGGGTCGAGGTAGGGCAGCAGCACGGTGCGGCGCAGCGAGGGCATGCTCTCACGTAGCCGGGTCACGGTGTCGCGGATACTGAAACTCTTCCCAGCGTAACGGTATCCGTCCACCGCGAGCATCACACTGGGTTCGATCTGGGCGAACCGGTCGGCCACGGCCCGCGCGCCGAAATCCGGTGAGCAGCTGGACCACACGGCCCCGAGCGAGGCGGTGGCCAGGAACAGCACCAGCGCCGCGATGCCGTTCGGGGCCAGGGCCACCACCCGGTCACCCCGGCCGACGCCGGCCTCGACCAGCCCGGCCCGGGCCCGGCCCACCTGGTCGCGCAGATCAGCGTGGGTGAGCACCAGCTCTTCGTCGTCCTCACGCACGAAAATAACTGCGGTGTCGGCATCCTGGCGTCCCGGACCGGGAGCGAGGGCATGTTCGGCGTAGTTCAGTCGCGCCCCCGGGAACCACTGTGCGCCGGGCATCCCGGACGAGGCGAGAGGTTGCGTGGCAGGCGTTCCGAAGCGCACACCCAGGTATTCGGCCGCGGCGGACCAGAACTCGCCCGGCTCACGCACCGACCAGCGGTGCAGCGCGGCATAATCCAGCTCGTCGAGGGTGACCTGCCGGTGCACCGTGAGCCACCGGGCGAAATCCGCGATCTGCGTGGCGCGGGCGGTGTCGGGATCGGGCGTCCACAGGCGATTCACAGGGTGCGGCGTCATCGTCAAGCTCCCTCGCTCGGATGCAGCCCACCTTATGTGACCCTAGACTCCGGTCGATATGGCAGAACATTCGCAGAACGGCTGGCCCGTCCTGTCGAGCAACCGGCTGACCTGGTTCTCCGCCGCCGGGGGCCGGTTCGCTGCGGCCAGTTCCGACGTCGCCTTCCTGGCCAGGTACCTGATCGAGCGTTTCGACGCCGAGGTCGAGAACATCGACGGCCGGGTGCTCGACGACTGGTCGTGGGCCGACCGCAACGTGCGCGGGTCGACATCCGTCATCAGCAACCACGCCAGCGCCACCGCCTGGGACCTGAACGCCCTCAAGCATCCGCGGGGCGCCCGGGGCACCTTCACCAGCGCCAGGATCGCCAGGGTGCACAAGATCCTGGCCGGCATCACCGACGGCAAGGGACACAAGATCTTCCGCTGGGGCAACGACTACGTCAACGCCACCGTCGACGCCATGCACTTCGAGATCAACGCCACGAAGGCACAGGTCAAGCGCGCCCGCACGGTGCTGGAACAGCGACTGGAGGAAGAGGAAGACATGAAGTGGACCGACCAGGTCAAGCTGACCGCCACCGACGCCAAGATCTGGGGCGGCGACTACAAGGAGGGTGAGAAGGTCACCTTCGGGCTGATGGTGCGCTACCCCACCCTGGCCCGCAAGACCGACGCCGAGCTGCGGGCGTTCATCGCCGCCTCGGCCAAGCGCGACGCCGCGATGAAGGCCCAGCTCGACACCCTGATCACCGCGGTCACGGCGCTGGCCTCCGGGTCGTCCGCCGAGGTGTCGCAGGCCTTCGCGGCCGGCGCCGGTGCCCTCCAGGCCGAGGTGGCCCGCATCGACGCCGAGGCGGACTCGGCCCAGGCCGCCCTGGTGAGCGACGCCGAGATCGAGGCCGACGTGGCAGCTGCCGTGGCCGAGTCGGAGGCTGCGCAGATCCAGGAGCCAACGGACGACGAAACCCCCACGACCGACGTCACGCAGGCCGAGCGGGCGCCCTCGAACGCCTGAGGGCCCGGGCACCTCGCAGTTCCGAGCAGGACGAGCAGGACGGCTGAGGCGGGTGGGCGGCTTCCGGCCAGGATCGGCGTCACCCTCCCGTTCCGCCCGCCCTCTGCGCCCCGTCGACCGGTGTCGACCCGGCTCGCCCCGAGCCACCGGTCCCGTCCGTCCCCCCTGCTCGCGCCCGTCCCCCGTGCCCACGTCACCACCTCGTCCACCGGTGAGATAGAACTGACCCCCATGAAGACAGCCCGGACAGGTCTGCCTGAACCGTGCTGACGGTGCACCGCTGCGCGGACGGCACGGTTCTGGCACAGGCGCTGGGCGAGGTCCTCGCCACGCCCCTGGCCGACCCGTTCGCCGTCGAGACCGTCGCCGTCCCCGCCAAGGGCGTGGAGCGGTGGCTCACCCAGCGTCTCTCCCACACGCTCGGCTCCCACCCGCTCGGCCCGGGTTCCCACACCCCCGCAGCAGGAACGCGCACTGCACCCGACGGGGTCTGTGCGAACGTCGACCTGCCGTCGCCCGCCGCCCTGCTGGAACAGGCACTGCACGACGCCTCGGACCGGATCGGCCGCTCGGTGTCGGCCTGGTCGCCCGACCGCGCCCGCTGGCCGCTGGTCGAGGTGATCGACGCCTGCCGGGGCGAGTCCTGGTGTGCGGCCCTCGACCGGCACCTGACGCCCGGCGACAGCGGCCGCCGCCTGGCCGTAGCCACCCGGCTGGCACGGCTGTTCGACGAGTACGGCCAGGCCCGGCCGGAGATGCTGATCGCCTGGGCGGCCGGTCGCGACGAGTTCGGCGACGGGCAGCGTCTGCACGACGACCTGCTCTGGCAGGCCGAACTGTGGCGGCGCCTGCGCGCCCGGCTGGACCGGCCGGCCCCGGCCGAGCTGCTTGACGAGGCCTGCGCCACGCTGCGCGACGAACCGGCGCGAAGCGCTCTGCCGCAACGGCTCTCGATCTTCGGTGCGAGCCGCCTGTCCCCGGCCCGGGTGCGGGTGCTGCACGCCCTGGCCGAGCACCGCGACGTGCATCTGTGGCTGCACCATCCCTCGCCCTCGCTCTGGCAGGCGACCGACGGGCACCCGCCCGCGGTGCGCCGCGCCGACGACGACAGCCGCACCCGTGTGCGTAACCCGTTGCTGGCATCCATGTCCCGCGACCTGCTGGAGCTTCAGCAGACCCTGCTGCGTCACGCCCCCGGCGCCCGGCATCTGGAGCACCCGGCGCCCACCGCACCCGGGACCCTGCTCGGCCACCTCCAGCATGACCTGCACGAGGGCCTCACGAAAGAGCAGGACGACCGCCCGGTTCTGCACCCGGACGACACCAGTGTGCAGGTGCACGCCTGCTACGGGCAGGTGCGCCAGGTCGAGGTGCTGCGTGAGGTGATCGTCGGGCTGCTCGCCGACGATCCCGGCCTCGACCCCGGCGACATCCTCGTGATGTGCCCCGACGTGGACACTTTCGCCCCGATCATCGCGTCGGTGTTCGCCACCGCGCAGGACCAGGAAGACAACCGGCCGGGCGGGCACCCGGCGGCCAGGCTGCGGGTACGCGTCGCCGACCGCTCGCCCCGCCAGACCAACGCGCTGTTCGACGTGCTCGGGCTGCTGCTCGACCTGGGCACCGCGCGGATCACCGCCCCGCAGGTGCTCGACCTGGCCGGGCGCGACGCCGTGCGGCGCCGCTTCGGTTTCGACGACGACGACCTGGCCCGGATGCGGGACTGGCTGGTGGGGGCCGGTATTCGCTGGGGCCTGGACGACTCGCACCGGCAGGCCTGGCACCTGTCCTCGATTCGGCAGGGCACCTGGCGAGCCGGGCTGGACCGGCTGCTGCTGGGCGTCGCGATCGAGGGCGACACCGCCGAGCTGGGCGGCGTGATCGGCATGGACGACGTGGACAGCGCCGACATCGACCTGGCCGGGCGGCTGGCCGAGCTGGTCGACCGGCTGGGCGCGGCACAGCGGCTGATGTCCGCACCGCATCCGGTGCCGGAGTGGCTGACCGGGCTGGAGACGGCGGTGCTCGGCCTGGCCGGCACCGACCGGAACACCGCCTGGGAGGTCAACCAGCTGCGCTCGGAACTGTGGGACCTGGCCGAGGCGGCCGGTGACAGCCCGGCGCCGTGCACCCTCTCCGACATCCGGGCCGTGCTCGGCGACCTGCTGGCCGGACGTCCCACCCGTTCGTCGTTCCGCACCGGCACGCTGACCGTGTGCACGCTGGTGCCGATGCGCTCGGTGCCGCACCGGGTGATCTGTCTGCTCGGGCTCGACGACGGCGCCTTCCCGCGCCGCGCCGACCCGGACGGCGACGACGTGCTCGCCCGCGACCCGTGGATCGGCGAGCGCGACCCGCGCAGCGAGGACCGGCAGTTGTTCATCGACGCGGTGTGCGCGGCCCGGGAGCGTCTCGTCATCACCTACTCCGGGGCCGACGACCGCACCGGAACCGCTGTGCCACCGGCCGTTCCGCTGGGCGAGCTGCTCGACGCGCTCGACCGCACCGCCTGGGTGGACCGCGGCCGGGTACGCGACCGGATCACCGTGCGGCACCCGTTGCAGCCGTTCGACCCGCGCAACTTCACCCCCGGCGCGCTGGGCCGGCCCGGGCCGTTCAGCTTCGACCGTCCCGCACTCCACGGCGCTCAGGCGCTGGAGCGCGAGAAGTCCCCGGCGAAAACATTTTTGGACGGCGTACTGCCCGCTCCGGCTCGGCCCGCGGACATCGACCTGGCCGATCTGCATCGGCTGCTGCAACACCCCGCCCGGGGCTTCCTGCGCCAGCGGCTCCAGGTCGGCGCCGCCCTGGCCGAGGACGAACCGGACGACAGCCTGCCCGTCGAGCTCGACGGCCTGGCGAGATGGGCCGTGGGCGAACGGCTTCTGCGTCAGCGCCTGTCAGGCCTGTCGCCGGCCGAGTGCATCGCGGTGGAGCTGCGGCGCGGCCTGCTGCCGCCGGGCGAGCTCGGCCGGTCGCTGCTCGCGCAGGTGGGGCGGCAGGTGGAACAGGTGCTCACGGCGTCGCGGCTGGAACGGGCGCAGGCCGCCGACTCCCGCGACGTCGACGTGGCGCTGCCCGACGGCTCCCGCCTGACCGGCACCGTCGGCGGGGTACGCGGGCAGACCGTGCTCGGCCTGACCTTCTCCCGGCTCGGCCCGAAGCACCGCCTGACGGCGTGGATCGACCTGCTCGCGCTGACGGCCACCCATGCCCCGGCCAATGCCTCGGCGGGCTGGTCGGCGGTGGCGGTGGGCCGGGGCCGGGGCGGCGCCGCACGCAGTGTGTTCGAGCCGGTGCCCGACGCGCTCACGCCGCTGGCCGAGCTGGTCGGCCTGTACCGCTCCGGCCTGTGCTCGCCGCTGCCGCTGCCGCTGAAGACCGGGGCGGCCTACGCGGCCCGCCGGTTCCGCCGTTCGCTGGTGTCCGCGGCCCGCGCCGAGGCGCAGAAACAGTGGTTCGACGACACCTACCCGGGTGAGCAGTCGGACGCCGAGCACGAGCTGATCTACGGCGAGAAGGCCGACCTGGAACGGCTCTTCGAGATGAAGCCGGAGGCCGGCGAGCAGGGTGAGGGCTGGGCGGCCGACGAGAGCGACCGGTTCGGCCGGCTCAGTCGCCGACTGTGGGACCGGCTCCTGGCGGCGGAGAGGATGGAGGGGCGATGAGCGCGCCGATGACGGGGCAGCAGACCCTGCGCCGACAGCAGCCGTTCGACCTGCACGGCGAGCTGCCACGCGACACCACGATCATGCTCGAGGCCAGCGCCGGCACCGGCAAGACCTTCACCGTCGCCGCCCTGGTCACCCGCTACGTGGCCGAGGGCCTGGCGGAGAACATGAGCGACCTGCTGGTGGTCAGCTTCAGCCGGGAGTCCACCCGGGAGCTGCGGGAGCGGGTGCGCGAGCGGCTGGTCAGCGCACGGGACGGGCTGGCCCTGCCCGACCCGTCGATGATCGACCCGGCCGACCGGGTGCTGGTGCACCTGGCCGACGTGGACCCGGCCCGCCGGGCCCGCCGCCTGGACCGGCTGGAACGCGCCCTGGCGGGTTTCGACGCGGCCACCGTGACCACGATCCACGGCTTCTGCCAGCAGATCCTGACCACGCTGGGCACCAACGGCGACCACGACCCGGACACCCGGCTGCTGGAAGACGTCGCCGACCTGGTCCGCGAGGTGGCCGACGACCTGTACCTGCGCAAGTGGGGCGGGCCGGGTGCGGGCGCGCCGGAGATGAGCCGTGACGAGTTCCACCGGCTCGCCCTCGACGCGGTGGCCGAGATGGCCGAGCTGGTGCCGGATCCCTCGATCGGCGGGATGCCCGGCCTGCGGGCCCGGATCGCCCGGGCGGTGCGCGCCGAGGTGGACCTGCGCAAGCGGCGTCAGGGCGTGTTCGGCTACGACGACATGCTGACCCGGCTGGCGCAGACCCTGGCCGACCCGGAGTCCGGTCCGGCCGTCTGCGAAAGACTGCGTTCCCTTTACCGTTTCGTACTGGTGGACGAGTTCCAGGACACCGACCCGGTGCAGTGGGAGATCATCCGCCGGCCGTTCCACGGGCACTCCACGCTGGTGCTGATCGGCGACCCGAAGCAGGCCGTCTACGGTTTCCGCGGTGCCGACGTGCAGGCCTACCTGAACGCGTTCGAGACCGCCGAGACCGTGCGCACGCTGCCCACCAGCTACCGCAGCGACGCCCGGCTGCTGCGCGGCCTGGACGCGGTGTTCCGCGGTGCCGCGCTGGGCGACGAGCGGATCCGGGTGCAGCCGGTGGAGGCGTTCCACACCGGCCGGCTGGTGCACGTCGAGGGCACCGAGGCCGCGCTGCGGCTGCGGGTTCTCGCCCGGGACGAGCTGCCGCAGACCGACGGCGGCCTGGCCCGGTCGCCGCGGGCCCGCGACGCGGTGCTGGCCGACCTGGTGGCCGAGACGGTGCGGCTGCTGTCGGGTGCCGCGCGGGTGCGTCCCCGGGACGGCTCGGACGAGCGTGACCTGCGGCCCGGCGACATCGCCGTGCTGGTGCGCACGAACTACCAGGCGCAGCAGGTGAACACGGCGCTGGGCGGGGCCGGGGTGCCGGTGGTGGTCACCGGGCGCACCAGCGTGTTCAGCACCCCGGCGGCGCACGAGTGGAAGCTGCTGCTGGAGGCGATGGAGCAGCCGCACCGCACCACCCGGGTGCGCCGCCTGGCCCTGGGCTGCTTCGTCGGCGCCACCGCCCGGGAGCTGGACGAAGACGGCGAGCGCATCGACGAGGAACTGGCACTGATGCTGCGCGAGTGGGGTCACGTGCTCACCGAGCGCGGTGTGGGGGCGCTGTTCGAGATCGCCGCCCGGCGCACCGGGCTTCAGCGCCGGATCCTCGGGACCGTGGGCGGCGAAAGACTTCTCACCGATCTGCGGCACGTGGCGCAGACGCTCCAGGAGGCCGGGGAGACGAACCAGCTGGGCCTGACCGGGCTGCTGCTGTGGCTGCGGCACCGGCAGGAGGAGGCGGCCGGCCGGGAGGGCGCGCTGGAACGCAGCCGCCGTCTGGAGTCGGACGCGGCGGCGGTGCAGGTGATGACCGTGCACACCAGCAAGGGCCTGGAGTTCCCGGTGGTGCTGGTGCCGTACGCCTGGAACCAGTGGGCGCCGAAGGAGCGCGACATCTCGACCGTCACCTTTCACGAGGGCGACCGGCGGATGCGTGACGTGGGCGGCCCGGGGTCGGTGGACTGGGCCGGGCACCTGGCCGCCAGCCTCCAGGAAGACGCGGACGACGAGCTGCGGCTGACCTACGTGGCGCTGACCCGGGCACAGTCGCACCTGGTGCTGTGGTGGGCGCCGACCTACAACACCCAGCTCGCGCCGCTGCACCGGATCCTGTTCAACCCCGACCCGGAACAGCCCGCGCCGCGCCGGATCGCGGTGCCCTCGGACGCCGGGGCCCTGGCCGACCTGGAGCGGATCGCCCGCCGCGCCGAGGGCGGCCTGACCGTCGAGCCGGTCCGCACCCGCCCGGCCACCCGATGGAGACCGTCCGCGCCGCAACCGGTCTCGTTGTCCGTGGCCACCCTGGACCGCGATCCGGAACCGCGCTGGAACCGCACCTCCTACAGCGCCCTGACCGAGTCGGCTCACGAGCGGCAGCAGGCGCTCAGCGAGCCCGAGGTGACGCTGAAGAACGACGAGGGCCCGGACGATGAGGCCCCGGCCACGGCCGGCCCGGCGGCCGGTGACCCGGACGGCGCGCTGGCCGCGATCCCCTCGGCCTGGAACGAGCTCCAGGCCGGGGCCCGGTTCGGCACGCTGGTGCACGAGGTGCTGGAGCTCGCGGCCGACGCCGGTGACGTGGATGAGCTGCGCACCACCGTGGCCGCCCGGGTGGCCCGCACCGGCCCGGCCGTCGACGTGGAGACCCTGGTGCAGGCGCTGATCCCGGCGGTGAGCACACCGCTGGGCCTGAATCAGCTCACGTTGCGCGACATCTCGGCGAAGGACCGGCTGTCCGAACTGAACTTCGAGCTGCCGATGGCCGGTGGTGACGACCCGCTGGCCGGGCAGGCGCTGCTGTCCGGCCTGGCACCGGTGTGGCGCCGGCACTGCCCGGCCCCGCAACTGCTGCACGACTACGCCGACGCGCTGGAGGAGCTGGAGGCCGTGCCGCTGCGCGGCTACCTGACCGGCAGCATCGACGCGGTGCTGCGGGTGCCCGGCGAGACCGGGCCGCGCTACGTGGTGGTCGACTACAAGACCAACCGGCTGGGCACACCCGACCAGCCGGTCACCGCCTGGCACTACCGGCCGCAGGCGATGGCCGAGGCGATGATCGCGGCGCACTACCCGTTGCAGGCCCTGCTCTACGGTGTGGCCCTGCACCGCTACCTGCGCTGGCGGCAGCCCGGCTACCACCCGGACGTGCATCTCGGCGGGGTGCGGTACCTGTTCCTGCGTGGCATGTCCGGGCCCGGGGTGCTGTGCGCCGACGGCACGGCGCCGGGCGTGTTCACCTGGCAGCCGCCGACCGGCCTGATCACCGAGACCTCCGACCTGCTGGCGGGAGAGGCGTGAACACCGAGGAAGCCGGTGCCCCGCACCGCATCGCCGTGTCCGCGACCGGTCCGCTCGCCGCGTTCAACCGGGCCGGCATCCTGACCGCCGCCGACGTGCACGTGGCCCGGCGGCTGGGAGCGCTGGGCGGCGAGCCGGACGAGGCGGTGCAGCTGGCCGTCGCCCTGGTGGTGCGCTCGGTGCGGCACGGTTCGGTGGTGCTCGACCTGGCCACCGCCGCGGCCACCACGAGCCCCGACGACGAGGACGACGGCGAGGAGTCGCCCGGGCCCCTCGTCGTCCTCGATTGGCCCGACCCGGCCGAATGGATCAGGCGCTGTGCCGCCAGCCCACTCACCACCGGGCCGCTGCGGATGACCGGCAGCCGCCTGTGGCTGTCGCGCTACTGGGAGCAGGAGCAGGCGGTGGCCGCCGAGCTGCTGCTGCGGGCGGCCTCCCGCCCCGACGACCTGGACGAGCCCGTGCTGGCCGCCGGCCTGACCCGGCTGTTCGACGAGAAGCAGTACGGCGACCAGCAACTCGCCGCCGCGGTGTGCGCGCTGAGCCGGGTCGGCGTGCTCGCCGGTGGTCCGGGCACCGGCAAAACCACCACCGTGTCGCGGCTGCTGGCCCTGCTGCGTGAGCAGCACCCGGAGTACCGGATCGCGCTGGCCGCCCCGACCGGCAAGGCCGCGGCCCGGCTGCACGAGGCGGTGCGCTCGTCGGCGGCCGACCTGCCCACCGCCGACCAGGCGCGGCTGGGTGACGACCTGCGCGCCACCACGCTGCACCGGCTGCTCGGCTGGCGCCCCGACGCCCGCAGCCGTTTCCGCCACGACCGCAACAACCGGCTGCCCTACGAGGTGGTCATCGTGGACGAGAGCTCGATGGTGTCGCTCACCCTGATGGCCCGCCTGCTGGAGGCGTTGCGCCCGGCCACCCGGCTGATCCTGATCGGCGACCCGGACCAGCTGGCCTCGGTGGAGGCCGGCGCGGTGCTCGGCGACCTGGTCGACCGCACCCGATTGGGCCGCCGCACACCGAATTTCACCGCCGCACTGGCGCGGGTGCTGCCCTCCTCGGACACCGCCGACGCCCCCGTCACCGTGGTGGACACCCCGACGGCCCGGTTCCGCAACGGCGTCAGCACCCTGCTGGCCACCCGCCGGTTCGCCGCCGGGGGCGACATCGCCGCGCTGGCCGGGGCGATCCGGGACGGCGAGGCCGACCGGGCCGTGGCCGTGCTGCGCTCAGCGTCCGACGTGGTGGAGTTCGTCGAGCTGGCCGACGAGGAGCGGGCCGGTCCGGAGCAGGTGGAGGCGGTGCGGGCGGAGGTCCGCTCGGTCGCCGCCGAGGTGATGGCCGCCGCCGCGGCCGGCGACGGGGTGGGCGCCCTGGCCGGGCTGGAGCGGCACCGCCTGCTGTGCACCCACCGGCGTGGCCCGCGCGGCGTGCAGCTGTGGAGCGACCTGGCCGCGGGCTGGATCTTCGAGGACCATCCGGTGGTTCCGCGCGGCGACGGCCGGTACGCCGGGGAGCCGCTGCTGGTGACCACGAACGACTACGAGTCCGGCCTCTACAACGGCGACACCGGCGTCGTGGTGCAGGCCGGAGACGGTTCTCTGCTGGCGGTTTTCGGCCGGGGCGGCGACCCGATCCCGGTGCCGCTGGCCCGGCTCGGCGCGGTGCGCCCGCTCTACGCGATGACCGTGCACCGCAGTCAGGGCAGCCAGTTCGATCGGGTCAGCGTGCTGCTGCCGGCCGCGGCCTCGTCGTTGTGCACGCGGGAGACCCTGTACACGGCGGTGACCCGGGCCCGGGAGCACGTCCGGGTGATCGGTTCCGAAGAGGCATTGAGGACGGCGATCACCAGGCCCGCCGCCCGGGCCACCGGCCTGCGCGAGCGACTCATGGGCTGACCTGCGACGTTGGGCCCGCGAACGCTTAGCACACGGCCGAGTGCCTGCCCATGTGCGCAGCCCGAGTGTCCGGTCACACCTTGATCGACTATCGCATTACCTCGTGCACGTTTACCGTGAAGTACATGTAAACGGCACCGGGAATTCGGGAGCTTGCCATGAACACTGACGTTATGTTGGCCGCTGCGACCACCAGCTCAAACCCCCTGTCCCCCAACGGCTCCGAGGTCGGCACGATGATGTCGTGCGAGACCTGCGACCTGGTGGGCGGGCCCTTCCCGGCAGCCGAGGCGGCCCACCTGCGGGCGATCCACGACCGCCTGCATCACGGCATGCTGTTCGCCGCCTGATCCGCACCTGCGCACGCGAGAATCCCCGGCCTCCCCCGTCTCGGCCGGGGATTCTCCCGTTTGCGCACCCGGCGGCCTAGGCTCGCCGCACACGTAGGTCGCGATGATGCGGAGGCCGGACGGTATGCAGGGGATGCGGGTCGGTGTGGTCGGTTGCGGTCTGATGGGCTCGGGGATCGCCGAGGTGTGCGCCCGGGCCGGCCAGGACGTGCTGGTGGTGGAGTCGGACCTGCCGCGGGTGCGGGCCGGGCACGCCCGGCTGGTGGCCTCGCTCGAGAAGGCCGAGGCCAGAGGCAAGATCGAGTCCGCCGAAGAGGTGCTGGAACGGGTCGCGGTGATCGCCGACCTGGACGCGCTGGCCGACCGTGAGCTGGTGATCGAGGCGATCGTCGAGGACGAGGCGCTGAAGACCGGGCTGTTCACCCGCCTGGACTCGGTGGTCACCGCGGCCGACGCGATCCTGGCCTCGAACACCTCGTCGATCCCGGTGACCCGGCTGGCGGCGGCCACCGGCCGCCCGTCGCAGGTGATCGGCCTGCACTTCTTCAACCCGGTGCCGGTGCTCTCGCTGGTCGAGATCGTGCCCGGCCTGGGCACCTCCGACGAGACCGTGGAACGCACCCGGGCGTTCGCCGAGGAGGTGCTCGGCAAGCACGCCGTCCGCAGCCCGGACCGGGCGGGTTTCGTGGTGAACGCGCTGCTCATCCCGTTCGTGCTGTCGGCGGTCCGGATGCTGGAGTCGGGGTTCGCCACCGCGGAGGACATCGACGAGGCCATGGTGCGCGGCGCCGCCCACCCGCAGGGCCCGCTGCGGCTGGCCGACCTGATCGGCCTGGACACCACGGCGGCCGTGGCCCGGTCGCTGTACGAGGAGTTCCGGGAGCCGCTGTTCGCCCCGCCACCGCTGCTGCGCCGCATGGTCGAGGCCGGGCAGCTGGGCCGCAAGTCCGGGCAGGGCTTCTACACGTACTGACCAGACGTGCTGACAGTTGTCTGGGAATCCCCTGGGGCAACTCGCGTCAGGAGCCACACGCGGGAGACGATGGACCGGTGACACGCACCGATCGTCCCCGCCCCACCGTCGTCCACCGATCGAGGGCCGGCGCATGAGCCTGAGCGGTCCCACCAGCGGGCCCGTCGAGGGCGGCCGCGCCCTGTTCCGGGGCAAGGTGCTGGGCTTCCCCACCCACATCGACGTGTCCTTCCTCGTGGTGATGGCCGTGCTCGGCTACATGTCGTCGCCGGACTCGCTCACCGGCCTGGTGGTCTGGCTGATCATCACGCCGATCGCGGTGCTCACCCACGAGCTCGGCCACGCCCTGGTCGCCCGCACCACCGGGGCGAAGCCGGAGATCGCGCTGGCCGGGTTCGGCGGCGTCACCAGTTTCGACCCGCCGAACCAGCTCTCCCGCGCCCGGTCGATCGCGATCTCACTGGCCGGCCCGGCGGTCGGCCTGGTGATCGGCATCTTCCTGATGTTCCTCGAAAGCGCGGTCTGGCCGGACGGCGTCACCAGCGAATGGCTCTGGTACGCATTCCGTTACGGCATCTTCACCACGATCGGCTGGAGCGTGCTCAACCTGCTGCCGATCCTGCCGCTCGACGGCGGCCAGGCGATGCGCGAGTTCCTGCCCGGCGACCCGGTCACCCGGTTGCGCCGGGCCGCGGGCGTCTCGATGGTGGTGGCCGCGCTGGCCGCCGTCGGTGTCTGGTACTGGATGGCGGGCGGCCTGTTCCTGTCGGCGTTCCTGGTGCTCTTCGCCGCGCAGAACTTCATGACGCTGCGCGACCTGTCGCGTGACCTGCCGGTGGGTTCCGACGGCCAGCCCCGGTCCCGGGCCCCGCAGTCGCCGGAGACCGTGATCGTCGACATGCTCTGGCGCAACCAGGCCGAGCGGGCCCGCCAGGTGATGCAGACCCTGCCCGAGGGCACACAGATCGACCTGGCACTGCACGGCGCCGTGCTCAGCCTGACCGGCGACCCGCAGCAGGGGCACGCGCTGCTCGAGCAGGAGGTCGCCCGCCGCCCGAACGACCCGAACATGGCGGCCGTCCTGGCGCTCACCCAGGCGCTGGAACACAACTGGGACGCCCTGGTGCACACCATGCAGGGCCCGCTCGGCCCGCTGATCCCGCCGCCGGTGCACGAGCGCGCGATGCTGGAGGCCCGGGCCACGGGCCGCGAGGACGTCGCGGGCCGGCTGTCCCATCTGCGCTCGGCCGATCCGGCCTGAAAAAAATTGAGGACGACGACGAGCTCACGCGCAGCTCCTCGTCGTCCTCGATTTCTCAGCTCAGGATCGGCACCAGGCCGATCGCGAACACCAGATAGAACACGCCGGCGAAGGCCAGCCTCGCGGGCGTCAGACGGTGCGCGGCCATGGTGACGAGCAGGTAGACGATGGCGACCATGGTGACGGCGCCCGACCAGGTGAGCGCGCCGTCGAAATCCCAGTCGGTGAACAGCAGACCGAGGCCGCTGGGCACCGTGGCCTGGATCATCATCGCGCCGGAGATGTTGGCCAGCGCCAGTTTCACCTTGCCCTGACGCACCCAGATGATCGCGTTCATGATCTCCGGCAGCTCGGTGGCGATCGGGGAGAGCAGCAGTGCGGTGACCGTGCCGGACAGGCCCAGCATCGGGCCGATCGCGTCGAGCTGGTGCACGAACAGCTGCGAGGCGATGAAGATGACCACCAGCGTGCCGGCGGTC
Source organism: Kineosporia corallincola (assembly GCF_018499875.1). Taxonomy (GTDB): domain Bacteria; phylum Actinomycetota; class Actinomycetes; order Actinomycetales; family Kineosporiaceae; genus Kineosporia; species Kineosporia corallincola. The sequence goes on along the minus strand of NZ_JAHBAY010000001.1, from coordinate 321,559 downwards.
TGCGCCAGAACCGCCCAGGTGGCCGGGGACTCCGCCCGGGGCTGGATCTTCAGCGGCTCCAGCTCGTCCTCGTCGTCCCCCGGGCCGTCGTTGCCGCCGCTCATCTCCTTCCAGAAGTAGAGCGCGTAGACGGCGAAGAACACCAGGCCGAGCCAGGGCTTGACGGCGAAGGCGACCAGGCCGAGGGCGACCTTGAACACGAACACGCCGAGGAACCAGCGCTGGTCGCGGGCCAGCCGGGCGGTGTCCGCGGGCGTGCCGAGCGCGGCGGTGCCGCCGAGGTCCTCCGCACCGGAACCGCCTCCGGCGGTGACCAGTTCACGGGTCAGGAGGCGCCGACGGTACAGCAGCATGAAGCCGGTGACGCCGTAGGCCACGGTAGCCAGGGCCAGCGGGCCGCCCATCGCCGCGCCGACGCCGATGTCCTTCGCGTCCTCGGTGCCGCCGGTGGTGACCGCCACCAGGGTGACCACGGATTCCGGCAGGGCCGTGCCGAAGGCGGCGAGAATCGTTCCCACGGCCATCTTTCCGACATTCAGCCGCTGGCCGAGCCATTCCACGGCATTGACGAACCACTCACACGAGAGATAGATCGCCACCGCGCAGACGATGAGCAACACGAAGTGCCACACGATAGTTTCCTCAGCCATTTCCGCGCCTACAGGCGGGATCTCGGCTTTCGGGGCGGCCTTGATCCCGAAAGCAGACGCACGAGTGCGTTCACCTGTCGGGACCAAAGGTCTCGTCCACCTGCCGACCACGCGGCAGGTCTCACGACCGGAGGGCCGGAGCCCTCAGTATGTCGACCGTGAGTTCGCGGACTACTCCCCTCCGGAACGCTCCGAGCCTGGCACACCCCCACGCACCTGCGCAAACGTCCGAACGGGTATGTGGCGCAGGTGACGCTCAGGAGGAGGTCGTGCCCGCCCGCAGCCAGGAGAGCACGGCCAGCACCCGCCGGTTGTCGTCGGACCCCGCCGGGATGTCGAGCTTTCCGAAGATGCTGGCGGCGTAGTTCTCGACCGTCTTGTGACTCAGGTTGAGCACCGCGGCGACCCCGGCGTTGGAGCGGCCCTCGGCCATCTGGCGCAGCACCTGGCGCTCGCGCACGGTCAGCGCGGCCAGGGCGTCCTGCCGCCGGGAGTGCCCGATCAGGCTGTCCACCAGCGTGGCGTCCACGAGCGACTCCCCGGCCGCGAGCCGGACCAGGGCGTCGTGCAGCGTGCCCACGTCGTCCACCCGGTCTTTCAGCATGTACCCGCGGCCGACACTGCCGTTGGCGAAAAGCTCGGCGGCATAGGTGGTCTCGGCATAGGTGGAAAGGATCAGCACGCCGGTTGCGGGATCGCTCTCGCGGATCCGCGCCGCGGCGGTCAGCCCCTCGCGGGTGTAGGTGGGGGGCATCCGGATGTCGAGGATCACCACCTCGGGCCGCGGGCCGGGCAGCCCGGCGAGTCCGGAGATCAGGTCGTCCGCGTTGCCCGCCTCCAGACACACCTCCACACCGACCTGGCCGAGCAGCAGCCGCAGGCCGCCCCGGAAAAGGGTGGAGTCGTCCGCGATCGCTACCCGCACGTGTGGCTCCTCAGCTCGTTCATCGGTGGCTCATCGGGTGGTTCATCGGTAGGGGATCTCCGCCGTCAGCGTGGTGCCCGCCCCCGGCGGGCTGTCCAGGTGGATCGTGCCGCCGGCCGCGCGCACCCGGTCGCCGAGCCCGCTGAGGCCGGTGCCCGAGCCGATGTCGGCGCCGCCGCGCCCGTCGTCCTCGATCGTCAGCCGCAGGGTGCCCCCGGTGTCGGCGCCGCGCACGTCGATGCGGGAGGCCTGCGCGTGCCGCACCGCGTTGGTGATCGCCTCGGCCGCCACGAAGTAACCGGCCACCTGGGCCGGCATCGGCAGCCCCTGCTCGGGCAGGTCGACGTCGACGGTGACCGGCTGAGCGGCGCCGATCCGGCGCACCGCCTCGGCCAGCCCGACCTGGTCGAGGATCGAGGGGTGCAGCCCGGCCGCGATCTCGCGCAGCTCGGCCACGGTCAGGCGCAGTTGCTCGGCGGCATAGGCAACGGTGTCTTCCAGGCCGGGCGGCGTGCCCGGCCCCTCGATCCGCGCGAGCAGCTCCTGCACCCGGCGCAGCGCGCCGTCGTCCAGGTCTTTCTCCAGCGCCTGCCGCTCGGCCAGCTGCGCCGCCACGATGCGGGCGTGCGAGGCCCGCACCAGCTCCAGCTGCGCCCGGGCCTCCACCTGGAGCCGGGCGTTCTCGATCGCCAGCCCGGCCGCCGAGCCGGCCGCCTCCACCAGGTCGGGGTAGCGCCACAGCGCCTGGTCGGCCCGGATCATCGCCAGCCGGGCACCGTTGGTGGAGGTGATCGGCAGCAGCAGCCCGTGGTCGCCGGTCTCGCCGCCCGGGTCGGCCGAGGTGGCGCCGTGCCGGTCCACATAGGCGCCGATCTCCGCGGCCCAGTAGTGGATCTCCAGGCCCGGGTCGTCGAGCACCTGGCGGAAGGCGCTCTCGAGCCGCTCCGAGGTGCGGTCCATCCGCAGCCGGGGCAGCAGGTCGGCGATCATCACGCTGGCCAGACGACGGCGCACGGTGGCGAACACGAACGCGATCGGCACGGTCAGCAGCAGCATGGTCTGCACCACGAGGATCTGGTCGAGCAGCACGCCGCGCACGCCGATCAGCTGGGCCAGCGAGGCGCCCATGCTGGCCGTGCCGGCGAACGCCGCGGCTCCCACCACCGGCAGCATCAGTTTGCGGTCGAGCCCGCGGATGCGCCGGCTGCGCCGCACCCACATCACCAGGAAACCGCTGGCCAGCAACACCTCCCCGACCGAGGAGACATAGGCGAGCCAGCGGTGCAGGCCCGGGTCGGACTGGAGCATCGGCCACCATGCGGTGCCCGCGTCACGGTGGGCGGTCAGGTCGGAACTGAGGACGACGAAAACCCGCCCGGCCAGCATCCAGGCGGTCAGCCCGAGCAGGAAGCGGCGTTCCGACCGGCCGACCGACTCCGGGTCGGGGTAGCCGAAGATGGCCCAGGCCGCGAGCACCAGGGTGGCCGGGGCGGCGAGGAACGAGACCAGGTGCCACGACCCGCGGCTGATCTCCTCCACCCAGCTCAGCGGCCAGACACAGCCCGCGAGCATCAGCGACAGGCCGGGCGAGCGCTGGCCCGGTTCGCGGGAGAGGATGACGCCGGCCGCGACCAGCGCCCCGGCGAACGCGACCGTGGGAGCGGCCAGTTCGGGGTTCGACGTCCACAGCGGGGCGAGCGCGAGCGAGGCCAGCAGCGTCACCAGGGCACCGGCCAGCAGTGCGCCGAGCCACGGCACCGGACGGGGCCGGGTGGGCGGGGTGTCGCCGCCGTCCCCGTGCCCGTGGCCGGGCGCCGGGGAGCGCCGGGCTAGCCCGGAGACCCTGGCGGCCATGGTGTTGGCTGACAATCCATTACCTCGCACCCGCGGCTGATCTACCTGATGTCCTGATTCGCCGCTCTCGTCCGTCGGGAGTCACCGAACACCAGCAGAGAGTATCTGACTCCGGTCACGCAATGACCTCATCCAGGACGGATCTCCTGCTCCCGGGGGCTGTCCGTGACGAAGTGAGTTCTCTCCCGCCGAAATCTGTGACGGGTGCGTGACCGGCCTGGTACACGCCCTAGGCGCAGGGAATCGCGGCGACCATCAGGGAACCGCCGCGCGAGAGCGTGGAGAACATGATGTCGCCGCCGAGCGCACGCACCCGGTCGAGCATGCCGGGCAGCTCGGCGTCGAGCCGCAGCTGCGCCGGGCGGCGGGCGTCGTCCTCCACCTCGATGGTCAGCACCCCGTCGGTCTCGTGGCCGCGGATGCTGACCCGGGAGGCCGCCGGCGACTGCTCCGCCGCACCCTTGAGAGCCGCGCAGATCAGGTAGTAGGCCGTCTCCTCGGTGGCCGCCGGGAAGCGCCCGGCGGGCAGGGTGGCGTCGACCAGCAGCAACGGCTGCTTCTGCGCCGCCGCCTCGATCGCCGCGGACAGCCCGGCCTGGCTGAGCACCGCCGGGTGGATGCCCCGGGCCAGGTCGCGCAGCTCGTTCAGGGCCAGGGCGATCTCCGAGCTCATCTCGTGCAGCCGGTCGCGGGCGCCGGTGCCGAGCTCGGGCGAGTCCGAGGCGGCCAGCACCAGGCGCAGTGCCAGCAACCGCTGCTGGGCGCTGTCGTGCAGATTGCGCTCCACCCGGCGGCGTTCGGCCACCCCGGCCTGCACGGCCTGCATGCGCAGGGCCCGCACCTGGCTGAGCCGGCCCAGCACGGCGGCCTGGAGCTGGGCGTTCTCCAGCGCCAGCCCGCTGGCGGCGAGCGCGTTCGCCACCACCTGCGGATGCCGGCGCAGCCCGGCGTCGGCGTCGATGACGGCGAGCGGGCCGCCGGAGGGAGCGGTCACCGGCAGCACGAGCCGGTCGCCGTCGGGCCCGTCCGGGCCGGGCGGGCCGGCCGGGGCGCCGGTCACGTCGACGTGGGTGTTGAGGTCGGGCGCCCAGTAGCGCACCCGGAGGGTGGCGTCGCGCAAGGCCGTGCGCAGCGCGGTCTGCACGGCCTCGGGGGTGGGGCGACGCTGCACCTGCTGGACCAGGGTGAGCACGGCGTGGTCGGCCAGCCTCCGCCGCACCACGCTGATCAGGAAGGTCAGCGGGATCACGGCGAGCACGGCGGGCTGGAGGGCGTAGACCCGGTCCATCGCACCGCCGGTCAGGCCGAGCAGTTTGGCCACCGGCACCGCCGCGACGGCGACGGCGATCAGCGGGGAGGCCACGGCCATCGGCGCCAGCAGCTCGCGGTCCAGGCCGCGGGTGCGGCGGATCCGGACGATCCACATCAGCACGAAGACCGCGATCACGACGAGCTGGGCGGTGCGCACGCTCTCGGCGATCCGGTCGTGCAGAGCGTGGTCGGACGAGAGGGTGAGCCACCAGCTGTCCGGCGCGTAGTCCTTCCACTCCGGTTCCATGGTGAGGTCCTCGGCCACGATCCCGCCGATCGCCGCGAGGGCCAGCAGGGCCAGGAAGATCCGCTCCAGCCGGGTCATCAGGGCCGGGTCGGGGTAGCGGAACAGGGCCCAGGCGGCCAGCGACAGCGCGACGTAGCTGGAGATGCCGGAGACCAGCGGCATCGGCCCGAAGGCCCACTCCTCGCTCCAGCCGAGCGCCCAGAACTGCCCGGCCAGGATGAGCAGCACGGCGGTGCGACGGTGCCCGGCCTCGTCCCAGAGGATCACCCCGGCGCAGCTGAACATCGCGGTGAACAGGATGCTGCCGGAGGCGACCTGGGGGTACTCGTGCCACAGCGGGCCGAACAGGAGGGCGCCGAGGGCGGTGAGGGCACCGGTGACCGCGAAGGTGCGGGACCACTGCCGACTCGGCGACAGCGGAACCGGAAGCTGTTGCGACGTCTGAGCGATCGACGTCGTGCTCACCGTATTCACCCTGATGGCCCAAACAGATTCGGACAAGAGGGATATCCCCTCATTGGAACCTGTTGATTCACCTCGGGAGTGTTGTCGCGACCGGTCCGGGCTGCCAGCCTGTGGGCATGCCCACCCTGCGCGGCCCCGGTGTCGACGACCGGTTCGACCCGGCTGCCCTGGACGACGTCCGCGAGCGCGTGGTGCTCCCGGTTCTCGAGGCCGTGCTCCGGCCGGGCGAGCTGGAACGGATGGAGCTGGGCCAGGGACCGGGACAGGAACTGCTGCTGCGCGTCATGGCGGCCGGCCGCACCTGGCACGGCGCCTTCTGGTTCGGCCCGGAGGCCGACCCGGAGGAGACGCTCGGCGAGGTGGCCTACTACCTGGCCGACCGGCTGGAGGACTGGGTGTGCGAGGACGTGGCCTGGGGTGAGCAGCGGATCGCCGAGGTGCGCATCCCGGCGCGGCGCCGGCCGGTGCGGGGGCAGCGGGTGGCGGGCAGGGGCTGAGCCCGTGCCGCGCTCCACCCCCTCCGTTCCCACGATGCGAATGTAGTACGGGTGGACGACGCAAAGTCGCCGTCCGGCCGACATTTGTCGCTCTGCCGACCGATCGGCCCAGCGCTCGGCCCATCGCTCAAGCAGGCCGGGCAGGCCGGGCCCGCGGGCTCAGTCGCGGTAGCGGAACCCGTCGAGGAACCGCCGGAAGATGCCGCCCTGCGGGGATAGCGGCGCGGCCGGGGCGGGGGCGGTGCGGCGCTGGGTGGCGATCGGCTGGTCGTAGTCCGTGCGGGCGATCGCGTCGACCACCTGAGCCTCGTCGAACCCGTCGGAGCCGGGGATCGAGGGCACGAACCCGACCAGCACGCCGTCCCGCATCACCTGGGCCTCCAGGCCGGCCGACCCGTCCGTGTCCCAGATCGCCTCGCGCCCGCCGGGCAGCTTGATCCAGAGACCGAACTGGTACACACCAGCCTTCTCCATCCGTGCGTCGACACCTCGTTCCCGCAGCGCGTCGACCACGCGCCGGGCCCGGTTCTCTTCCATGCCGACCAACGTAAGCCAGGATTCCTGGGAACCGGCTGGGTGCTCGCCGCAAAAACTGCTCTCCTCTTAACCCGGGCAGAAGGTCTGCCTGACGACCGCGCGAGGAGCATCACCGAACGTGTCGCGAAAGAAGCTGGATGTCCGTGCAGCCACCGCCCTGGTGGCGTTCGCCGTGATCGCCGTGACCGGGGGCGTGTTCTACGCGCAGTCGTCCACGTCGAGCACCGCCGACGCCTCGCTGGTGCTGTCCCGCCCCGACGTCGCCATCGCGCAGGAGGCTCAGGGCCCGGCCGAGACGCCGGACTCCGGCCCGGCCGCCACGCCGTCGGCCACTCCCACGGCGAAGAAGAAAGAGAAGAAACCCGAAGAGAAAAAGGCCGAGAAGGCCGACTCCACCGAGAAGACCAAGCCGGTGAAGGCCGCCTCGGCCGACGCCACGAAGTCCACGGGTTCCTCGTCGTCCTCAGGCGGTTCGGGTTCCACCACCGCCAAGGCCGCGGCGAGCGCGGCGAACGACGAGGTCCAGTTCGGCAAGACCTACGACGGCATCGCCACGTTCTACGGCGCGACCGGCGCGGGCAACTGCTCCTACGAGCCCACCGGCGACCTGATGGTGGCCGCGATGAACGAGCAGCAGTACGACGGTTCGCAGACCTGCGGTGCCTACGTCGACGTCACCGGCCCCAAGGGCAACACGGTGCGGGTCAAGATCGTCGACCGCTGCCCGGAGTGCGCGGCCGGGCACATCGACCTCTCCGCCGAGGCCTTCGCCGAGCTCGCCGAACCGGTCACCGGCCGCATCGACATCACCTGGAAGATGGTCAGCCCCAGCGTCTCCGGGCCGGTGAAGTACGTGTACAAGGAGGGCTCCACCCAGTGGTGGTGCGGCATCCAGGTGCGCAACCACCGCAACCCGATCCGCAAGGTCGAGCTGAAGGGCGACAACGGCTGGGTCACCCTCGACCGGCAGATGTACAACTACTTCCTCTCAGCGAGCGGTGAGGGCTGCGGCGGCACCGTCCGCATCACCGACGTGCAGGGCAATCAGCTCACCGACAGCGGCATCTCGGTCAAGCCGGGCGTCGAGCAGGCCGGTGCACAGCAGTTGCCCGCCGCCTGAGCGCGCCACGCCGACGGCCCGGTTCCCGCTCGGGGAGCCGGGCCGTCGGCATCAGCGGCCATGATGGACCCATGACGACCAGTCCCGGCACCGGAACGGCGGTGGTGACGCTTCAGGGCGACACCACCATCCTCATCACCCGCGACTTCGCCGCCCCGAAAAGCGCTCTCTGGCGGGCCTACACCGATCCGGAGCTGGTCCGGCGCTGGTGGGCCGGCGAGAAGGGTGAGGTCACGCTGGTCGAGTCCGACTTCCGGGTGGGCGGCACCTGGCGCCAGATGATGACGGCCGGGCCGGGGTTCGAGGTCGGCTTCCACGGCGAGTTCCGCGAGATCGCCGAGCTCGAGAAGATCGTCTGCACCGAGACGTTCGAGGGTATGCCCGACGCCTACTCGGTCAACACCGTCACCTTCACCGGCGAGGGCGACACCAGCACGCTGAGCATGCTGATCGAGCACACCGAGGCCGCGCACCGCGACGCGCACATCGGCTCGGGCATGGAGGAGGGCATGCAGGGCTCGATGGACGCCCTGGAGCGGGTCGCGATCAGTCTTCGGTGACGCCGTCGGAGGTTTCGGGGGCGGGCAGCTCGGTGACCGACACCACCCGGTCCCGGCCGCTGCGCTTGGCCTCGTACAGGGCCGAGTCCGCCCGGTTCATCAGGGATTCCGCGGTGGCCTCGGCGTCCCACTCGCAGTAGCCGATGCTGATCGACTGGCCGCGCGGCATCGCCAGCCGCACCCGGTCGAGCACCTGCCGGGCGTCCTCGTCACGACAGCTGGGCAGCGCGATCGCGAACTCCTCACCGCCCCAGCGGGCCACCACGTCCACGGTCCGCAGCTCCGCCCGGGCGGCCTGCGCCACCTCGCGCAGCAGCACGTCCCCCTCCAGGTGCCCGTGCGTGTCGTTGTAGGCCTTGAACCGGTCCACGTCGGCCACCGCGATCACGAACGGGTCGCCGTTGCGCCGCGCGGCCGCGATCAGCACCGAAAGCCGCTCGTCCCACGACCGCCGGTTCGGCAGCCCGGTCAGCTGGTCGGTGCCGGCCAGGTCCTCGTAGCGGCGCAGCAGGGCGTCGTGCTCCAGCGCGAACGCGGCCTCGTCGGCCAGCAGCGCCACGGCCTGCACGCGGCGGTCGGTGAGCTCGGTGACGTCCTGCCCCCAGCTCACCGAGAGCAGGGCGATCACCTCGCCGCCGCTCAGAACCGGTTGGTAGAGAAGCGATCTCGCCCCGATCATCCGGGCCAGCCGTTGATTGAGCTGCGGGTGGTCCTCGGCCCGCTCGATGAACAGCGGCTCACCCTCACGCCAGACCGCGGCGGTGACCGGGATCTCGGTGAACGGGTAGGAGGTGCCGAGCAGCTTGGCGTCCGAGCTGCCGGTGGCGACCAGTTCCTCCGCGCCGCCGAGCTCGAACAGGCTGGCCACCTGCGCGCCGGCGATGTCGACCAGGGCGCTCACGATCACCGTGCGGGCGTCCTCGCCGGACAGGATGCGCCGCGTCACCCGGTTGATGGCGGCCAGGTTGGCCTCGCTGTCGGCCAGCGCCACCTCGGCCCGGTACCGGTCGGTGATGTCGAAGACGTGGGCCAGCAGGTGCGGTTCCGGGTCGCCCTCGTCGATCCAGCTGAGCCAGGCCGAGGCCCAGGCCAGCTCACCGTCGTACCGCTTGAACCGGACCAGCACCTCCAGGCTGGAGCCGGGTGTCTTCATCAGCTCGCGCATCGCGTCCGGGTGCAGACGGTTGTCGGCCGGGTGCACGAACTCCGAGCGCAGCCGCCCGATCAGCTCCTCCTGCGGCACCCCGAGCAACCGCGACATCGCCGGGTTGGCGGAGATCAACCGGCCCTCGGTGTCGGTGAGCGTGATGCCCATCGGCGAGCCGTGGAAGATGCTGCGAAAACGTTCCTCCGACCGGGCGATCCGGCGCGCCGCGTCCACCCGCTCGGTGACCTCCCGGGCCGAGCAGTGGATCTCCAGCTCGCCCTTCTCCGGGTCGTACAGCGGGGCCAGCGTGCACTCCAGCCAGTGCCAGCGCCCGTCCGCGGCGAGCACCCGCACGGTGACCGACTGGAGGTCGCCGAGCCGCACGCTCTCGATCGCGTCCTGCATCTGTGGCCGGTCGTCCGGATGCACCCGCGCCAGCAGGTTGGCACCGATCTCCAGGTCGACCAGCACGCCCAGCACGGAACTCACCGAAGGGCTGATGTAGGTGATCCGGCCGTCCAGCCCGCACCGGGCGATCACGTCGCCCGAGGTCTCGGCCAGCAGCCGGTACTCGCTGCGGGAGCGGGCCAGCTGCCGCTGCGCCACCGTGCGCATCTCGATCTCGCGGGCCTGGTCGATGGTGACCCGGCGCAGCTCCAGCTGGGTGGACACCTGCCGGGCCAGGGCGCGCATCTGCTCGCGCTGCTCCAGGCCGAGCGAGCGCTCGGTGGTGTCGATCACGCAGATCGTGCCGAGGATCGAGCCGGTGGCGGTGGTGATCGGGTAGCCGGCGTAGAACACCGCGAAGGGCGGGCCGGTGACGAACGGGTTGTTGGCGAAACGCGGGTCGAGCCGGAGGTCGCGCACCTCCAGCTCGGCCCGGCCCCGCACCACGTGCTCGCAGAAGGCGATGTCGCGGTCGGTCGAGCACAGGTCGGTGCCGACCTTCGCCTTGAACCACTGCCGCTGTGCGTCCACCAGGGTGACGAGGGCGATCGGGCAGCCGGTGAGCCTCGACGCCAGCAGCACCAGGTCGTCGAAGCCCTGCTCGGGAGCAGTGTCGAGCAGGTTCAGGGCGTGCAGGTCGGCGAGCCGGTCGTGCTCGGCCTGCTCCGGCGTCCAGAGCCGGGCCGGGGCGTCCGGAGGGGTGAACTGGCCGGGCACCGCGGCCGCGCCGTGGCCGTCGGCGGCCGGGCGCGCGGCATCGGGCGACGCCGGGGTGCCCCGGGACGTCCGCATGGCGTTGGCATCACCGATCGTCATCTCGCCCTGGGTATCGGCACGTTCTGCCACCGGGCTGAGCACCCGTCGGCCGACCGGTGACTACCGACCGGTGAACACCAGGGCAGACGCCCCTGGCAAGTCCGCCCGGGCTCCTTCGCGCCCGGCGGTCAGTGATGCCATCATCGAAGCTGTGTCCGATCTAGCACCCCAGACGATTTCCTACCCGGCCCCCGGGTCACGGCCGTCGCGGAAGGGTGAGGAGACTCTCGCCCCACACGTGATCGTGCTGTTCGGGGCGACCGGCGACCTCGCCCGCCGCAAGCTGCTGCCCGGCATGGCACACCTTGCCGCCTCCGCCCTGGCTCCGGACATCCACGTGGTCGGCACCTCGCTCGAGGACATGAGCGACGACGCCTTCCGCGCCTTCGCCCAGGCCGCCACCGAAGAGTTCGGTTCCCACAAGCTCACGCCCGAGCAGTGGGACACCTTCGCGAAGAACCTCTGCTACGTGCCGCAGTCCGCCGGTCCCGAGGCGCTCGCCGCCGCGGTGGCCGAGGCCGAGTCCAAGCTCGGCCCGGACGCGCGCCGCCTGCACTACCTGAGCGTGCCGCCCAAGGCCGCCCTGGCCGTCATCACCATGCTGCGCGACGCGAAGCTGGTGGAGAAGTCCCGGGTGGTGATGGAGAAGCCGTTCGGCACCGACCTGACGTCGGCCATCATCCTCAACGACCAGGTGCACGAGACGTTCCGGGAGAGCCAGATCTTCCGGATCGACCACTTCCTGGGCAAGGAGGCGGCGCAGAACATCCTGGCGTTCCGTTTCGCCAACGGCCTGTTCGAGCCGATCTGGAACCGCAACTTCATCGATCACGTCCAGATCGACATCCCGGAGACGCTCGGCCTGGGCGGCCGCGCCAACTTCTACGAGAGCACCGGCGCCTACAAGGACATGGTGGTCACCCACCTGTTCCAGGTGATGGCGTTCGTCGCGATGGAGCCCCCCACGGCGCTGGAGCCGCGGGCCATCAGCGAGGAGAAGAACAAGGTCTTCCGCTCGATGCTGCCGATCGACCCGCGCGACGTGGTGCGTGGTCAGTACAGCGGCTACCGCGGTGAGGAGGGCGTGGCCCGCGACTCCGACACCGAGACGTTCATCGCGCTGCGGGCCGGCATCGACAACTGGCGCTGGGCCGGCGTGCCCTTCTACCTGCGCACCGGCAAGCGGCTGGCCGAGGGCGCGCGGATCATCTCGATCGCCTTCAAGGAGGCGCCGAAGTCGATGTTCCCGCAGGGTTCCGGGGTCGGCGCGGCCGGTCCGGACCACCTCACCTTCGACCTGGCCGACGCCTCCAAGGTGTCGCTGTCGTTCTACGGCAAGCGGCCCGGCCCGGGCATGAAGCTCGACAAGCTGTCCATGCAGTTCTCCACCCAGGAGACCGAGCGGGCCGGTGACGTGCTGGAGGCCTACGAGCGGCTGATCCTCGACGCGATGCGCGGCGACCACACGCTGTTCACCACCGCCGAGGGCATCGAGAGTCTCTGGGAGCGGTCCATCCCGCTGCTCGAAGACCCGCCGCCGGTCAAGCCGTACCCGGCCGGCACCTGGGGCCCGAACGCGATCCACCAGCTCATCGCCCCGCACGCCTGGCGTCTGCCGTTCGAGCGGGCCTGGCGCGAGCACCGGTAACAAACCCGTTCGCAAACCGTTAGGCGACAGCCCGGCGAGCAACAACAGTGGACGACGAGGAGCAGTGCTCCTCGTCGTCCACTGTTGTTTTGCCTGACCACGACAGCCCTTGGGGCAACTGCTCAGATTTCCACCGGATTACCGCCCGGTTTGCCCGCTGTTGCCCGCAGTAGGGACCGTCCCGTAACCGGGCAGATCCCCCCATGCACCTCTTGACGCCGCCGGAATCCTGCGCAAGCCTTACGGCCGAATCGTAAGGCGTCTTTACAAACTCCCCACCCGGCATCAGGAGTTTCTGCGATGAACAGACGAACCCAGGCCCTCACGGTCGGACTCACCGGCCTGGCGCTCACGCTCGCCGCCTGCGGCGGCGGCACCGGAGGCGGCGACGCGGAGGGTGACAGCGGCAAGGTCGACTCGATCAAGCTGGTCGCCGCCGAGTACTCGGACGAGACAGCCGGTTTCTGGCAGAGTTTCGCCAAGACCTACGAGGAGAAGACCGGGATCAAGCTCGAGGTCCAGGTGGTCAGCTGGGACGACATCGACCAGCAGAGCAGCACGATGATCCAGAACGGCAACCCGCCGGACATCCTGAACCTCAACGCCTACGCCAGTTACGCGCAGGACGACCTGCTGTACAGCGCCGACGACGTGCTGTCCGACAGCGTGAAGTCCGACCTGCTGCCGAACTTCGTCACCAGTGGCACCTACGAGGGCAAGCTCTACGGCATGCCCGACCTGTCCTCGGCCCGCGCCCTGTTCTACAACAAGAAGCTGTTCGAGGACGCCGGGATCGACGCCGCGCCGACCACCTGGGACGAGTTCGCCGCCGACGCCAAGAAGATCGCCGATCTGGGCGACGGCACAGCCGGTTACGCCGAGCCGCTCGGCCCGGAGGAGGCCCAGGCCGAGTTCTCGATCTGGATGTTCAACAACGGCGGCAACTGGAAGACCGACGGCCGATGGACGATCAACTCGGCCGAGAACGTCGAGACCCTGTCGTTCCTGAAGAAGCTCGCCGATGACGGCCTGACCCAGAACAACCCGGGCAAGACCAACCGCACCGACGGCGCCTTCGCCGACTTCGCGGCCGGAAAAGCCGGTATGGTCGTGGGCTTCTCGCCGCTGGCGGCCACTCTCGACGAAGCCGGCAAGGTCGACTACGGCGTGGCCCCGATGCCGACCAACAACGGCGACGAGCCCAAGTCGTACGGCGTCACCGACTACCTGATGGCGTTCAAGAAAGACGGCAACGCCGACGCGATCAAGGCCTTCTACGACCTGTACTACCAGCCCGACCAGGTGAACACGTTCATCGAGAACGAGGGCTTCCTGCCCGTCACCACCTCCGGCGTGGAGAAGTTCAGCTCGAACGAGGACCTGAAGGTCTACCTCGACACCCTGACCGGCGTGCAGCTGACGCCGACCGACGACCCGAAGTGGGACACCGTCAAACTGGCCGTGCAGCAGGAGATCGGCGCCGCGGTGGGCCCGGACGGTGACCCGAAGGCGGTCCTGGACGACCTCCAGGAGCAGGCGGAGTCCGGGAGCTGAGTTGACCGACCAGCTCGACACCCCCGTGGGCGCGGCCGGCACCCCGGCCGCGCCCACGGCGCCGGCCCGCCGCCGTCGCCGTCGCGAAACCGGACACGCCAGCGCACTTTCCGCCGTCCCCTGGCTGATCGTGCCGCTGCTCCTGATCGCCGGTGTGGTGGTGTACCCGGCGATCGCCCTGGTGCAGGCCTCGCTGTCGGACTACTCGATCACCGGGCTGCGCAAGGGCTCGGCCGGATTCGACAACTACACCAGCATCTTTCAGCACGACGACCTGTGGACCGTGCTGGCGAACACCGCGGTCTGGGTGGTCGTGGTGGTGGCGCTGACCATCCTGATCGGCCTGGCCCTGGCCCAGTTCATGGCCAAGGACTTCCGCGGCCGCACCCTGATGCGCTGGGCGATCATCATCCCCTGGGCCGCCTCGCTGGTGATCACCTCGCGGCTGTTCACCCTGATCCTCGACTACGAGCACGGCATCCTGAACCGCCTGCTGGTGAACCTGCACCTGCTCGGCGAGCCGATCGACTTCCTCGGCGACGACTCCTGGGTGATGCCCTCGATGATCGGCGTCGGGGTGTTCGTCTCGCTGCCGTTCACCGCGTACGTGCTGCTCGCCGGGCTGAACGCGATCCCCGGCGACATCGTCGAGGCGGCCCGGGTGGACGGCGCCTCGCCGTGGAAGATCTACCGGCACATCACTCTTCCGCTGCTGCGTCCGGCCCTGCTGGTGGCCAGCGTGCTGAACCTGATCTACGTGTTCAACTCGTTCCCGGTGATCTACACCCTGAACGACCGCAATCCGGGCTTCAGCCACGACACCTCGATCACCTACTCCTACAAGCTGGCCTTCAAGGCGGCCGAGCGCAGCGTCGGAATGTCCGCCGCGATGGGTGTGGTCAACGTGCTGCTGATCCTCGTGGTGGTGCTGATCTACCTGCGGATCATCCGCTGGAGGGAGGTGACGCAGGCATGACCCTGACCAGAAGACTCCGGCCGTACTACCTTTCGCTGATCGGCCTGGCGATCACGCTGGTGTTCGTTTCGCCCTACGCGGTGATGCTGCTCGACGCGCTGCGGCCCAGCGGTGATGTGCTGGCCTCACCGCCCACGTTCCTCCCGCGCGAGTGGCAGTGGAACACCTTCGGCACCGTGCTGAGCGACGCCCGCTTCCTGAACTGGCTGCGCACCTCGCTGGTCGTGGCGGTCAGCTCGACCGCGATCGTGCTGGTGGCGGCGGTTCCGGCGGCCTACTTCACGGCCCGGTTCAGGTTTCCCGGGCGCACCGCGTTCCTGCTCGTCGTGCTGGTCACCCAGATGTTCTCGCCGACCTCGCTGGTGGTCGGGCTGTACCGGGAGTTCTTCGACCTCACGCTGGTCAACACCTACCTGTCGATCATCATCACGAACGCCGCCTTCAACCTGGCCTTCGCGATCTGGATCCTCCAGGGCTTCTTCTCGTCGATCCCCAGGGACGTCGAGGAGGCCGCGCACCTCGACGGCTGCGGCCGGGTGCGCACCCTCTGGCACGTGATGCTGCCCCTCACCCTGCCCGGCCTGGTGACCACGGTGATCTTCACCTTCATCGCGGCCTGGAACGAGTACGTGGTGGCGCTGACCCTGATGCAGGACGACGACAAGAAACCGCTGACCGTCGGCATCAACTCCTACGTCACGGGCTACCAGCAGCACTGGGACGAGCTTTTCGCCGCATCGCTGATCGCCGTCGTACCGGTCGTCGTGCTCTTCGCCCTGATCGAGAAGCACCTGGTGGGCGGTCTGACGGCGGGATCGGTCAAGTAGCCCGGCCCGGCCCGGAGGGGGCGAGGCCTACCTCACTGTTCCGGTCAAGAATCTTGACATGACGAAGGGTGACCTTAATATCGATTGAAGCAGCGTAAGACGTTGCAGCCGCCGGCGCCCCACAAAAAGGCGTCAGGTGAATGTTCCTGCATTGCAGGCACTTCTGGCTGCCCGTACAACGCCGTCGGGCATCCCCGTGCCGCAGGAGCTGACCATCTCGTCAGCGTTGCGCCCCTCACCGGGCGCGGCGCCCGGCTGCTGAAGGATGTGAAGCGGTGAAGATCGCCGTGGTCGTGGGCAACCCCAAGCCCGCCTCCCGAACCCTGCGTGTGGCGGAGTCCCTCGCCGGCGTGATCGAGAAGCTGGTGCCCGGTGAGCAGACCGAGTACCAGGTGATCGACCTGGCCGAGCACTCCTCCCGGCTGTTCGAGTGGCCCGAGCCGACCCTGGCCGCCCTGAACGACGCGGTGGCGGCCAGCGACGTCCTGGTGGTGGCCTCGCCCACCTACAAGGCCACCTACACCGGCCTGCTCAAGGCGTTCCTCGACCGCTACCCCAGCAACGGCCTGGCCGGCGTGGTGGCGGTGCCGGTGATGACCGGCGCGGCCGCCGACCACGCCATGGCCACCGAGGTCAACCTGCGTCCCCTGCTGGTCGAGCTGGGCGCCACGGTGCCGAGCCGGGGGCTCTACCTGGTGATGAACCGGATCGCCGAGCTGGACCAGATCACCGCCGACTGGGGCCAGGCGAACGCCGCCACCCTGGTGCCCGCGATCACCGGCCGGCTGGAGGCCCCCCGTGACTGACGAGTTCGACAGCATCGACGCCGCCCGTTTCCGCAAGGTGATCGGCGGCTTCGCCTCCGGCATCACCGTGGTCACGGCCCTCGACGACGATGAGCCGGTCGGCATGACCTGCCAGTCGTTCTTCAGCCTCTCCCTCGACCCGCCGCTGATCGCCTTCTCACCGTCGCTGACCTCCACCACCTACCCGCGTATCCGCCGGGCCCGGGCGTTCACCGTGAACATCCTCGAAGCCGGCCAGCAGGACCTGTGCAACCAGTTCGCCCGCAGCGGCTCGGACAAGTGGCGTGGGGTGCGCTGGGAGACCGGCACGACCGGTGCCCCGCGCCTGGAGGGGGTGCTGGCCACCATCGACTGCGAACTTGAGAACGAATTCGTGACCGGTGACCATTACCTCACCGTCGGCCGGGTGCGGTCGCTGCACGCCACGCCGGGTCTGCACCCCCTGCTCTACTTCAACGGAACCTACCGGCATCTGCACCCGCATCAGGCCCAGCAGGCCCGTAGCGCGTAGTTCGCCCCGTTCCGGCCCCGCCCGGATCGCGTCCCCACTGACGGAAGGTGCCCCGGTCAGGCAGACTGCCTGCATGGAAGAGGACGACGACGAGCTGACCATCCTGGTGGGCGCCGCGGACGGTTCGTCCGCGCTGGAGCGCGACGGCATGCTCCGCCGGCTCGAAGAAGCGGTCACGCTGGCCATCGCCGAGTGCACCAACGAGGGCTACCTGACCAACGGCAGCACCGGCGACGTCGACATCAGCCTGACCGTCGCGGCGCCGGGCCTGGCTTCCCCCGAGGTGCTCAGCCTGGTGGGAGACAGCGTCGCGGCGCTGGTCAACGACCCCGCCAACCCGGGCTGGGGACCGTTCTCGGTGAGCGTCACCGGTGAGTCGGCAGACGAGATCGACGGGCTCGACGACTTCGGCCCCGACCTCCAGGTGCTGGACGACTTCGACGGCCTGACCCTGGACGGCGACGACACCGACGACGACACCGACGAGGACGAGTTCGGCGAGGAGGGCTCGGTCGTCATCGTCACCGAGGCCGACGGCCTGGTCCTCACCGGCATCGCCACCAGCCGCAACACCGAGGCGACCCGCGCGCAGCTGCTGCACAGCGCGGAGCTGCTCACCGGTGTCGACCCGGCGCTGCTGACCGCGCTCGACGTGCACGCCGACGACGAGGAGGAGCGGGAGGAGGCGCTGGCCCAGGCCCGGTTCCTGGCCGGGGCGCTGTTCCAGGCCTCGGTGGCGGCGGTCGACCAGCTGTTCATCGATCTGGACACGCTGACCCGCGACGGCACCACCGAGACCGTGGCCGACGCCCCGGACGACGTGTTCTTCGTGCTCGGCGGCCTGCCGGTGCGTTACGCCGACCGCTACGACGCACTGTTCGCCCAGCGGCTGATCATCGCCATGGCCGACGTCACCCGCCGGCTCACGGCCGGCTGGGAGCCGCTGGCCTGCGTGGCCCAGGAGCTGGCCCTGCGGCTGATCCTCGACACCGCCGAGGTGCAGCTCGACCTGGCCGACGTCGGGCTGGAGCCGGGCTGGCGGGAGGCGGTCGAGGAGCACCTGTTCGAAGACCCCGATCACGAGATCCTGTTCGACCCGCAGACCCCGGACGACGCGGACGACGAGGAACTGCGGGTCGGCCCGGACTCCGCACCGATGGGCTTCGACTACTGGTTCACCCCGTTCAACGCCGACCGGCACCTGCCGCCCTACCTGGTGCAGACCGAAGACGTGCTGGACGACGACGAGGACCTGGACGACGAGGAACCCGAGGACGACGGGGACGACGAAGACGTCGAGGGCCGCCAGGAGCACCAGCAGCACTGAGCCGGCGCACCACTACGCGAAGCGGCCCGGTCCCCTCGGGGACCGGGCCGCCTCGTTGCTGAATGCCGTTGCTCAGGCCGATTTTCCGGAGCTCGACGCCCCGGCCGGAACCGGCTGGGGCACCGGGTCGCACTTCTTGTCCGACGCGTTGCCCTTCGCCCGGCTCGGCAGTGTGCCGTCGGTGAGGTAGTCGGCGATGGCGTCGTCGGTGCAGCTGACGCCGTTCAGCGAGCCGGAGTGGGTGGTGCCCCCGACGCCCTCGATCAGCACCGACTTCGGGAAGCGCTTGCGCACCTCGAGCGCCCCCGCGTAGGGGGTGGCCGCGTCGTGGGTCTCGGCGATCAGCAGGATCGCCGGCGCCTTCGAGCCGTCCACCTTCACCGGCTTGCCCACCTCACCGTCCCAGTACAGGCACGGCGCGTTGAACCAGGCGTTGGCCCAGGTCTCGAACGGCGCCTTCTGGTGCACGGCGGCGTTGTCCTTCTTCCACTTCGCCCAGCTCGTCGGCCACTGCACGTCGGTGCACTGGGTGGCCAGGTACATCGCGTAGCCGTTGTCCTCGCCCGGGCCCTGCGGCTGCGAGTCGTCGTACATCGCCTTCAGCGTCTTCCAGTCGCCGTCGTGCACCCAGCCGGCGAAGGCGTCGGCGACGTCCTCCCAGCCGAACACGTAGTACCCGGCGGACAGGAAGATGTCGGTCCACTCGTCGCCGCCGATCTTGCCCCCGGCGGCCTTCTTGTCGAGGGCCTTCAGCTGCTTGTAGTACTCCTTCTCCACCGCGGCCTCGGTCTTGCCGAGCCGGTAGACCGAGTTGTACTTGGCCACCCAGGCGAAGAACGTGTCCATGTTCTTGTCGAACGCGACGTCCTGGTTCAGGTTCGCGTCGTACCAGACGTCACGCGGGTCGACGACGCCGTCGAGCACCATGCGGCGCACCCGGCCCGGGTACATCGTGCTGTAGACCTGGCCCAGGTAGGTGCCGTACGAGAAGCCGTAGAAGTTGATCTTCTTCTTGCCCAGCGCCTTCCGCAGGACGTCCATGTCCTTGACGGTGTCGGTGGTCTTCACGTTGTCGAGCAGCGCGCCGCCGGCCTTCTCGCACTTGGCCGCGTAGGTCTTGGCCCGCTTCAGCCAGGTCTTCTCGTCCTTGGCGGTGCCCGGCACGTACTTCGGCCGGTCGTAGGAGAAGTACGAGCCGTCGCAGGTGAGGGAGGGCTTGCTGGAGCCCACGCCGCGCGGGTCGAAACCGATCCAGTCGTAGGCGTCCCCGGCGCCGTCCGGCACGTACTGGCCGAGCGACGACAGACTCAGGCCGGAACCGCCCGGGCCGCCCGGGTTCACCAGCATGACGCCCTGGTACTTCGCCTTCTTCACGGTGTGCTTGACCCGCGAGACGGCGAGCTTGATCGTCTTGCCCTGGGGCTTGTCGTAGTCGAGGGGCACGGTCAGGAAGCCGCACTGGGCCCCCAGCGACTTCAGGCCGGCGTCATCACACTTGCCCCACTTGATCGCCGTGGGCGTGTAGGAGACCTGGGCGGTGGACGCCGCGGTGGTCACCACCGTGGCCCGGTTCGCCTGGTTCGCCTGGTCGCCGGAACCGATGGCCCGGGCCACCGAGCCGGAGACCGCGGTGGTGGCCACCAGGGCGGCGGAAACCGCCGCCACCATGTACTTCTTCTTCACCATTCGCCCTCTTGATCACCCTATGGACCGCCTATGAACACTTTGGTAACCCGCCCGAGTGTTCCGTCGTCATGTCCGATTGGCAATAGAAGGTGCTATAGCCTGGGCGGAGCGGAATCACAGTTCCGTTTCGCACAGACAAGGAGCCCCATGCGGTCCGCCGCTGCACCACCGTCCCCCGTCCGCCGCACCTCCCCCTCGGTCACCTTCGCCGTCCTCACGCTGGGCGTCGCGGCCTTCACCCTCCTCCAGTCGCTCGTCATCCCGGTGATGACGACCATCCAGCACGACCTGGGCACCAGCCAGAGCGGCGTCACCTGGGTGCTGACCGCCTATCTGCTGTCCGCCTCGGTGGCCACCCCGATCCTCGGCCGGCTCGGCGACCTGGCCGGCAAGGAAAGGGTTTTCGTCGCCACGCTGATCGCCCTGGCGGTCGGCTCCCTGCTCTCCGCCCTGGCCCCGAACCTGGCCGTGATGATCGTCGCCCGGGTGATCCAGGGCCTCGGCGGCGGCGTACTGCCGCTGGCCTTCGGCATCATCCGCGACGAGTACCCGGCGCACCGGGTCACCGGCGCCGTCGGCAGCCTGGCCTCGCTCAGCGCGGTCGGTGGCGGCCTGGGACTGGTGCTGGCCGGCCCGATCGTCGACGTGCTCTCGTACCGCTGGCTGTTCTGGATCCCGATGGTCATGACCGCGGGCGCCGCGGTGGCCGCCCACCTGCTGGTGCCCGCCTCACCGGTCCGTTCCCCCGGCAAGATCTCCTGGCCGCCGGCCCTGCTGCTGTCGGCCTGGCTGGTCTGCCTGCTGCTCGCCCTCAGCCAGGCCTCGTCGTGGGGCTGGGGATCGGTACCGGTGATCGGCCTGATCGTCGCCGCCCTGGTGCTGGCCGGGCTCTGGATACTGGCCGAAACTCGCGCCGCCACACCGCTGATCGACATGCGGATGATGCGACGGCGCCCGGTCTGGACCGCGAACCTGGTGGCCCTGCTGCTCGGCGTGGCCATGTACGCGGTGTTCGGCTTCCTGCCCCAGCTGCTCCAGACGCCGGTCGAGGCGGGGTACGGGTTCGGCGCCGGGATCACCGTCTCCGGGCTGATGATGGCCCCGCAGTGCATCGTGCAGCTGCCCACCGGCATCCTGTCGGGCAACCTGTCGGCGCGCTACGGCGGCAAGTGGTTCACCGTGGCCGGCTGCGCCGTCACCATGCTGTCGATGCTGATGTTCGCCTTCGCACACGACACCACCTGGCAGATCCTGATCGGTTGCGCGCTCTTCGGTTTCGGCATGGGCTGGGTGTTCTCGGCGATGTCCGGGCTGATCGTGCAGGGCGTGCCACAGGAGCAGACCGGCGTGGCCAGCGGCATGAACGCCAACATCCGCACCATCGGCGGGGCGATCGGCTCGGCCGTGATGGCGAGCGTGGTCACCGCCCACGCCGGGCCCACCGGATTCCCCGAGGAGTCGGGCTACACGGTCGGTTTCGCGATGCTCACCGGCGCCCTGGTGCTGGCCACGCTGGCCGGCCTGCTGATCCCCGACCTGAAACCCGGGGTGCGGTCCGTGACCACCGTGCGCACCACGTCCACCATCGGGCCCGTGGACACCGGGAAACCGGTGGCGACCCCGGAACTCGCCCTGGTGCCGGGCGGTACGCTCGTGGGTGATGAACGGGATTGACGGCCCGGCCGAGGTGAGCGCCGTGGGAACCATCGCGCGTCCGATGCGTAAAGACGCGTTGCGCAACCAGGAGGCCGTGCTCACCGCGGCCCGTGAGGTGATCTCCGAGTCCGGCGTCGAGGCCAGCATGGAGCAGATCGCCACTCGGGCCGGGGTCGGCGTCGGCACCCTCTACCGGCACTACCCGAACAAACAGGCCCTGGTCGACGAGCTGGTCCGGATCATCCTGGACGAGCTGATCAGCACCGCCCGGGCCGGGCTGGAAGACGAGCTCGGCCACGGGCTGGAGACGTTCCTGCGGGCGTTCGGCCGGTCGCTGGCCCGGCACCACGGCTACTCGGCCCAGCTGTTCAGCCCGGGCAACGAGGAGCACCAGCAACAGCTGAACGCGCTGATCGGGCAACTGCATTCGCAGGCCGGCCAGCACGGGCGGATCTCGCCCGGGGTCGCGCTGGGCGACGTGCGGGCGCTGATGTGGGCGCTGCGCGGCATCGTCGCGGTGACCGGGCGCAACGCCCCCGACGCCTGGCAGCGGCACCTCGACCTGCACCTGGCCGCCCTGCGCGCCGACCCGCTGCCGAGCAGCCGCCCGGCGGTCAGCGACGACCAGCTGCTGCGCATCGCCGCCGCGCAACGCGACCGGCGCCCGCCCCGATGACGAACGGCCGGTCCCCCGAATCCGGGTGACCGGCCGAACTTCTCAGGCCTGCATCTGGGCCTCGTGCTGGGCCGAACCGTGCGGCCAGCGGGTCTGCGGATCGGCCGAGTGCAGCGGCATCACCACGAGTTCCACCACGTTGCCGAGCAGGCTCGCCCCGGCCCGGATCGCGTCCGGCGGGTCGCCCTCGTGCTCGAACGCCAGCTGCGGGGCGGGCAGCGAGAGCTGACCGTTGTGGCACAGCAGCGATTTCACGTTGCCCGCCGCGATGTTGCCGAGTTCGGCGATCACGTCGAGCATGTCGTCCGGCGCCGGCTCGGCCACACCGAGCAGGGTCGCCGCCAGCGTGGTGATCAGGTTGCCCTCGGCCCGCACGTCGACACCCAGGAAGCTGCCGTCGGTCGGGTCCTGGATCACCAGCCGGGACACCGCCAGCCCGGCGGCCGCGGGCAGCGGCTCGCCGGTCGGCTCGGCCTGCTCGCCCAGCACCGAGGCGATCATCTCGACGAGCAGCACCTCCAGATCGGGCTGGGCCGCCGCGAGTTCCTCGGTATCGATCATGCGCCACCTCCCAGGTGCTGGAACACGGTCGCGCGATCGATGTCCAGACGCTTCCAGTTCGGCCCCAGCGACGGTGCCGTCTCGGCGCCGCCGAGCACCAGGTAACCGCCCGGCCGCAGATGCGTCCGGCAGTTCTCGATGACCTTCTTCTTGGTCGGCGGGTCGAAGTAGATCAGCACGTTGCGCAGGAACACGATGTCGCACTGCGGGTGACCGACCGCGGGCTGGGCCAGGTTGCCCCACTTGAACTTCGCCAGGTCGCGGACCTCCTTCTTCAGCACCCAGTCCCGGCCGACCTGGTCGAAGTACTTGACCAGATAGGGAACCCGCAGCCCGCGGTTGATCTCCAGCTGGGAGTACTTGCCCGCGTTCGCCCGGTCGACCATCTTGTGCGAGATGTCGGTGCCGACCACCTGGGCGGTGAAACCCGGGTTCCTGGGCAGCCAGTCGAGCAGCAGCATGGCCAGCGAGTAGCCTTCCTGCCCGGACGAGCAGGCGGCCGACCAGACCGTGATCTTCTTCGTCACCGAGGACTTCGCCACGTCGGGGAGCAGCTGCTTCGAGAACACGTCGAACGGGACCGTGTCACGGAACCACAGCGTCTCGTTCGTGGTCAGTGCGTCGATGACCGAGTCGATCAGCTTCTGGTCCCCCCGACGCAGCCGACCGACGAACGCGCTGAGGTCACTCTCCCCGCTGGTCCGCATGAGCGGCACCAGACGGGACTCCACCAGGTACTCCTTGCCAGGTTGCAGATCGATCGAGCTGCGCTGGCGTACCAGGTCGGCCACGAAGGAAAAGTCCGTGGTCGCGATACTCATCGGGGGGATCTCCCTTCACCCACTGCTCGGCCCGGAACGGGCCTTGATTCGACAGTCACCGCTCGATCAGCCCCAGCATCTCCAGCTTCTCGGCGATGACCTCGTCGGTGAACGGCTTGATCACGTACTCGTGGGCACCGGCGGCGAGCGCGCGGACGATGTTCGCCTGCTCGCTCTCGGTGGTGACCATCATCAGGACGACGTCCCGGTACTCCGGGTTCTGCCGGCACTTCTTGATGAAGGTCAGACCGTCCATGACCGGCATGTTCCAGTCCACCAGGGCGACCTCCGGACGGGCTCCGGCATCCAGGGCCGCGAGCGCCTCGGCTCCGTCGCCGGCCTGAACCACATCGAAGTTCAGACTGGTGAGGAGCTTTGTCAGGATGGTGCGCATCACCCGCGAGTCGTCGACGACTAGTGCCTGCATGATCCGCCTATCTCTTGTGCTGGTCGGTTGTCAGCTGGTCGTTTTTCGGTGTGTTGCAGGGATTTACAGCCGGAAACGGGACACCAGCTGACGTAGCTCGGCAGAGAGCCCGGACAGTTCCCCGGCAGCCTGCTCGGCCTGGGAGATGCTGTCGCTGGACGCCTGGGCCGCGTTCGCCACCGAATCCACGCTGGAGGCGATGCTGGCCGAGCCTCCCGCCGCCTCGGCGATGCTGCGGGAGATCTCCGAGGTGGTGGCGGTCTGTTCCTCGACCGCCGAGGCGATCGTGGTCTGGTAGGAGTTGACGTCCTCGATCGTCTGCGAGATGCGGGCGATCGCGTCGACGGCCTCCTGGGTGTCCGCCTGGATGGCCTCCACCCGCTTCGAGATGTCCTCGGTGGCACGGGCGGTCTCCTGGGCGAGTTGCTTGACCTCCTCGGCGACCACCGCGAAGCCCTTGCCGGCCTCACCGGCCCGGGCCGCCTCGATGGTCGCGTTCAGGGCCAGCAGGTTGGTCTGCTCGGCGATCGAGGTGATCGCCTTGACCACGTTGCCGATCTCGATGCTGGAGTCGCCCAGCTTGGCCACCGTGGCGCGGGCGGTGACCGCCTCGTTCACGGCGCTGGAGGCCACCCGGACCGCCTCGGACGAGGAGTTGGCGATCTCCCGGATGCTGGCCGACATCTCCTCGGTGCCGGCCGCGACGGTCTGCACGTTGCCCGACACCTCGGTGGCGGTGCCGGCCAGGTTGTTGGCCTGGTTGGAGGTGGCGTCGGCGCTGGAGGAGATCTGGGCGGAGATCGAGCTGAGGTTGCGGGCCGAGTCGGACAGCGTGCCGGAGGTGCCGCTGATCTGGACCATGGCCTGGCGCAGCGAGACGGTGGCGTCGTTCAGCGCGCTTGCCATGTCACCGATCTCGTCGCGGCTGTGCACGTCGGTGCTGCGGGTCAGGTCGCCCTCGGCCAGCGCGTGCAGCGACTCCTGGAGGCGCCGGACCGGGCCGGAGACCAGCCGGGAGATGCCCAGCCCGCCGCCGACCAGCAGCACCGCGCCGACCAGGGTGAACAGCCAGATCCGGATCGAGGCGCTCTTCGCGTCCGAGGCGGCCTGCTTGACCTGCGCGGCCATTGCCGCGTCCAGGGCGTCGGTGACCGTCGCGATCTCGTCCCGCACACTGTTCGCCACCGGGTCGAAGTCAGCGGTCACCTGAGCCATGTAGGCCGCCAGCTGGGTGGCGGTCAGGTCGAGCTTCGAGGCGGTCGGCAGCAGGTCGTCCTGCCAGATCTGCCAGGACTGCTCGGTGGCCGGGATCAGCTTGTCGGCCAGCGTGGTCTGCACCGCGGCCGGGAGCTCCATCTGCTGGAGCTCTTTCATCGTGTTCAGCGCATCGTCGTAGTTCTCCTTGGCGCTGGCGATGCCGGAGTCCCGGCTGTCCGCGTCCTGGGCCAGCGCGACGGTGTAGATGTACCGCCGGAACCCGCTGTAGTTGGCCCGGGCCTTGAGGATCGACTGGCTCTCCTCGGCGGTGACGTTGGCGATCTTCTCACTGGTGCTCTGCACGTTGTTCACGGCCAGCTGCCCGGTGATGCCGACCAGGGCGGTCAGCACCACCGCCAGGCCCGCGAGGGTCAAGATCTTGACACCGATCCGCAGATCGGTGAGGAACCGGACGGGAGAGAAGCGGCCGGTGCTCGTCGACATCGTGTCGCTGGCGGCAGTCATGGAGCGGTCCTGAGGCCTTCCGGTTCGGGCACTGGCGGGATCCCACCCGTCGCGCCCTGCGGCCCAACGGATCGTCTCGTCCCCATCGGCAGCGCAGCCGGAATCCTGAAACACTCACCGTGTCCATCGGTAACGGATCCGTCACCGGCTCACCCGCCCGGACCGGCCCACGCACGAGGCCCCCGGACACCGAGCGCGTCCGGGGGCCTGCGGGATCGGGCCGTTCGGGTGGTCAGACCGTGCTGGGCTGCCGCTCCTGGAGTTTCTTCTCCAGGCCCTCACCCTCCACGTCCAGGCGCGGGAGCACCCGGTCCAGCCAGCGCGGGATCCACCAGGCCGAGCGGCCGAGCAGGGCCAGGACCGCCGGCACGAAGATCATTCGCACCACGAAGGCGTCGACGAACACCCCGACGGTCAGGGCCAGGGCGATCGGCTTGATGTTGGCGTCGCCCTCCGGCACGAACGAGGCGAACACCGAGACCATGATCAGCGCGGCGGCCGTGACCACCCGGGAGCCACTGGCGTAGCCGGTGTGCAGGGCCTTGCGGGCGTCACCGCCGTTGTGCACGAACTCCTCGCGGATCCGGGCCACCAGGAACACCTCGTAGTCCATCGCCAGGCCGAACAGCACGCCCATCAGGATGATCGGCATGAAGCTGATCACCGGGCCGACCCGCTGCACACCGAGCAGGTCGGACAGCCAGCCCCACTCGAACACGGCGGTGACGGCCCCGAACGAGGCGCCGACCGAGAGCAGGTAGCCCAGGGCCGCCTTGACCGGCACGGCGACCGACCGGAACACGGCGCCGAGCAGGATCAGCGAGAGCCCGACCACGAGGACGCCGAAGGGCAGCAGGGCGCCGGACAGCCGGTCGGAGATGTCGATGGCCAGCGCGGTCTGGCCGGTGACCCCGACCTGCACGCCGTACTTCTTCTCCAGGGCCGGTGCACTGTCCCGGATCTCGTTGACCAGGTCGGCGGTGGCCTCGGAGGAGGCGCTGCCGGTCGGGATCAGCGCGACCACGGCCATGTCACCGTCGGAGTTGACGGCCGCGGAGCTGACCCCGGCCACGTGGTCCAGGCCGCCGAGCTCGGTGGCCAGCTGCCCGAGCAGGGTCTGCGGGTCGGTGCCGGCCGGTAGTTCCGCGGTGACCAGCAGCGGGGCGTTGGCACCCGGGCCGAAGTGGTCGGCCACCAGGTCGAAGGCCTTGCGCTGGGTGGTGTCCGAGGCGGCGGTGCCGTTGTCGGTCAGGGCCAGCCGCAAGTCCTTGGCCGGGATCGCCAGGGCGCCGACGCCGACCACGACGATCAGGACGGTCACCACCGGCCAGCGCACCACGGCGCGCAGCCAGCCGTTGGCGAAGCGGTGACGTTCGGTGTCACCGGTGCTCTTCGGCGTCAGCCGGGCGCCGAGGAACCCGAGCAGGGCGGGCAGCAGAGTGAGCGCGACCAGCACGGCGACCAGCACGGCCCCGGCCGCGGCCACCCCCATCACGGTGAGGAACGGAATGCGGGCCACGGCCAGGCCGATCAGGGCGATCATCACGGTCAGGCCGGCGAACACCACGGCCGAGCCGGCCTTGGCCACGGCGCGGGCCGCCGACTCCTCCGGGTCGAGGCCGTCACGCAGTTGGTCGCGGTGGCGCGACACGATCAGCAGGGCGTAGTCGATGCCGACGGCCAGGCCGATCATCAGCGCCAGCAGTGGCACCGTGCTGGACACGTCGACCAGCGGGGTGACGGTGAAGATCGCGGCCATCGCGACACCGACGCCGAGCAGCGCGGTGAGCAGGGGCAGCCCGGCGGCGAGGAACGAGCCGAACGTGATGATCAGGATGACCAGGGCGATGACCACCCCGATCCCCTCGGTCGGGCTCACCGAGGGCAGCGACACCTGGAACACCTCGCCACCGAACTCGACGGTGGCACCGGCGTCCTCGATCGGCTGGGCGGCGGCCTCGATGCCGTCGCGGATGGCGTCCTCGTGGTCGCGCCAGTCGCTCTCCACCTGCACGGTGCCGAGCGCGACCTGACCGTCCTGCGACAGCGCCCCCTGTACCTGCTCGTTGTACGGGTCGACGACCGCGGTGACGCCGTCCACCTTCGCGATCGCGGCCAGCGAGGTCTGCACGGCCGTCTTCATCTCGGTGCTGGTGATCGCGGTGCCCTCGGGGGCGACCACGACCACCTGCGCCTGACCGCCGCTCAGCTCGGGGAAGCGGTCGCCGAGCTGGTCGAGGGCGTCCTGCGACGCGGTACCGGGAATCCGGAAGACATTGGTGGTGCCGGTGCCGAGCGTCGTCGCCCCGACGGCGAGTGCGACCAGGATCAGCACCCAGAGGGCGGCGACCCAGCGCCGGCCCCGATAGGCGCGCCGACCCAGCGCGTACAGCAACGTGGACATGGGTTTCTCCGATCGCCGCCCCGGGCAGAGGGCAGCTGAACAGGTTCGATACAGGTCTGTATTCGATACAGTAATGTATCGAAAGCAAGAGGGACACCCGGGATGCCATGACCGGAGAGTCCGAGGTCCGTACCGTGCGCCCCTTCGGCCCACTCCCCGCGGCCCCGGCCTGAGGAACACTGGCCTCTACCCTTTTGACCCGACCCCGAGGAACGACGTGAGTCAGCAGCAGACGATCAGCCCGCGACGGGCCGCCACCCGGCAGCGCCTGCTGACCGCAGCCACCACGGTGATCGCCGAGCGCGGTGTGAACGGCGCCAGCGTGGAGGCCATCTGTGAGGAGGCCGGCTTCACCCGGGGCGCCTTCTACTCCAACTTCGCCACCAAGGAAGACCTGCTCCACGACCTGATGGTGGCCAAGCACGCGGGCCTGCTCGACGGCATCCGCAGGATCCTCGACGAGACCGACCAGGCGGCACCCACTAACGGCGTGGAACTGATCGAGGACGTCGTGGAGAAGGTGCTCGCCGCGAACCCGGTCGACCGGCAGTCCCGGCTGGTGGACGCCGAGATCGGGCTGTTCATCGTGCGGAACCCGGAGCTGGCCCCGCCGCTCATGCGGGCCATGGCGCCGTTCCGGGAAGGCCTCGCCCGGCTGCTGGTCGAGGGCCTGGAACGGGCCGGCCGGCGCCTGGTGGTCGATCTGGACGACGCCGTGAACGCCATCTTCGCGGCCTACGAGGCCGGGTCGACCTGGTCCACCGCGGCGCACGACGAGGCCGAGAACCTGGAGACCTGCCGGCGCACCCTGAGCCTGGTGATCAAGGCGGTCTCGGAACCCACGGTCTGACAACTCCTCACATAGCGTGGCGGACAAACTGTGAGCTGATAGACAGTTGTCGCCCTGACCGCCACCAGTGAGGGGGAACGGACGATGTCGTCCACGGAACCTCCGGAAGACCAGCGATCCCCGGACAGCAGCGCCTGGAACTGGCTCCTGCTCGTCCCGATCGTGATCCCGCTCAGCACACCGCTGTTCAACCACGAGACGCCCCGGCTGGCCGGGTTCCCGCTCTTCTACTGGTTGCAGCTGGCCTTCGTGCTGCTCGGCGTCGGCTGCACCGCCCTCGTCTACAACCGGACGAAGCGGAGGGACTGAGCCATGCCGTCGGCCTCCGACCACGTCACCGAACTCGTGGTCTTCACGCTGCTGTTCCTGCTGGTCTCCGGGATGGGCTTCGCGGCCGCCCGCTGGCGGCGCGCCGAGTCGCTCGACCATCTGGACGAATGGGGTCTGGGCGGAAGGAATTTCGGCACCTGGATCACCTGGTTCCTGCTCGGTGGCGACCTTTACACGGCCTACACCTTCGTGGCGGTGCCCGCCCTGGTGTTCGCCTCCGGGGCGATCGGTTTCTACGCCGTCCCCTACACGATCCTGATCTACCCGATGGCGTTCCTGGTGATGACGCGGCTGTGGTCGGTCAGTTACCGGCACGGCTACGTCACCCCGGCCGACTTCGTGCGCGGACGCTTCGGCTCCCCCACCCTGGCCCTGCTGGTCGCGATCACCGGGATCGTCGCCACCATGCCCTACATCGCGTTGCAGCTGATCGGCATCGAGGCGGTGCTGAAGGTGATGGGCGTGACCGGGCATCTGCCGATCGTCATCGCGTTCCTGATTCTGGCGGTGTACACCTACAGCTCGGGCCTGCGCGCCCCGGCACTCATCGCGTTCGTCAAGGACACGCTGATCTACCTGGTCATCATCGTGGCCGTGATCGTGATCCCGTACAAGCTCGGCGGCTGGGACGTCATCTTCGGCAGCGCGGAAACGGCTCTGGGGCAGACCAATCCGAACACCGGGGCGCCCAAGGGCAGCATCCTGCTGAACGCGAACAACCAGCTGCAATACATCACCCTGGCCCTCGGCTCGGCCCTGGCGCTGTTCCTCTACCCGCACTCGCTGACCAGCGTGCTGGCGGCGAAGAACCGCGACACGATCAAGAAGAACATGTCCGCGCTGCCGGCCTACAGCTTCCTGCTCGGGCTGATCGCACTGCTCGGATACATGGCGATCGCCGCCGGGATCAAGCCGATCGGCAAGGACACCAACACGATCGTGCCCTCGCTGTTCGACCAGATGTTCCCGGACTGGTTCGCCGGGGTCTGTTACGCGGCGATCGGCATCGGGGCGCTGGTGCCGGCCTCGATCATGTCGATCGCGGCGGCGAACCTGTTCACCCGCAACGTGTACAAGGAGTACCTGAAGAAGGATGCCACCCCGGCCCAGGAGGCGGCCACCAGCAAGATCACCTCGCTGGTGGTGA
Organism: Kineosporia corallincola; assembly: GCF_018499875.1. Taxonomy (GTDB): domain Bacteria; phylum Actinomycetota; class Actinomycetes; order Actinomycetales; family Kineosporiaceae; genus Kineosporia; species Kineosporia corallincola. Next base: position 291,054 of record NZ_JAHBAY010000001.1, on the reverse strand, counting down.
AAGTCGGTGCCGTGCTGGTGATCCTGTTCCTCGACCCGCAGTTCGCGATCGACCTGCAACTGATCGGTGGGGTGCTGATCCTCCAGACCCTGCCGTCCGTGGCCCTCGGCGTGTACACCCGCTGGCTGCACCCGTGGGCGCTCAGCACCGGCCTGATCGCCGGGCTGGCGGTGGGGATCGGGATGCTCTACCAGATCCCCAACCCGAACAACGGCAAGGAGCACTTCGGCGGCTCCGCCTACCGGCTGTCGCTGGCCGGGTTCGACACCGACAAGCAGATCTACGTCGGCTTCGTCGCCGTGCTCGCCAACCTGATCGTCGCGGTCCTGCTCACCCTGGTGCTGCGCCGGGCCGGCGCCCCGGACACCCCGGACGCCACCCGGCCGGGCGACTACACGGTCGACCGGTCGCCCGACGCACCGCCGCCGGCCGCCTCGGGCGAGCCGGCCGCGGTCGCCGGGGACTGAGGTGACACCGCCGTGATCACGGGGGAACCCGTGATCACGGCGGTTCGTGGCGTCTCGCCCCCATTCGCCCCCGCCGTTTTGAGACGCCCTTGGCCGGCAAACCGTGAGCTGGTAGACCCACCACCGGTATGCCCGTCGTCACAACCGAAGAGGAACCGAGAACGATGTCCTCCCCGCACCCTCCGGAGGAGCGCCCCACCGGCGAAGCCCCCCGGGCCTCGGACCGCAGTCCGTGGAACTGGGTCCTGCTGGTCCCGATCGCCGTCCCGCTGAGCACCCCGCTGTTCAACCACCTGACGCCGGAACTGCTGGGATTCCCGCTGTTCTACTGGTTGCAGCTGGCTTTCGTGCTGCTCGGCGTCGGCTGCACCGCCCTCGTCTACAACCGCACGAAGCGGAGGGACTGAGCGATGCCGCACGCCTCCGACCACATCACCGAACTCGTGGTATTCACCGCACTTTTCGCCCTGGTCTCGATCATGGGCTTCGCGGCCGCCCGCTGGCGGCGCGCCGAATCGCTCGACCACCTGAACGAATGGGGTCTGGGTGGAAGGAATTTCGGCACCTGGGTGACCTGGTTCCTGCTCGGCGGTGACCTCTACACCGCCTACACCTTCGTCGCCGTCCCGGCGCTGGTGTTCTCGGCGGGCGCGATCGGCTTCTACGCCATCCCGTACTCCATCGTCATCTACCCGCTGGCGTTCCTGGTGGTCACCCGGCTGTGGTCGGTGAGCTACCGGAACGGCTACGTCACCCCGGCCGACTTCGTCCGGGGCCGCTTCGGTTCCCCCACCCTGGCCCTGCTGGTGGCGCTCACCGGGATCGTCGCCACCATGCCGTACATCGCGTTGCAGCTGGTCGGCATCGAGGCGGTGCTGAAGGTGATGGGCGTGACCGGCCACCTGCCGATCGTCATCGCGTTCCTGATCCTCGCCCTGTACACGTACAGCTCCGGGCTGCGGGCACCGGCGCTGATCGCGTTCGTCAAGGACGGGCTGATCTACCTGGTCATCATCGTCGCGGTGATCGTGATCCCGTACAAGCTCGGCGGCTGGGACGTGATCTTCGGCCGGGCCGAGGAGGCGCTGTCCCAGACCAGCCCGGCCACCGGGCAGCCCAAGGGCAGCCTGCTGCTGACCGCGAACAACCAGCTGCAATACATCACCCTGGCGCTCGGTTCCGGGCTCGCCGTGTTCCTCTACCCGCACTCGCTGACCAGCGTGCTGGCCGCCAAGGACCGTAACGCGATCAAGCGGAACATGTCCGCGCTGCCGGCCTACAGCTTCCTGCTCGGGCTGATCGCGCTGCTGGGCTACATGGCGCTGGCCGCCACCCAGGACTTCGGCGTGGGCCCGCTGGTCGACGCGGACGGCTCGGTCGACACCAACACGATCGTGCCGGTGCTGTTCGACAAGATGTTCCCGGACTGGTTCGCCGGTGTCGCCTACGCGACCATCGGCATCGGGGCGCTGGTGCCCGCCGCGATCATGTCGATCGCCGCGGCGAACCTGTTCACCCGCAACGTCTACAAGGAGTACCTGCGCAAGGACGCCACCCCGGCGCAGGAGGCCAAGGTCAGCAAGCTGGCCTCGCTGGTGGTCAAGCTCGGCGCGGTCGCGGCCATCGTCTTCCTCGACCCGCAGTTCGCCATCGACCTGCAACTCATCGGCGGCGTGCTGATCCTCCAGACCCTGCCCTCGGTCGCGATCGGGGTGTACACCCGCTGGCTGCACCCCTGGGCGCTCACCTCCGGTCTGGTCGCCGGGCTCGCCGTCGGGATCGGGATGCTCTACCAGATCCCGAACGCGGCCACCGGCAAGGAGCACTTCGGCGGCTCGGCCTACCGGCTGTCACTGGCCGGGCTCGACAGCGACAAGCAGATCTACGTCGGCTTCGTCGCCGTGCTGGCCAACCTGGCCGTCACCGTCCTGCTCACCCTGGTACTGCGCCGAGCGGGTGCCCCGGAGCTGCCCGATGCCACCCAGGAGGCCGATTACACGGTCGACCGGGCCCCCGACTCGGCCCCGCCGGCCGCCTCCGGGGAGGCCGCCGTGGCCACCGGGGATTAGCTAGCGCTGGGTGACCGCTGGGTGACCAGGCAAAGCCGCAGCACACCAGCGGGCCCCGGGACAAATCGTTTCCCCGGGGCCCGCGTTGTGCAGGAACTGGCCCGGCTCCGTAGATTGGTGGGCGATGAACACCGATCCCGCCGTCCGCGACGCCCCGGAAGACCCCGCGGACTCCCCCGAAACTTCCGCCGGGCCGCTTCCCGACGAGGCCCCGGACGTCGAGGCCCAGCCCACCTTCGCCGATCTGGGGATCGACGAGCGGGTGCTGCGTGCCCTCAGCGACGTCGGCTACGAAATGCCCTCACCGATCCAGGCCGCGGCCATCCCGCCGCTGATGGAAGGCCGCCACCTGGTCGGCCTGGCCCAGACCGGTACCGGCAAGACCGCCGCGTTCGCCCTGCCCGTGCTGAGCCGCATCGACCTGACCCAGCGCTCCCCCCAGGCCCTGGTGCTGGCCCCGACCCGCGAGCTCGCGCTCCAGGTGGCCGAGGCCTTCGGCCGCTACTCGCACCACATCCCCGGTCTGCACGTGCTGCCGATCTACGGCGGCCAGAGCTACGGGGTGCAGCTGGCCGGCCTCAAGCGCGGCGCGCACATCGTGGTCGGTACGCCCGGACGGGTGATCGATCACCTGGAGAAGCGCACCCTCGACCTGTCCCAGCTGAAGTACCTGGTGCTGGACGAGGCCGACGAGATGCTCCAGATGGGTTTCCAGGAAGACGTGGAGACCATCCTGGCCACCACGCCGGAGGAGAAGCAGGTCGCCCTGTTCTCCGCCACCATGCCCCCGCAGATCCGGCGCATCTCGAAGAAGTACCTCACCGACGCGGCCGAGATCACTGTGGCCAACCGCACGGTGACGTCGACCAACACCCGGCAGCGCTACATCTTCGTGGGTCACCAGCAGAAGGTGGACGCCCTCACCCGGGTGCTCGAGGTCGAGGACTTCGAGGCCATGATCATCTTCGTGCGCACGAAGCAGGCCACCGAGGAACTGGCCGAGCGCCTGCGCTCGCGCGGGTTCTCCGCCGCCGCCATCAACGGCGACCTGGCCCAGCAGCAGCGTGAGCGCACGATCGGCCAGCTCAAGTCCGGCCAGCTCGACATCCTGGTGGCCACCGACGTCGCCGCCCGCGGTCTCGACGTCGAGCGCATCACCCACGTCGTCAACTTCGACATCCCGCACGACAGCGAGTCGTACGTGCACCGGATCGGCCGCACCGGCCGGGCCGGGCGCTCGGGCGAGGCGCTGCTGTTCGTCACCCCGCGCGAGAAGCGGCTCCTCGGGTCGATCGAGCGGGCCACCCGCTCGACGATCGAGGAGATGCCGCTGCCGACGGCCGACGACGTGAACTCGACCCGCGTGGCCAAGTTCACCGACTCGATCAAGGCCAACCTCGACAACCCCGAGGTGGCGGTGTTCCGCGGCCTGATCGAGGAGTACATCGCCGAGCACGACGTGCCCGCCGCCGAGGTGGCCGCCGCGCTGGCCGTGATGGCCCAGGCCGGCAAGGCCTTCCTGCTGCCGCCCGACCCGCCGCCGTCGGCCCGCCGCCCGGCCCGTGAGCCGCTCCGCGACCGGGGCGACCGGAACGGCCGGCCCGCGCCGCGGGTGGCCGGACCCCGCCGTCCCCGCGGTGACGTGCCCCTGGCCACGTACCGGATCGCCGTCGGGCGCCGGCACCGGGTGCAGCCCGGTGCCATCGTCGGGGCGATCGCGAACGAGGGCGGCCTCGGCCGTTCCGACTTCGGGCACATCGACATCCAGGCCGACCACACCCTGGTCGAGCTGCCCGCCACGCTCTCCCGCGAGACCGTGGAGGCACTCACCCAGACCCGGATCTCGGGCAAGCTGATCCAGCTGACCAAGACCGACGGCCCGCCGCCGCAGCGCGCCCGCAGCAACTTCGAGGGCCGCAAGCAGTTCCGGAAGTCGTACCCCGGTAAGTAAAGCCGCAGGAGCCGGTCGCCGATCCACCCCGGGTGGCGACCGGCACTCCTGAACCTCCGGCCCTCGCCGGGCAGAAACCGGCCGGACACCCCCTGGCCGGCCTGGCCCCGGCCCTGCACCGGGTGGCCCGGCTGCGCTGGCTGCTCTGCCTGGTCGGGGCGGCCCAGTCCGCCGCCACCGTGATGAACGGGGCGATCCAGCCGGCCGACCTGGTGCGCTTCGCCGCCGCCGGCGACCTGATCGTGCACGGCCGCCTCGACCGGGTCTACGCCGATCCGTGGATGCAGGCGGGCCCCCTGGAACTGCTCGCCAGCTGGGCCTTCTTCCCCTTCGACCACCAGCACGTGCGGCGCTACGTGGTGACCGGCCCGGACGGCCAGATCTGGCTCCGGCTGCTCACCGGTGCCGCGATCGTGGCGGCGGTGCTGCTCGCCGTGCGGTGTCTGCGCTCCACCCTCGACCTTCCCCGCTCGGCACCGGCGGAACTGCTGGCGGGACTCACGGCCGTGCTCCTCGCCGTCCCCTATCAGTTCTGGATGGGTGGGCACCTGGCCCAGACCGGGGCGCCGGTGATGTGGGTCGCCGGAGCCTGCCTGGTCGTGCGGGGCCGCACCACGTCCGCCGGTCTGGTGCTCGGTCTGGCCACGGGCTGGGAACCCTGGGGGCTTCTGGCCGGCGGCATCCTGCTGGCCGAGCGCGCACCCGCCCGTCTCCTCGCCGGCTGCGCCGCCCTCACCGTCGGCGCGCTGGCCTGCTACCTGCCCTTCGTCGTCACCGGCCAGTTCGCGATGTTCGGCCTGGACTGGCAGATCCGGCCCGGGACGCCGGTGCACGCGCTGTTCCCCGGCCTGACCGGATTCGGCTGGCCGCTGCGGCTTCTGCAAGGCGCGGCGGCCGGGGCGGCGGGGGCCGCGACGGCGCTGCTGCTGGGCCGCCGCCGCGACCTGGTCTGGGCGGCGCCGCTGGCCGTGCTGGTGGTGCGGCTGCTGCTCGACCCGCTGATCCTCAGCTACTACTGGGGCCCGTTCCTGATCGCCGTCGTGGCCGGGCTGGGACTGCTGCATCCGCACTGCTCACCGGTGCGCGTGGCCCTGACGATCTCGCTCGCCGCGGTGCCCCTGATCCGGTTCCGCTACGCCCCTGGGCTGGAGGTGCCGCTGCTCCTGGCCGCCCTGGTGCTGCTCGCCGCGCTGACCCTGCGGCTGCGCCGGGAGGAAACCGTTGCCCCGCAGGGGATCACGCAGCCGGCGGCCCGTCTTGTCTGAGACATCGGCGGCGGTGCACCCGCTGAGCGGGCTGATCCCGCTGCTGCACCGGCTCGCCCGCCTGCGCTGGCTGCTCTGCCCGGTCGGCGCGGTCGAGGCGTACGCGCAGATCCGGCCCGGCACCGGCCAGCCGTACGACCTGATCCGCTTCTCCGAGGCCGGCGGCTGGATCGTCACCGGCCGGCTCGGCGACGTCTACGCCACCTCGTTCATGCAGGGCGGACCGCTCGAACTGCTCGCCAGCTGGGCCCTTTTCCCGTTCCCGCACCAGCACGAGGCGGGCTACGCCGCGGTCGGCCAGCAGGGCCAGATCTGGTTGCGCCTGGTCACCGGGGCCGCGCTGGTGGCCGTGTGCATGCTCGGTGCCCGGCGGCTGCGCACCCTGCACCGGCTGCCCCGCTCGCAGCCGCTGGAGCTGCTGGCGGGGCTGACGGCCGTGCTCCTCGCCGTCCCCTACTACTTCTGGGCGGAGGGGCACCTGTCCCAGTTCGCGGTGCCGGTGATGTGGGTGGCCGGGGCCTCGCTCGCGGTGCGGGGCCGCACCACGGCCGCGGGCCTGGTCATCGGGTTGTCGGCGGGCTGGCAGTCGTGGGGTGTGCTGGCGGCGGGCCTGCTGCTGGTCGACCGCCGCCCGGGACCGCTGCTGCGGGCCGTGGCCGCCTTCGTCGTCGGGGCGCTGTCCTGCTACCTGCCCTTCGTCGTCACCGGCCGGTTCGAGATGTTCGCCCTGGCCTGGCCGGTACGTCAGCTCACCCTGGTGCACACGCTCCTGCCCCAGCTCACCGAATTCGGCTGGCCGTACCGGTTTCTCCAGGGCCTGGTGGCCGGGCTGGCCGGGGTCGCCGTGGCCCTGGTGCTGGGCCGGCGGCGTGACCTGGTCTGGCTCGGGCCGCTCGCGGTGGTGACGGCCCGGCTGTTGCTCGACCCGGTTCTGCTGCCCAACTACTGGTACCCACTCCTGGTTCTGGCCGTGGCCGGGGTGTCCCTCCTGCATCCGGGCTGCTCACCGTGGCGGCTCGGGCTGGTGGCCCTGCTCTGCTGTGTGCCCCACGTCCAGAACCGCTACGTGCAAGACCTCGGGGTGACGACGATCGGCGTCACCTCGGCCCTGATCACCGCGCTGCTGGTGGTGCTCCGCCGGGAGGAACCCGCCGATGCCTGACCTGAGCGTGATGGCCTCCCGGCTGCCCGGTTTCGCCCCGATCGTGCGCCGGGCGGTGCGGTGGCGGTGGTGGCTCTGCCTGGCCGGGGCCGTGGAGGCGGCCCTGATGACCGCCCCGCAGACCTATGACATGGCGGCCTTCGCGGCGGCCGGGGGCCAGATCGTCGGCGGCCGCCCCGGTGCGGTCTACGCCACCTCGTTCATGCAGGGCGGACCGCTCGAACTACTCGCCAGCTGGGCCCTTTTCCCGTTCCCGCATCAGCACGAGGCGGCCTACCAGGCCTCCGCCACGGGCGACTGGATCGCCCTGCGCGCCCTCGGCGGGGCCCTGCTCACCGCCGGAATGATGCTGCTGGTCAGGCACTTACGGCGAGTCAACCGCCTGAACCATGCCCCGGGCGCGGAACTCGCGGCCGGCGTCGCCCTGCTGGTACTGGCCCTGCCCCACCGGTTCTGGAGCGGCGGGCACCTGGCCGAGTTCGGCGTGCCGCTGTTCTGGATCCTGGCCACCGGCCTGGCCGTTCGCGGGCACACCGGCCGGGCCGCCGTACTGCTGGGCCTCTCGGCCGCCTGGGAGACCTGGGGGCTGCTCGCGGCCGGGCTGCTGCTGGTCGAGCGCAACCCCCGCCGCCTGGCGCCCGCCTGCCTGGTCTTCGCCGTCGCGGCCGTGGGCCCCTACCTGCCCTTCGTCGTCACCGGGCGGTTCGCGATGTTCGAGCTGCACTGGCCGGTGGTGCGGGACACGTTCTACGGGATGGCTTTTCCCGGTTCGGCCCAGGTCGGCTGGGCCCCTCGCCTGGCCCAGGGTCTGGCCACCGGGCTGGCCGGGTGCGCCGCGGCGCTCCTGCTGGGGCGCCGTCGCGACCTGATCTGGCTGGGGCCGCTCACCGTGGTCGTGGTGCGTCTGCTGCTCGACCCGCTGAACATGGAGTACTACTGGCAGCCCGTACTGGTGCTGGTCACCGTCGGCATCGGTCTGCTGCACGAAAGATGCTCGGCCCAGCGGCTCGCGCTCCTGCTCGGGCTGGCCGGGGCGGCCGTCACCCAGCTGCACCGGGAGTATCCCTGGCCGAACACCGGCTACCTGCTGGTGGTCTCACTGGCGCTGACCGCCCTGACGGTCCGTCGGGTGCGCCGGGAGGAGTCAGTGGTCGATCCGCACCAGCCTCTCCCCGATCACCTCGAAACGGGGCAGCACGGTGGCAATCTCACGTTCGGCGGCGAGCACCTCGGCCACCGTGGCGTAGCGGGCGAGCTCGGTCAGGGCGGCCCGGGTCGGCGGCATCAGCCGCATCCCTGACCCCAGCGCAGCGGCCGGGGTGGCCCAGACCCGGTCGTCCGCCTCGCTCCCGGCCTCGCGCGCCTCCTGACCCGGAGGCAGGGCGGCCGCGAAGAACCAGGTGTCGTAGCGGCGCGGCTCCAGCTCCGGGGTGATCCAGTGCTGGAGCGGCGCCAGCAGCCCGGGCCGCAGCACCAGGCCGTGCCGGTCGAGCAGGGTGGTGAGGGTGATCCGGCGGGCCTCCAGGTCGGCACGCTCGATCTCGGGCACCACGATCGAACCGGTGGACGACGCCAGCAGGACCCCCGCCTCCTCGAACGTCTCCCGCACCGCCGCCCGCACCAGGGCGACGGCGGACACCTCGTCCGTGCCCAGCAGCCCCGCCCACTGCCCGGCCCAGGCATGCGTCCCGTCCGCGTCGGCCGGATCCACCGACCCGCCCGGGAACACGTACATCCCCGGGGCGAAGGCCATCTTCGGCACCCGGCGCAGCAGGTAGACCTCCGGGCCGGCGGGCGAGTCACGCAGCAGGGCGACGGTCGCGGCCGGGCGGGGCGGGGCGGGCGTCAGCTCACCGGCCCGCAGCAGCCCGGCCCGGTGCATCAGCTCGTCATCGGCACCCACCGACCCATGGTGGCATGATGTGTCGGGTCCGATACGCGGGGTTCACCCGGTTTGGTCACGCAGGAGGGAGTCCGGCCCGATGACGCAGGGCGCGGGTCTCTCGGTCGCCGGCGTGGTGGGCCCGGTCATCCACGGCCAGGCCGCATCCACCGGCCGCCGCTGCTCGGTCGTCCAGCTCGGCGGCTGCAACCTGTCCTGCACCTGGTGCGACTCCGCCTTCACCTGGGACAGTACCCGTTTCGACCTGAGCCGCGAACTGGCCGTCTGGTCGGTGCCGCAGATCATCGAGCAGGCCGTGGCCTGCGCCCCGGCCGCCGTCATCGTCTCCGGCGGCGAGCCGCTGCTCCAGCAGGGCGCCCCGGCCTGGCCCGACCTGCTGGCCGGGCTGGCGGCCTACGAGATCGGCCTGGAGACCAACGGCACCGTCGCCCCCAGCAACGAGACTCTGCACGGGGTCAGCTGGATCACCGTGTCGCCCAAGCTGGCGCACGCCGGCGATCCGGCCTGGGCCCGCATCAACGGCGAGGTGCTGGTGCGCTGGGGCCGCCTGGCCCGGCAGCTCGACATCGACTTCAGCTTCGTGGTGCGCGACACCGCGGACATCGCCACCGTGACCACCCTGGTCACGATCCACGAACTACCCACCGAGCGGATCTGGATCAGCCCGGAGGGCACACACGCCGCCGTGGTGCTGCCCCGGCTGCGGGAGATCGCGGGCAGCACGCTGGCAGCCGGGTTCAATCTGTCGCCCCGGCTCAACGCCCTCGTCGCCTGATGATGGAATACGGGGGTGCCCGCCGTCCCTGATCTCGTCCGCTCGCACCTCGCGGCGGCCTACCCCGGGCCGGTGGCCGGTGCGTCCGTCACCTTCCTCGGCACTCGCCCGCTGAACGTCGACCGGTTCGGGCCGGACCGCACCGGTGTGGTGCGTTACGCCACCGCCGGCGTCAGTCAGGAACCGATGCACCCGGCCACGGCCACCGTCGCCGACCCGCTGCGCGGCCCGCGCGCGGAGCTCGTGCTGAGCCTGCGGCCCGGGCGCGACGAGGTGCTGCGCACCCTGGCCGTGCTCGCCGCCACCCCGCAGGTCGAGGGCCTGGTGCTGGGAGCCGGTGCCACGATCGACCTGCGGCAGCCGTTGTGGCCCGGTGCGCGGGTCAGCGCGGTGCTGCTGGGGGACGACGAACTGGTTCCGCCCCTCGACCTGGTGGCGGCCGGAGCCGTGCCGGACCGGGACGGCGTGGAGCCGGTCCGGTTCTACCCGGTGCTGCCGATGACGAACGACGAGGCCGCGCTGGCCCGGGCCCGGGGCGCCGGTCACCTGCGGCAGCTGTGGCGGGACGCGGACACCGATCTGCTGGACCCGCAACGGGTTTCGGCGCTGACCCGATGACCCGCCGATGAACGTGGAAACAGCGGCACTGCTGGTGCTGGCCGGGATCGGCGGCGGGCTGTCCGGCAGCATCGCCGGGCTGGCCTCACTGGTCAGTTACCCCGCTCTGCTGGCTGTCGGCCTGCCGCCGACCAGCGCCAACGTGACCAACACGATCGCCCTGGTGTTCTCCGGCCTGGGCACTCTGCTCGGCTCCCGGCCGGAGCTGCGTGGGCAGGGCGCCCTGGTGCGAAAACTGCTGTGCTGGGCCGTTCCCGGCGGGATCGCCGGCGGCGTGCTGCTACTGATCACGCCGTCGGAGGTGCTGGAGCGGCTGGTGCCGTTCCTGATCGGCGGCGCCGCCCTGGCGGTGCTGGTGCGCACCGGGCCGAGCGCCGCCGTCTCAGCCGAGGGTGAGGCCGGGCCCGACAGCGAGGGCGTGGCCGGGAGCGAGGCCGAGGCCGAGGCGTTGGCCGACCTCCCGGCCGGCCGGATCCCGCACACCGCAGCCGATCTCGACCCGCACCCACCGCTGATCACGCCGTCTCGGGTGCTGCTGGTCAGCACGTTTTTCGTCGGCATCTACAGCGGCTACTTCGGCGCCGCCGCGGGCGTGATGCTGGTGGCCCTCCTGCTCGCCCTGACCCCGCTCGGCCTGGCCCGGGCCAGTGCCGTGCGCACCACGGTGCTGACCGCCGCGAACCTGGTCGCGGCGGTCTGGTTCACCCTCTTCGGCCCGGTGGACTGGCTGCACTGCGTGCCGCTCGCCGTGGGTTTCCTGATCGGCGGCCGGATCGGCCCGCTGGTGCTGCGCCACGCCCCGGCCGGGCCCCTGCGCGTGCTGATCGCCCTGGCCGGGCTGGGACTCGCCGTGCAGCTGGCCGTACAGGCCTTCTTCTAGACGCCGGCCGGCCTGCGGGGCCGATCCGTACCAGGCCGGGTCCTACCCGGCCACCACCAGCACCGGGTCGGGCCGGAAGGTCACCCGGGCCAGGCTGCCCGCACCGAACCCGCCGGCCTGCGAGGTCGGCATCTGGGCGAGCACCTTGCCGTGCTGCCCCAGATCCACGGTGATCCGGCTGACCGCGCCGAGGAACGACACCGCGATCACCTGCCCGACCAGCGGATCCCCGTCGGCGCTCGGGGCCGGGACCAGGTCGACGGCCTCCGGGCGCACCAGGGCGAACCCCGCGCCGTCCGGCACCGACGAGGCGACCGTCGGCAGCGAGATGCCGAGAACGTCCGCCGCCGAACCCTTCACGGTGGCCGGGAGCCGGTTCGAGAGCCCGACGAACTCGGCCACGAACGGGGTGGCGGGGCGGCTGTACACCTCGGTGGGCGCACCGAGCTGCTCCAGCCGGCCGGCGTTCATCACCCCGACCCGGTCGGCGACGGCGAGCGCCTCCTCCTGGTCGTGGGTGACGAAGAGGGTGGTGATGCCGACCTCCAGCTGCACGCGCCGGATCTCGTCGCGCAGGCTGGCGCGCACCTTGGCGTCCAGGGCGGAGAGCGGCTCGTCGAGCAGCAGCACGGTGGGGCGGATCGCCAGGGCCCGGGCCAGGGCCACCCGCTGCTGCTGACCGCCGGACATCTGGTGGGCGTAGCGGTCGGCCTGCGCCGAAAGCCCGACCAGCTCCAGCATCTCGCCGGCCCGCCGGTTGCGCTCGGCCTCGCCGACCTTGCGCAGCCGCAGCCCGAAGGCCACGTTCTGCCGGGCCGTCATGTGCGGGAACAGCGAGTAGGCCTGGAACACCATGCCCATGTCGCGCTTGTTGGTGGGCAGCCCGGTGACGTCGCGGCCACCGACCACCACCCGTCCGCCGTCCGCGTCTTCCAGACCGGCGAGAAGCCGCAGGGCGGTGGTCTTTCCGCAGCCGGAGGGGCCGAGCAGGGCGACGAACTCACCCGGCTCGATGGTGAGGTCGAGGCCGTCCAGGGCGGTCACCGCGCCGTAGCTACGGCGCAGACCCTCCAGCCGGACTTCGACCCCGGCCCGGGAACCGCCCGGGATCTCGGTCGGGGCAACAGTTTCCGTCACGTCACTTCTCCTCAGCGGTCACGCGGGCCGGCCGGCGGCGGCCGACGAACGACAGCGCGAACAGCAGCACGAACACGAACATCAGCGAGGCGGCGGCCAGCGCGACCGACACCCCGACGCTGGCCTGGGCCTGAAGGTTGATCGCCACCTGGAGGTTGTCGTAGTTGAGCAGCGAGGCCACGGTGAACTCACCGAGCACCAGGGCCACCGACAACAGCGACGCGTTCAGCACGGCGGAGAGCGTGTTGGGCAGGATCACCCGCACCATCACGGTGAACCAGCCGGCCCCCAGACTGCGGGCGGCCTCGCTCAGGGTGCGCACGTCGATCGCGCTCAGACCGGCGTCCAGCGCCCGGTACATGTACGGCATCACCAGCACGACGTAGGCGAAAACCAGCACCAGCGGCGAGGAGTCGTACGCCTCCGGGGTGAAGTAGGCGATCCACAGGTAGATCGGGCCCAGACCGACCACCAGCACCAGCGCCGGGATGGTCAGCGGCAGCAGGCAGAGGAACTCCACCACGCGGTGCATCTTCGGCAGCCGCAGCCGCACCCAGACCATGGTCGGCACCAGCAGCGCCAGTGCCAGCACCGAGGTGACCAGTGCCAGCAGCAGCGAGTCCCGCAGTGCGGTGAGCAGATCCGGGTTGTCGCCGATCGCCCGCCAGTAGTCCAGCGTGCGCGGGCCGGACAGGTCGGTGGACCGGGTGCTGAACTCCAGCAGGGCCAGCAGCGGCACGGCGAAGAACGCCGCGAAGGGCACCAGCAGCAGACCTCTGAGCACCCGGGCCCGGCGGGCGGTGCGGGCGTGCCGACCGCGTTCGGGCCGGGCCGCCGGGGCCTGCCCGGTGAGTTCCGTCGTCACCGCAGCCATCGCGCGGACCTCCGCTGCATCCAGGAGTAGAGCGCCATCGCCACGCCCACCACGACCACCATGCCCAGCGCCAGGGCCTTGGCCACGTTCTCCTGGCCGAGCACGGTCTCACTGGTCATGGCGGTGCGGATCTGGAGCGGGATGATGATGCCGCCCTGGCCGATCAGGGCCGCGGCGGTGGCGTAGGCGGCGAACGCGTTGGCGAACAGCAGCAGGAACGCCCCGAGGAAGGGCGGTGTCAGCAGCGGCACACCGACGTGGCGCCAGTAGGCCCAGGTGCCACCGCCGAGGCTCTCGGTGGCCTCCCGCCACTGCGGCTTGACGCCGTCCAGGGCGGGCAGGAAGACCAGCACCATCAGCGGGATCTGGAAGTACAGGTACACCACGATCAGGCCGGACAGCCGGTACAGCCAGCCGCCGCTCACGTCCAGGCCGGTGCCCTGGAGCATCAGGGTGATCAGGCCCTGGTTGCCCACACTCACCATGAACGCGAAAGCCAGGGTGACGCCGCCGAACTGGGCCAGCACACCGGCGGCCGCGGTGACCGTGCGGCGGACGATGCCGTCGGCCGGGCCGCTCACCACGAGGTACGCCAGGACCGCGCCGAACACGGCGCCGATCGCGGCGGTGCTGAGCGAGAGCAGGATGCTGCGCCAGAACGCCTCCAGCACGTAGCTCTCGCCGAGTGCCTTGACGTTGGCCAGGGTGGGCTGCCCCTCGGGGGTGCCGAACGCCTGCACCACCACGAGCACGGTGGGCAGGATCAGGAAGAGCCCGACGTAGGCCAGGAAGGGCACCACGCCGAGCCAGCTGAGCGGGACCCGCCGCCCGGTCCGGGTGGACCGGGCGGCGGTTTCGCCCGCCTCAGGTGTGACGGGAACGGATGTCACAAGGTCAGCCGATCGCCTTGGCCCAGTTCTCGGTGAGGTACTTCGTGGCGGCCTCGGTCTGCTCCGTGGTCAGGAACACCGGCTCGCCCGGCACCTCGGGAAGCTTGGCGGCGAGGTCCGCGTCGATGGTGCCGGCGTCGGTCATCGCGTCCATGCGCACCGGGCGGGCGCCACCGCCGAGGAACAGGTTCTGCCCCTCGTCGGAGAACAGGAACTCCTGCCACAGCCGCGCGGCGGCCGGGTGCGGGGCGTCGGCGTTGATGGCCTGGTTGTAGTAGCTGCCGACCACGGCGCCCTCGGGCACCACGGTCTTCCAGTTCTTGTTCTCGCTCACCGCGGCGGCGTTGTTGTAGTCCCAGTCGAGGGCGACCGGGGTCTCACCGCTCTTGATGGTGGCCGGGGAGGACTGCACCGGCACGAAGTTGCCGGAGTCCTTCAGCTCCTTGAAGAAGTCGACGCCCTTGCTGATGTCGTCGGCGGAGCCACCGTTGCCCAGCGAGGCCGCGACCACGCCGGAGAACGCGGCGCCGGCCTGCGTCGGGTCGCCGTTCAGCGCCACCGAGTTCTTGAAGTCCGAGCCCAGCAGGTCTTTCAGCGCGGTGACCGAGTTGAACTTGCTGGAGTCGTAACCGATCGACATGTAGCCGCCGTAGTCGTTGACCCACAGGCCGGTCGACTCCTTCTGGGCGTCCGGGATGTCGTCCCAGGTGGCCACCTTGTAGGCGGCGTACAGGTCGGTGTTGGCCAGGGTGACGGCCGAGCCCATGTCGAGCACGTCGGGCGCGGTGCTGCGGCCCTTCTCGGTCTTCACCGAGTTGATCTCGTCCTGGCTGGCGCCGTCCGGCTGGTCGGTCGTGATCTTGATGCCGTACTTCTCGGTGAAGGCGGCCTTGATCTCGCCGTAGTTCGCCCAGTTGTCGGGCAGGGCGATGACGTTCAGCTCGCCCTCCTCCTTGGCCGCGGCGATCAGGGCGTCCATGCCGCCGAACTCCTCGGCCGACGTGGCGGAGGAGGCGGAGACGCCACCCTCGCCGACCGCGCTGTCGTCGTCACTCGGCGGCGCACAGGCAGCCAGGGCCACGATCGCGCCCACCGCCACACTCGCACCCACACCGCGCATGACCTTCTTCACGTGTTTCTGCCTCCTCAGGCACATGTATCCCCGTGTGGTTCAACGGAACACACGGTGACACGCAGCAGGTTCGCTGCACCGGGTGATCAGGACGGCGACAGGCTGACCGGAAGATGAACGGCGGCGGAATCCGCCGTCATGACCCGGACAACCAGGGCAACACGTCGAGATCAATTCGTTACTAACAGCGACGTCACAGCTATCAGGCTATTCATTCATCACTCACGGTAGACGGCGCAAGGGTTTCGCAGGTTTCCGTTCGATGCCGCCTTCCCATGATCAGCACTCTAGGCTCGACGGCGCGTTACGGTTCGGGCAGTCTCGGTGACATGTTCGGTCTCGGTGAACCAAGTGCACCTATGGGGGACGACGCACGGCTCCGGCTCTCCTCGGCCCCCGGCCGATGGGTCCTGACCGCCGCCGTCCTGGGAAGTGCTGTGGTGAGCCTCGACGCCACGGTGGTCAACGTGGCGCTGCCCACGATCGGCCGCGACCTGGACGCCGGGGTGTCCGGCCTCCAGTGGACGGTGAACGGCTACGCGCTGACCCTGGCCGCGCTGATCCTGCTCGGCGGATCACTCGGCGACCGGTTCGGCCGGCGGCGGGTCTTCGTGCTCGGGGTGACCTGGTTCGGGGTCGCCTCGCTGCTGTGCGGTCTGGCCCCGAACCTCGAGACCCTGGTGCTGGCCCGGGCACTCCAGGGGGTCGGCGGGGCCCTGCTGACACCGGGCAGCCTGGCGATGATCTCGGCGTCGTTCCACCCGGACGACCGCTCCCGGGCGATCGGCGCCTGGTCCGGCCTGGGCGGCGTGGCGTCCGCCGCCGGGCCACTGCTGGGTGGGGCCCTGCTCGAGCAGTCCTGGCGCTGGGCGTTCCTGATCAACCTGCCACTCACGGTTTTCGTGGTTCTGCTGGCCCTGCGTCACGTGCCGGAATCGCTCGACGTGACGGCCCCCCGGCAGCTCGACCTGACCGGCGCCCTCACCGGTGCCGTCGGTCTGGGCGGGGTGACCTACGCGCTGATCGCGGCGGCGGGCGATCCGGGGCCGGAGGTCGCGGTGGCGGCGATCGTCGGCGTCCTCGGGTTGCTGCTCTTCGTCGTGACCGAGCGCCGCAGCGACCACCCGCTGGTGCCGCTCGACCTCTTCGCCTCGGCCCGGTTCACCGCCACGAACCTGGTCACGCTGGCGCTCTACGCCGCGATCTCCGGGGTGTTCTTCCTGCTCGCGATCGTGCTCCAGGTGGTGATGGGACTGAGCCCGCTG
Organism: Kineosporia corallincola; assembly: GCF_018499875.1. Lineage (GTDB taxonomy): Bacteria > Actinomycetota > Actinomycetes > Actinomycetales > Kineosporiaceae > Kineosporia > Kineosporia corallincola. The sequence continues at coordinate 274,666 of NZ_JAHBAY010000001.1, read as the reverse complement.
GCGGCCGGCGCCGCCACCCTGCCGCTGACCGTGCTGATGCTCACGTTCTCGGCGCGCGCCGGAGCCCTGGCCGCCCGGATCGGGCCCCGGCGGCCGATGACGCTGGGGCCGCTGACGATGGCCGCCGGGCTCCTGCTGATGCTCCGGATCAATTCCGCGGCAGGCTATTTCACCCACGTACTGCCAGCCGTGCTGGTGTTCGGCCTGGGGCTGACCCTGACCGTGGCCCCGCTCACCGCCACCGTGCTGGCCGCGGCCGACGACCGGCACGCCGGGGTGGCCTCGGGTGTGAACAACGCCGTCGCCCGCACCGCCGGCCTGCTCTCGGTGGCCGTGCTACCGCTCGTGATGGGCCTGTCCGGTGACGATTTCAGCGATCCGCAGGCCCTGGCCGGCGGCTTCCGCGCGGCGATGCTGTGCTGCGCCGGGCTGGTCACGCTGAGCGCCCTGATCGCCTGGCGCGGCATCCGGGACGACGCCCCGGCGGCACCGCCCGCGGGCTACCACTGCCCGGTCAGCCAGCCACCCGCGGCCGGAGCGGAGAACCCGTCCCCGGCCGGGTCCTGAGCCCGGCGAACGGGAGACGCCTAGGGCGTGTCCTTCGTCGCGGTGGGGGTGCCCGTCGGGCTCGCACCGTCGGTCGGCGCCTGCGTCACCGTCTCCTCCGCCCCGCACGGCGTGCCGGTGGGCGTGGGGGTGGGCGTCGTGGTGGGGGTGGGCTTGGGCGTGCTGGTCGGGGTCGCCGTGGGTGTGGGCGTCACGGTGGGGCAGGAGTCGGTGGGCGTCGGGGTGGGTGTTCCGTCGTCCGTGGGTGTCGGGCTCTTCGTCGGCGTCGGGCTCTTGGTCGGGGCGGGGCTCTTCGTCGGGGTGGGGCTCTTCGTCGGGGTCGGGCTCGTGGTCTTGGTCGGGGCGGGGCTGGGGCTCTTGGTCGGCTTCGAGGGCCTGGTCGGCGTGGGCGTCCTGGCCGGTGTGGACGTCTTGGTGGGCTTCGACGTCTTGGTCGGCGTGGACGACTTCGTCGGGTCGGACGTCGGAGCGGCCTTCGGCGGGTCGGGCAGCGCCGGCGGCGGGCCAGGGGCGGTGCCGGGCGGCTCGGTGTCGGTGGGCGACGGGTTGGGCTCCGGGTCGGGAGCGGGCACCTGCTGTGGCTGACCGGTGGCGTAGGCGGTGGCGAGCGACAGCACCAGGCTCACGTAGCTGTTGCTGTGGTTGTAGCGGTAGACGGCCCGCTCCTGGCCGGAGCGCGTGCTCAGGTCGGCGTCACCGGCGCAGAGGTAGCGGCCGGCGGCCAAGGCGGCGTTGTCGATGTTCTGCGGGTTGCCCTCGCCGTAGGCCTTCCAGGTGCCGGGCAGGAACTGCATCGGGCCGACGGCGCGGTCGGTGACCGTGTCGCCGTCGTACACCCCGTTGTCGGAGTCGCTGATCCGGGCGGTGCCGGGAGTGGAGCCGTCCAGCCGCACCCCGAGGATCGACGGGGTGACCACGCCGCTCGCCGACACGGTGGAACCGCCGTAGCGGCCGTGATTGCTCTCCACCCGGCCGATCCCGGCGATCAGCGACCAGTGGATCCGGCATGTCGGGTCGGTGCCGGCCAGTTGCCCGGCCGCCGACTGGTAGGCCTGGTAGGCGCGCTGCGGGATGCCCGACGAGGTGAGCTGGTTGGTGCCGGAGATGCCGTAGGCCCCCGACGACGGGCTCGACGAGCCGCTCGGCAGGGGCAGGACCGGTGTGCCGCTCGCTGTGGGGGTGCCCGCGAACGGCCAGGGCGACATGCTGCCGGTGGGGTACGCGTCGGCATCGGTGCTGGTGGACGGCGTGGGCCCGGTGCTGTCGGCCAGAGTTCTGGGCTGCGCCGCGGTGGACCCGGACATCATGAAGACGACCGTGACGCCGAGCAGGAAGGCAGACACAGCTGCCCCCCGGCGCAGCGCCGCAGCACTGATCCGGATCAAACGGGCCGAACCGGTCCATCGCACCCCAGAACCTTAAGCAGAAATAGCTCGCTTGGCAGCCCTGTTCTCGAAGGGGATCTGATTTCACGCATCAGCCGGAGAGGAATCACCGAATGCGCGCCATCTGGAACGGCACCGTGATCGCGGAGTCCGACGACATCGTCGAGGTCGAGGGCAACGCCTACTTCCCGGCCTCGTCACTGCGCCAGGACCTGATCGGCGCCAGCGACACGCACACCGTCTGCCCGTGGAAGGGCACCGCGTCGTACTACTCGGTCACGGTCGACGGCACCGAGAACACCGACGCCGTCTGGTATTACCCCGAGCCGAAGCAGGCCGCGGCGCAGATCAAAGACCGCGTGGCGTTCTGGAAGGGTGTCACCGTCACCCCGTGACCGGTGCTCAGGGCCGCGCCTCCGGAGCCGGGCTGACCAGCCCGCTCTGGTAGGCCGCCACCACCAGCTGCGCCCGGTCCCGGGCACCGACCTTGGTCATCGCCCGGTTCACGTGGGTCTTCGCGGTGAGCGGGCTGACGAAGAGCCGCTCGGCGATCTCGTCGTTCGACAGCCCGAGCGCGACCAGCGTGGCCACCTCGCGCTCACGCTCGGTCAGGGCCGAGAACTGTTCCGGCGTGGGCGGGTTCACACTGCTCGGCTGAGCCAGGAACTCGGTGATCAGGCCGCGCGTGGCCCGGGGCGACAGCAGCGCGTCACCGGTGGCCACGGTGCGGATGGCGGTGAGCAACTCGTCCGCCTCCACACCCTTGCCGACGAACCCGCTGGCCCCGGCCCGCAGCGCGGCCAGCACGTACTCGTCGATCTCGAAGGTGGTCACCACCAGCACCCTGACCCCGGCGAGGTCGTCGTCGGCGCAGATCAGCCGGGTCGCCTCGAGACCGTCGAGATCGGGCATCCGGATGTCCATCACGACCACGTCGGCGCGGGTGGCGCGCACCATCTCGACCGCCTGCCGACCGGTGCCGGCCTCACCCACCACCTCCAGGTCGGAGGCGGAGTCGATCAGCACCCGGAACCCGGCCCGGATCAGGGCCTGGTCGTCGGCCAGCAGCACACGGGTCTTCTGGTTCGTCATCACACGCTTTCCCGGGCGATACCCCGGTTCGGTTGCGGTTTGTGCGCCTCGGCGGCACCGGCCAGACGGGCGGGCAGCCCTTTCAGATCGACGGCGCAGGCCAGGGCCGCCACGGTGGCACCGGAGACCTTCTCCGGCTCGTCGTCCGGCTCGACCTCGGGCTCCGGTGCGGGAACCGGCTCGGCGCGGGCGGGCAGTGTGGCCCGCACCCGCCAGGTGCCGTCGGCCTCCGGGCCCGCGCGCAGGCTGCCGCCCACCGCCAGGGCCCGCTCCCGCATGCCGATCAGCCCGTAGCCACCCAGCAGGGATTCCTCGTCGTCCGGTGCGGAACCGGCCGTGGCGACCACCCCGTTGGCGTTGCCGATGTCGATCCGCACCGCCTCGGCGACGAACCGGACGTCGAGGGTGGCCGAGCCGGAGCCGTGCTTGTGCGCGTTGGTCAGGCCCTCCTGCACCAGCCGGTAGGCGACCAGCCCGACGGCCGGGGGCAGCGGCCGGCGCTCGCCCCGGATGGTCCAGCTCACCCGCAGCCCGGACGACTCGAACGAGTGGATCAGCTCGGGCAGGTCGTCCACGCCGGCAGCCGGCTCGATCGGGGTCTTCGTGTCGCCCGGCTGACGCAGCACATTGAGCAGGCCGGTCAGCTCGTCCAGCACGGTGCGGCTGGAGCGCCGCACGTGCTTCAGCGCCTCGACCGCCTCGGCCGGTTTCTCGGTGACCAGGTGCTCGGCCACCTGGGCCTGCACGTGGATGACGGCGATGTGGTGGGCCACCACGTCGTGCAGCTCCTGGGCGATCCGCAGGCGCTCCTCGGCCACCCGGCGGCGTGCCTCCTCCTCACGGGTGTGCTCGGCCCGGTGGGCCCGCTCCTCGATCGCCGCCACATAAGCCTTCTTGCTCTGCACCGCCTCACCGGCGGCCGCGAAGAAGCCGAGCCAGACCAGGATCCCGATCTGACTGGCCTGGAAAACACTGCTGGTGACCAGTGACTCGGTGACGACGATGATCCCGCTGGCCACACCCCACCAGAGGATCGTGGCCCGCCGGTCGCCCCGGGCGGCGACCACCACGATCGCCGCCGCCGGGGCGATGATCAGCGGCCCGCCCACGCCGTCCAGCTGCCACATCAGCCCGGCACAGCCCAGGGTGGTCAGGCAGAGCACGGTGCAGGGTGCGTGCGACCGGAACATCAGGACGACGAAGATCCCCACCTGCGCCAGCAGGAAGCCGGGGGTGCCGGCGACCGGCACCTCGTCGGCCATCTTCAGGCAGATCATCGTGGCCAGGCCGAGGAGCAGCAGGGCCAGAAGGCCGTCGGCCACCCAGGGATTCACCTGGTGGTGACCGACGGCCTTCGGCCGGGTCCGTTCGGACATCCGCATCACAGCACTCTAGGCGGGGTTCATCGCTGTGACACCAGTTCGGCGGCCGGAGGCTCGTCGCCCGCGGGCGCCGGCAGCGGCTCGTCGGCCGGGTCGACCGACAGGTGCGGCAGGATCCGGTCCAGCCAGCCCGGCAGCCACCAGTTGGCGTTGCCGAGGCCGTGCATCACGGCCGGCACCAGCACCGTGCGGATGATGAAGGCGTCGATCGCCACCGCCGCGGCCAGGCCGACCCCGAACTCCGCGATCACCCGCTGGCCCTCCAGGATGAAGGCCGCGAAGACGAAGATCATGATCAGCGCCGCCGCCGTGATCACCCGGCCGGTCTCGGCCTGGCCCACGGTAACCGCCCGGGCGTTGTCCCTGGTGTGGTGCCACTCCTCGTGCATCCGGCTGACCAGGAACACCTGGTAGTCCATCGACAGACCGAACAGGATGGCCAGCATGATCACCGGCAGGAAGGCCTCGACCGGGCCGCCCGACCCGGCGTTGATCGCCTCCGAGCCCCAGCCCCACTGGAACACCGCCACGATCACGCCGAACGAGGCGGCGGCCGCGATCAGGTTCATCAGCGCGGCCGTCAGCGGCACCACCACGCTGCGGAAGGCGACCAGGAGCAGCAGGAAGCCGAGCCCGATGATCACCCCGATGAACAGCGGCAGCTTGCTGGTGAGGACGTCGGCGAAGTCGTCGAAGATGGCGGTGGAGCCACCCACGTAGACCTGCATCGAGGTGCCGTTCTCGGCCGGCGGGATCACGTCGTCCCGCAGCCGGTTGATCAGCTCGCTGGTGTCCTCGTCCTGCGGCGAGCTGGTCGGGATCACCTGGATGATGCCGAGCGTGGCACCGGGCTGGACCGGGGCGGCCGACACCGCGGCCACGCCGGGGGTGCTCTGGAGCGTGCCGGCCAGGGTGTTCAGCGCCTGCGCGTCGGAGTCCGAGCCGAGCTCGGCCACCAGCAGCAGCGGGCCGTTCGAGCCCGGGCCGAAGCCCTCGGCCAGCAGGTCGTAGGCCTGCCGGGTGGTGCTGGCCTCCGGGTCGTTGCCGGAGTCGGACAGGCCCAGCCGCAGCGACAGGGTGGGCAGCGACAGCACCACGATCAGGGCGGTCGCGACCAGACCGAAAAGCGCCTTGCGACGGGCGATCCGGTTGGCCCAGCGGCCCCAGAAACCCTGCTGGGCGTGGCTGGTGGAAGGGCCCTCCTCCAGCAGCCTGCGGCGCTCGCGACGGCTGAGCAGGCGGATGCCGAGCACCCCGAGCGCGGCCGGCAGCAGGGTGATCGCGGCGGCCACGGTGGCCAGCACCGTGATGGCGGCACCGATCCCCATGCCGGCCAGGAAGCTCACGTTCAGCACCAGCAGACCGAGCAGGGCGATCACCACCGTGCCACCGGCGAAGAGCACCGCGCGGCCCGAGGTGTTGAGCGCCCGGATCGCCGATTCCTCCGGCGCGATACCGGATTTCAGGTTGTTGCGGTAACGGGTGACGATGAACAGCGCGTAGTCGATGCCGACCCCGAGGCCGATCAGCGCGGCCAGCGTGGGGGCGATCTGCGACAGCGACATCGCGAACGAGAGCTGGCCGATGGCCATGATGCCCACGCCCACGCCGAACAGCGCCACCATGATCGGCATCAGGCTGGCGAACAGCGAGCCGAAGGCGATGAAAAGGATGATCGCGGCGGCGATCACACCGATGGCCTCACTGCCGCCCGGCGGTTCCTGGGTGGCGTTGGTGATGATCTGCCCACCGAGCTCGATCTGCACGCCGGAACCGTCCGCCTCCTGGGCGGTGTCGACGACCTTCTCGACGTCCTCGATCGCGATGTTCTGGGCCAGGTCGTCGAACTGCACGGTGGCGAACGCGATCGAGCCGTCCTGGCTCACCTGCGTGGCCCCGGCCTCGTCGTAGGGGCTGGTCACCGACGCCACGTGCGGCAGCTGGGCCACCTCGGCGAGCATCGGCGTGACCCGTTGCCGGACAGCGGAATCGGTGATCGTTCCACGCTCCGCGTGGATCACCAGCTGGGCGGTGTCACCGGCCTGGTCCGGGCTGCTCTGCTCGAGAAGCTCCAGGGCCTTGGACGATTCGGTGCCGGGCAGACTGAACTCGTCCGAGTACGAGGTGCCGCGCGCCGCCGTGGCGACGCCTAGGGCAATGAGAAGTGCCGCCCAGAAAGCGAAGACGACGTACCGGTGCTGATAGCACCATCGGGCTAGTGCGGACATGGCAGATCTGCCCCCTCGGACGGGATCACGGACGCCGGTGGACGCGGCGGCACTGCGCACGTCCGGCTCTCCCAGAAGGATCGTGATCTTGGCGCCCCGGCACATCGTCCAGACATCGACACCTGGGGCTACTACGAGCGCGGTACGACCCTGAGCCCGGCAGTAGGTGGTCACAACTCGACCTTGTGACCCGCCAGGGGCGACAGGCGTTCCACCCGGCCCGGCACCGGAGCAGACTCGGCCAGGTGACCGTGATCGATGCCGAACCTGTCGTAACCCCCGTTCCCGTGCGTCCCCGGGCCGTCCCGCCCGGCCTCGTCGCCTCGGTGGCGCCCAACTGGTTCGCCGCCGTGATGGGCACCGGCATCGTCGCCACGGCCGCCACCGCCCTGCCGTTCGGGCTGCCCGGCAGCGCGGGTGTGCACGACTTCGCCGTCGCGGCCTGGCTGCTGGCCACCGCGCTCCTGGTGGTCGTCGGCGGCGCCACCGCGGCCCAGTGGATCCGGCTGCGCCCCCTGGCCCGGTCGCACCACCAGCACCCGGTCATGGTGCACTTCTACGGTGCCCCGCCGATGGCCGTGCTCACCGTCGGTGCCGGCACGCTGCTGGTCGGCGACGGCCTGATCGGCCGCACCGCCGCCGTGGCGATCGCCTGGACACTCTGGGGAACCGGCACCGCGATGGGCCTGGTCAGCGCGTTCGCCGTCCCCTATCGGCACTTCACCGGCGGCCTCGGCGAGGCCGCGCGGCAGCCGGACGCGGCGTTCGGCGGCTGGCTGATGCCGCTGGTCGCGCCGATGGTCTCCGCGACCACCGGCGCGGCCCTGCTCCCGCACACCCCGGCCGGCCAGCCCCGGCTCACCCTGCTGCTGGCGCTGTACGGCATGTTCGGCATCAGCCTGGTCAGCTCGCTGGTGCTGATCACCCAGCTGTGGACCCGCCTGGCGCAGCACGGCCTGCCCCCGGCCCGGCTGGTGCCGACCCTGTGGATCGCTCTGGGCCCGCTCGGCCAGTCGGTCACCGCGGCGAACGCGATCGGCCGGCAGGCCACGACCGTCGAAGGGCCGTACGGCGCCGCCCTGCGCGCGTTCGGTCTCGTCTACGGCCTGCCCGTGCTGGGTTTCGCCCTGCTGTGGGGCGCGCTCGCGCTGGCCCTGACCGTGCACACCGCCCGCTCGGCCACCGGCCTGCCGTTCGCCCCGACCTGGTGGGCCTTCACCTTTCCGGTGGGCACCTGCGCCACCGGCGCGGCCGGCCTGTGCGCGGTCACCGGTGCGGACGCCCTGGGCTGGCTGGCGGTGGCGCTCTACACCGGGCTGCTCACCGGCTGGCTGGTCGCCGCCACCGGCACCCTGAACGCGTGGCGCACCGCCCGCCGTCCCGCCCCGGCAGCCTGGAGCTACACGATCTGATCGGTTACGGCGGGACATCCGGGCAGGCCCGCGCGACCCGGCTGAACAGCAGGCAACGGGAGTGAAATCCGGGACGGCGCGCCGTAACGCCGTGTTCATCGCCTGCCCGTACCGTCGAGAGGCTCGACGAGCACGCCGACGAGACGGAGGGGAAGATCAGCCGCATGAACACAGCCCACACGCGTGACGGTCAGCCGGCCATCCCGACGATCGACCTGTCCGCGTTCCGCGAGGGCTCACCCGCCGACCGCGCCCGGGTGGCCGCGGATCTCGACCGGGCGGCGTCCACCACCGGTTTCTTCCAGGTGACCGGGCACGGCATCCCCGACGAGGTGCAGACCGGGCTGACCGCCGCCATGGACGGGTTCTTCAATCTGCCGATGTGGCAGAAGAAGGCGCTGCGCCCGGCGTCACCGGAGTTCAACCGCGGCTACACGCCGCCCCTCGCCGAGCGGATCGGCCTGGGTGCCGACACCGGTTCTCCCACCGAGCTGTTCGAGGCGTTCAACGTGGGCCGCAGCACCGAGGACTTCCCCGGTCTCGGTCTGGACGAGCTCCAGTACGCGCCGAATCTGTGGCCGCTGCGCCCGGAGAGCTTCGAACCGGGCGTGACGGCCTGGTTCGAGCAGGCCGCCCGGGTGAGCCGCGAGATCACCGCGGTGATGGCCGTGGCCCTCGGCCTGGACCAGCAGTTCTTCGCCGGTTACCAGGACCACTCCCTGGAAGTGCTGCGCCTGAACAACTATCGCGTCCCGACGGCCGAGATCCCGCCGGCCTCGGGGCCGGTGGGCGCGGGTGCGCACACCGACCGCGGCATCGTCACGGTGCTGTGGGCCGATCCGGAGGTGCGGGGTCTCCAGATGCTGCACGGCGAGGGCGTCTGGGAAGACGTGATCCCTTCACCCGGTGCGCTTCTGGTCAATCTCGGCGACCTGCTGGCCCGCTGGACGAACGACCGCTGGATCTCCGCGCCGCACCGCGTGCTCCCGCCCACCGACGGTGAGGGCCGGCTGGTGCGCCGCCGCTCGGCCGCGTTCTTCCACGACGGCAACGCCGACGCGGTGATCTCGGTGCTGCCCGGCTGCGCCGACGCGGAAGAGTCCGTGCGCTACGAATCCGTCACCGTGGCAGACCATCTCGCGGCGCGGCCGGCCGAGTCCCGTTCGCCGGTCGGGGTGAACCCCTAACCGATCACGGCGGGGCGGGTGTTCAGCAGCAGCACGAACATCTCGTCCCGCCAGTCGCGCGCGTTCACCGGGTAGTTGCGCATCTCCGCCCAGTACATGTCCACCACCTCGCGCGCGGCCACGGACAGCCGGGGGCCGGTCGGGCCGTCCAGCTGATCACCGAAAGCGGCGACCCCCTCGGCGATCCCGAGGAGGCGTTCGAGCAGAGCGGCGGAGGGACTCATGGCCTCGGCATCGGCGAACGGGTGAGCCCGCTTGACCCGGCACGGCGATCAAATTGTGGACGACGAAAACCCCCGTTCCCTACCTGACCTGAATCTTCTCCTGCACCCGCCGGCCGATCTCGGTGAGCTGCCCGAGCTGCTCCGGGGTCAGCTGCTCGATGAGCATCTCCCGCACGGCCCGCACGTGCCCCGGGGCGCTGGACGCCAGTTTGGCCCGGCCGGCCTCGGTCAGCTCGGCGTTCATGCCCCGCCGGTCCTCCTCGCACTCCACCCGGCGCACCCAGCCGGCCTGTTCGGCCCGGGTGACCGCGCGGGTCACCCCGCTGCGGGTGGAGAGCGTGACGTCGGCCAGTTCACGCATGCGCAACCGGCCGCCGGGCGACTCGGAGAGCCGCACCAGGATGTCGTAGTCGGTGAAGGTGAGGTCGGAGTCGGCCGCGAGCTGCCGGTCCAGGGCCGCGAAGAGCATCCGCGTACTGTCCAGGTAGGCGCGCCAGGCGGCCTGCTCGGTGTCGGTCAGCCAGTCTTCGTGCACCCGGTCCAGCTTACCGTTATTAGTTGACGGCGCAATGACTCGGTGGCACCATGGCTGTTGCCGGTGCAATGACTACGCGCGCATCGCGTCCTCCCCCCAGACGCCGCGCCGCGACTGCACCGGTTCTCGCAAGAAAGCGCTTGGCGTCCTGCCTGATCCCCCTCCGAGGCAGGACGCCAAGCCATTTTGGCACCCTGTGCCCTAACGGCCTACGAGCCGATCAGCGCTTGAAGGCGTCCTTCACGTTCTCGCCGGCCTGCTTCACGTCGGCAGAGGCCTGGTCGGCGCGGCCCTCGTTCTCCAGGCGCTCGTCGCCCTTGCTGTGGCCGACGGCCTCCTTGACCTTGCCGGCCACGCTCTGTCCGGTGTTCTTGATCTTGTCGGTGGCGCTCATGGCAGCTCTCCCAACGTAGGCGACAACGATGACGAACCACCGCGAGCGGCGTCCGTTGGCCACCACTCTTCCCGCTCTGCCGGATTCCGCATCCCCAGGGATCCCCCCGATGGTCGCCAGAGTGGAAAGTCAGGGTTCACATTTGTCGAAGTCTGAGTTTCACTATTCGCATGAGTGACGAACTGGAAGCGATTCTCAGGAGCGTCGCCTCGGGGGAAATGACCCCGGAGGCGGCCATGAAGGCCATGGAGGAGCAGAAGGCCCGGGAGGCCGGCGAGCCCGCCGCCCCCGCGCCCGCGGCCTCCCCGGTGGAGCCCCCGGCGTTCGGCTCGCCCACCCGCACCGCCCAGGCCGGCGGCACCCCGCCGATCACCGGCACGATCGGCGCCGTCCGGGTGCTGGGCTCGTACCGGGCCGTGCAGGTGGTGGCCGACCCCGCGGTGGCGCAGCTGTACGTGACCGGGCCGCACCGGGTTCACCAGGAGGGCACCACGCTGGTGGTGTCGGGCACCGGGCCGCTCGACGAACCCGCCGACCGGCAGAACCGGCCCGGAAACCTGTTCGGCAGCTTCAGTTTCAGCGACCTGCCCAAGACCCTCACCTGGGCCAGGTCCTGGAAGGACCACCAGCTGGTGGTGCGGGTGAACCCGGATCTGCTGGTCGAGCTGGAGGCCACCGGCGCCGAGGTCAAGCTGAGCGGGCTGACCGGCGGGGTGAGGGCCCGGGTGGTGGCGAGCTCGCTGAAGGGCGACAAGCTGCGCGGCCGGGTCGACGTCGAGGCGATGTCGTCGTCGGTCAAGCTGAGCGCCGTACCGCTGAGCGGGTCGCGGCTCTACGCCGAGTCCTCGTCGGCGCGGCTCACCCTGCTGGAGGGCAGCGACGTGCGCATCCAGGGCAGCAACCGGATGGGCCGGCTCCAGCTGCCCGACCAGCCGGTGAGCACCCTGCCGCTGGACGGCCAGACCAGCGAGAGCGTGGTCGGCGCGGGGCGGCACCTGCTCACGGTCGAGGCGGTCATGAGCTCGGTGACGGTCGGCACCCAGGTGTGGGACGAGGTTCCCGCGTGAGCCACGGCCCCACCGGTTCTGTCCACGGCTACCGGGCGCCCCAGCAGTGCCCGGTCTGCGCCGAGGAACTGCACGTCACCCAGCTGAGCTGCGACGCCTGCGGCACCGGCATCAGCGGGCACTTCCAGCACTGCGACTTCTGCGCGCTGGAGCCGTCCGAGCTGGACGTGCTGCGGGTGTTCCTGGCCTCGCGCGGCAACATGAAGGAGCTGGAGCGGCATCTGGGGGTGAGCTATCCCACGGCGCGCGCCCGGTTCGACGATCTGCTGGGCAGGCTCGGCCTGCGACAGGGACCGCCGACGGAGAAGGCGGACAAGGCCGGGAACGCACAGGAGAGCGCGCGACTGGCCACGCTCCAGGCACTGGCCACGGGCGAGCTGGACGTGGCCGCGGCACGTCGGCTGCTCGACTGAAAAGCCCTGTTCAGGCGCTTGGTCCGGGCGCCGGGTGAAAGCCCCCGTATGCGGGGGTGCACCTGTCCGGACGGGCGGCTGAGCGGCAGAATGCTCCTTCGGCGCGGACGATCCTCGTCCGTCGGCCGGTCCGGATCCGCAGGATCGGCCGGTGCGGTGAGCTACCCGTGGTCTCGACGGCACGTGGTGAGCGGCGCGCCGACAACCTTCGAGCGAGTACACGGCCTGGTGCCTCTCGGGCCACCGGAGGGGATGTCCCGCCGGTACCGGGCCGTGTACTCGCCCGGGGGTGAGCACGTCACGCCGCGCGCGGTCACTGGGTCTGCGTCAGGTCCGAGCCGTCCTCGGTGGTGGTGCCGCCCTGGCTCTGGCCGGTGGTGCCGTCCTGGCTCTGGCCGGTACCGCTCTGGCCCTGTCCCTGGCTGAACGGGTTGGTGCCGGTGCCGCTCTGGCCCTGGCCGGTTCCGGTGCCGCCCTGGCTCTGGCCGAACGGGTTCGTGCCGGTCCCGCCCTGGCCCTGGCCGGTGCCGCCCTGGCCCTGGCCCCCCGGGAAACCGCCCATGCCGCCGCCGAAACCGGTCTGGCTGTCGCTGCTGGAGGTGGACGACGAGCCCTGGTCGTGGCCGACCACGTAACCGGTGGCGAAGCCGACGCCGAGCAGCAGCACACCCCCGATGATCGCGGCCGCCATCGGCGTCTTCAGTTTTTCGGCGAAGCCACCCGAGGCGTTGCCCCCGGCCGCGGGCGCCGCCGGAGCGCCGGCGAGCTGCTCCTGCGGCACCTCGAAGGTGAGCGGCGGCTGGTTCGTGGCGTAGGGGCCCGGCTGGCCGTGCGGCTGAACGGGCTGCTGAACGACGCCGGACCCGGCCGGCAGACCGGCGGGCTGCTGGCCGAAGGCCGGGTTCGGCTGGAACGCCCCGGCGGGGGCGGTGCCGGTCTGGTCGAACTGCCCCGGAGCCACCGGCTGAGCCTGCGTCTGGGTGTGCGTCTGGGGGTGCTCGGTCTGGCTGGGCTGCGGCGAGGCCCACATCGGGGCGTTCTGCTGCTGCGCATCGTTCTGGGAGGCGGCCGGCTGGTTGTTGTTCACCGGCGTCGCAATCGTCTGCCCCTGGTTTTCTGCCATGCGGTCCAGGGTTCGGCGTCCCGATGGGGACAGGCCGCATCCGCGCTGTGAACCAGCTATGAGATGCCGTTCGGGGACTGTGGTTCTGTGATCCGGGCCGGTGATCCCCTCCGGTCACCGGCCCGGAGAGGGATCACTTCACCTCGCGCCGCAGCGTCCGGATCGTGCCCACCGTGATCGGGAGAACCAGCCACAGCAGCGACGAGGTGAGGATCTTGGCCCAGTCCTCGCCGCTGATCGGGTCGCCGCTGCCCAGCACCCCGAGAGTCGCGTTCATGTCCAGCCAGTCCCCCGTGGACTGGAGCGCGGGGATCTGGGCCACCAGCGTGAACACGATCGGCAACGCGAAGAAGCTGACGATGGCCACCGGGGTATTGGCGAACAGCAGGCCGAACCCGACACCGATGGCGAACTGGATCAGCAGGAACAGCCACATCTGGGCGGCCAGCCCGGCGGTCACGTTCCACGGGTCGGCCGACCCGGCCACCGCCGCGGCCACGGCTCCGACCGGCAGGATGACCACCAGGGTCAGCGTGGCCAGCACCATCGCGGCCAGGAACTTCGCGACGATCACCTTGCCGCGCTGAGGCACCAGGGTGAACGTGGTCAGTGCCGTGCGCTGGCTCCACTCGCTGGTCACCGTCATGATCCCGAGCACCGGCCCGAGGATGCCGATCGGCAGGAAGGCCAGCATCGTGTAGTCCAGCCAGGTGATGTCACCGTCACCGAAGAACGCGATGGCGCCGATCATCAGCGCCGCCACCAGGGCGGTGATGATGAGCAGCCAGCGGCCGGCCCGGGTGTCGGCCATCTTGCGCAGCTCGATCCGGGTCAGCAGCAGCATGCCGGGCCGGGCGATCTTGGTGTCCTGGGTGGCGCCGGGGGCGGCCCAGGCGGGCAGGGCGGTCTGGGCGGTCTGGGCGCTCATCGCGCCACCTCCATCGGGGAGTTGATCGCACCGGCCGGGGCGGCGGCGGTGGCGGTGGCCGTGAGCTGGAGGAACAGTGCCTCCAGGCCGGCACCGTCGGCGGTGCGCAGTTCGGTCAGGACGGCCCCGGACGCGGCGGCGGCGCGCCCCACGACCAGCGGCTCGGCGTCGACGAGCAGGGCGCCGTCCGCTGTTGCGGTGACGGTGGCGCCACCGGCGCGCAGCGTCGCGGCCAGGGCGTCGGCCTCCACGGCCCGCACCAGCGTGCCCGCACCGGCCAGCAGTTCCTGCTTGCTGCCGTCGGCCGCGATCTTGCCGTTGCCGATCACCACCAGGTGGTCGGCGACCGCCTCGACCTCGTGCAGCAGGTGCGAAGACAGCAGCACCGTGCCGCCCCGGTCGGCGAACTCCCGCAGCAGGCCGCGCATCCAGAAGATGCCCTCGGGGTCCAGGCCGTTGGCCGGCTCGTCCAGCACCAGCGTGGCCGGGTTGCCGAGCAGCGCGTGGGCCAGGCCCAGACGCTGGCGCATGCCCAGCGAGTAGTTGCCGACCCGCTTGTCGGCGGCCTTCTTGTCCAGCCCGACCAGGTCCAGCACCTGGCCGACCCGCCCGGTCGGCAGGCCGAGCACCAGCGCGCCCAGGGTGAGCACCTCGCGACCGGTGCGGCCGGCGTGCTGGGCGGAGGCGTCCAGCAGAACACCCACCGCACGGCCGGGATTGGGCAGGTTGCGGTAGGGGACGCCGTCGATCAGGGCCCGGCCCGAGGTGGCCGGGGTCAGCCCGCACAGGATCCGCATCGTCGTCGACTTGCCGGCGCCGTTCGGGCCGAGGAAGCCGGTCACCGTGCCGGTCTCGCAGCGGAAGGAGACGTCGGCGACGGCCGTCTGGCTGCCGTACCTCTTCGTCAGGTTCTCGATCTCGATCACGGGGAACAGCCTTCCGTCCCGGCACGTCATCGCGCGTCCGTCTCGCGGCCGATATCCGCGCGTCCTGCGGCTCGTCCGGTCAGACGAAAGTCGGTACCCGATCCGGACCCGAGTAGCCCGGCGGCCGTGGTGGCCGCCCGTCCGGGTTGCCTACCGTGGCGGCGTGAGCACCGCACCCGCCGCCTGATCGACCACGTCGGGGCACCGGCCGGCGCGCACGCGTCGCGCCGCCGCCCGCACCCGGCTGGAGGTGCTGAGCGAGCGGGAGCGCGAGGTGGCGGTGGCCGTGGCCCGCGGCCGGTCGAACGCGGAGATCGGCGAGGAGCTGTTCATGAGCGTGGCCACCGTGAAGGCGCACGTGTCACGAGTGATGACGAAGCTGGACCTGACCAACCGGGTGCAGATCGCGATCCTGGCCCACGACGCGGAGCTCTAGGCCGGGGTGGCGAAGGCCTCGACCACGTTGCGGGTGACCAGTGCGGCCACCGTCTGGGCGCGCTTGTCCACCTTCAGCGCGTTGCCCTGGGCGTCGGTGCACGAGCCGGTCACCGTGCAGGCCCAGGCCTGGGTGCCGGCGGTGAACACCCGGGCGCCGGAAGGGCGTTCGAGGTAGCTGGTGGCCTGGGTGTCACCGCAGGCCAGGGTTGTGGAGCCGACCACCTGCACGTCGGCCGGGGCGGCGGCCCGGTCGAGATCGCCGGAGACCAGGCCCTTCAGCACCTCGCCGTCCTCGATCTCTGCGCCCTCGAAGCCCCACCAGGAGGCATCGGACACGGTGAGACCGGTACGGCCCTGGGCCGCGCAGGTGGCGACGGAACCGGTGAGCCTGGCGGCGAGGGCGACGGGTTTACCGCCGGCTGTGAAGGTGCGCGGGTCGGTGGCGTCGGGCACCACGTTCGCCGTGGCCGAACCGGCGCCGAAATAGGCCACATTCGTGCCGGCCTCCACGGCGGAGCGCACCGAGGTGCGCATCTTCGCCGTCCAGAACCGGCTGTCACCGTCGACCAGCAGCGCGGTCGCCCCGGTCAGCAGGTCGGGATCGGCGGCCAGGTCGGCGTCGGTCAGGTAGACCACCTCGGTACCGGTGCGCTCCACCTGAGCGAGCAGCCCGGCCTCGGCGAGCAGCCCGCCCGAGCCGTAACCCGTTGCCAGCGGCCGGTTCAGCGTGACCTTGTGCTTCTGCGTGGACTCGCCCGCCGCCCAGGTCATCGGTGAGGTCAGCACGACCACCCGGCCCTCGGTGCCGGTGCTCTTCGCGCCGGTCACGGTCAGCGAGAGGTAGCGGCTGGCCCGGCCCAGGTCGAGCCGGATCAGGTAGACGCCCTCGGGCCAGCCGGTGGTGTCGAGGGACCCGGTGGACTGCCAGGTGGCGGGCGCCCCGGTCTGGGCCGTGGCCAGGTAGGAGGCCTGCTGCACCTGCCGGGCGCCGGCGCCGCCGTACCAGCCCAGGCGGAAGGCCCGCACGTCGACGGAACCGTTGCCGCGCAGGTAGAGCGGCACCTTGTCGCCGGGGGCCGCCGAGACCGCGCCGGCGTACGCCGCCAGCCCCGGGGCCTCGCCGCGGGCCGCCGCGAATCTCCAGGCGCGGGTGCCGGTCTGCCGGCTCTCGGCGGCGACGACACCGGTCGAGGGAGAGTCGCTGACCAGGCCGCCCCGCACGTCGGAGGCAGCGGTCACCGGCTCGGGACCCTCGTCACCGGCACTGATCAGCCCCGCCAGGCCGCCGAGGGCGACGAGGGCGGTCACGGCGAGCAGACGCGGGGACGGCACGAAAAGGATTCTGTCGGGCCGCGGGCCCAGGTGCTAATCCGGCTTCTGGCAGCCGCCACCCCTTGCGCAACCTACGGGGTCGTAGCTTACGGTTGCGTAGGCGAAAGGTCCCGGGGCTGATGTCCCGTCTCATGCACGTGGCGACAGGGGTTCAGGGATGACCGCAACGACCGGGGCTGCCGACGGCAGCAAGCCGCGACGGGGGCAACTGCCCCTGACCTACGGCCGCAAGAGCAATGTCGAGATCGCCTTCCTCTGGTTCTTCGTCACCGCCCCGCTGCTGGCCGTCGCGGCGGCCGTGCCGGTGGCCTGGATCGGCGGCTGGCTGGGCTGGACCGACGTGGCGCTGTTCGTGGTGATGTACCTGTTCACCGGCCTGGGCGTGACCGTCGGCTTCCACCGCTACCTGACCCACGGCGCGTTCAAGGCCAAGCGCCCGATGCGCATCCTGCTCACCGTGGCCGGCACGATGGCGATCGAGGGCGCGCCGATCCGCTGGGTCGCCGATCACCGCCGCCACCACCAGTTCTCCGACGAGGAGAACGACCCGCACTCGCCGTGGCGTTTCGGCGAGACCGTGCCCGCACTGGCCAAGGGCATGGTCTGGGCGCACATGGGCTGGCTGTTCACCCGGGAGAACTCGAACTCCCGGCGGTTCGCCCCCGACCTGGTAGCCGACAAGGACATCCGGTTCGTGCAGAAGAACTTCGTCTGGTTCCTGCTGCTCAGCCTGTTCGGCCCGGCCGTGGTCGGCGGTCTGGTCAGCCAGTCCTGGCACGGGTTCGTCACCGCGTACTTCTGGGCCGGGCTGGTGCGGATCGCGCTGATCCACCACGTCACCTGGGCGGTGAACTCGGTGTGCCACGTGATGGGCGAGCGCCCGTTCCGGACCACGCTGAAGGACCGGGCGAGCAACGTCTGGCTGCTGGCGATCCCGAGCTTCGGCGAGTCCTGGCACAACCTGCACCACGCCGACCCGACCTGCGCCCGGCACGGCGTCGACCCCGGTCAGATCGACATCTCGGCCCGGCTGATCTGGCTGTTCGAGAAGGCCGGGTGGGTGTGGAACGTGAAGTGGCCCAAGGAGAACCGGATCGAGGCCAAACGCGTGGAGCAGGCCGCGGCCTGAGCGCGGCGGGTCGTCGTCCACCGTTTTCTGCTTCAGGATGGCGGGATGGACATCCCCGAAGCGATCGCGTACTGCCGGGAGAACCACAACGCCGTGCTGACCACCCTGAAACAGGACGGCAGCCCGCAGATGTCACCGGTGACCGTCGGCGTCTCCACCGACGGCACCGGGGTGGTGGTCTCCAGCCGGGAGACCGCGATCAAGGTGAAGCACCTGCGCCGCGACCCACGGGCCTGGCTGGCCGTTTTTCCGGACGCCTTCTACGGCCCGTGGGTACAGATCGCCGGCCCGGTCGAGGTGATCGGCATGCCCGCCGCCCTGCCCCAGCTCGAGGACTACTACCGGAGCATCTCCGGCGAGCACCCGGACTGGGACGACTACCGGGCCGCGATGGAACGTGACCGGCGTTGCCTGATCCGGATCACGCCCACCGAGGTCGGGCCCAGCGTCTCGGGCTAGGCGATCTAGTCGGTCTTGCCGTCGGCGTGGATCGTGCCGAAGCCGGTGTAGTTCGCCAGCGCCTCGGGCAGCACGACCGAGCCGTCGGCCTGCTGGCCGTTCTCCAGGAGGGCGGCCATGGTGCGGCCGATCGGCAGCCCCGAGCCGTTCAGCGTGGCCACCAGCTCACGCTTGCCGTCTTCGGTTCGGGTGCGGATGTTCGCGCGCCGAGCCTGGAACTGGCCGCAGTCCGAGCAGGACGAGATCTCGCGGTAGGTGTTCTGGCCGGGCAGCCAGACCTCCACGTCGTAGGTGCTCTGGCTGCCGAAACCGGTGTCACCGGCCGCGAGCAGGATGGTGCGGTGCGCGAGACCCAGCTTCTGGAGCACCGATTCGGCGTGGCCGACCAGTTTCTCCAGCTCGTTCTGCGACTGGTCGGCGGCGACGATGCGCACCATCTCGACCTTCTCGAACTCGTGCAGCCGGATCAGCCCACGGGTGTCGCGGCCGTACGACCCGGCCTCCGAGCGGAAGCAGGTGGTGCGCGCCGTGTAGGCCAGCGGAAGCTGCCCCGGCTCGACGATCTCGTCGGCGTGCAGGTTGGTCAGCGGCACCTCGGCGGTCGGGATCAGGTACAGGTCCCGGCTGCCGGCCGCGGTGCGGAACAGGTCTTCCTCGAACTTGGGCAGCTGACCGGTGCCGACCAGGGCGCTCGGCGCGACCAGGTGCGGCACGGCGTACTCGGTGTACCCGTGCTCGCGGGTGTGCAGGTCGAGGAAGAACGACACCAGGCCGCGCTCCAGCGCCGCGCCCGCGCCCCGGGCCACCCGGAACCGCGGCCCGGACAGCTTGGTGGCCCGGCCGAAGTCGAGAATGCCGGTGCGCTCGCCCAGCTCGACGTGGTCGAGCGGGGTGAAGCCGAACTCCGGCGGGGTGCCCCAGCGGCGGATCTCGGTGGCGTCCTCGTCGCTGAACCCGTCGGGAATCCGGTCGAGCGGCAGGTTCGGGATGCTGAGCATCCACTCGCGCAGGTCGGCGGCGGCCTGATCGGCCTTCTCCTCCGCCTCCTTGATCTGGTCCTTCAGCCGGCGGGCGCGTTCCTTCAGCTCGGTGACGTCGCCACCCGCCTTGGCCGTCCGGCCCACCTCGGCGGCGGCCTTCTTGGACTCCGCCCGCAGGTCGTCGGCCGCCTTGATGCCGGCGTTCCGGCTGGACAGCAGCTCTTCCAGGGACGACACATCAAGGGTGTAGCCACGGCGGGCGAGCCGGCGAACCGCCTCGGTGCCCGGGTCGAGCAGGACACGCGGGTCGTGCATGGAAGGGACCTTTCACCAGGTAGACCAGGTAGGGCTTTTGCCGTGATCGACGGTAGCAGCGTGGCCGGAGCGGGTACTTCTCAATATCCGCGTGTTCAACCGCCCGGCATCCGCGACGCGCGGGCCAGAATGCGGACATGGCGATCGATCCCTGTTCCTCGCAGACCCTGACCGGCCCCGACGGTGCCGAACTCGTCGTGTGCGCGCACGGCGGCCACGTCACCGGCTGGACACCGGCGGGCGGGCGCGGCCGGCTGTGGCTCAGCCCGACCGCGGAGTGCGGGCCCGGGCTGGCGATCCGCGGTGGGGTCCCGGTGATCTTCCCGCAGTTCGCCGGCCGAGGACCGCTGCCGAAGCACGGGGTGGCGCGCAACCGGGCCTGGGCCGTGGTCGACTCCGGTCCCGGTCACTGGGCGGCCCGGCTTGAGGACGACGAAAAGACCCGCGACATCTGGCCGCACGCCTTCGAACTCGTCCTGACGGCGCGCGCGGCCGGGCAGACCCTCGACCTGGAGCTGACCGCCCGCAACACCGGCGACTCAGCGTGGGATTTCACCGCTGCACTCCACAGCTATTTCACGGTCGGTGACTCCGGAGCCACCATCGCCGGGCTCGGCGGCCGGGCGGCGTCGGACAACGCCGACGGCCGCACGACGGTGCTGGACGAGGTGCTGCGGGCTCTCGACACCCGTGACGTCTCGGTCGAGGGGGCCACCGGCCCGGTTCTCCTGGACGACCCGGAGCTGGGCCGATTGACGGTCACGGCCAACGGGTTTCCCGACCGGGTGGTGTGGAACCCGGGACCCGGTCACGGGCTGGGCGACGTGCCGGCCGGGGGCGAGAGCGGCTTCGTCTGCATCGAACCGGCCCTGCTGGAGCCGGTCGAGCTGGCACCCGGATCTGCCTGGACGGGCACCGTGCGGGTCGAGGCGGGCATTCGCTGATCGAATACATCAGCTTGCTATACGTGTCGGTCATTTGGCTTTGACCTGGTCAGATTGTTGAACCGATTACGTGCAGTCACAGCACTTTGCTAAATCAGCATCGGTGTGGCAGGCTCTCCAACGCACCGGCGCCGAGAGCGCCGGTGCACCAGACTTTCTCGCATCGCCCGGGTCGTGCACCGGCCCGGGCGATGCTGTCTCGGCAGCTGCTGGTCAGCGGTCACGAACTCCCGGTCTGAGCCAGCGGTTGGAGGGACTCGCTGGCTCAGACCGTGGTCTTCTCTCCTCAGGCGGCTGCCGCCCCCAGGTACTCCTCCCACGAGGGCTCCCGCACGTCGGCACCCCGCACCACCCAGGCCGGACCCCGCGGAGCCCGCGGCCGCACCGAGAGCGTCCAGCCCATTTCTTCCGGTGTGCGATTGCCTTTCACGTTGTTGCACCGCATGCAGCAGGCCACCAGGTTCTCCCAGGTGTCCTGACCGCCCCGGCTGCGCGGCAGCACGTGGTCGATCGTGGCGGCGTGCGCGTCGCAGTAGGCGCACCGGTGTTCGTCACGCCGCAGCACACCACGCCGACTGACCGGAACCGCCCGGCCGTGCGGCACTCTGACGTAACGGGACAGCACGATCACCGAAGGCCGGGGCACGGTCATGGTTTCGCTGACCACGGGATGGGGCCCGTTCTCGACCACCGCGGCTTTGCCCGCGAGGACGAGCACGATGGCCCGGCGGAAGGAGACGACGGCCAGTGGCTCGTAGCCGGCGTTCAGAACGAGGGTGCGCATCAGCGGCCACCTCCTGGGTCCCGGAACGGCAAAAGGCGCCGTTCCGTAAGGAACGACGCCTTGGAGTCGGCGGCAGGGCAGCCGCCAGGTATCTCGAACGAGCTGGTACTGCCGGCTTGCCGGTGCTGGCCCGGTAAGCCGGTATGGGCCCGCGCCCTGGCAGCCAGGACGCCGCGAATGCGTAAAGCCATCGCGACCTCCTCACCGGAATGCCAGCTTGCCGGACCCTGGATGACAGAGTAAGCGGCAACCCTGTGCCAGATCACTCCCTTTCCACCAGTGATCTGCGCCGCGTACGTAACCATCTGGGGTCGCGCGGGCAAACGGCGACGGGCCCACCCGGAGGATGGGCCCGTCGTGCGTGGGGCACGGGTCGGCGGGAGCCGGTCAGGCCACCCGGCCGAAGCTCACCGCGCTGGTCCAGATCGCCCGCTTGCTGAACGACGTGCCGGTGCGCCCGGCGTCGTACATCATGTTGCCGCCGGCGTAGATGCCCACGTGGTAGGCGCTTCCGCCGGAGGTGAAGAACACCAGGTCACCGGGCTGCGCCTGGGACCGGGAGATCTGCGTGCTGGCCAGCATCTGCTGATTGGCCGTGCGCGGCAGATCGATCCCGACCTGGGCATAGATGTACTGCGTGGCGCCGGAGCAGTCCCAGGCCAGCGGCGTCGTGCCGCCGTACCGGTAGGACACTCCCAGATAGCGGGCAGCCACGGCCAGCACCGAAGTGCCCCGCGAACTACCGAAAGAACTAGACACGCTCGAACCCGTCGACGAGTCCCCGCTCGCGGCGGAAACAACGACCTTCTTCGGAACAGCGGAGAAATCGCTGCTTTCGAACGATACCGTGGCCGCGACCGGTGCTGTGAGGGATGCCGCCGAAGTCTGGGTGCTGCCGACCGAGGTCACCATGCCGCCGCTGAGGGCGACGGCCGGCTCCACGGCGATCGGGGCTGTGGCGGGAGCCGCGGACTCGGCCCCGCTCTTGGTCGCTGCCTGCGAGGACATGCCCATGGAGGCGACCAGGCCCCCGGACATCGCGATCACGGCACCACCGCGCCCGATCATCGACATCTGACCGGTCACGGCGCTGCTTAACGAAGACAGCGGCGTTGCAGGACGTACAGGCGCGCGATGGCGCGCCGTGGCCCGAGTAGTCACGGTTTACCTCTCCGGAACGCCTACGAGGTCAGCTGTCGGGTTCGGGTGGGAGAAGTCACCCGGCCGCTGTCGCGGCTTCACCCCAAGGAGCGTCTGGTTCGGACACCCCGGAATTGGGTCCCCCGCCTCTGCCATGCGGTGTTCGCTGACCCCGGGGCGGTGGCAGAGCTCGGCGTCCGCCTCAGGGGCTTCTCGGAGGGAGAGAAGCGAACGCGAAGCTACCCGAACAGCCGAAGCCATGTCACGTCTGGGTCACGGCGACCGAGTAAATTCTTACGTTGCGTGATTCAGTTCATGCTTTCGAGTGACGAAAAGGCCGCCGAATGAAGCCTTCACAGCAACTGTTGGGCCGACCCACAGAACCTGCCCAACTGCTCTTAACCTGGCATTAGGCCAGCTCAACTGCACCGTGTGCATCACGGAGCCCGGCGCGTCACAGCTGATTTGACAGTGCCGATCCATGGCCGATAGGGCGCTGCACACATCTCGGGCGCGGCCTAGGCCGGATGCAGTGTTGGTTCAGTGGAGATTCCGGGCGTGCGGTCGGCAAAACCGGAACCCCGTCCCCTGCCGGGCAGGGGACGGGGTTCCGGTGCATCGGTGCGATGTGAGCTGGCCCGGCCCGGCGCTGCCGGCCGTTCGGCGGCCCGGGCGGGTCAGACGGTCTCGACGAAGACGTGCCGCGCCACGTCGGCGAGCAGTGCCACGCCACTGTCGGAGTCGGCCGATCGCATCTCCGGCAGCTTGACCACGTTGATCAGGTATCCGGTGGGCGTGCGCTGGGCCTGCACCCGGGAGCCGGGCACCATGCCCGCGCCCTGGAGCTGCTTCATCAGCTCGGTGTCGATCTGGAGCCGCTCGCCGAGGCGGCGGATCATCAGCTCGTTGCCCTCGGCCGCGGAGGTGGCCGCGGCGACGGCGTCGGGAAGACTGAGTACGCCCTGACGGAAGGCCCCGGGGGCCGAGGCGGCGCCACCCAGCTCCTCCAGCCCGGGGATCGGGTTGCCGTACGGGCTCTCCATCGGCCCGGCCAGCATCTTCAGCAGCTTCTGCTCGACGTGGTCGCTCATCACGTGTTCCCAGCGGCAGGCCTCGTCGTGGACGAGCTCCCACTCCAGGCCGATGACGTCGAGAAGCAGCCGTTCGGCGAGCCGGTGCTTGCGCATGACCCGGGTGGCCTTGGCGCGGCCGGTCTCGGTCAGCTCGAGATGCCGGTCGCCCGAGACGTGCAGCAGCCCGTCCCGTTCCATCCGGGCGACGGTCTGGGAGACGGTGGGCCCCGAGTGACCGAGACGTTCTGCGATCCGGGCCCGCAGCGGGACGACGCCCTCTTCCTCGAGCTCGAAGATCGTTCTCAGATACATCTCGGTGGTGTCAATGAGGTCGCTCACGTGCCCATTGTCCAACCTCGCGCGACCGCACACCATCCACCACCGGCCTGAGCGGTGTGTCATGACGGGCTGTGTACGGACAGGCAACAGCCCGCAGGCTCGCCGGATTCTCCGGCGGTGTCCGCTGGACGAAACGGACCCCTGCGGGCTGCGGTGACTGCCTGGTATTCGCCGGCCGCTGTCGGCCAGGAATCACTCTCGGGCTTCGAGAGCAGTCCGTCCGGAACGACGGCGGCTAGGCTGCCGTCACCTCACGCGTCCGATGTGAAATCACTGTTCGGACCACCTCCCTTCCCGTGTGCCACGACGGTACGTACGCCGGGCCCCGGCAGGCAACGGGTTTTCTCCCACGGCGAACCGGTGATGCGGACGTTGCACCGGCCGGGGGACACGAATCCCCGGAAGACGGCATGATCGGGTGCGTGAGCACGGCGTCCGAAGAGATCCGCGAGGCCCTGGCCGACGCCGAGTCGCTACCGGTGGGCCCGGAGCGGATCGGCGAACTCGACACGTTGCTGTCCTCGGTGACCCGGGCCGGCAGCGCCTCCGAGGTCGGCAGGCTGGGCACGCTGATCCGCAGTGCCCTGCTGACCGCCTGCCTCGCGGGCGGCCGGCACGACCGGGTGCCCGAGCTGCTGGGCTGGCTGACCGCCCGCTACGACGAGGCGCCCGGCTGGCTGGACGAGCCGCTGGCCCACCGGGTGCTGGCCAACCTGGCCGAGGCCGGGCCCGGGCTGATTCCCCACCCGGACGTGTCCCGCTCGCTGATCAACCACATCGTCTCCGGCGCCGAGCAGCGCTACGCCGGGTCCGGCGACCCGGCCGGGCCGGTGCTGCGGGCCCGGTTCCTGTTCACCCGGCACGTGCACGGCGCACAGAGCGCCGGCGCCGGGCTGGACGCCTGGATCGAGGCCTCGGCGCAGGCCGGGCCGGACCCGGCCGGGTGCCCCGACTGCGAGCGCGCGGAACAGGTGCGGCACCTGGTCGAGCTGGGCGCCTACCAGCGGGCGGTGGATCACGCCGGTCCGGTGCTGCGGGCGGCCTGGTCGGAGTGCGAGTCGCAGCCGGCCGGGATGATCGGGGCGGTGCTGCCCGCGCTGCTGCGCACCGGCGAGGTGGGAGCCGCGGCGGCCGAGCACGTGCGCGCGGTGCGGCTGATCCGCACCCGTCTGGCGGGGGCGGCCGCGGCCGCCGGCATCGCCGGTGACTCCGCCGTCGGCGACGCCCTGGCGGCGCAGGCGGTGCGCGGCACCGGGGCGGCCGACCAACTGCTGGCCTGCGCCCGCACCGGACGGCTCCGGCACGGCCTGGGACTGCTACGGGAGTGGCTGCCCGCGCTGGCCGGGGCCCCGGAACCGCTGGAGCTGCTGGAGTCGGCCGGGGCGATCGCCCGGCTGACCTGGAGCCTGGCCGAGGCCGGGCACTCCGGCGAGGTGGTGCTGCCCGCCACCCGGGCGCAGCGGCTGCCGGCCGCGCTGGGCGGTCCGGAAGACCTCACGGTGGGCTTGCTCGGTGAGCGGGTACTGGCCGAGAGCGCTCGCCTGGCAGAACTTTTCGATCAGCGCAACGAGACCACCACGGTCGGCGGGCGGCTGCGGGAGACGCTCGGGTCCGGGTCGCTGCCGAACATGCCGCTGGAGGCGTTCGAGCGCCGGGGCCTGGGCGAGTGGGCCGCGCCGACCGGCCGGGGACGACGGGCCGGCGGCGACGGGGTGGCCCCCGACAGCGCCGACATCACCGTGCTGGCCAAGGAGTTCGAAGACGGCCTGCGCACCGACTCGGCCGCGGCCATGCGCGCCGTGCTGGAGGGCTGGCGCGCCACCCGCATCCTGGCCGACACCGCCGGCGACCCGGAGGCCGAGCGCGCCGCGGCCCGGCTGGACGGCTGGTCGGCGCTCGACGGGATCGCCACGCACCCGGTCGATCCGGAGGACGGGCCCTCGCCCGCGGCGCCGATCCTGATGGAGGCGGCACAGGCCGCCACGCTGCGGCTGCGGGCGGCCGGCCTGCCCCTGGAGGCGCTGCTGCACGACCAGGCCTGTGTTCTCGCGGCGGCGCAGAGCCGCCTGATGCAGCCGGCGCCGGCGATGGAGCGGATCGAGGAGCTGGCCGCGGAGGTGGCCGGCCTGGGCACCGGCCCGGACCTCGGTGAGGCGCTGTCGCGGCTGGTTCTGGCCCGCGAGATCGCCGCCGCGGCAGGGGTTCCCGTGCCGGACCAGATCTCCCAGCTGGTGCCGGTGCCGGGCGCGCTGCCGGAGGAGGCCACCACGCTGATCCCGGTGGCCACCCAGCCCCTGGTGGTCGACGACGCACCGGACGAGGACGAGACCGGCGACGAGCCGGACGAGGACGAGGTCCAGCCGATCCACGACCCGTCGGTCGGCGACTCGTTCGGCCCGGTGGCGATGCCGACATCACTGATCGGCCCGTTCCTCACCACCCCGATCCCGGTCTCGCCGCAGGAGTCGCCCGGCCACCGGCCGTGGCACGGCGACGACGACCCGCGGCAGTCCCGGCGCCGGCCCGACCCGCTGGCCGAGCTGCGGGCGGGACTGGCGTCGGAAGACGTGCGCGAGGTGGCGCAGACGCTCGACCTGGTGAACTTCGACCCGCTGGAGACCGCGGTGGCCCAGCTGCGCTCGGTGCCGCCGGAACGGCTGGAGCACCGGCACCTGCGGGCGCTCACCCGCATGCTGCGGCTGCGGGCCCGCGACGAGCCGCACGCTGCGGCGGTGAGCACGCTGACCCAGGCCGTGGCCACGCTGCCGGAGGGGGTGCGCCCGGCCGAACGCGCCCAGGCCGGGGCGGACCTGGCCGGACTGCTGGCGCAGAACGACCCGCAGGCCGCGCTGTCGGTCTGGCACCACGCCGTCGAGGATGCCGAGAAGTCCGGCGAGGGGCCGATTCTCGGCACCCTACTGGCCGCCTCGGCGATGCACCGGCACCGCGCCGGGCAGCCCCACCGGGCGGCGGCCGACCTGGCCCGGGCGGTGCCGCTGCTCGACCGGTACACACCCGCCGCGCTGGCCGGGCAGTGCCGGGTCGACCTGTCCCGGGTGCTGCTGGAGCTGGAGCGGCCGGCCGCGGCCGCCGCCGCGGCCGAGGCCGCGCTGGCCGACGTGGTGGACGCGCTGCGCGAGGAGGGCGTGAACCTGGATCCGCCGCCGACCGGCGGCATCCGGATCGCCCCCGACAACATCGAGCCGCTGGCCGGGGAGATCGCGCCGGAGGTGGCCTCGCACATGCACCTGGCCGGGGCCGCGGCGTTCGCGGCGGCCGAGGCCAACTCGGCGGCGGGGGCGCCCGGCCTGGCCCGGCGCCTGGCCATCCGCAGTGCCCAGTGGCACGCGCGCAACGGCAACCCGATCGGCCAGGCCGAGGCCTGGCAGCTGGCCGCCCGGGTGGCGGGCCGGCCGGAGCGGGTGGCGGCCGACCTGGCCCGGGCCGCCGAGCTGTCCGAGGCCGGCGGCGACTGGGGCCGGGCCGCGACCTGCCGCCGGGAACGGGTCACCGCGGTGCGGGCGGCCGCCGGTGACGAGGCCGCGCTGGGGGCCCTGGACGAGGCCGACACGACGCTGCGGGCCTGGACGAAAACCCTGACCGGCCGCCGGATCCAGCCGGCCGAGCGGGCGATGGCCGAGCACCAGGTGCGCTGGCACCGGGTGGCGGTGGCCGAGCAGCGGGCCCGGCTCCTGGCCCTGGGCGGGCGGTTCGAGGAGGCGATGGCGGTGGCCGACGGGCTGGTGGACGACTACACCCGGCTCGACGACGCCTGGTCGGCCCGCGACCTCCAGGGCCTGCGCGGGCAGTTGCGCGCCGAGCTGGGCGACCTGGAGGGGGCGGTGGCCGACCTGCGTGACGCCGCCGAGGCCGCCGCGGTGGCCGGCGAGGAGGAGCAGACGCACGGCCTGGGCGCCCGGCTGGCCGCGGTGCTGGGCGAGGCCGGGCGCGACGACGAGGCGGAGGCGGTCTGGAACCGCTACTGCGAGCCGGTGGGTTAGGGCTCGCGCCGCACCACCTGCCAGCCCTCGGCCTCGTCGAGCGGCGGCAGGCCGGCGTCCGGGGCGATCCGCACGTCGTCCGGATCCGCCCCGGCGGGCAGGAACACCAGCCGGTCGTGCATGCGGGAGGGCTGGCCCTGCCAGAACTCGATCTCCACCGGGCGCACCAGAAATCCGCCCCAGCCCGGCGGGAGCGGCACGTCGTCGTCCCGGCCGGTGTCCGGCCAGCGCTCGCTGAACTCCCGCCAGCGGTCGGCGAGCACGGCCCGCGACGGCACCACCCGGGACTGGTGACTGGCCCAGGCCCCGATCCGTGAGCCCCAGGGCCGGGAGCGGAAGTACTCCAGGGTGGCCTGCTCGTCGACCCGCTCCACCACACCCCGCACCGCGACCTGCCGGTGCAGCGGCATCCAGACCAGGTCGAGGGCGGCCACCGGGGCGGCCGCCAGGTCGGTCGCCTTGCGCGAGGCGAAATTGGTGAAGAACACGAAACCCAGCCGCCCGGCGTGTTTCAGCAGCACGGTGCGCACGCTCGGGGCGCCGGCCGCGTCCACGGTGGCCACCGCCATCGCGTTCGGCTCACTCACCTCCGGGTGTGCCAGGGCCTGGTCGTACCAGTGCCGGAACTGGGCCAGCGGGGTGCCGGCCAGCCCGGACTCGTCCAGGCCCGGCACCTGGTACGACACCCGCTGCGCACTGAAGGCCGGATCGACGTGCTCGATGCTCATGCCGCACAGTCTGCCCAGTCCGCTGCCTCCGTTCGCAGAAATGTGGTGTTCCCGATGCCGGGCCCTCTCCCCCGACGCCGTCGTGGGGGTTGCAATGACCCCAACCGCCCGCACGAGAGCAGGGGAGTTCGAGATGGCCGCATCCACGCCAGGATTCGTACCGGGATTCGTACCGGGCCTGGAGGGCGTCGTCGCCTTCGAGACCGCGATCGCCGAGCCGGACCGGGACGGCGGTGCCCTCCGCTATCGCGGCGTCGACCTGGTCGACCTGGCCGGGAAGGTGGACTTCGGCCGGGTCTGGGGTCTGCTCGTCGACAACGCCTTCGAGCCCGGCCTGCCGCCGGCCGAGCCGTTCCCACTGCCGGTGCACACCGGTGACGTGCGGGTCGACGTGCAGAGCGCGCTGGCCCAGCTGGCGTCGCTGTGGGGCTTCAAGCCGTTGCTCGACATCGACGCCGCGCAGGCCCGCGACGACCTGGCCCGGGCCTCGGTGATGGCGCTGTCGTTCGTGGCGCAGTCGGCACGGGGACAGAACACGCCGATGGTGCCGCAGAAGATGGTGGACGAGGGGCGCTCGATCACCGAGCGGTTCATGATCCGCTGGCGCGGTGAGCCGGACCCGCGGCACGTCGAGGCGGTGGACGCGTACTGGGTGTCGGCGGCCGAGCACGGCATGAACGCCTCCACCTTCACCGCCCGGGTGATCGCCTCGACCGGCGCCGACGTGGCCGCGGCGCTGTCCGGGGCGGTCGGGGCGATGTCCGGGCCGCTGCACGGCGGCGCGCCCTCCCGGGTGCTGCACATGCTGGAGGGCGTGGAACGGCGGGGTGACGCGAGCGCCTACGTGAAGGAGGTGCTCGACCGTGGCGAGCGGCTGATGGGCTTCGGGCACCGGGTGTACCGGGCGCAGGATCCCCGGGCCGAGGTGCTGCGCTCCACCGCGCAGCGGCTGGGTGCCTCGCGGTTCGAGGTGGCCCGGGCGCTGGAGCAGGCGGCGCTGGAGGAGCTGGCCGGCCGTCGCCCGGACCGGGTGCTGGCCACCAACGTCGAGTTCTGGGCCGCGGTGATCCTGGACTTCGCCCAGGTGCCGGCCCGGATGTTCACGCCGATGTTCGCCTGTGCCCGCACGGCCGGCTGGTCGGCGCACATCGTCGAGCAGAAGGCGACCGGGCGGTTGATCCGTCCCTCGGCCCGGTACGTGGGTGAGGGGCCGCGCGGCGTGGAGAGTGTCCGGGGTTTCGTCGTCCCCTGATCGGGTTCCCGGACGGCTGCCTGCGTGGACCGGCCGGGGCCTGCGAGACTGGGCCGCCCATCGCTCGTCAGGAAGGGTCACCCAGGTGACTGAGCCCATCACCATCCCTGCCGGGATGCTGCCCGCCGACGGCCGCTTCGGGTCCGGCCCGAGCAAGATCCGGCCCGAGCAGGTGGAGTACCTGGCCTCGATCGAGCGCTCCGTACTCGGCACCTCGCACCGCCAGGCGCCGGTCCGTCAGCTGGTCGGCCGGGTCCGCTCGGGTCTGGCCGAGCTGTTCGCGTTGCCCGACGGTTACGAGGTGGTGCTCGGGAACGGCGGCTCCAACGCGTTCTGGGACATCGCCGCCTTCAACCTGATCCGGCACCGCGCCCAGCACCTGACCTTCGGCGAGTTCTCGGCCAAGTTCGCCGCCGTCACCGAGAAGGCCCCGTTCCTCGGCGCCAGCACGGTGATCTCGGCCTCGGCCGGCGAGCTGGCGCACGCCCGGCCCGAGGAGGGCGTGGACGCGTACGCCTGGCCGCAGAACGAGACCTCGACCGGGGTGATGGCGCCCGTGACCAGGGTTCCCGGCACCGAGGGCGAGGCCCTGACGCTGATCGACGCCACCTCCGGGGCGGGTGGCCTGCCGGTCGACGTGAGCCAGACCGACGCCTACTACTTCGCCCCGCAGAAGAGTTTCGCCTCCGACGGCGGGCTCTGGCTGGCGCTGCTGTCGCCGGCCGCGCTGGAGCGCAGCGCGCGGATCGCGGCGTCGGGCCGCTACATCCCCGACTTCCTCGACCTCCAGGCCGCGATCGACAACTCGCGCAAGGACCAGACGGTCAACACCCCGGCCGTGGCCACCCTGGCGATGATGGCCTCGCAGATCGACTGGCTGCTCGGCAACGGCGGGCTGGCCTGGGCCGACGCCCGCACCCGGGAGTCCAGCGGCCTGGTCTACGCGTGGGCCGAGAAGACGCCCTACGCCACGCCCTTCGTGTCCGACCCGGGCGCCCGCAGCCAGGTGGTCGCCACGGTCGACTTCGACGGGGTGGACGCCGCCCGGCTGGCCCGGGTGCTGCGTGCGAACGGGGTGGTCGACGTCGAGCCGTACCGCAAGCTCGGCCGCAACCAGCTGCGCATCGCGGTGTACCCGGCCGTCGAGCCGGCTGACGTGGCGGCCCTGCTGGCCTGCGTCGAATACGTGGCGGAACGCATCTCGTAACGGTTCGCTGTGAAGATTCGCCCCCGGACTCGCGGTCCGGGGGCGTTTTCATGTCCCCGGCGGGTCGCTGACCAGAGACGATGCCGGTTTGTAACGGCACGTTGACAGCGTTAACCAGC
This sequence comes from Kineosporia corallincola, assembly GCF_018499875.1. GTDB lineage: Bacteria > Actinomycetota > Actinomycetes > Actinomycetales > Kineosporiaceae > Kineosporia > Kineosporia corallincola. Next base: position 243,563 of record NZ_JAHBAY010000001.1, on the reverse strand, counting down.
AAATCACAGAGAGAGGGCCCACAAACCATGCTTCTCCTCTATTCTCTAGTAGAGCGATAGAGTTAATGTATGGTTACCGCACCCCGGGTCGCCCGACCGGCACGGACTGCGATCCACCCCGATCTGCCCGAAATCCCGGGTCCCGAACGACCCGGCAACAGAGTGGGAGTCCCCTCGAGATGAACGTTCTGCGCGGACGTGGCCGTACGGCCACCGTGCTCGCCCTCCTGGCAGCCTCTGCGGTCGGGCTGAGCGCCTGCGGCTCGAACAGCGGCAGCGGGTCCGGCTCCAGCGGCGGCGGGGGCAGCGACAGCGAGGTCGACATCGTCGGCTTCTCGGTGATCAAGTCCGCGTACGACGACCTCGGCGAGGCCTTCGCCAAGACCGCCGACGGCGACGGCGTCACCTTCAAGAGCTCCTACGGCGCCAGCGGCGCGCAGGCCCGGGCCGTGGTGGCCGGACAGGCCGCCGACGTGGTCGCCTTCTCGCTCGAGCCGGACATGACCAAGGTGGTCGAGGCCGGCAAGGTGGCCGAGGACTGGAACACCGTCGGCGACACCAAGGGCATCGCGTCCAGCTCGGTCGTGGTGATCGCGGTGCGCAAGGGCAACCCGAAGAACATCACCGGCTGGGACGACATCGTCAAGGACGGCGTCGGCATCGTCACCGCCGACCCGGGCACCTCCGGCGCGGCCAAGTGGAACCTGCTCGGCGCCTACGCCCAGGCCCTGGGTGAGGACGGCAAGGACACCGAGGCCGCCGAAACCTACCTGAAGAGCTTCATCGGCAACGTGGTGAGCTGGAACGACAGCGGCCGCAACGCCACCGACGCGTTCCTCAAGGGCACCGGCGACGTGCTGATCTCGTACGAGAACGAGGCCATCGCCGCCCGCGCCGCCGGCGAGGAGCTGGACTACATCGTGCCGGACAGCACGCTGCTGATCGAGAACCCGGTCGCCGTCACCACTGACGCACCCGAGGCCAGCGCCAAGTTCATCGAGTACATCGAGAGCGCCGAGGGCCAGAAGATCCTGGCGGCCGACGGTTTCCGCCCGGTGATCGACGGCGTCGAGGCCACCCAGACCGAGGGCGCCAACGACCCGGCCAACCCCTTCCCGACGGTGAAGAACCTGACCACCATCGACGACCTGGGCGGCTGGAGCACGGTCGACGACAAGTTCTTCGGCGACAGCGGCATCGTCACCACCCTGCGGAAGTAAGCGGTCATGGCCACCACCACACAAGTTCCGGCGCCGCCCCGGCGGCGCCCGCGACCGGTCTCCTCGGGGCGCCTGAGCGGCGCCTCGGGGCTCGGCCTCGGGGTCGGCGTGCTCTGGCTGTCGCTGATCGTGCTCCTGCCGATCGCCTCGATCGTGGTGGTGGCCTTCCAGAGCGGCTTCGGCGAGTTCTGGGACTCCGTCACCGACCCCGAGGCCCTCGACACGATCAAGCTGAGTGTCGGTGCGGCCGTGCTGGTCACGGTGATCAACGCGGTGTTCGGCACCCTGGTCGCCTGGGTGCTGGTGCGGGACTCGTTCCCGGGCAAGCGCATCGTCGAGGTGATCATCGACATCCCGTTCGCCCTGCCGACGATCGTGGCCGGCCTGGTGCTGATCTCGCTGTACGGGCCGCAGAGCCCGTTCGGCATCGACCTGGTCGGCACCCGCAAGGGCATCTTCGTGGCGCTGCTGTTCGTCACGCTCCCGTTCGTCGTCCGTTCGGTGCAACCGGTGCTGATCGACATGGAACGGGACGTGGAAGAGGCCGCGGCCTCGCTCGGGGCCTCGGGTTTCACCATCTTCCGGCGCATCATCCTGCCCACCGTGGCCCCGGCCATCCTGGCCGGCTCGGCCCTCGCCTTCGCCCGCGCACTGGGCGAGTTCGGCTCGGTGATCCTGATCTCGGCCAACCTGATCGGCAAGACCGAGGTCTCCGCCGCGTACATCCTGAAGCTGATCGAGCAGAACGACACCACCGGTGCCGCAGCCGTCGCCACCCTGCTGCTGGTGGTGGCCGTCATCGTGCTCGTCCTGCTCGACTCGTTGCAGAGACTGGCGGCCCGACGTGACTGAGACCACCTCCGCCACACCAGAACTGAAGACGACGTCCGCTCCCGGCACGGCCCGGGTCAAGGCCTCCCGGCCGCGCCGGCGCATCCCGGTCACCCGGTGGGTGCTGCGGACCATCGCCGTCGCCTACGTGCTCGGCCTGGTCGCACTGCCGGTCGGAACGGTGGTGCAGCACACCTTCGCCAACGGGCTCGACCCGGTGCTGGAGTCGCTGCGTAACCCCGACCTCCAGGCCGCCGCCCGGCTGGGCGTGTTCGTCGCGGTCGTGAGCGTGCTCATCAACACGGTTTTCGGCATCGGCATCTCGATCCTCATCGTGCGGTACCGCTTTCCGGGGCGCCGGCTGCTGAACGCCGTCATCGACCTGCCGGTCTCGATCTCGCCGATCGTGGTCGGTATCGCGCTGATCTTCGTCTACGGCACCAACGGCTGGTTCGGCCCGACCCTGAACACCCTCGGCATCCAGGTCATCTTCGCCACCCCGGCGCTGGTGCTGGCCACCGTGATCGTGGCGCTGCCGCTGGTGGTGCGCGAGGTGATCCCGGTGCTCGAAGAGGCCGGCACCGAACAGGATCAGGCCGCGCAGTCGCTGGGGGCCAACGGTTTCCAGCGTTTCGTGCGGATCACCCTGCCGACCATCCGGTGGGCCCTGGCCTACGGCGTGGTGCTCAGCCTGGCCCGCTCGCTCGGCGAGTTCGGGGCGGTGCGGGTGGTCAGCGGCAGCGTGGCCGGCGAGTCGCAGACCATGACCCTGTTCGTCAACGACGCCTACCAGGAGTTCGGGGCGCAGGCCGAGCAGGACGCCTTCACCGCGGCCTTCCTGCTGATGTGCGTAGCGGTCCTCTTCATCGTCATCATCGCCCTGCTGCGGCCGAAGGAGCAGAAGAAGTGAGCATCTCGGTTTCCGGCATCAACAAGCGCTTCGGCGACTTCGTCGCGTTGTCGAACGTCGACCTGGAGGTCCCGACCGGCCGGCTCACGGCCCTGCTCGGTCCCTCCGGCGGCGGCAAGTCCACGCTGCTGCGGATCATCGCCGGCCTGGAGTTCCCCGACACCGGCACGGTCGAGATCGAGGGTGTGCAGGCCACCTGGCTGCCCCCGCAGAAACGCAGTGTGGGCTTCGTGTTCCAGCACTACGCGGCGTTCAAGCACCTGTCGGTGTACCGCAACGTGGCCTTCGGCCTGGAGATCCGCAAGCGGCCCAAGACGGAGATCCGCAAGCGGGTCATGGAGCTGCTGGAGCTGGTGCACCTGGAGCAGTTCGCCGACCGGCTGCCCTCGCAGCTGTCCGGCGGTCAGCGTCAGCGCATGGCCCTGGCCCGGGCCCTGGCGGTGCAGCCCGAGGTGCTGCTGCTCGACGAGCCGTTCGGCGCCCTGGACGCCCAGGTGCGCAAGGAACTGCGCGACTGGCTGCGCAACCTGCACGACGAGATGCACGTCACCACCATCTTCGTCACCCACGACCAGGAGGAGGCCCTGGAGGTCTCCGACGAGATCGTGGTGATCAACGGCGGCAGGATCGAGCAGGTCGGCGCCCCGGCCGAGCTCTACGACAAGCCGGCCAACGACTTCGTGATGAAGTTCCTCGGCCCGGTGACCACGCTCGACGGGCAGCTGGTACGGCCGCACGACATCGAGCTGCGCACGGCCGAGACCGGTGACGCGGTGCGGGCCACCGTGACCAAGCTGACCCGGGTCGGGTTCGAGGTGCGGGCCGAGCTGAAGACCGCGCAGGGCAGCGAGCCCTGGGTGCAGCTGACCCGCAGCCAGTCCGAAGACCTGGCGCTGGAGCCCGGCCGCGAGGTCTGGCTGCGCACGTCCGGGGCCCCCAGGACGCTGGTCGTTCCGTAGAGCACCGCACGATCCGTCCGCTTCCCGGGCGTGTCGGCTCGGGCCGGGCAGCGGAGTGTCCCCGGTATGGGGACAATGGAGCCGTGCAGATCTCCGCCAAGACCGACTACGCCGTGCGAGCGCTGCTGATGCTCGCCTCGAAGTCACCCGAACTCGTCAAGGTGGACGTGCTGATCGCCCAGCAAGACCTGCCCCGCAAGTTCGTCGAGGCCATCCTCTCCGAACTGCGCCGGGCGGGCCTCGTTCGCAGTCAGCGCGGCGCCGACGGTGGCTACGCCCTGGCCCGGCCCGCCGACCAGATCACCATCGGCTCGGTGATCCGGGTGGTCGACGGGCCGCTGGCCGAGGTGCGTGGCCTGCGCCCGCACGAGACCACCTACAGCGGCGTCGCCGAGCACCTGCCCACGGTGTGGGTGGCCATGCGGCACAGCCTGCGCATGGTGCTCGACGAGACCACGCTGCAAGACGTGCTCACGGGTGAGCTGCCCGCCACCGTGCGGGCGATGGCCGAGGCGCCGGACGCCTGGCTCGCTCGCTGACCGGTCCGGGTCACGGCCCTGCGAAGATGGGGCCGTGCCCGAACCGCTCGTCCCCGCCCTGGACCGTCTGCGTCCCCTGCTGCTCGACGCGGACGGCCTGGTGCGCGCCGTGGCGTCGGGCCGCCGGCGCAACCAGCACCCCGACCCCAGCCGGGCCGAGCTGAGGCCGGTCGACCTGAAACAGGGCCGCCAGATCCAGGTGACCACCACCGACGGCCGCATCCCGGTCGTCCGCAACCTCACCGGCGAGGCCGCCGGGCAGGGCATCGACGCCCTGCTCGCCCAGCCGTTCGGCAACTGGCACGTGGAGACCCGCGACAGCATCGTCCAGCTGCGGGTGACCAAGCGCGGCGAGGCCCAGGTGCATGTCGAGGCCCGTAGCGCCGAACGGGTGGACGGTTCCCACGACCGGCCGCCGAACCATCTGATCGACCCCGACGACCCGCTGTTCCGCATCCTCGGTGCGGACGCGGCCAAGCGCCGCCAGGTGGACGCCTTCCTGCGCCAGCTCGCCCCGATCGCGCGCCGGGTGAAGCCGGAGGGCCGATCGCTGCGGGTGGTCGACCTGGGCTGCGGCAACGCCTATCTGACCATGGCCGCGCACCGTTACCTGGCCGCCGAGGTCGACCCGGACGTGCAGACGCTGGGTGTGGACATCCGCCCGGAGATGGCCGAGCGCAACGCCCGGGTGGCCGCCGAGGCCGGTCTGACCGGGCTCGGTTTCCGGGCCGCCTCGATCGAGCAGGCCGCCGCCGACCCGGAGTTCACCGGAGTCGACATCGTCCTAGCGCTGCACGCCTGCGACACCGCCACCGACGACTCGCTGGCCCTGGCCGTGCGCTGGCGGGCGCAGGGCGTGCTCGCCGCCCCGTGCTGCCACCACGACATCCAGCGTCAGCTGACCGAGGCCGAGACGGTGCCGTTCGGCGGCCTCACCCGGCACCCGATCCTGCGCGAGCGGTTCGCCGACGTGCTCACCGACACCGCCCGCGCCGACCTGCTGCGGCTACTCGGCTACCGGGTGGAGGTGGTCGAGTTCATCGACTCCCGGCACACCCCGCGCAACGCCCTGATCCGGGCCGTGCACACCGGAACCGCGCCGACCGCCCGGCGGGTGGCCGAGTACACCGACCTGGTGTCGTCGTGGCACGTGGACCCGGCGCTGGCGCAGCGGCTGCGGCCCGAGGTCGACGCCGTGCTGGGGTCGGTGTGAGGGTCGCTGTGAGAGTCGCCGTCGTCGTCCTGACCACCCTGGCTCTGGTGCTGACCGACGGCGCCGCGCAGGCGAAGACCCGCACCGACCGGGTGATCCAGGACGACCGGATCGCCGAGAGCTCCGGCCTGGCGCCCAGCCTGCTGCACGACGACGTGCTCTGGACGCACAACGACTCGGGCAACCCGAACCAGATCTACGCGCTGGCGGGAGACGGCTCGACCGCCGCCACCGTGACGATCGCCGGTGAGGACGCCCGGGACTGGGAGGCCATCGCCTCGTTCGAGCTGGACGGCACGGCGCTGCTGGCGATCGCCGACATCGGCGACAACGACGCGAAACACGACTCGGTGCGGATCGCGATCGTGCCGGAGCCGCGGGCCCTGGCCGACACCACGATCACCCCGCAGCGGGTGCTGCGCCTGACCTACCCGGGCGGGGCCCGCGACGCGGAGACCCTGCTGGCCGACCCGCGCACCGGCCGGCTCTACGTGGTCTCGAAGACGCTGTTCGGGTCCGAGGTGTACGCCGTCCCCCAGGCCCTGTGGCCGGGCCGGACCACGGGCACCTCGCGGCTGACGGAGATGACCGACGTCGGCCGCACCGGCGCCGGGCTGGTGACCGACGGCGCGTTCACTCCCGACGGGAACATCGTGCTGCGCGGATACGGCAGCCTGTCGGTGATCGCCGGGCCGGACCGGGCCGACGGCGGGCAGCTGGAGACGCTGGCCTCGAAGGCCCTGCCCGACCAGGAGCAGGGTGAGTCGATCGCGGTGGTCGACGACGGCGCGTACGCCCTGGTCGGGTCGGAGGGCGAGAACTCCCCGATCCTGCGGGTCAAGCTTCCCGCGGTCGCCACCGAGGATGAACAGGGGACGACGCCGGGTGCGACCGCCTCCTCGTCGTCCTCCACCGAAAGTGCCGCTGCCGCAACCGAGAAGCTGCGTGATCTGGCCGGCGGCGACGGCGGTCTGCGGTGGCTGGTCGGCGCGGGCGCGGCGCTGGTGGCCCTGGTCGCCGTGTCGAGCATCGCGATCTTGTTGCGTCCGAGCCGTTCTCGCCGGCGACGCCGTTGAGTATGGTGAGGGGCATTCGGATCTAGACCGCTAGGAGTCAGGTGCCCCAGCCAGCCGGCGTCGACACGTTCAACGAGCTCCCCGCGGGAGCCGCCACCGACCGGCTGCTGACCTGCCTGCACGCTCCCGGCTGGGCGCGGTCGCTGCTGGCCGGCCGGCCCTATCCGGACCGGGAGAGCCTGCTGGCCACGGCTTACCGGTTCGGCGCGGTGCTCGACGACGACGATCTGGCCGCGGCCCTCGCCCAGCATCCGCGCATCGGCGAGCGGCCCACCGGCACCGGTCGTGACGCCGCCCACAGCCGTTCCGAGCAGTCCGGGGTGAACGCCGCCGACGCCGTTCTGGCCGAGCGGTTACGTGCCGGAAACATTGCCTACGAGAACACGTTCGGGCAGGTCTTCCTGATCCGCGCGGCGGGCCGCAGCGGTGAGCAGATCCTGGCTGCGCTCACCGAGCGACTCGGGAACGATCCGGTCACCGAGGCCGGGGTGGTGCGCGACCAGCTCGCCCAGATCGCGCAACTGCGCCTGGGCGCCTGGCTCGACGAGCTGACGCACACCGAACCGACACACACCGAGCAGGAGGCGTCCTGATGGCCGGGCTGTCCACCCACGTGCTCGATTCCGGCACCGGCACCCCGGCCGCGGCGATGCTGGTCGGGCTGGAGCAGCGCTCCGCCACCGGCTGGAGCGCGCTGGCCACGGCACACACCGATTCCGACGGTCGCATCCGCGACTGGGGTAGTGACGTGATCGTCACGGCCGGCGTCTTCCGTCTGACGTTCGGAACCGGAGAATGGTTCGCACAGCAGGGCCGGGAGTGCTTCTACCCGGAGGTGGCCGTCACGTTCTCAATTGTGGACGACGACGGGCACTTCCACGTGCCGCTCCTTCTCTCGGCCTTCGCGTACTCGACCTACCGAGGGAGCTGACGCAGCGCATGGGCATCGTTCTGGGCGCCAACCAGTACGGCAAGGCCGAGGTCCGGCTGGTGCACGTGGATCGTTCCACGCCCCGGCACGTGCTCACCGACCTGAACGTCAGCACCCACCTGCGCGGCGCGTTCGACGCCACCTACCTCACCGGCGACAACGCCGCGGTGCTGGCCACCGACACGCAGAAGAACACCGTGTACGCCTTCGCCCGCAAGTTCGGCGTGGGGCAGCCGGAAGACTTCGCGATCCGCCTGGCCGGGCACTTCGTCGAGTCGCAGCCGCAGGTCAGCGGCGCGCAGATCGAGATCGAGCAGCTGCCCTGGGCCCGCATCGATGACCACGACCACGCCTTCAGCCGGCCCGGTGGTGAGCGGCGCACCACCACGGTGACCCGCGACGGCGACCAGCTCTGGGTGATCGCCGGGCTCACCGACCTGGTGGTGCTGAAGTCGACCGGCTCGGAGTTCCACGGCTTCCCGCGCGACGAGTACACCACGCTGCCGGAGACCACCGACCGCATCCTGGCCACCTCGGTCACGGCCCGCTGGCGCTACTCCTCCACCCATGTGGCCTGGGGCGAGATCTACCCGAAGATCCGCGCCGTGCTGCTCGAAACCTTCGCCGGCACGCACAGTCTCGCGCTCCAGCAGACGCTGTACGCGATGGGCGGCGCCGTGCTGGAGCAGTTCGGCGAGGTGGCCGAGATCCGCCTGTCCATGCCGAACAAACACCATTACCTCGTCGATCTGGAGCCTTTCGGGCTGGACAACCCGAACGAGGTGTTCCTCGCGGGCGATCGGCCGTACGGTCTGATCGAGGGCCAGGTGCTGCGCGAGGGTGCGCCCGCGGCCGGCCCGGCCTGGCAGTTCGTGCCGGGTTTTGTCTGATCCGGCAGAGCTTTCGCACGACGAGAAGACCGCAGAAAGGCCCGCCCTTGTTCGATGACGCATTCTGGTCCGAGATCGACGCCCTGCTGGCCCCGGCCGACGCGCAGGCCGCGCGGTTCACCGGCGAGGCGACCACCCGGCAGCCGGTGCACACCGTGTACGTGCCCGCCGACCAGTTCACCGCCGCCACCGCCACGCAGTGGGGCGAGACGGCACTGGCACTGCTGACCGAGCACGCCCCCGGGCCGGGCTCGCTGGCCACGGCCACCGGCCTGCCGGGTGATCTGCTCGACGACGTGTACCCGCGCCTGGTCGCGAAACTCGGCTCCCAGCCGATCGAAGACCTGCGGATCGACTTCGAGGACGGTTACGGGCTGCGGCCTTCCGACGAGGAAGACGCCGCCGCCACGGCGGCCGGGGTGGCGCTGGCCGAGCTGGCCCGCCGGCCGGAGGCCCCGCTGCTGACCGGCACCCGGATCAAGGGCCTCCAGCCGTCCACCCGCCGGCGCGGGCTGCGCACGCTGGAACTGCTGCTCTCGTCGGCGGTCTCGCACGGCGGCCTGCCCGCGCGGTTCGTGGTCACGCTGCCGAAGGTGGCGCACGTGGCCGAGGTCCAGGCCGGGGTGCGGGTGCTCGAGCACCTGGAGTCCGCGCTCGGGCTGGCCGACGGGGCGCTGCGGCTGGAGCTCCAGATCGAGGTGCCGCAGGCCGTCTACGCGCCCGACGGCACCGCCGCGGTGGCCCGCCTGGTGCACGCCGCGGCCGACCGGTGCGAGGGACTGCACTACGGCACCTACGATTTCAGCGCCGCGGCCGGGGTGGTGGCCGGGTACCAGTCGCTGGAGCACCCGCTGGCCGACCACGCCAAGGCGGTGATGCAGCTGGCCGCCGCGCAGACCGGTGTGCGGGTCAGCGACGGCTCCACCAACGTGATCCCGGTCGGCACCGCCGACCAGGTCGCGAGCGCCTGGACGCTGCACGCCCGGCTGGTGCGCCGGGCCCTGGAAGGCGCGCTCTACCAGGGCTGGGACCTGCACCCGGGGCATCTGGTCAGCCGGTTCGCGGCCACCTACGTGTTCTACCGTTCGCAGCTGGCGCCCAGTGCCGCCCGGTTGCGCGCCTACACCGACAAGGCCGCCTCGGGCGTGATGGACGAGCCGGCCACCGCCCAGGCCCTGGCGAACGCGGTGCTGCGTGCCGTGGAGTGCGGGGCCTGCGACGACGCCGAGGTGGCCTCGCTCACCGGGCTGGACCGTCCGGCCCTGCTGGTCCTCGCCAAGCGCTGACAGGAGTTCGCGATGCTGGACACGGTTTTCAAGGCACCGCGGGTGATCACCGTGGTGGGTGAGTCGGCCCGCTCGATCGGTGTCAAAGACGGCACGATCGTGGCGATCGAGCCGCTCGACGCCGATCTGCGGGCGGAGCGGGTGATCGAGCTCGGCGACGACGTGGTGCTGATGCCCGGCCTGGTCGACACGCACGTGCACATCAACGAGCCGGGCCGCACCGAGTGGGAGGGCTTCGCCACCGCCACCCGGGCCGCGGCGGCCGGCGGGGTCACCACGGTGATCGACATGCCGCTGAACTCGATCCCGGCCACCACCACCGTGGAGGCGCTGGAGATCAAGCGAAAGGCGGCCGACGGAGCGGTTTTCGTCGACATCGGTTTCTGGGGCGGCGCGGTGCCGGGCAACCTGGGGCAGCTGCGGCCGCTGCACGACGCCGGGGTGTTCGGGTTCAAGTGCTTCCTGCTGCACTCCGGTGTGGACGAGTTCCAGCCGCTCTCGTCGGCCGAGCTGGAGCAGTACCTGGGCACGATGCAGGACTTCGGTGCCCTGATGATCGTGCACGCGGAGAACTCGCAGGCGATCGACCGGGCCCCGGCGGCCGACGGCGAGCGCTACCGCCGGTTCCTGGCCTCCCGCCCGCGCGGCGCCGAGAACATGGCGATCGCCGAGGTGATCGAGGCCGCGCGCTACACCCGGGCGCGAGTGCACATCCTGCACCTGTCCAGCTCCGACGCCCTGCCGATGCTGGCCTCGGCCAAACGCGACGGGGTGCTGATCACCGTCGAGACCTGCCCGCACTACCTGAGTTTCACCTCCGAGGCGATCCCGGACGGCGCCACCCAGTTCAAGTGCTGCCCGCCGATCCGCGAGTCGTCCAACCGCGAGCAGCTGTGGCAGGGGCTGCGCGACGGGGTGATCGACACGATCGTCACCGACCACTCCCCCTCCACGCCCGAGCTGAAGCGTTTCGACATCGGCGATTTCGGCGTGGCCTGGGGCGGCATCTCCTCGCTCCAGCTCGGCCTGCGCGCGGTCTGGAGCCAGGCCCGCACGCACGGGTTCACGCTGACCGACGTGGCCGAGTGGATGTCCGCCCGCACCGCCAACCAGGCCGGGCTGACCCGCAAGGGCCGGATCGCCCTGGGCTACGACGCCGACCTGTGCCTGTTCGCGCCGGACGAGGCGGCCGTGGTGTCGGCGGCGGATCTGGAGCACCGGCACCCGATTACTCCGTACGACGGAATGGCCCTGGCCGGGGTCGTGCGTGAGACCTGGCTGGGCGGGGAACCGATCGACCTGACGGCGCCGCCGCGTGGGAGGCTTCTGCGCAGGGGCGACGTGTGATCGAGCCGGGGGTTTCGTCGTCCACTATTGATTTGGGAGTGAATGGCATGGCCGAACAACTGGGCGGGCTGACCGATCTCGCGTGCAGCAACGTCGGCGGGCGGGTGGTGTATGCGAACGACCAGCTGTTCGCCGACCGGCGCAACCTGATCCGTCCCGAGCCCTCCGCCTACCAGGTGCACACCTACGGCCCGGACGGGAAGATCTACGACGGCTGGGAGACCCGCCGCCGGCGCGACCCGGCGGACCGGCCGGGCCACGACTTCGCGATCGTGCGGCTGGGCATCCCCGGCATCGTCCGCTCGGTGGTCGTCGACACCGCTCACTTCCGCGGCAACTACCCGCCTTTCGCCTCGATCGAGGCGACGGCGAGCGAGGGTTACCCGGTGGCGCAGGACCTGCCGGAGAGCGCCTGGACCACGATCCTGCCCCAGGTGCCGCTCAAGGGTGACACCGCGAACACCTTCGAGGTGAACAGCGACCGCCGCTGGACCCACGTGCGGCTGTCGATCCACCCGGACGGCGGCGTGGCCCGGCTGCGCGTGCTGGGCGAGGCGGTGCCCGACCCGCGCCACCTGACCGGCACCATCGACCTGGCCGCGCTGGCGAACGGCGGTGCGGTGGTGGGCTGTTCGGACATGTTCTACTCCTCGGCGGGCAAGCTGATCCAGCCCGGCGACCCGGCCACCACCGAGGGCGGCTGGGAGAACGCCCGGCGGCGCGACGGCGGCAACGACTGGGTGGTGTTCGCCCTGGCCGGGGCCGGCTACCTGCGCCGCGCGGTGATCGACACCAGTCACTTCCTCGGCAACGCGCCCGGCGAGGTGCGGCTGAGCGGCACGCCGCTGGGCGAGCCGGACAACTGGCAGGAGGTGCTGCCCCGGCAGCCCCTGCGGCCGGACTCGGTGCACCAGCTACGCATCGGGTTCGACCTGCTCACCCAGGTGCGGATGGACGTGTACCCGGACGGCGGGATGTCGCGGGTGCGGCTGTTCGGCGAGCTGCACCGCGACGCCCTGACCGCACTGACCCTGCGCTACCTGGCCGCGCTGCCGGACGGGCACCTGGAGGAGCTGCTCCTGGCGGTGCCGGACCTGTCCTCCGAGGACGCCGACCGGTTGCGCTCGTCGCGCGGCTCGCTGGAGACGGTTCCGCCGGCCCTGTGGGCCTACCTGGTCGATTGGTCGGGCTGAAAGGCCATGCACAGCAACCGCTCGCGCTCGTCCCACGAGTCCTGCCCGACGAATCCCAGCGAGCGGTAGAGCGCGATCGGGGCGCTGCGCCAGTCCCACACGGTGAGACTGACGCGGCGGCCCCCGGCCCGCTCCAGGGCCGCCCGCACCAGGGCCCGCCCGGCCCCGGTGCCCCGGGCCGCCGGATCCACCCAGAGCCGTCTGATCTCGGCCTGGTCGTGCTGGACCTCCAGGACCACCAGGCCGAGCGTCGTTCTGCCGTCGCGCGCCAGCAGGGTGCCGGCGAGAAGCTCTTCCGGACGGTCGATCTCGTGCTGGTAGCGCGAGGGCAGCGGGCCGGGCACGGCCAGGCCGTGGGCGGCCTTCTCGGTCTCGGTGGCGGTGAGGTAGTCACGCAGCAGCCGGGAGATCTCGGGGACGTCCTGCGGGCCGGCCGGGCCGACGGTCACGGTCATCCGGCCGAGGGTAGTTCGTCGTCCGCAAATATCTGGCCTTGGAGTGCACGTAGGGGAAGATTGTGGCGAACGGGTCGCACTATCTTGGGGCCATGGCGATCCAGAAGGACACCAAGGACTGGACCTGGGTACTCGATCGCACCTGCCCGGAGTGCGGTTACGAAGCCGGATCGGTCTCGATGTGGCGGCTGCCGTCGCTGATCCGGGCCAACGTGGCCGCCTGGCTGGAGGTGCTGGTGCAGCCGCACGTGCGCCGGCGGCCGGCCGAGGGCGTCTGGTCACCGCTGGAGTACGCCTGCCACGTGCGCGACACCTTCCGGGTGTTCGACGGGCGGCTGGTGATGATGCTGACCGAGAACGATCCGCTCTTCCCGAACTGGGACCAGGACGACACCGCGCAGCTGGAGCGGTACTGGGAGCAGGACCCGGTGCTGGTCTCGCGTGAGCTGCTGGAGGCGGGCGACGCCATCGCCCACCGGTTCGCGGCGGTCACCGACGCGCAGTGGTCGCGGCCGGGGCGGCGCAGCGACGGCGCCGGCTTCACCGTGGACAGTTTCGCCCGGTACTTCCTGCACGACCCGGTGCATCACCTGCACGACGTCACGCCGTAACACCGGCCTGTGGATAACTTTCCAAGACTGTCGGTGGCCTGCTCTACGGTCTGAGGACATGAGCCCACGGCTTCACGTCGACACCGAAGAGCTCCACCGTCCGGCCGGTCACCACCGGCCCGTCGCCGCCGAGGCGTCCACCGTTCCTGCCCGCTTCCCCGAAGCCGTTGATCCCCAGAGCCTTTCGGCCCGGTCCCGGCTGATCGGGCGCAGCACCGCCCGGTCCGCGCCCGGGCACCAGGCCTGGCGCGGGCCGGACGGCCTGCGGCTCAGCCCGCGAGCCAGCGCCGCGGTCGAGGCGTTCTCGGCCCTCACCGCGGCCGGTGAGCCCACCCTGACGGCGGCCGTGCGCGAGGTGGCGCGGGCCGGGTCGGCCGAGCTCACCGGGCTGGCCCACCGGCTGAAAGACGGCGAGTCGATCAGGCGCAAATTGGCCACACAGCAGGCGAACACCGGCCGGGCGCTGCCGGCGCTGCTGCACCGCACCGAAGACGCCGTGCGCTACACCATGGTGCTGGCCGACGAGTCCTACGCGGCGGGCGTCGCCCGGGTCACGGCGCTGTTCGAGCAGCGCGGCTACCACCGGCTGAGCCTCAACGACACCTGGCGGTCGCAGCGCTACCGGGGCATCAACACCACCTGGGCCGACCCGGCCACCGGCATCGCCTTCGAGGTGCAGTTCCACACCCCTGCCACCTGGCGGGTCACCCGAGACACGCATCCGCTCTACGAGGAGTTCCGCCGCATCGGCACCCCGGCGCAGCGCAGGGCCGAGCTGTCGCGGCGCATCGGCGCGGCCTACCGGGCGGTGCCGATGCCGGCCGGGGTCGACCCGGTCGGGGTCGACTCGGTCGAGACGGCACCGGTGCCCGGCGACGGGCGGGCCGCCGGGCGACACAGCCGGCTTGCATAGGGTGGCGGCGTGGTCGAGAGCGCAACTGCCTGGTGGATGCGGGGTCCGGCGCGTAGCCGCGACATCACCGAGGAACCGCCGCATACCGAGCCCCCGGCCCGGCGCCGTCTGGGGCTGGAGATCTGGATCGTGCTCGGGCTGTCGCTCGGCATGTCCGCGGTCTACTCCGTCGTCAGCATCACCGCGAAGCTGACGGCCGAGGGCGGGCTCTCGGCCCAGACCTCCACGCTGAACGCCTCGCGCAGCGTGCGCGAATACCTCGACCTGACCTACCAGCTGCTCGACATCGCCTCCACGCTGGTGCCGGTCGCGCTGGTGCTGTGGCTGCTGGCAGGCGACACCCCGGGCTGGCGCCGGCGGCTGGGGCTCGACCGCGGCAACGGCCTGCGCGACGCGCTGCACGGGGCCGGGCTGGCCGCACTGATCGGACTGCCCGGCCTGCTGCTCTACGTGGTCGGTCGCGAGTTGGGCGTCACCACCACCATCGTGGCCTCCGGGCTGAACGAGCACTGGTGGACCATCCCGGTGCTGATCCTCCAGGCGGTCAAGAACGCGGTGCTCGAAGAGGTCATCGTGGTCGGCTACCTGATGAACCGGCTGCGCCGGCTGGACTGGCCCTGGGTGCGGGTGATCGGCGCCAGTGCGCTGCTACGCGGCTCCTACCACCTCTACCAGGGCTTCGGGCCGTTCGTCGGCAACGCGATCATGGGCGTGGTGTTCGCCGAGTGGTACCGCCGCGGCGGCCGGGTGTGGGCGCTGATCGTGGCGCACACCATCCTCGACGTGGTCAGCTTCGTCGGCTACGACCTGTTCGCCAAGCCCCTCGGGCTGGCCTGACGCCGAACCGGCGGACGACGACGGGCCCGTCTGGGCTCATCGTCGTCCTCAATCGAAAACCGCTCAGGCGGCCGAGTTCTCGGTCGCCCCGGAGGTGCGCGTCGCGGTCTGCCGGGCCACCGCGGCGGCCTCCGGGGTGCCGGTGGCGGCAGCCCGGTCCGACGTCTTGGTCACCGTCATCAGCGGCCGGGTGTCCGACGCCTTCACCGCCTCGCGCAGGGTGGCGGAGCGGCTCAGCCAGAGCAGGGCCATGCCCACGGCGAGCAGCGTGCCCATGCCCCCGACCAGAATGGTCCAGCGGGCGCCGAACTCCTCGCCGATCCACCCGATGATCGGCGAGCCGATCGGGGTGCCGCCCATCGTGATCGCCATGTACAGCGCCATCACCCGGCCGCGCATGGCCGGTGTGGTGGCCAGCTGCACGGTGGCGTTGGCGGCGGTCAGCATGGTCAGCGCGGCCAGGCCGCTGGGGATCAGCATCAGCGCGAACGTCCAGTAGGTGGGCATCAGCGCGGACACGATCGACGACACGCCGAAGGCCGCCGCCGCGCCGATCACCAGCTTCACGGTGGGCCGTTCGCGCCGGGCCGCGAGCAGCGCCCCGCCCAGCGAGCCGATCGCCATCACCGATCCGAGCAGGCCGTACTCGCCTGCGCCCTTGCCGAACTCGGTGCGGGCCATCAGGGCGGTGGTGATCTGGGTGTTCAGGCCGAGCATGGCCACCATGCCGACGATGCACATGATCAGCGCGATCTCGGGATGGCTGCGGGCGTAGACCAGACCGGCGCGGGCCGAGCGGTTGCCCCGCCCCGGACGCTCCTGGAGACGCAGCTCGTCGCGGTTCATGTGGGTCAGCGAGAACACCACGGCGATGAAGCTGAACCCGTTGATCAGGAAGACCGGGCCGGTGCCCAGCCAGTTGATCAGCAGGCCGGCGATGCCCGGGCCGAGCAGGCGCCCGGCGTTGAACGACGCCGAGTTCAGGCCGACCGCGTTGGGCAGGTACTCGACCGGCACGAGTTCGGAGACGAAGGCCTGGCGGGCCGGGCCGTCGACGGCGGCGACCACACCGAGACCGGCGGCGAGCAGGTAGACCATCCAGAGCTCGGCCAGACCACTGATCACCAGCAGGCCCAGCACCAGACCGAGTACGGCCGAGGTGATCTGGGTGGTGATCAGGATCTTGCGCCGGTCGAGGCGGTCGGTGAGCGCGCCGATCCAGGGGGCGAGCAGCAGCACGGGGGCGAACTGGAGAGCGGTGGTGATACCGACCGCCACGCCGGAGTTGTCGGTGAGCTGGGTGAGGACCAGCCAGTCCTGAGCGACACGCTGCATCCAGGTGCCGGTGTTGGACACGATGGCGCCGGAGGCCCAGAGCCGGTAGTTGCGGATGCTGAGCGCTCGGAACATGGGACTCACGAGTCGGCGATCCTCCTTAATATCTGCGACGCACGGGCGAGGACGGCTCGCTCATCCGGGTCGAGGTCGGCCAGCTGCTGAGCCAGCCAGGCATCGCGCTGACGGCGGGTCGCGGTGACGGCGGCGGCGCCGGAATCGGTGATCCGCACGATGATCTGCCGGCCGTCACCCGGATCCGGCGCGCGGTCGACCAGACCGCGTTCCGCCAGGGCGGCGAGGGTGCGCGTCATCGACGGCGGCTGCACCCGTTCGTAGTCGGCCAGCGCCCGCGGGGTCAGCGGACCACCACGGTCCAGCACGGAGAGCACCGACATCTGACTGTCCGTCAGTTCAGTATCGGACTTCTCCGCGCGCAGCCGCCGCGTCACCTTCATCAGGGACACGCGCAACTCTGTCTCCTCGAGCACGGTCACAGCCTACTCCAACTGCTTAGCCGAGCTAACTATTCCCCCGGGCAACAGCCGCCCGACTCGCCCGATCGGGCGAGCGACCGCAAGATCATCGGGCGGAGGTGAGCCGCACCGCAGGTAACTCCGGTGAGCCGCACCGATCCGTTAGGTAATCTCGAAAGAGTGGGAGAACAGGAAGTGCCCTACCAGGTCACCCAGGGGGGCCCAGGTGAGCGCCTGCCTGTCGCCATCGGCACCGGCATCTGGGCGTTGCTGTTCGTGCTGGGGCTGATGCTCCGCCCCGAGCTGGAGTCCAGCGGTCGCGGCTGGTGGGTCTGGGCGGCCTTCTCCGGGGTGCTGCTCGGCTTCGTCGGCTACAGCTATCTGCTGATCCGGCGGCCCCGGCCCAAACCCGGCCAGGTCATCCCGCCCAGCACCTACAGCGGCGACGTCGACGACGTCACACGCGGCAGCGGCGAACCCACCGGCCTGCCCCGGCTGCGCCGCAAGCACCCGCCGCTGCACGACGCCGGACCCGCCACCCGCTCCGGCCCGGTGCCCGAGTCGGAGCACACGCCCTAACCGAAGGTCTGGTCCACCAGCACGTCCGGCCCCAGCCCGGGATCGGCGAGCAGGGCAGCGATCAGGTCGCGCAACTCCCAGCGGTCACAGGCCCAGGTCAGGGCGCGGGCCAGGCCGTCCACCGTGGCCGCGTGCACCCGGGCGTCCGGCCCGTCGCCCTCCAGCCACCAGTCCACCTCGACGCTGTCGACGTGCAACTCCTCGTGCTCGCACCAGGTGACCGGCGCCGCCGGCAGCACCGCCAGCACGGCCTCACCGACCGTCTGCTGCGTGCCGTGCGTGTCGTCCACCGCACCGGCCGCCAGGTCGTGCGCGGCGGTCAGGCCGAGCAGCCCGGCGAGGGCACCCGACCGCGCCGGGTTCACCGGCACCTGCACGCCCAGATCGGTTCGCTGGCGGTACATCGGCGAGTCGACCAGCACCGCCTGGGCCAGGGGCACCACCACGGTCGCGGTCACGTCGTCGGGATCCAGACCACGGACGACGTCCGGGTGATCGCCGTCGCCCGCCGCCGGCGGCGCCAGGTCGGCGATCCGCTCCAGCAGGGGCAGCAGCATCGCCGAGGTCAGCGTGACGTCCGGATCGGCCAGCCGGTCCAGCACGTCGTGCAGCCCCTGGGCGTCGAGGTCGTCGACGGTGGTGACCACACCGACCGCGCGGCTCGCGACCGGGTCCAGTCCGGTCAGCCAGTCCGGCGCCGGGGGCAGCAGCGCCCGCAACGACGCCTCGGCGCCCGGTGCGGCCAGCACACCCCCGTCGTCGTCGCCGCCGCTCAGCTCGGACCGCAACCACCACGCGGTGTACGAGGGCACGTCGAACCCGCGGCCCCCGGAGACCACCCTGGCCGGTCGCACCAGGGCGGGGCGCAGCAGCGGGTCACCGGCGATCGCGGCCACCACGCCGGGCAGCGACTCCGGCCGGACCAGATCCAGATCACGGACGGCGATCAGCTCGGAAATCGTTCCCCCGGGCAGCATCTCCGGGTGCGTGGCCTGCACCCAGGCGGTGTAGTCGTCCCAGCCGTCGAGTTCGGCGGCGGGCGTACCGTCTTCGTCGTCGAGGCCCAGCAGGTCGGGTTCGAGCGACACCTCGGAGGCCAGGAAGGCCCCCGGGCCACGCAGCACACCGACCGCGACCAGGGTGCTCTCACCCCAGCGCCGGGCCCACCACTCCGGCAGGATCCCGACGTCGTCGGGATGGAACCAGTCGGCCGCCGGGCTGCCCTCGATCGCCAGGACGGAGGCCGGGGTGGGCTCGCCGTCCTCGTCGCTCAGCTCCAGCTCGCCCAGCCAGGGCAGCTCACCCGGGCCCAGCTCACCGGCGGTCACGGCCACGGCCACCAGGGCCAGCACGGCGTCACGCAGTTCGTCGGGCGACCGGGCGTCCTCGGTGAAACCGCCCGGTCCGTCGTTGATCTCGTGAACGGCGGTGCGCACCACCGGCAGCTCGACCAGGGCCCGGGGCCCGGCCACGGTAACGCCCAGCCGCTCCAGCACCGGGTGCACGGCATCGGGGTGCACCACCTTGGCACCGAGCACGGCCAGCGCCTCCGGCACCGAGATCGGGGCACCGGCGTCGACATCGGTCTCCGGTGAGGCCAGCAGCAGCCCGCGGGCACCGCGTGCCACCGTGCCGTCGGCCAGCGGGATCGGAAGGAAAGCCAGCGACTCGCGCACGGTTTCGTCGAGGGTCAGCCCGGCGATCGCGTCGTAGACCCCACGCCAGCGCTCCGGGTCGGGCAGCGCGGGCAGCGCCTCCACCGCGTCGGACAGCCACATCCGGCGCACGCCAAGGGTTTCCAGCACCGTCCAGGACGGGCGCGGGGCGTGCACGAGACCGGCCAGCCAGGAGGCGAACACGTTCACCACCGCGCGGTCCGCACCGACCGGCCCGTTCAGGGCCAGGGCCTCGGAGGGACGCAGCAGGGTCTTCGGGTCCTCGGCCGCGTGCAGCAGCGGGCGCTCGGGCAGCAGGGCCAGCACCGCCTCCCGCAGCGCGCCGTCGACCGGCCCGGCGGGCAGTCCGGTGACCACCAGTGGCCAGGCCTCACCTCCCTCGGCCGCGACCTCGGTGAGCAGGTCGGCGTAGGCGAGGGCGGCGTTGTGCACGATCAGGTCGGTCACCGGGCCGGGCACCACGTGCCGGCGTGTCACGTCCATCGGCACACTGGCCACGAGAACCGCCGGCCAGGGCAGGGACTCGTCACTGGGGGTGGGGGCGTTCAGCACCGCCGGCTGCGGCAGCTCGGCCTCGCCGCCGGGCAGGGCCCAGGTCAGCGACCAGCGGGTGAGCACCTGCTCCTCCACCGGCCGGTCGGCCAGCAGTCCGGCCGGAACCTCGCCCTCCCGCCGCACGATCCGCCAGCGCCGGGCGACATCGCT
This sequence comes from Kineosporia corallincola, assembly GCF_018499875.1. Classification (GTDB taxonomy): domain Bacteria; phylum Actinomycetota; class Actinomycetes; order Actinomycetales; family Kineosporiaceae; genus Kineosporia; species Kineosporia corallincola. Next base: position 223,581 of record NZ_JAHBAY010000001.1, on the reverse strand, counting down.
GATCACCCGCGGGGTTTCGCCGGGCAGCTCGACCACGATCTGGTCCAGACCGGGCAGGGCCAGCAGCAGCACGTCGGAGACGGCGGTCAGCAGCTGGCGCACCCGCGCCGCGGCGTCCGGCCCGGACAGCGGCAGCAGCACCGCCGTGTCATAGCCCTCCGGCGGGGTGCCCTCGGCCTCGAACGGCAGGCGCAGCGCCGGAACCTGACCGTCACGTCGCTGGAGTTCTTCCGCCAGCTGCGCGGAGTCGCCTTCGAAGGCGGTGCGCCGCACCAGTTCCCGGGTGTCGGCGGCGGAGAACCGGACGCCCCCGGAACGACTCAGCACCACCGGCTCGTCGGTGACCGCCAGCACGGCGGCGAAACCGACGCCGAACCGGCCGACCGTGCCACCGTCCCGCTTCGCCGACGCCCGCAGCGTGCACAGTGCCTGCACCCCGTCGGCGTCGAGCGGGGCGCCGGTGTTGGCGGCGACCAGCACCGGGCCGTTGCCGAGATCGCCGGTGCCGCCCGGGTTTCCGGAGCCGTCGGTCAGCCGCAGCAGCAGCCGGCCGGACACACCCGCCCGGAGCGCCGCGTCGGCGGCGTTCTGGGCGAGCTCCACCACCAGCCGGTCCCGGTAACCGCCCAGGACCAGCTCTTCCTCGGCATTGGCATCTTCACGGAACCGGGTGGGTGAAGCCGCCCAGGCCGCCAGGACCCGCTGCCGGATCCCCGCCGTGCCGAACCGGTCGTCGGTCACGGCTGCGGCGGCACCTCGGGCCGGTCCTGCGGCTTCGGGTCGGCGTCAACCGGCGTCACATCGGCCTGCGTCACATCAGCCTGCGTCACATCAGCCTGCGTCGCATCGGCCTGCCCGTGCTCCGGCTGCCCGGCCACGGACTCGGCTGCCGGCTCCGGCTGCGCGGCCGTCTCGGCGGAGTCGACGGCGACCGCCGCACCCTGCCGCGACCCGTCCGGAACCTCTGGCGAAAGCCCTTCAACCGGAACCGGATCCGTGTCGGGCGACGCGGTGTACTCGCTGACCGGAGCGACCGCCTCGCCCTGCACCGCCTCGCCGGTCGGGCTCTCTTCGTCTTGTGCAGCAACGATTTCCGGGCTCAGCGCGGGCGGCGGCACCAGGTCTTCGTCCTGCGCACCCTGGAGCAGCACCTCACCGGCCGGACCGGACTCCACGGAAGACAACTCAGCCGCGTCCCCGTGCTCGTCCGGCGTGCCGAGAGACCGCACAGCGACCAGGTCCTCGGGCGAGGCCACCGGCTCGGGGTCCACCGTCGGCTCGACCGTGACCTCGACCGGCGGGGTCGGCTCGGCCGGAACGACATCGCCGAGCGTGCCGCCCGCGTCCCGCGGCTGCGGAGCGGCCCAGGAAGCGGGTTCGGCCGGAGCCGCCTCGACCACCCCGGCCTCGCCACCGGCAACGTCATCACCGTGAGACTCGTTCCGCTCAGCCACATTCCCGACGTGAGCCGTCCCGCTGTCGGCCGAGGACTCCTCAGCCACCGGCACCTCGACGCCGGCCACCTTCTCGGCCACCGGCGTCACGCCACCGTCGACAAGGTCGTCAGCCTGAGCACCGGCCGGGTCCTCAATTCCCGCCGAAGCCTCAACCTCGGCCGGAACCTCACCACCGACCGCGGCCTCAACGCCGACCGCAGCCTCAACACTGGCCGGAACCTGCACACCGGCCGGAGCCTCACCGTCGCCCGGAGCCTCCCCATCAGCCGGAGTCTCCACGTCAACCGAAGCCTCAGCCCCAGTCGGAGCCTCGTCATCGGCCGGAACCTCAACGCCAGCCAGAGTCTCCACGTCGACCGAAGCCTCAGCCTCGCCATCAGCCGGAGCATCGATGTCACCGGCCTCCTCGCTCACCAACGTCACAGCCGCATCCGCCGCATCCGCATCCGCCACGGCAGCGTCAACCGCACCGGGCGCATCCACGCTCGACCCGGTCTCGATGCCCGGGGTGGGCTCGTCGGCAGCGGCAAGATCGATCTTGTCGACGATGGTCTCGTCGAGGATGTGGTCGCCCAGCGGTTCGGGGGCGGGCATCTCCAGGTCGGTCTCACTGTGCGCACCGCAACCGAAGTCGACGGTGACCACGGTGCCGTCGGCGGGCGACCACTCGTTGGCGCAGGCCCCGAAGGCCTGACGCATGACGCCGGACAACGGCACGAAGTACGCGCAGGTCACGCAGGATGCCGCTGCCTGCACGGCGATGTCGGACGTGGGACCGTGCGGTCCGCGGTGCCAGCGGTCGGCGGCGCCGGTCAGCCCCTCACGCCCGAGCACCCGCTCGCGGCCGAGGCCCAGCTCCCAGAACAACTGCTGGTCGGCATCGTCTTCATCGGTGACGGTGTAGCCCGGAACCAGGTTCGGATCGTCCGGCTTGTAGGGCAGTTCGTCGCCCGCGCCCAGGTCGCCCGGGGCGAGCCGGTCGGACCACGGCACCCAGTCCGGCGCCATGATCGACTCGGCGCCGGGGAGCAGCACGGTGTCGCAGATCGTCACCCGATCGGACCCCGGGACGTGGGCGAGCGTGACCGCCCAGCGCCAGCCCCGGTAACCCTTCGCGGTGCAGTCGAAAGCGTGCAGTGTGAGCCCGGACTGGTCGACGGACACCGACAGGTGCCTACCGACGGTGCCCGGCTGGGCGACGTCCTCGGCGGCCTCACGGGCCAGGTCGACCGCGGCGGCCGCCACCGGATCGGGTTCGGTGGGAACCCGGGCCGAGGTCGGCTCCTGCGGTTCGGCCTGCTCGGGGACCACCGGCGCCGGCGCCTCGTGCGCCTCGTCGAGAGTTCCGGTCACCTGCTGGTCGGTCATCTGCTCCACTCCTGATCCGCCCCGGACGGCCTGCTGCCGGTCACCCGTCGTCGCGCCCGCCGGAGGCGGGGGTGCCGACCTGGCGGTGGCAGCACCAGCCAGTCTCCCCCATCCCCGCAGTGTGTCGAGCAGGCGCGGACGGCGCGCCGGACGGCCGATCACGCCTCGAGGTCGTCTGCGACGGCGCGGAGCACGGTGGCGACCTTGCTCGCGGACGAGCGGTCGGGGTAACGCCCACGACGCAGGCTGTTGGAGACGTTGTCCAGCAGCTTGATCAGGTCTTCCACGATGACCGTCATGTCTTCGGGGGGCTTGCGCATGGCCCGCGCCACGGACGGGGTGGCCTCGACCAGACGCACCGAGAGGGCCTGGAGGCCACGACGGCCCTCGGCGACCCCGAACTCGATCTTGGCGCCCGGTTTGAGCGTGGTCGTACCCGCGGGCAGCGCGGAGGCGTGCACGAAGACCTCACCGCCGTCATCGTTGCTGGCGAAACCGAAGCCTCGCTCGGCGTCGAACCACTTGACCCTGCCAGTCGGCACGTCTGTATCCCCTGTCACGTGACGGTTGCCGCGGGCCTGTACCCACGGCAACCGCTCTTGCTCACGATCTGTCGTTTCCTCAAGGTTAGCCGTCAGTTGCCGACGTGCGAACGGCTTAATCCGTGCAGATGTGCCGAAAGCCATCGCGGGAATCCGAGAAGATCGTCGAGAACCACGTCCGCGCCGGCCGCCGTCAGCTCGGCCGCGGTCTGCGGCCCGGTGCTCACCGCGACGCTGGTCGCGCCCGCCACCTGGGCCGCCGTGACGTCACCGATGTGGTCGCCGACGTAGACCGAGGCACCCTCGGTGATCAGCAGTTCGCCCTTGGCGCTGCCGAACCGGCCGCCCGCGATCAGGTCGGGCCGGTGCTTGTCGTCGAGCAGGCCGAGCGCCTCGAGCACGGAGTGCACACCCGGCTCGGACTTCGCCGAGATCACCAGCACCCGGCCACCCGCCTCGCGGATGGCGGCGAACGCCTCGTGCACGCCGGGCAACAGCCGGTTCCGCGACAACCCGGTGGTGGGGTAGAGCGAGCGATAGGTGTCGGCCACCACGTCGACGTCGACCCCGGGCATCAGTTCACCGATGATCCGGTCGAGCGGGTAACCCATGAGCGGCCAGGCGCGTTCGCGGTCCACGACGACGTCGGACAGACCGCCGGTGACCTGCCGGTGCGCCAGTGCCAGGGTGGCCACGATGCCGTCGGCCGAGTCCACCAGGGTCATGTCGAGGTCGAAGCCGACCACCAGCTGTCCAGTTGGCACGATGCCCAGTTTAGGGCCCTTGGGCACAACGACGGACGACGAGGAGCCCTTGACGGGCTCCTCGTCGTCCATGGTTCGAAAGCAGGTCAGCGCAGCGACTCGTGCAGACCCCGGTAGCGCTTGAACGCGTTGCGCAGATCCTCGGTCGAGCCGGCGGCCAGCTGCGAGCGCAGTCCGGCCAGGTCCCGCTCCAGCAGTCCGGCGGCCCCGGCCACCGTGGCCTGCGGATCGTCGACGAACTTGGTCTGGAGCTCGCGCCATTCGTCGTCGCCGGTCAGCCCGGTGTGCCCGGACACCGCGTCGGCCGCGGCCCCGGAACGACGACGGCCGCTGCTGATCGGGGTGACCGGCGAGACGTCGCCCCGCTCGTCACCGTCGACGGAACCGTCGTCGGAACCGTCGGTGTCGGTGTCCCGGCCGCGCTTCTCGGAACCGTCCACCTTGTCTGCCCGGCTCACCCGGTGCACCGGTGCCGAAGAGGCAAGGGGGGACGCCGCGGGAGACGCGCCGGGGGACGGAACCGGTGACGCCGTGGGAGACGTCCGGGTGTCTTCCTCGGTGGCGACGGGTGCCGGAGCCGGGGTCAGGGTCCCGCTCCGGCGGTCCGCGTCGTCGTGCGCGAAGTTCTCGCGCACCGAGGGGTCGTGGCGGTCGGCGGGGCGGTACACCTCGTCCTCCCCGGTCACCGGCGATGCACTGCCCGGCGCACCGGTGGCGGCACCTGCGGCACGACCGGTCGAGGTACCGGCCGTACCGCCGACCGGGATCGGCCGCGAGGCCTGGTCCTCCCGCACGGCACCTCCCGCCGGGCCGACAGCCGGATCACTCCCCGGGCCGTTCGCCGGAACACCCGTCGGGCCGGCCCAGGCGGTGCGGTCAGCACCCGCCTGACCCACCGAACTGGCCGCGGACGGACCGGGCCAGGTCCGGCGCGTGCCCTCCGGATCGTCCCCAGCCGGGTTCTCGGCCAGTTTCCCGACCGAGTTCTCGGCCTGGTTCTCGATCCGGTCCCGCTCGATCCGGTCCCGCTCGGCCCGGTCCCGCTCGGCCCGGGCGGTCTGCTCGGCCCGCCGGGTGGCCGAGGTGGCCTCGTCGCCGGCCGTCTGCCCGTCGCCGGTCGTCCGCTCGCCGCTGCTCATCGGGTCTCCTGCGGGCTGCGCCCGGTGGCCGGGGCGTCATCCGCCCGGCCCGCCACCACGCGGTCCTGCACCGGCCCGGAACGGGTCGGGTCGACCGGCGGACGGCGATCGGTCACGGGCGTGCGTCGTCCGTCGTCCTCGCGGTCGAGCTCACCGGACCGCGCCCCCGGAACCCGGGTGTCGCGCGACTCGCGCGAGTCACGAGGGCCCGACGTCATCGGCTGGGTGTCCCGCGGGGTCTCCGGCCGGCCCGGCGCCCCGGAGTGCTTGCCGGCCGGCAGCGGCCGGGTGGTCTGCACCGGCTCGGGCGTGCCCACCAGGGCGTGGAACAGCTTGCGGTAGTGCATGAACGCCTGCCGCAGGTCCTCGGTCTCCAGCTTCCCCGAGGCCCGGTGACGCTCGTGCGACTCGTGCGCACTGCGGTAGTACTGCACGATCTCCGGGTGGTCGACCATGATCATGTCGGAGCGGGCGCCGAAGTCGTCCATCGGGTAGCCGCGTTCCTTCATCACCTGGGTGATCAGCGTGTCCGCGTCGTCCACCGCGGCGGGCGGCTCGTCCACGAACCGGGCCTGGGCGGCCGACCAGCGGGTGCCGTAGCGGGCCTTCTCCTCGTTCGTCAGGTCCCGGATCGACAGCTTGTCACGTCGGTCGGCGATGGCGGCCAGCTTGCGCTCGGCCTTCGCCCGGTTGTCCGAGCCCGACAGGTAGCGCTCGTACTCCGGCCCGAACCGGTCCTTCAGCTCCGACCGGCGCTGCTGGAGTTCTGCGTTCTTCCGGGCCTTCTGGAAGGCGAACAACCCGAGCAGCAGCAACGCCAGCAAGACGATGATGACGATCGCCGTAACCATGCGTCCTCCTTCTTCAGACGCGCCCGGACGACCCGGACGACCTTCTTGATCGAGCATCCCCACAGATCGGGCATACCGCTTCTTGAGATGTTCTTGAGCCGCCGCCGATGCCCGGAACGCGTGATCACCGGGCACCATCGACGCACCGGTGCGATTACCGTGGGGGCGTGCCCCCGACCCCTGTGCGCAGCCTGGCCGACGAACTGCGCAGCTGGGACGACGAGGCTCTGGTTTCCCTGCTGGAGCAGCGGCCCGACCTGACCGTCCCGCCCCCGGCCGACCTGGGCGGCCTGGCCACCGCCGCGGTCACCCGGCTGTCGGTGCAGCGGGCCGTCGACGGCCTGGACGCCCGCACGCTCCAGGTTCTCGAGGTGATGGCCGTCAGCCCGGAGCCGGTGTCGTCGGGTGAGCTCAGCCGCCGCTGGGGCGCACCGGTCAGCGGGCCGCTGGCCGAACTGCGCGGCCTCGGCCTGGTCTGGGGCGGAGCCCGCTCCCTGCACCTGGTGCGCGCGGCCCGGGAGAGCCTCGGCCCGCACCCGGCCGGTCTCGGCCCGCCGCTGGCCGAGGCCCTGGGCCGGCGTTCGCCGCAACGTCTGGCCGAGGTGATGGAAGACCTCGGCCTGCCACCCTCCGGAGACCCGGACACCGCCCTGGCCCGGCTGGCCGGGCACCTGGGCGACCCGGCGATCGTCGCCGCCCTGCTGGAGAAGGCCCCGCAGCCCGCGGCGCAGGTGCTGGAACGGCTGGTCTGGGGCCCGCCCGTGGGCCAGGTGCCGGACGCCGACCGCGCGGTGCGGGCCGGCACCGCGGGATCCCCGGTGGAGTGGCTGCTGGCCCACGGCCTGCTCGCCGTCGCCGACCCGGGACACGTGGTGCTCCCCCGCGAGATCGGCCTCGCCCTGCGCGGGGGCAGGGTGCACCGCCGCCCCGAGCAGACCCCGCCACCACTGGAGCTGCGGGAGCGTAAGAACACGCAGGCCGACGACACCGCCGGGCTGGCCGCGGCCGAGGCGGTGCGGCTGGCCGAGGCACTCGGCACGCTCTGGGGCGCCGACCCGCCCCCGCTGCTGCGGGCCGGTGGGCTCAGCGTGCGCGATCTGCGGCGCACCGCCACCGCTCTCGACCTGGACGAGGCCACCGCGGCGCTGCTGGTCGAGATCGCCCTGGCCGCCGGCCTGATCGCCGACGACGGTGAGGCCGACCCGTCGTGGCTGCCCACCGCGGAGTTCGACACCTGGCTGGCCGGGAGCATCGGCGAGCGCTGGGTCCGGCTGGCGCTCGCCTGGTGGGACACGCCGCGAGCGGCCGCCCTGGTCGGCTCCCGCGGCCCGAAGGACTCGCCGGTGTCGGCGCTCGGTCCGGGGGTGGAACGCCCGCAGGCCCGCATCGTGCGGCAGCACGTGCTCACCGATCTCGCGGCCGAGACCGCCCGGCACCCCGAGGGCACGGTGGGTGCCCTGGCCGACCCGAACGGTTCCGGCCTGGTGGAGCGGCTGGTCTGGACCGCCCCGCGGCGCGGCTCGGCGTCGCAGCCCGAGCTGGTGCGCTGGGCGCTGACCGAGGCCGCCTGGCTGGGCCTGACCGGGCTGGGCGCGATCTCGTCGTTCGGCCGGTCGCTGATCGAATCGGCCGACGGCGCGCCCGGTTACGGCACCGGCAGCGGCCCGGAACCGACCACGGCGCAGACCGCCCGGCGCGTCGACGGCGCCCGGCCGGCCGCCGGCCTGCTCGACGGCACGCTGCCCGAGCCGGTCGACCACGTGCTGCTCCAGGCCGACCTGAGCGTGGTGGCGCCCGGCCGGCTGCCCGCCGCGACCGAGCGCGAGCTGCTGCTGATGGCCGAGGTGGAGAGCCGGGGCGGGGCCTCGGTCTTCCGGATCACCCCAGCCTCGGTGCGCCGGGCGCTGGACGCCGGGCGCACCGGTGAGGACCTGATCCGCTGGCTCGGTGCGCACAGCCGCACCCCGGTTCCGCAGCCGCTGGAGTACCTGATCACCGACAGCGCACGGCGTTACGGCCGGTTGCGGGTCGGCGTCGCCTCGGCCTACCTGCGTGCGGACGACGAGACGCTGCTCACCGAGGTTCTGGCGGACCGCCGCGCGGCCGCGCTGCGGCTGCGACGGCTGGCCCCGACGGTGCTCGCCGCGGGCGCCCCGCCCGACCTGGTGCTGGCCGCGCTGCGGGAGATGGGCCTGGCCCCGGCGGCCGAGTCCCCGGACGGCGACCTGCTGGTGCACGCCGTGCCGCCGCGCCGGGCCCGGGCCGCCGCCTCACCGGTGGCGCGGCGCCAGCCGCCGCCGACCGCGAGCGCCGAGGCCCTGCGCACGGCCGTGCGGGCGATGCGCGCGGTGGAGCAGAACGTCCGCCGCCCGGTCGCCCGGGGCGGCGCGGAACCCCCGCCGCTGGTGCCGATGGACCCGGCGGGGGCGATCGCGGTGCTGCGCGAGGCCGCGGCCCTTCGTCGTCCTCTGTGGATCGGTTACCTGGAGGACGCCGGTAAGGCCGTGCGGCAGATCATCGAGCCGCTGGCCGTGGAGGGCGGGCGGATCCGGGCGCTGGAGGTGGCCAGCGGCCGGGTGCGCGGCTATTCGGTGCACCGGGTGATCGCGGTGGCGGCCACGGATGAAACGGCTCCCGAAGCTGGTTGAGCTCTTGTCCGGTGCCCGAGGTGATGAGGGAGACTCTTTTCCGTGACTGACGGACCACTGATCGTCCAGAGCGACAAGACGCTGCTGCTGGAGATCGACCACGACCAGGCGGCGGCCTGCCGCCGGGCGATCGCCCCGTTCGCCGAGCTGGAACGCGCCCCGGAGCACGTGCACACCTACCGGCTCACCCCGCTGGGCCTGTGGAACGCCCGGGCGGCCGGCCACGACGCCGAGCAGGTGGTCGACGTCCTGCTGGAGTACTCCCGCTACCCGGTGCCGCACGCCCTGCTGGTCGACGTGGCCGAGACGATGGCCCGCTACGGGCGTCTCCAGCTGGTCAAGGACGGCCCGAACCTGGTGCTGCGTGGCCTGGACGTGCCGGTGCTCGAGGAGGTGCTGCGCAGCAAGAAGGTCGTCCCGCTGGTCGGCGAGCGGCTGGGCGAGACCGACGTGCTGGTGCACCCGAGCGAGCGCGGCAACCTCAAGCAGGTGCTGCTGAAGCTGGGCTGGCCGGCGGAAGACCTGGCCGGTTACGTCAACGGCGAGAAGCACCCGATCGACCTGGCCCCGGACGGCTGGGAGCTGCGGCCCTACCAGGCCGAGGCGGTGGACGGTTTCTGGCACGGCGGCTCCGGCGTGGTGGTGCTGCCCTGCGGCGCCGGCAAGACCCTGGTGGGCGCTGCCGCGATGGCGAAATCCGGCACCACCACGCTGATTCTGGTGACCAACACGGTCTCGGCCCGGCAGTGGCGTGACGAGCTGATCGCCCGCACCACGCTGACGGAGGACGAGATCGGCGAGTACTCCGGCACCCGCAAGGAGATCCGCCCGGTCACCATCGCCACCTATCAGGTGATGACGACGAAACGTAAGGGCGCGTACGCCCATCTCGACCTGTTCGACGCCCGGGACTGGGGCCTGATCGTGTACGACGAGGTGCACCTGCTGCCCGCCCCGGTGTTCCGGATGACCGCCTCGCTCCAGGCCCGCCGCCGGCTCGGCCTGACCGCGACGCTGGTGCGCGAGGACGGCCGGGAGGGCGACGTGTTCAGCCTGATCGGCCCGAAACGCTATGACGCGCCGTGGAAAGACATCGAGGCGCAGGGCTACATCGCGCCGGCCGACTGCGTGGAGGTGCGGGTGACGCTGCCCGAGCGCGAGCGTCTGCTCTACGCCACCGCCGAGCCGGAGGAGCGCTACCGGCTGTGCGCCACCAGCGACATGAAGACCAAGGTGGTCGAGCAGCTGGTGCGGCAGCACGACGGCGAGCAGATCCTGGTCATCGGGCAGTACCTGGACCAGCTCGACGACATCGGGAACCGGCTCGACGCACCGGTTCTCAAGGGTGAGACGTCGGTGACCGAGCGGCAGCGACTGTTCGACGCATTCCGTTCCGGCGAGATCTCCACCCTGGTCGTCAGCAAGGTCGCGAACTTCTCCATCGACCTGCCCGAGGCCAGTGTGGCGATCCAGGTCTCGGGGTCGTTCGGGTCGCGCCAGGAAGAGGCCCAGCGCCTGGGCCGCCTGCTGCGCCCGAAGAAAGACGGAAAGGGCGCCCGGTTCTACGCCGTCATCTCCCGGGACACGCTCGACCAGGACTTCGCCGCGCACCGGCAGCGATTCCTGGCCGAGCAGGGCTATGCCTACCGCATCGTCGACGCCGAGGACATCGGGGCCCAGAAGCCGGAGGTCTGAGGCACCGGGCGGGGGCCCGCGTCCTCAGGTCGCGACCCTCGCCCGCAGCTCCTGCTCGATCCGCTCCAGCGACTTGCCCTTCGTCTCCGGCACCCAGATCAGGGTGAACACCAGGCAGAGCAGGCCGATCGCGCCGAACACGGCGAAGTTCGGGATCCACATGTCCACCTCGGCGTCGGTGGTCAGCACGATCGCCATCGGGGCGATCAGTGTGCTCAGCGTCCTGAATGAATCACCCGACGGCGCGCGAGATGCGTCACGCCACGACCACACTTCCAGGTGATCCGGTTCACGCCCTCCGGGGTTGACCGGCCCCGCGCATCACACGCTGAGGGCGGCGTAACGCCCGTCGTTCTCCAGAAGGCTTTCGTGCGTCCCGGTCTCGACGATCCGCCCGTGGTCGAGCACCGCGATCTGGTCGGCGTCGCGCACCGTGGACAGGCGGTGGGCGATGGTGATCGTGGTGCGGCCCCGGGCCAGCTCGTCAAATGCCTGCTGCACGGCCCGCTCGGTGGCGGTGTCCAGGGCACTGGTCGCCTCGTCGAGCACCAGCACCCGTGGATCGCGCAGCAGGGTGCGGGCGATCGCCAGGCGCTGCTTCTCCCCGCCGGAGAACCGGTGCCCCCGCGAGCCCACCATCGTGTCGTAACCGTCGGGCAGCGAGGCGATCAGGTCGTGCACCTGGGCGGCGCGGGCGGCGTCCTCGATCTGCCGGTCGGTGGCGTCGGGCCGGGTGTAGCGCAGGTTCTCCCGCACGGTGGTGTGCAGCAGGTAGGTCTCCTGACTGACCACACCGACGACCCGGGCCAGGTCGGCCAGGGCGAACCGGCGCAGGTCGATGCCGTCGATCGTCACCCGGCCCGCGTCCGGATCGGCCAGCCGGGCCACCAGAGAGCCCAGAGTGCTCTTGCCAGAACCCGTTTCACCGACCAGGGCCAGCGTGGTCCCGGCCGGGACGGTGAGGTCGATCCCGGCCAGGGCGGCCGTGTCGTTGCCCGGATAGGTGAACGTGACGTCTTCGATCCGCACGTCCCCCCGGATCGAGGACGGGTCCACGGCCACCGGCTCGGCGGGCTCGTCCACCTCCACCGGAAGGTCGAGGTACTCGAAGATGCGGGCGAACAGCGCGAGCGAGGAGGTGATCGAGACCCCGACGTTGAGCAGGCTGGTCAGCGGCCGGAACAGGCTCTGCTGCAACGAGGTGAAGGCGACCAGGGTGCCGATGGTCATGCCGCCGGCGGTCGCCGGCAGCCCGGCGCTCAGGTAGATGGCGGCCGGGATCGCCGCGAAGATCACGCTCATCGAGGCCATCCGCCAGCGACCGGCCAGGTCGGAACGCAGTTGCAGGTCGATGAGCCGTTCCGAGGTGGCGGTGAACCGGTCGATCAGCGCGGAACCGGTGCCCAGGGTCTTGCTCAGCTGCACCCCGCTGACCGAAAGTCCTTCCTCGATGGTCACGTTCAGGTCGGCCAGGGCGCGCTGACGCTGCATGGTGATGACCCGGCGCAGGGCGGCCACCCGGCGGCTGAGGTAGATCGCGGGCGGCATCACGACGAGCGAGATCAGCGAGAGCTTCCAGGAGAGCGCGATCATCGCGACGGCCGTGGCGACCGCGGTGGTGAGGTTGGAGGCGATCGAGGTGGCGGTCGAGGTGACCACGCTCTGCATGCCGCCGATGTCGTTGGTGATGCGGGACTGCACCTCGCCGGTGCGGGTGCGGGTGAAGAAGGCGACGGACTGGCGCTGGAGGTGCGTGAACACGTCGGTGCGCAGCCGGTGCATCACCTCCTGACCGACGCGGGTGCTGATCCAGGTCTGCACCACGCCGAGCACGCTGGTCAGCACGGCCACGCCGACCATGCCGGCGACCAGCCAGACCAGCAGGGGCACGTCCTGGTCCGGGATCGCGACGTCGATGACCTCGCGCAGCAGGAACGGGGACGCCATGGCGACGATCGACGACGCCACGATGATCGCGACCACCACGGCGAGCGGCCTGCGGTGGGCGGTGAACAGGGCGCCGACGCGACGCAGGGAAACGTCCTTGGCCTGCGCCTTCTCGGCTGCCCGCTGGGCGGGACCGACTTCTGGGGGCCTTGGCAAGAGCTACCTCCGGACTGGGGGACTTTTTAGTGAGGTTACCTCACTATGAGGCTCCAAGCGTATGTTCGGTTACCGTATTCCGGTGAACACGACAGAGGACGACGAGACGCTGGCCGAGGCGTTCTGGGCGGTCTCACGCCGCCTGCGTCACCGCAGCCACGAGAGCGTCAGTCCTCTGGGGGTCACTCCGGCCCAGGCCCGGGCCGTCGGGGTGCTCACCCGGCACGGCCCGATGCGGATCAGCGAACTGTCGAACCACCTGCGCATCGCCCCCCGCTCCGGCACCGAGGTGGTGGACGCGCTGGAGGAGCGCGGACTGGTCGCACGATCTCCCGACCCGGCCGACCGCAGAGCCGTTCTGGTGACACTGAGCAGTCAGGGCGAGGAGGTCGCGGCTGCCGTGCGCCGGGCCCGGGCGGCCGAGGCGGACCAGTTCTTCGACCGGCTGGACGAGAGCGACCGCAAGGAACTGGCCCGGATCATCGGGATTCTGCGCCGCCCCTGACCCGCACGAGCCCGGTATCCCCGACGCGCCTTGACGGCTGGCGTCCAGGAACTTCCCAGACTCCGGGTGCACGCTATCGCCGTGGCTGAGAAGACCTTTGAGGCGAAGTTGCTGGTCGTCGACGACGAACCGAACATTCGCGAACTCCTGACGACCAGTCTGAGGTTCGCCGGTTTCGACGTCGTGGGTGCCGGTGACGGCGCCCAGGCGCTCGCACTCGCCGAGCAGCACCGACCCGACCTGGTGGTGCTCGACGTGATGATGCCGGACATGGACGGGTTCACCGTCACCCGCAAACTGCGCGAGCGGGGCCGCGACATCCCGGTCGTCTTCCTCACCGCCCGTGACGAAACGGGCGACAAGGTCACCGGCCTCACGGTGGGCGGCGACGACTACGTCACCAAGCCGTTCAGCCTCGAGGAGGTGGTGGCCCGGATCCGCGCCGTGCTGCGCCGCACCGGGGTGGCCACCGACGCCGCCAGCGGCCGGCTGGTCTTCCACGATCTCGAACTCGACGAGGACTCGCACGAGGTCCGCCGCGGTGGCCGACTCATCGAGCTGTCCCCCACCGAGTTCAAACTGCTGCGCTACCTGATGCTGAACCCGAACCGGGTGCTGTCGAAGGCGCAGATCCTCGACCACGTCTGGGCCTACGACTTCAACGGTGAGGCCGGGATCGTCGAGTCCTACATCTCCTACCTGCGCCGCAAGATCGACGACGTCGAGCCACCGCTGATCCACACCAAGCGCGGTGTCGGCTACGTCCTGCGCCTGCCACCCCAGGGCTGATCACTCATGACCTCCATCCAGAGCAGTGCCTTCCCGGCGCCCACGGTCGAGCGCCGCCGGCAGCCCCGCGTGCTCGTCCGCGCCCGCGCCCGCTGGAACCAGGCCCCGTTGCGGGCCCGTCTGGTCGGCATCATGGTCGTGCTGCTGGTCTCCGGGCTGGCCCTGACCGGTTTCGCCAGCCAGTACGTGCTGAAGAGCTACCTGGTCGACAAGGTCGACTCGCAGCTCAACCAGAGCCTGGCCAAGCTCAGCCAGGCCGCCAGCCAGGGCCAGCTGAGCAGCAGCCTGAGTCGTGAGGACTGGGGCCTGTCGTCCGCCGCGCTCTCCCTGTCGTACGACAACGGCAGTGGCACCCCGGAGATGCGCTCGCCCGCGAACCGCGCGGAGCCCGCCCTCACCAACCTCACCGCCGAGCAGGCGAACGACCTTGAGCAGGAGATCTTCTCGGTCGGCTCGGTCACCGGCGACACCCAGTGGCGCGTGATCGCGGCCAGCTGGGGCAACGAGCTCACCGGCCAGACCGGCAGCGTGCAGATCGCGCTCCCGCTCGACGACATCGACGACGCGGTGAACCGTCTGCGCATCCTGATCCTGATGTTCGGCATCATGGTCACCACGATCTTCGCCGGCCTGGGCTGGCTGGTGATCCGCCGCTCGTTCCGCCCGCTCACCGAGGTGGAGGAGACGGCCGCCGCGATCGCCGCGGGCGACCTGTCCCGTCGCGTCCCCGCGCACCCGCCGACCACCGAGGTCGGCCGGCTCACCCACTCGCTGAACGGCATGCTGGCCCAGATCGAGAGCGCGTTCCGCTCCCGCGAGGCGTCCGAGCAGCGCACCCGTCGCTTCGCCGCCGACGCGTCACACGAACTGAGGACGCCGCTGGCCTCGATCCGTGGCTTCGCCGAGCTCTACCGGCAGGGGGCCGTCTCCGAACCGGAAGACATCGCCCGCACGATGAGCCGGATCGAGGACGAGTCCCGGCGCATGGGAACGCTGGTGGAAGACCTGCTGCTGCTGGCCCGGCTCGACGAGCAGCGGCCCGCACGCAGCGAACCGGTCGACCTGGCCGTGCTGGCGGGCGACGCCAGCCACGACGCCCGGGGTCTGGCCCCCGACCGTCAGGTGCGTCTGGTCGGCCTGACCGAGGGCCACGGCCCCGAGCCGGCCGTGGTGATCGGTGACGACAACCGGCTGCGGCAGGTGGTGGCCAATCTGGTCGCCAACGCCGTGCGGCACACCCCGGCGGGCACCCCGATCGAGGTGGCCGTGGGCCGGCAGCAGAACGTCGCCGTGCTGGAGGTGCGCGACCACGGTGAGGGCCTGACCCACGAGCACGCGAGCAAGGTGTTCGAGCGGTTCTACCGGGTGGACGCCTCCCGGGCCCGGCACCAGGGCGGGGGCTCCGGCCTCGGCCTGTCGATCGTCGCGGCCGTGATCAGCTCGCACGGTGGCCGGGTCGGCGTGACCGCGACGCCGGGCGGCGGTGCCACCTTCCGGGTGGAACTTCCGCTCTCCGACACCGGTCTGTCCGAAGGGCCCGACGACCCCGACACGCCTGACGACCTGGACAACGACAACCCGTCACCCAGTGCCAGCCCGTCTTCCTGAGCACATCTGCACTGACTGTCAGTAACCGGCCGCCCGAATGACCTACCTCGGGCGGCCGGTTCTCTATTGCTTTTTCACTCTGGTCGCAACCGCAGCTCCTGGGTATTTCCGAAAGCGCCGGAAAGCTCCACCAAAAGCGTGACGCCAACCACAGGGTGATCTCGTCAGATTGACCTGTACAGCCTGGCCTGCGGAGATACACTTGTCCGTACAGCGTGTTCCCCGTTGATCCCGGGCATTTTCCGGTCGAGATCCAGCGTTACCTGGATCGAAACCAGGCGGTCACAGAAAAGCGTGAGCCTGGTAACCGGAAGACGTACCGGCCTACAACCCTTTGCTGAGGAGGGCAGATGATCCACAAAGCGACCACCCCGGACCGTGACGACACCGAGGCTCCTCGTACGTCCGTCGCCAACCCCCGTCGCACGCGTCTCGACGCCAACGGCCGTCCGATCACGGTGTCGGCCACCACGTCCTCCGCTGAATGAACAGCGTGCTGGACGCCTAGAACGCTTGCGTTCTGCACGACGATGCCCCGGTCACCGGCCGGGGCATCACGCGTTTTGACCGGTTGCTCTCCGCCCGGGCACCCCGGTTCTCAGGCTTCTCACAGACGTGGTGCAGCGAACGCCGAGGGGCAGGGCTTGAACTGGTTCCCGTCAGCAAGCTGGCCACGAGGGTGAGAACAATGACGCAGACCACGAACAACCACGACGAGAACGGTTTCGCCTGGGCCCGCCGCCCCGGTGACGACTCGTCCGCGACCGACCAGACGCCGGCTGCGCAGGCTTCCGCTCCGGCCGGCCCGAACAGCGAGACCCAGGCTCCGACCGCGGCGATGCCGGCCGGTCAGTCCTACGGCGCGACGCAGGCGCAGCCGACCACCGACGCCCAGAGCCACCCGGCCCAGGCCGCGAGTGGCCAGGCTCCGAGTAGCCAGGCTCCGGCGAGCCAGGGCTTCGCCGGCCAGAGCGCCGCGGGCCAGGGATTCGCCGCACAGGACCAGGCCGGCCAGCCCAGCAGCTCTGCGGCCCACACCGGGACGCAGCCCGCGCAGGCTCCGTACGGCCAGGGCCAGGCCCAGCAGCATGGTCAGCACGGCCAGGCCGCCGCTCAGCAGCAGCACGGCCAGCAGCCGGGCCAGCAGTACGGCGCCCCGCAGCAGCCGTACGGCACGCAGAACCCCCAGGCCTACGGCCAGGCGCCCTACGGGCAGACCCAGCCGCAGGCGCCCTACGGCCAGAACCCGTACGCCCGCCCGCAGGGTTCTCCCCAGGGTGCGCCGCAGTACGGGCAGACCGGCTACACCCCCGCCGTCTCCGGCTCGACCGGGTACACCCCGGCCGCCTCCGGCTCGACCGGCGGCCCGCAGACGCTCACGGCCTACCCGAGCACCGGCACCACCACCGCTCCCGGCACCGACTCCGGCCACCCGAGCGGCCCGCTGCCGCAGGCCGGTTTCGGCAGCGACGGCCAGCCGCCGGTGCCGCCGACCGGCAAGAAGCGCAAGCCGCTGGGACAGCCGGGCTGGCGCGGCATGATCGCCACCGGCCTCGGCGCGGCGCTGATCGCCAGCCTGCTCACGGCCGGTGCCGTGGTGCTCGCCACGCAGGACGACGACTCCACCAGCGCTCTGGCCACCACCTCGCAGAGCAGCGACTCCACCGTGGAGGCACCGGTCACCGGCAGCACCTCACAGAACCCGGACTGGAAGTCGGTCGCCGCCGCGGTCGAGCCCAGCGTGGTGTCGGTGCAGGTCACCGCCGACCAGTCCGAGGGTGAGGGCTCCGGCGTCATTCTCGACACCGACGGCCGCATCGTCACCAACAACCACGTCGTCTCCGGCGCCACCACGATCGAGGTCGTGCTGAACGACGGCCGCAAGTACAGCGCCAAGGTGGTCGGCACCGACTCCGCCACCGACCTGGCCGTGATCCAGCTGGAGAACCCGCCGGACGACCTGACCCCGGCCACCCTGGGCAGCACCGACGACGTCGAGGTCGGCGACTCGGTGATGGCCGTCGGCAACCCGCTGGGCCTGGCCGGCACCGTCACCACCGGCATCGTCAGCGCCGTCGACCGCCCGGTCACCACCAGCTCGTCGGAGACCTCGTCGTCGGCCAGCTCCAGCGACACGGTGGTCACCAACGCGATCCAGACCGACGCCGCCGTGAACCCCGGTAACAGCGGTGGCGCCCTGGTGAACGCGCAGGGCGAGCTGATCGGCATCAACTCCTCCATCGCCACGCTCAGCGCGAGCAGCAGCTTCGGCCAGGAGAGCAGCAGCCAGTCCGGCAGCATCGGCCTGGGCTTCGCGATCCCGGTGGACCAGGTGAAGGACATCACCAACCAGCTGATCAAGAACGGCAGCGCCGAGCACCCGTGGCTCGGTATCTCGCTGAGCGACACCACCGTCAGCGTGGACAGCGCCCAGCGCGACGGCGCCGCGGTGGAGGAGGTCGTGGCCGACTCCCCGGCCGAGGACGCCGGCCTGAAGAAGGGCGACACCGTCATCGCCGTCGACGGCGAGTACGTGAACGGCGCCGAATCCCTGATGGCGCAGGTTCGTGAGCGTTCCGCGGGAACTGAAGTGACCCTCACGATCGTCAGGGATGGTAAGAGCCAGGACGTGAAGGTCACCCTGACCACCCGCCCGGCCAGCGCCAACTGATCCACCAGCACCTCCGATCCACCGTCGGTCCCCGTCCCCCACCAGGGACCGGCGGTTCCGGCGGCTGCCCCCCTCGGCCGCCAGCGCGGAAAGGCTGATCCGAGCAGCCTTTTCCGACAGGGCCCCCGGCGAACTTCCGAGTTCGCCGGGGGCCCTGCGCTTTTGGCCCCGTGCCGGCCCGCGCCGAGCCGGCACGGGGAGTTCCGGACGGCGACCGGCGCGGCCCTCACGCGCCGTCCACCGGGAATCCTGGGCACCGTTCCCCCACATCCGTTGCAGCACCTGGACTCACGGACCGCCCCCACCTCGAAGCCACCGTTCGAGGGAGGGTGGGGGCGACCGTGACGCCACCGCTCCGGCGACGCACAACGACCATGACAGCCCTCGCCGGAACCCGTCCCCGACGATCCACAGAACACACGCCTGTGGATGACCCGCGGTTCGTGTGAGTCACTGGCCGGTGGGCAAAACACAGCCACCGCGGGCAGCCACTCCGAGGAGTGAGTGCCCGCGGTGGCGGACAACCGGGCCGGCGAGGCCGGATCAGTCGGGACGGGACCTCTCGACCGATGCGGCGCTCAGCACGGCCCGATCACGTCGTCGTGCTCGGCGAACCGGACCGTCAGCGTGCGGACGACGGCAGGGGGTTCGGGACCTCCCAGACCATGCTGAGCGTGCGACCACCCTTGCCGTTCGGCAGCTTCACCCAGTGGGCCACCGGGCGCAACGGCGCCGCGGTCCACTCCGGATGCCCCTGGAGCGACATGCCGGTCGCCGCGGAAGCCGATTCCGTAGACGACGCGGTGTCGATCGAGTCAAGACCGTAGAGACGCTTCATAGTTCTCTAGCCACCCTTCGTTCATCTTCTGTTCACCTTCAGGTTAGCAGTTAGTCAGGGAGAGCGGTACCTGAGGGGCATCCGGGACGGAATCAGACACCTGAACGGAAGACCTGGTCAGAACCGCCGCTCAGATCCGGGGTCGACCGCAGACCCACCGTTCCCACCGGTTGTCTACGCTGTCGAGGTGGGAACGGTGATGCTCGGACTACCGAGAACGCGCAGCCAGAAACCGGTCGTGGACCGCCCTGGCGATGCACGTCTCATCGACACCTATGGCCGGGTCGCGACCGACCTGCGGGTGAGCCTGACCGACCGGTGCTCGCTGCGCTGCGGGTACTGCATGCCGCCCGAGGGCCTCGACTGGTTGCCGCACGAGCAGGTGCTCAGCGACGACGAACTGATCCGGCTGATCACCGTCGCGGTGCGCGACCTGGGCGTGGACGAGGTCCGCTTCACCGGCGGCGAACCGTTGCTGCGCCGCGGTCTGGAGCGCATCGTCGAGGCCACCCACCAATTGAGGACGACGGCGGGCCGCGCTCCCGTCACCGCGCTCACCACCAACGGCGTGGGCCTGGACAAGCGCGCCCGCGGCCTGGCCGCGGCCGGCCTCACCCGGATCAACGTCTCGCTCGACACCCTCGACCCGGAGCGCTTCCACCAGATCACCCGCCGGGACCGGCACCGCGACGTGCTGGCCGGGCTCGCCGCCGCGGCCGCCGCCGGGCTGGGACCGGTGAAGGTGAACACGGTGCTGCTGCCCGGGGTGAACGACGACGAGGCGGTGCCGCTGGTGCGCTGGGCCCTGGCCGAGGGCTACGAGCTGCGGTTCATCGAGCAGATGCCGCTCGACGCGCAGGGAGCCTGGGACCGGGCCGGCATGGTCACCGCCGACGACATCCAGCGCGCCCTGGCCGAGGAGTTCGAGCTGACCCCGACCGACCCCCGGGCCCGAGGCGCCTCGCCCGCGCAGACCTGGCAGGTGGGCGAGCTGGGCCGGGTCGGCATCATCGCCTCGGTCACCCGGCCGTTCTGCGGTGACTGCGACCGCACCCGGCTGACGGCCGACGGGCAGATCCGCAACTGCCTGTTCGCCCGGGACGAGACCGATCTGCGGGCGGCCCTGCGCGGTGGGGCGGACGACACCCGGCTGGCCGAGATCTGGCGGGGCGCGATGTGGAGCAAGGCCGCCGGGCACGGCATCAACGACGCCTCGTTCGTGCAGCCGGACCGCCCGATGAGCGCGATCGGAGGCTGAGGAAGGCATGACCGACACCACGCACACCATGAGCAGCATGATCACCATCCGTTACTTCGCCGGAGCCCGCGCGGCCTCCGGCATCGAGTCCGAGCAGGTGCCGGTGACCGGCCCGACACCCCTCGGCCACCTGGCCGGGGAGCTCGCCGAACGCCATGGACCAGCACTGCGACGGGTTCTCGAGGCCTCGTCCTTCCTCATCGACGAGGTGGCCGGCGACCGCTCCCGGATCGTCCCGATCGGCGCCGTCGTGGACGTTCTCCCACCATTTGCGGGGGGTTGAGCCTTCAGGGAGTTCCCAGCCGACCGTTGCCCTCCCGTGACCGTTCCGGCGGGTGCTCGTGCCCGACCTGACGTACGCTGATCAAGGGCGCGCTGTGTCGCAGCGCCCGAACGGTCTCCCCGCCTAGACGCTGTCCGCCGTGGGCGACCATCGGCAGCCGCCGCGGCAATGTCGCCGTGCGTGATCAGAGTTGATCGATGCCGCATCGATCCATCACGTCGGAGCAGGAGAAATCGTTCGGTGACGCAGACGACGGGCCGGGAACCCGACGGGCGCGTCCCGTCCGCTTCCGAGACCCGGCTCGACACCACCCCGCCCGGCTCCCGCGGCGTCCAGGTCCTGCGTCGTCCCGGCGGACCACAGCGACTCGCCCGGCTCGAGAACCGCACCCACGACCTGCTCGCCCGGCCCTGGTTCGCCGAGGCCCTGGTCGCGCTGGTCTGCGCCGTCGTGTTCTGCTGGCGGGTCGGCCGGGCCAGTGCCTGGTGGGACGAGGCCGTCACCCGTGACGTGATCGCCCGGCCCACCACCGAGATCCTCGATCTGACCGGGCACGTCGACCTGGTGCACGCCGCCTATTACCTGCTGGCGCACGCCCTGTTCGGCAGCACCGGCTCGTTCGCCCTGATCCGCATGCTGTCGGTCGTGGCCGCCGTGATCACCGGCGTCCTGCTGGTGCGTCTGGGGCGCGAGCTGGGGTCCGGCCGGGTCGGCCTGGCCGCCGGCCTGCTCTGGGTGATCGCGCCCCTGGCCTCCCGCTACGCCCAGGAGGCCCGGCCCTACGCGCTGGTCGCGATGATGGCCACGGCCGCCACCCTGGCCCTGGTCCGGGTCTGCCGGAAGCCCTGGCTGCGCGCCCGCTGGGCGGTCTACATCGCCTGCCTGGCCGGGCTCGGCCTGTTCAACGTCATCGGCCTCACCATCATCAGCGCACACCTGTGCTACGTGCTGGCCACCTCGGCGCCGCGGGTCCGCCGCCGCTGGTACCTGTCCGCGGGTCTGGCGGTGCTGGCCCTCTGCCCGCTGCTGTGGTTCTCCTCTCAGCAGAGCGCCCAGGTGTCCTGGCTGCCGGTGCCCGCCCTGGCCCGGCTGATCGGCTTCTTCGAGGCCCAGTACGTGGTCGGCTGGATCGTGCTCGGGCTCGTCGTGCTGGCCTTCGCCGGTCTCGGCCGGGGCACCCACAACCCGGCGCTGGCGCTCGGCCTGACCTGGTCCGTCGTCCCGCCGGTGGTGCTCTGGACGATCTCCCAGGTGCACCCCCTGTACGACTGGCGCTACGTGTTCTTCACCGTGCCCGGCACGGCGCTGGCCCTGGCCTCGCTGGCCACCCTGCTGCGGGCCCGATACCTGGCGGTGGTGCTGCTGGTGCTGGCCCTCGGCGGCGCGCACATGCAGAGCGTCTACCGCTACAAGGCCAGCGGGCATGCCGAGAACCTGCGCGGTGTCGCCATGACGATCGAGGACGGCGCGCAGCCCGGCGACGCGGTGGTCTTCCTGCCGTCGTCGCGGCGGGTGGTCAAGCTGGCCTATCCGCAGGCGTTCGACGGGGTCGACGACATCGCCCTGGCGCAGACCGGGGAGCAGTCCGACTCGCTGTTCGGGGTCGAGGAGTCCACCGAAGACATCACCAAGGCGCTGCGAAAGGTCACCCGGGTCTGGGTGGTCACCAGCAACGCCCGGCTCGGCGAGTCCGCCGAGGAGCCGGAGACCGAGAAGGAACGCCTGCTGTACGACCACTTCCGGGTCACCGGGGTGGAGAACCTGGGCACCTACCAGGTGCTGCTGTACCAGCGCAGCAGCAAGGAGGCCGGCATCGTGACCACCGGCTCGGCCTCCTCGTAATCTCCTCCGGCAGAAGCGGTCAGGGGCAGGCGACCCACTCGTCGGTGCCGTCGGCCAGCACCTGCCGTTTCCAGATCGGCAGCTGCGCCTTGACCTCGTCCACCAGGCGCGAGGCGATCTCGAAGGCCTCCTGCCGGTGAGCCCCCGCCACCGCCACCGCCAGGGCCGTGTCGCCGATCGCGAGCGTGCCGATGCGGTGCGAGACGGCGACCGCCTCGGCGTCACCGGCGGCCGTCACCTCGGCCACCACCCGCTCCAGCACCGCCTGCGCGGTGGGATGTCCGACGTACTCCAGTCCGGTCACCTCGCGCCCACCGTCGTGGTTGCGCACCACCCCGGCGAACGTGACCACGGCCCCGGACGACGCGCCCTCGACCAGCTCGGCGTGGGCTGCCAGGTCGAGCGGCTGATCCGTCACCTCGGCCAGCAGCACCTGCCGGGCGGGTGGGGTGATCCGGCTGTGGTCACGGGTTATCTCGGTCGGCACCGGACCAGGGTAAGCAGGTGTGGGAGCGAGCACCGGCCGAGGCCTCGGTTGCGTGCCGTACCGGAGTCTCCGCCCGCATCTGCGGATGCCCGGCCGGACCGCCACCCGGTCAGGGGGTGTCCCGGTCGAGGCCGGAGGCCAGGTCCCCGGCCTCCACCAGCAGCACGTCGTCCCGTCCCCGCAGATACCGCCGGGCCCCGGCGTCACCCCGCGCGGACGCCAGTACACCGGGCCAGTGCGCGCGCCCGAGCAGCACCGGATGACCAGGCCGGCCCCGGTAGGCCGCGCGGGCCAGTGCGTCGGGCCCGGTGCCGTGCTCCAGCAACCGCCGCACCACCGGCGCCGTCAGGTCGGGCATGTCCACCAGCGCGACCACCGCCGCATCCGGCGGATCACACGGATCGCCGAGACCCGACACGGCGGTCAGCCCACGCCTCAGCGAGGCCGACATCCCCTCGGCCCAGTCGGCGGCACGCACCGGCACCGCCGGAGCGGGAACGAGCTGAGCGACGTCCTCGAACTGTGCCCCGGTGACCACGAACACGGGCGAGCACCCACCGCCCACCAGAGCCTCGACGGCCAACCGCACCCAGGGCACCCCGTGCGCATCGGTGCACAGCCCCTTGGGCCGGCCCATCCGGGTGCCTGCCCCGGCGGCGAGCACGATCCCGGCGGTGCCCACAGACGTCCTCCCTCGAGAAAACCGAAGGGGCGGCCCTCCCGAAGGAGAGCCGCCCCACGCGGTGCGGTGGAACTCAGAAGTCCATGCCACCCATGTCCGGAGCGCCGCCGGCCGGGGCCGCCGCCTTCTCCGGCTTGTCGGCGATGACCGCCTCGGTGGTCAGGAACAGCGCCGCGATGCTGGCGGCGTTCTGGAGCGCCGAGCGCGTGACCTTGGCCGGGTCGATGATGCCCTTGGCGACCAGGTCGACGTACTCGCCGGTGGCCGCGTTCAGGCCGTGGCCCGACGGAAGGTTGCGCACCTTCTCCGCCACGACGCCACCCTCGAGACCGGCGTTGACCGCGATCTGCTTGAGCGGGGCCTCGACGGCGACCTTGACGATGTTGGCGCCCGTGGCCTCGTCGCCGGTCAGCGACAGCTTCTCGAAGGCCTTGACCGAAGCCTGGAGCAGCGCGACGCCACCACCGGCGACGATGCCCTCCTCGACAGCGGCCTTGGCGTTACGCACGGCGTCTTCGATGCGGTGCTTGCGCTCCTTGAGCTCCACCTCGGTGGCAGCCCCGGCCTTGATCACCGCAACACCGCCGGCCAGCTTGGCCAGGCGCTCCTGAAGCTTCTCGCGGTCGTAGTCGGAGTCGCTGTTCTCGATCTCGTTGCGGATCTGGGTGACCCGGCCGGCGATCTGCTCGGCGTCGCCGGAGCCCTCGACGATCGTGGTCTCGTCCTTGGTGATGACGACCTTGCGGGCCTGGCCCAGCAGCTCCAGACCGGCGGTCTCCAGCTTGAGGCCGACCGTCTCGGAGATGACCTGGCCACCGGTCAGGATCGCGATGTCCTGGAGCATGGCCTTGCGGCGGTCGCCGAAGCCGGGCGCCTTGACGGCGATCGACTTGAACGTGCCCTTGATCTTGTTCACGACCAGGGTGGACAGCGCCTCGCCGTCCACGTCCTCGGCGATGATCGCGAGCGGCTTGCCGCTCTGGATGACCTTCTCGAGCAGCGGCAGCAGGTCCTTGACCGTGCTGATCTTGCCCTCGACCAGGAGGATGTACGGGTCGTCGAGGACGGCCTCCATCCGCTCCGGGTCGGTCACGAAGTAACCGGAGATGTAGCCCTTGTCGAAGCGCATACCCTCGGTGAGCTCGAGCTCGAGCCCGAAGGTGTTGCTCTCCTCGACGGTGATGACGCCTTCCTTGCCGACCTTGTCCATCGCCTCGGCGATGAGCTCGCCGATGGCCGGGTCGGCGGCGGAGATGGACGCGGTGGCAGCGATCTGCTCCTTCGTCTCGACCTCCTTGGCCTGCGCGAGGAGCTCCTCGCTGACAGCCGCGGTGGCCGCCTCGATGCCCTTCTTCAGGGACATCGGGTTGGCGCCGGCGGCGACGTTGCGCAGACCCTCGCGAACCAGGGCCTGGGCGAGCACGGTGGCGGTGGTGGTGCCGTCACCCGCGACGTCGTCCGTCTTCTTGGCGACCTCCTTGACCAGCTCGGCGCCGATCTTCTCGTAGGGGTCCTCGAGCTCGATCTCCTTGGCGATGGACACACCGTCGTTGGTGATCGTGGGGGCTCCCCACTTCTTCTCCAGAACGACGTTGCGGCCCTTCGGCCCGAGGGTCACCTTCACGGCGTCGGCGAGCTGGTTCATACCCCGCTCGAGGCCGCGACGGGCTTCCTCGTCGAACGCGATGATCTTGGCCATCGTGTGGTGTTCCCTCCACGTAGGGTGGGTTTGTGGCCAGAAGGTGCCCGCGACGGTCGGAGCGGCGCCCGGCGGTCCTGTCCCGCCCAGCCCCGTCCTCACCACCTGGCCGTACTCGCAAAGCTGTCACTCTCACGTAGAGAGTGCTAGTCCAATGATTAGCACTCGACCCTGGTGAGTGCAAACCTCCGGCACCAGAACTGTCGGTGCCGCCTGCCACCATGGCGGCGTGGGTGACAGCAGCTTGACCAGCAGGGATGCATCCGGTGTCGAGCGCGTTCTGATCGCCGCCTCGGGGCCGGGTTTCGAGATGCAGCCGGTGGACGCGGCGGGCGCACCGACAGGACCGGTCCGGTGGACGGCCGATCTCGCCGCGACGGCGCTCGACCTGGAACGACACGACCGGCCGCGGTGGGTCTGGTGGCGCACGGCCGAGGTGTACCCGGTGCTGCTGGAGGCCGGGGTGCGGGTCGAGCGGTGCCACGACCTGGCCGCCGTGGAGAACCTGCTCCGCACCCACGCCGGTGAGCGGTTCACGTCGCCGCAGTCGGTCGCCCACGAGCCGCCCCGGGGTCGCTCCCGGCAGACCTCCCTGTTCGACGCGCCCGCCGATCCGGCGCAGAACGACGAGGAGCCCGGCCGGCCGCAGCCCCCGGCCGGCCTGGCCGGGCTGCGCGAGTCACACGCCTCACAGGCCCGGCGGATCGCCGGGATCCGCCCGGGGCAGCCGGGCTTCCCGCTGCTGGTGGCCGCCGAGTCGGCGGCCTGCCTGGCCGCGGTCGAGATGGGCCGGGCCGGTCTGCCCTGGAGCACCCGCATCCACGACCGGGTGCTCACCGACCTGCTCGGCCCCCGGCCCCAGCACCACGGCCGGCCGCGTCTGCTCCAGGCGCTGGCCGAGGAGGTGTCCAGGTTGCTGGGCGGCACCGATCAGCAGCCGATGAACCCGGACTCGCCCGCCGACGTGCTGAGGGCCTTCCGGCGCCAGGGCGTCGTGCTGGAGACCACGCGGGCCTGGGAACTGAAGCAGGTCGATCACCCGGCCGTGACTTCGCTGCTGCGCTACAAGGAACTGTCCCGGCTGCACGTGGCGCACGGCTGGGCCTGGCAGGACCAGTGGGTGCGCGCGGGCCGCTTCCACGCCGAGTACGTGCCCGGCGGAGTGGTCACCGGGCGCTGGGCCACCTCGGGCGGCGGCGCGCTCCAGATCCCCAAGGTGATGCGGGGCTGTGTGGTGGCCGATCCGGGCTGGGTTCTGGTGGCCGCCGACGCCGGTCAGCTGGAGCCACGCATCCTGGCCGCGCTGTCCGGCGACCGGGGCATGATCGCGGCCACCGCCGACCCCGACCTCTACACCGCCCTGGCACAGCAGGCGCTGGGCCGCCCGGAGGCCCGGCAGGAGGCCAAGATCGGGCTGCTCGCCGCGATGTACGGGGCCCGGGCCAACAGCCCCGCCATGGGCGCCCTGCGGCGGCGCTTCCCGCAGGCCCTCGATCTGCTGGAGCGGGCTGCCCGCACCGGCGAGAACGGCGGCATCGTGCGGTCGGTGCTCGGCCGCACCTGCCCTCCGCCCGAGTCCTCCTGGCAGGACGTGCCGCCCGAGAAGGCGCTCGCCCGGTCCCGGGCCCGGGGCCGCTTCACCCGCAACTTCGTCATCCAGGCCTCGGCGGCGGACTGGGCCAATGCATTGGTGGCCGGTCTCCGGCGACGGCTGGCCGCAATGCCGTCGGCCGGGTCCGGCCGCGCGGAATTGGTCTTCTTCCAGCATGACGAGGTGATCGTGCATGCTCCCGCAACACTGGCCGAAGCCGTCGTGAGTGCCGTGGTGGAAAGCGGGGCCGAGGCCACCTCACTGGTACTCGGTGAACGTGGCGTTCACATCCCGCTCGCGGCCGCGCCGATCGCGTCTTATGCCGAGAAGAATTAACCGCTCGCCGCATTTCGGCCCGACGGTGGCGACAAGACGAGCAACTCTTGCTCATGACTTGGTTGCCCCGGACAATCACCCGTCAGGATTGAGTCAAGAGCGAACACATCTGCATGCGCCTTCAAGAACTGGCGGTGCTTATCGGCTTCCACTTTCGGGCCGCCGCCGTGCTAATTGTTCACAGCGATATCCGCAATGTAAATACTGCGCAAACACACGAAGCCGCCCCCGGGATCGAACCCGGGGACGGCTCGGTGACAAGTCAAGCCGTAAGCCCGCGACGGGGGCCTACAGCAGACGAATCAGGAAGCGGGGCGCACGGCCTCGGCCTGCGGGCCCTTCTGGCCCTGACCGACCTCGAACTCCACCCGCTGACCCTCGTCGAGCGAACGGTAGCCGTCCATCTGGATAGCCGACCAGTGCACGAAGACGTCGGCGCCACCACCGTCAACGGTGATGAAGCCATAACCCTTTTCGGCGTTGAACCACTTGACGGTTCCCTGAGCCATTCCTACTCCTGCTTGCTGTAACTGCGGCGCGGTTCGAGCACTGCACACGAACCGGGTCTCACGCTCGCCGAGCCCGCCCCCCGAGAAGGGGCCGGTCCGGGATGGTCCAACGTGCGGGCCTCTTGGCGTGAAGCTGGAGAGGACATTGCTCATCGAACTGTTCGACCGCCGCCTACAGTAGCGCCTGAATCGCGCAGGCGGGAGATACCAACTCTTAGCGACCTTCGTGAACCGCACTTAGGCTGAGGCCATGCGATCTACGCGACGACGCGTGCGACCGGAACACGGCATCCGTTCAACAGGACGCCGGGGCGGTTATGTAGAGGCCCCGAGCCGCGGCCCCACGAGTCGCCCGGCGCTCATCGCAACCCGTCGTGTGATCAATTGGATCAACCTTTCCACCCCTCTCGGTCTGGCTATCGCCAGACTTGCCGGGAGCGGGGTGAAAAAGGGGCCGCACGGCCTTCTGCTCGCCTGGAACTGCGACAGCTCGCTGCTGCCGCTGGCCGGCCGGGCGATGACGGTGGGTGACGTGGTGCTCCTCGGCCTCCCCGAATCGGCGCTGGTCACACGGCCGAACCTACTGCGCCACGAGGCTCGTCACGCCGCACAGTACGCACGCTGGATTGGTCCGGCCGGCTTCCTGCCGGCCTACGGGCTGGCCTGCCTGTACAGCTGGGCCCGCACCGGTGATCCGGCTCTGCGCAACCACTTCGAGAGCCGGGCCGGGCTGCTCGACGGCGGCTACATCCATCCCGGGCCCCGGGCCCCGGAACGCACGACGCCCCCGCCGGGAACCGGTCCGGCGGGGGCGTGCTGACGAGCGCGGTGCGTCTGTGAATCGGCCGTGAATCGGCCGGCGGCCACGACGGGGCCGGTGTTTCGTCGTCCGTGAAGGCTCTTCGGCTGTCGGTGAACGGACGCCGCAGGCCGCGGCTACTGCCCGTCGAAGCCGATGACGACCGTGATGTCGGACGTGACGTCGGCGTTCTCGGAAAGCTGACCGATCCCGCCCAGCGCCTTGCGCACGGCCTGGGCCGAGGCCTTGATGTCGGCGCTGCCGTAGTAGATCTTCGTCTTCGGCAGGTCCTTGTTGTTGGAGTTGCCGGTGCGTTCCACCGTCCACCCCTGGTTCTCCAGCTCGGCCGCCTTCTCCGCGGCCAGACCGGCCACGTCGATCGAGTTCAGCACGACCACCGGGATCGTCTGGTCGACCGTGCCGGTGGCGGCGTCCGTGTCGTCGGCCGCCGTGGTGGTGTCCTCGGTGGCCGGGGTGGCGGCGGCGTCGCCGGAGTCCGCGTCGGCACCGGAGTCGTCGGAGTCGTCCGCACCCGCGGAGGCCGAAGCCGTGGCCTCACCGGAGCCGGCCTCGTCTTCCAGTGCCTTCTGGGCAGTGGTGTTGGTCTGCGTGTCCGACTTGTTGCCGAGCACCGTGTAGGTGGCGCCGATCACCAGCAGCACCACCGCGACCCCGGCGATCACCGGCAGGATCGCGGCAATGGCCTTCGGCCGCGCGCGGTGTGCACCGCGGCGGCTCGCCTCCACCGGTGCGGCGGAGCGGTCGTCGTAGCCCGGAGGCCTCGTGGCGGTCATCGCATGACTCCCAGAACGATGGAACGAGCACCGCCCGGTTCAGGGGCACTCGACGGCCTGAGACTACCGACCCTGATCCGCCGGACCGGGCAACTCAGAACGCCATATCACTGTGGTGTGCCCTGACGGACGCATTCTGGTGCTCAACCGTGAGCGTCCAGTGACCGTGCGGAACCGCTCCGGCGTCGCGTCTGCCGCATCCGTCGCAGGCGTTTCACCAGCATAGGGTCGGCCGCAAGGGCCTCGGGTCGGTCGATCAGCGTATTCAGAACCTGGTAGTAGCGGGTCGACGTCATGTCGAACAGCTCACGGATGGCCTGTTCCTTGGCCCCGGCGAACCGGAACCACTGCCGCTCGAACGCCAGAATCTCGACCTCGCGCGAGGTCAGCGCACTGTTCGCCGCGCTCGCCACGGGCGTCTCGGGTTCGGATTCCATCCCGCCTCCTCCTAGGAGCGCCCACTCTAGAACCGCACCACAGCCGTGTCATTTCACCCGAGGCTGTCCAGGATCACGTCGATATCCGCCTCGCC
Organism: Kineosporia corallincola; assembly: GCF_018499875.1. Classification (GTDB taxonomy): domain Bacteria; phylum Actinomycetota; class Actinomycetes; order Actinomycetales; family Kineosporiaceae; genus Kineosporia; species Kineosporia corallincola. Next base: position 193,791 of record NZ_JAHBAY010000001.1, on the reverse strand, counting down.
GGTCTCCGGGTTGACGATCGCCAGCCGGGTCACCGTCTCACCGGCGTGCGTGGTCGACACCACGAACCCCTTGTCCTCGGCCAGCAACCGCTCCGACCAGGCCCGGTAGTCCTGGGGCGTCCAGCCGCGGCGGCGGAAGCAGACCACCGACAGCTCCGGCTCGTGCAGCAGGTCGAGCAGCGGGTGGCTGCGGATGCGCTCGGTGGCGTAACGGGTCACGGTCAGGGTGCGCTCCACCGCATCGGTGTAGGCCTGCGTGCCGTGGGTGGCGAGCGAGAACCAGAAGGGCAGTCCGCGGGCCCGGCGGGTCAGGCCGACCGCGTAGTCGGACGGGTTGATCTCGTCGTTCTCGGTGACCACGTCGAGGTAGCCGGCCCGCTGGGTGTGCGCGGCCCGGGCGATCGCCGGGTTGCGGTACACCAGCGCGCAGCAGTCGAACGGCGCGAAGAGCCACTTGTGCGGATCGACGACGAACGAGTCCGCGCGTTCCACGCCGCTGAACCGGTGCCGCACGCTCGGTGCCGCCAGCCCGGCCAGGCCGTAGGCGCCGTCGACGTGGAACCACAGGCCGAGCTCGGCGCAGGCCTCGCCGACCGTCTCCAGGTCGTCGACGATGCCCAGGTTGGTGGTGCCCGCGGTGGCCACCACCGCGAACACCCCGTCGTGACCGGCCTGTTCGAGGGTTCGGCGCAGCGCCTCGCCGGTGAGCCGGCCGTCCTCGCCGACCGGCACGCCGATGAAGTCGATGTCCATCACGTCACATGCGCTGACGATGGACGAGTGGGCGTTGGCCGTGCCGGCGACCGCCCAGCGTGACGGCTGGTCGCCCGCCCGCCGCTGCCGTGCCTGGTAGCGCGCGGCCACCAACGCGGACAGGTTGCCGAAGGTGCCGCCGGGCACGAACACCCCGCCGGCCCCCTCGGGCAGCCCGGCCAGACCGGCCAGCCAGGCCAGGGCCTGGTTCTCGGCGTAGACCGCGCCGGAACCCTCCATCCAGGTCCCCGCGTACAGGCTGGATGCGCTCACCACCAGGTCGAACAGGGTGGCGGCCTTGGTCGGGGCGCAGGGGATGAAGGAGAGGTAACGGGGATGGTCGGTGGTGATGCAGGACTGGGCCAGCACGTCGCCGAACAGCCGTAGCGCCTTCTCACCGCCCATGCCCTCACGGGTGATGGTCTGGCCGACCAGTTCGTGAAGTTCGGCCGCGCTGAGCGGACCGTCCAGCGGGACGTCCTGGTGGCTCATCCGCTGCCGTGAGTAACTCATCACGGCTTCGGCGAGAACCTCGGTCCCGGCGTCGTAGCGATGCACGGATGTGCAGTCTATGTTCGCGTGGCGCTAATGTCGGCCAGCGTGACGCGCCGACCGCTCGCCGAGCAGATCGACCCGGGCTGGGCCGCCGCCCTTGCCCCGGTCGAGGACAAGATCGCCGAGATGGGCGACTTCCTCCGCAAGGAGATCGCCGACGGCAGGACCTACCTGCCGGCCGGCCAGAACGTGCTGCGGGCCTTCAAGCAGCCGCTCGAAGACGTGCGCGTGCTGATCGTGGGCCAGGACCCGTACCCCACGCCCGGTCACGCGGTGGGCCTGTCGTTCTCGGTCGGGCCCGACGTCCGGCCGCTGCCGCGCAGCCTGATCAACATCTTCAAGGAGCTGCACGACGACCTCGGTATCGAGCCGTCGAAGTCCGGTGACCTGACCCCGTGGGCCGAGCGGGGCGTCCTGCTGCTCAACCGGGTGCTCACGGTGGCGCCCGGCGCCCCCGCCTCACACCGCGGCAAGGGCTGGGAAGAGGTCACGGCGCAGGCGATCCATGCCCTGGTCGAGCGGGACGAGCCGCTGGTGGCGATCCTCTGGGGGCGCGACGCACGCAACCTCGCCCCGGCGCTGCCCGACATCCCGCTGATCGAGAGCGCCCACCCGAGCCCGCTCTCGGCGCACAACGGCTTCTTCGGCTCCAAGCCGTTCAGCCGGGCCAACAACGAGCTGGAAGATCTCGGCGCCGACCCGATCGACTGGTCGCTGTAACGGCTTTCAAATAATGGACGACGATGAGCTCCTGAAAAGCTGATCGTCGTCCATTATTTCGCCCTAACCGAGAAGCTCGACCACCCCGTACCCCGTGGTGCGCTGCCGGGCCGGCCGGTCGAGGTGCTCCGAGATCGCCTCCAGCTCCTCCACAGTCTTCAGCGAACCGTACTGCGATCCGGCCATTCTCGAGATGGTCTCCTCCATCAGCGTGCCGCCGACGTCGTTCGCCCCGGCCTGGAGCATGGCCCGGGTGCCCTCCACGCCGAGCTTCACCCAGGAGGTCTGGATGTTGTCGATCCGGCCGTACAGCAGGATTCTCGCCAGCGCGTGCACCACCAGGTTGTCGCGCATGGTCGGGCCCGGGCGAGCCACGCCGGCCAGGTAGATCGGCGCGTTCTGGTGCACGAACGGCAGCGCCACGAACTCGGTGAACCGGGCGTTGCCGTACTCGATGCTGCGGTCCTGGAGTTGCGCCAGCAGCCGCAGGTGGCGAGCCCAGTGCGAGGGGTTGTCCACGTGGCCGTACATCATGGTGGACGAGGTGGGCAGGCCGACCTGGTGCGCGGTGGTGATCACCTCGATCCAGCTGGCGGTGGGCAGCTTGCCCTTGGTCAGCAGCCAGCGCACGTCGTCGTCGAGAATCTCCGCCGCGGTGCCCGGAAGCGAGTCCACCCCGGCCTCTTTCACTTGAGTGAGCCACTCCCGGATCGGCAGGCCGGTGCGGGTGGACCCGTTGATCACCTCCATCGGGCTGTAGGCGTGCATGTGCATCTGCGGCACGGCCTCCTTCACCGCCCGGGCGATGTCGAAGTAGGCGTTCGCGGGCAGCCGGGGATCGATACCGCCCTGCATGCACACCTCGGTCGCGCCGACCGCCCAGGCCTCACGCACCCGCGACCTGATCTCGTCGAGCGAGAGGGTGAAGGCGTCGTCGTCCTGTCGTCGCTGGGCGAAAGCACAGAAGCGGCAACCGGTGTAGCAGACGTTGGTGAAGTTGATGTTGCGGTTGACGATGTAGGTGACGTCGTCGCCGACCGCCTCGCGGCGCAGGTCGTCGGCGATCCGGGCGAGCTGCTTGAGCGTGTCGCCCTCGGCGTAGGCCAGCAGCACGGCCTGATCCTCGGTGAGGGCCTGCGGATCCGACTCGGCCACGCTCAGTGCCTTGCTGACGTCACCGTCGATCCGCTCGGGAGCGCCTGTCTGCACGGCCTTTTCGCGCAGCGCCTGCCAGTCGCCGTAGACGTCGTCGAAGTCGCCGCGCCGGTCGCTGGTGCGGCCCGCGGTGTCGATCGTCACGTTCAGGTCGATGCGGCCGCTGCTGCCCCACTCCGGATCCGGCTCCTGCCAGGGCATTCCGGTGGGCAGCGCGTTCGGGTCGGCCAGGCCGTCCTCGCGCATCAGGGCCCGCACGTGGCCGTGCACCCGCGGGTCGAGCCAGGGCTCGCCGGTCGCGGCGTACTCGGGGTGCACGGTCAGCCGCTCGGTCAGCTCGAAACCCGCCGCGGCGCTGTACTTCGCCAGGTCGTCGAGGTGCGGCCAGGGACGCTCGGGGTTGACGTGGTCGGGGGTGAGCGGCGACACGCCGCCCCAGTCGTCGGCGCCCGCGGCCAGCAGCCGGCCGAGCTGCTCCGGCTCGGACAGGTTGGGCGGCACCTGGATGCGCATGCGCGGGCCCATCACGATCCGGGCGACCGCGACCGCGGCCAGGTACTCGTCGTCGTTCGCGTCCGGGGCGGCCCGCATGGCCGTGCGGGGCTTCGCCCGGAAGTTCTGGATGATGGTCTCCTGGATGTGCCCGTACTCCCGGGCCAGCCGGCGCAGCGCGAACAGCGACTCGGCGCGGTCGGCGAACGACTCGCCGATCCCGATCAGGAGCCCGGTGGTGAAGGGCACGTTCAGCCGGCCGGCGTCCTCGATCACCCGCAACCGGACCTCCGGGTCCTTGTCCGGGCTGCCGTAGTGCGCCTGGCCCTTGGTCTCGTACAGGTGCCGGGAGGTGGTCTCCAGCATCATCCCGACCGACGGCGAGACCGGCTTGACCCGGCCCAGGTCTTCCCAGCTCATCACGCCGGGATTGAGGTGCGGCAGCATGCCGGTGGCCTCGAGCACCTGCACCGCCAGCGAGCGCACGTAGCCGAGCGTGGACTCGTAACCGGCCTCGGCGAGCCACTCCCGGGCCTCCGGCCAGCGGTCCTCCGGGCGGTCGCCGAGGGTGAACAGCACCTCCTTGCAGCCCAGCGCCGCACCCTGACGCGCCACCCGGAGCACGTCGTCGGGGGTCATGTACAGCGACTTGCCCTCGCGTTCCAGCTGCTGCGGGGTCTTGACGAAGGTGCAGTAGTGGCAGCGGTCGTTACACATGTGCGTGACCGGCACGAACACCTTGCGGCTATAGGTGACGATGCCCGGCCGGCCGGCGTTGACCAGGCCCGCGTCGCGGATCGCACCGGCCGCCCTCAGCAGTCGTTCCAGGTGCTCGCCACGGGCCTGCAACAGCACCTCGGCCTCGGCCTGGTCGAGTGTCACGCCGTCCTCGGCCCGGCGCAGCGCCCGGCGCAGGGCGGAGTCGGTGGGCGCGGGTCCGGCGGACGGCGTCGGCTGGGTCACAAAGACTCCTCTGTGGATCGCGGGTTGTCCTGCCGGGGATCTGGCCCGGTCGCACTCGTGCGAACCCGGGCACAGGCCCGGAGCATTCCGGTTGTGGCGTGAGTAATTCCGCAGGTGTGGCGAGTATCAAGCACGGACGGGCGAGCATCTTCGTTCCTGACAACCGGTGGAAACGTCCAAAACCCCTGGCCCTTTCCCGTTCTCCCCCCGAATCGAGGAGTTCCAGCGCGATGCGCATCCCGCAGCCGATCGGCGGCAAGGTCGTGGTCATCACCGGGGCGGCGAGAGGCATCGGTGCGGCGCTGGCCCAGCGGCTCGCCGCCCGGGGAGCCCGCGTGGCCCTGCTCGGCCTGGAACCAGGCGAACTCGCCGCCGTCGCTGCCCGGTGCGGCCGCAACGCCGCCTGGTTCGAGTGCGACGTGACCGACCCCCAGGCCCTGGACGCCGCGGTCGCCGGGGTGCAGGCGCGTTTCAGCGGGGTGGACGTGCTGGTGGCCAACGCCGGGATCGCGATGGGCGGCCCGCTACGCCTGGCCGACGCGGACTCCTACGACCGGGTGATCGAGGTGAACCTGATGGGCAGCGTCCGCACGGTGCGGGCGTTCCTGCCGCTGCTGATCCGCAACCAGGGCTACTACCTCCAGGTGGCGTCACTGGCCGCGCTCGCCCCGACGCCGATGATCACGGCCTACGGTGCGAGCAAGGCCGGGGTGGAGGCCTTCGCGCTGGGGGTGCGCACCGAGCTGGACGGCTACGGCGTGGCCGCCGGGGTGGCCTACCTGTCGTTCACCGACACCGACATGGGCCGGGCCGCCGGGCGTTCCGGCAGCGGGCTACGGCTGCACGACCTGGACTCCGCGGTCGACCGGCTGATCGGGGGCATCGAGCGACGCTCGCCGTACGTGTACGGGCAGCCGTTCATCCGGCTGCTGCGGCCCGCGCGTGGGCTGCTGCCCGGCCTGGTGCACCGGCTCGGCCGGGGACCGGCGGTCCGGTTCGAGTCGGCGATGGCGCAGGCCGGGCCGCAGGCGTCGGCGGCCGTCGGGCCCGGCGGCCGGGCGGACACCCGGGCCCGCACCGCACCGGCCCCGGAGGCCACCCGCTGACGTCAGTGCCCCGGAGGCCGGCCGCTGACACGTCAGCGGCTGCGGGAGACATCCGCTGACGTCGGTGCCCCCGGAGGCGATCCGCTGACGTCAGTGCTGCGGGGGCTGCCCGTAACGCGGGGTCTCGGAGGGCGGCGTGCCGTAGACCGGGGCGTTGGAGGGCGCGGTGTTGCCCGATGCCGTGTTGCCCGGTGTCTTCTTCGGGTCCGGGGTGGAGCCGTCCTTGCCCGAGCCGGTGGCCTCTTTCAGGCGGCGGGTCAGGCCCTGGGCCTGCTCCTGCACCTTGGCCCGGGTGGCCGGGTCTTTGATCTTCTTGCTGATCTGCTGGGCCTGGGCCTGCACCTTGGCCCGGGTGGCCGGGTCCTTGGCGGCGGCCTGGGCCTGCTGGATCAGTTTTCTGCCCTGCGGGGAGCGGGCGAACGCGCTGACTTTCCCGAGAAAACCGGCCATGCTCCACGGTAACCGCCGACGCCCTCCGGGGCACCTGTTGTGAGCGGGTTGACGTGCCGACGTGCCGGGTGATGGGCATCATGCGGCCATGGCACCTGAGGCTACGAGGACGAAGGCCCTCATGGATCCCGCGGAACTGGACGGCGCCCGGTACGAGGTGATCGTCATCGGGACCGGATCGGCCGGCAAACCCCTGGCGACCGCCCTGGCCCGGGGAGGCCTGCGGGTGCTGGCGGTGGAGCGGCACCGGTTCGGCGGCGAGTGTCCCTACGTGGCCTGTGTCCCCTCCAAGTCGATGCTGCTGTCGGCGCGGCGGCACCGGGCCTCGGGCGATCCCGCCCACCGGGCGGCCTTCGCCGCAGCGGTGGCCGTGCGAGACCGCACCGTGCACGGGCGGGACGACTCGGGGGCGGCCGAGGGAATGCTCGGGGACGGCGTGGACCTGGTGCGCGCCCGTGCCTCGGTCCGGCCCGGGCAGGTGCTGCTCGACGGTATCGCCACGGTGCGCTGGAGCACCGCCCTGGTGCTGGCCACCGGGGCGGAGGCGGTGATCCCCCCGGTCGACGGGCTGCGCGGCACGCCGGGCATCTGGACCTCGGACACCGCCCTGTCGGGTGACGAGCTGCCGGCCCGCCTGGCGATCCTCGGCGGCGGCGCGATCGGCTGCGAACTGGCCGAGGTGTACGCCTCGTTCGGCAGCCGGGTCACCGTGCTGGAGGCCGCGCCCACCCTGCTGCCGCGGGAACAGCCCTGGCTGGGCGGAGCGATGGCGGACGGGCTGCGGCGGCTCGGGGTGGACGTGCGCACCGGCACCGAGCTGGCGTCGGTGCGGCCCGACGGGCAGGGCGTGCTGCTCGGTTTCGGCGAAGGCAGCCGGCCGGAGACAGACCGGCCGGGGACAGACCGGCCGGGAACGGACCAGCCAGGAGCCGACCAGCTGGCGGCGGACCGGCTGCTGGTGGCGGTCGGGAAGAAGCCGGTCACCGACGGCCTGGGGCTGGAGAGCCTGGGGCTCGACCCGGACGACCTGTCCGTGGACCGCCGGATGCGACTCAAGGACGACGTGTTCGCGATCGGCGACCTGACCGCGATCAACCCGTACACGCACGGCGCCAACTACCAGGCCCGGGTGGTGGCCGACGAGTTGCTCGGCCGCGGGCGCGACGCCGATCACTCCGGCACGCCCCGGGCGGTCTACACCGACCCGGCCGTGCTGGCCGTCGGCGACACCGAGAAGACCGCGGCCGAGCGCGGTGCGCGCACCCTGACCGCCCGGTCCGACGTCACCGGCACCACCCGGTCGGCGGTCGAGCGCACGATCGACGAGAACGACGACCGGCCCGCCGGGTTGGAGCTGATCGCCGACGCCGACAGCGGCGTGCTGATCGGCGCCGCGGCGATCGGTCCGGAGGCCGACTCCTGGGCGGCCGAGCTGGCGCTCGCCGTGCGGGCCCGGGTCACCCTCCAGGCCCTCGCCGACCAGCCGCACGCCTTCCCGTCCTGGGCCGAGGCGATCGCCGCTCCGGCACAGGAACTCGCTCAGCGCCTACGCGACTGATCTGAGCGGCTGATTTCCCGGCTGCCGTCGGCGGCACCGCCGATAAGGTTCTGACCATGGATGCGGGCACGAACGACGGAACGATCTCGAGCGCGGTCTTCATCACCGCGACTGAGCCGGAACCGCGCAAGTACGGCAAACCTGTGGTGATCGGCGGCATCCTGGACCACCTCTGCGAGCGGCTCGGTCCGGAGAACGTCCACCTGATCCTGATCGGCCGCGCGGACATCCAGCGGCCCGACGTGCCCTATCAGCGGCACGTCCTGGGCAAGCCGGGCACCGTGGAGCAGGCCACCTCGGTGCTGGCCAACGTGGTGCTGCCGCCGCGGTTCCGGCCGGCCGGGTTCGGCCAGAACGCCGGCGAGCACTCCGGCGGCCGCTACCGGCACCCGCTCCAGGAGGCGGTGCTGCACTCCGCCGCGCTGGGCACCCGGATCTTCGCCAAGGTCAACGAGCTCGAGGCCGACCTGGAGATCTGGGACACCGTCCGGATGGGCCAGTACGTGCTGGAGCGCGGCGAGACGGCTCGCGACCGGTCGGCCCTGTGGCCCACCGCCGCCACCGCCGGGCACCAGGTGAAGCGGCGCATCCTCTACGCCGACGACCTGTTCTCCGAGCGCTACGACGCGATGCTCAAGGAGGAGGGCGGCTCCGGCAACCCGGGCGGCGAGTTCGCCAAGCTGCTGCCCGGCCCGGCCAAGAAGCTGCTGGCCAACCCCAAGGTGCACCGCCCGCTGCTGCGGCTGGAGCGCGACCTGGTGGCCGCCTCGGAGACCCGTCAGCCGGAGTACTTCGACGGCACCTACCTGATCAGCCCGGAAGAGACCGCGCGGCTCCAGGCCAAGGTGCCGGGGGCCAGCATCGGCACCCTGCCGCCGCTGCTGCGTGAGCCGAACAGCAGCCGGGTGCGGCACTACACCGGCGCGCCGGAGTTCACCTTCATCGGCGGTTTCGACTACGCGCCGAACCGCGACGGCCTGGACTGGTTCCTCCAGAACTGCCTGGGCCCGGTGCGGCAGGTGCTGCCGAACGTGGCCGTCAACGTGGTCGGCCCGGGCACCGACGCCGGTCTGCCCTCGGGTGAGGCCTGGGGCGGTGCGGTGCGTTTCCTCGGCTGGGTCGACGATCTCGACACCGTGCTGAACGGCAGCGCCGCGCTGCTGTCGCCGCTGCGCACCGGCAGCGGCGTGAAGATCAAGGTGCTGGAGGCGCTGGCCCGGGCCCTGCCGGTGGTCGGCACCCGGGCCGGGGTGCAGGGCATCGAGGGCGCCGAGAGCAGCGGCCTGCTGATCGGTGAGACGCCCGAGGAGCTGGCCTCGGCCATGCTGCGGGCCACCGACCCGATCCGCAATCAGCAGCTGTCGGCCGCGGCCCGCACCGCCTGGGACACCCGCTTCTCGCCGCCGGTGGTGCGGCGCCGTTACGACGAGATCTTCGGGCTGGCCCGGGCGATCCCGCCGGAGACCCGCCCGATCCAGCTGCCCCGCCTGTGAATTCATGAAAAACGGGGGACGACGCCGGCCTGGCGTCGTCCCCCGTTTTTCATGGGAACCTCACATCGAGCCGCCGTCGGGGCGGTTCGGGTCACGCTTCTCCGCCCAGACCGTGCGCACCGCCGGGTACTGCGCCAGCAGCTCGCCCACGGTGCGTGAGGTGTATCGCTTCTCGGCCATGCCACGCATCAGCAACCGGGTGGCCTCACCGCGGTCGAGGCCCTTGCCGGTGACCGGGTCGGCCGCGCCCACGCCGTCGCCCGAGAAGTCGTGCAGCAGCACGAAACCGCCCTGGTGCAGGGCGCCGACCGCACGCCGGGCGATGGTCTCGGCGTCCGAGCCGTCCCAGTCCCGCGCCCAGGCCGACCAGACCACCACGTCCATGCCGAGTGCCCGGGTGGCCAGGTACTGCCCCATGGTCTGCGCGCCGTAGCAGGGCCGGAACAGGGTGATCGGCCGGCCGGCCACGTTCTCCAGCCGGTTCTTGCCGTCCTTGATCCGGGCCACGGCCTCGCGGATCGGCAGCGAGCTGAGCCGGGTGTGGTCGATGCCGTGCAGGGCCAGCTCGTGGCCGTCCCGGATGATCCGCTGCACCAGGCCGGGGTGGCGCTCGGCCTGCTCGACCAGCACGAAGAAGGTGGCCCGGTTGCCGCTGCCGGCCAGCGCGTCGAGCACCTGCGGGGTGTACGACGGGTCGGGACCGTCGTCGTAGGTGAGGCTGACGACCTTCTCGTCGGTGGCCACGCAGGCGACCGTGCTGACCGCGAGCAACGGGGTGCGGCCGTAGTGCAGCACCTTGTCGGGCTCGGGCAGCGGGCGCTCCCCGACCTCGTAGTCACAGACGTAACCGCGCCGCACGAGCTTCGCCGTGGTGTCGAGGATGGGCCGCCGGGCGGGGGCGGTCCGGGCGGGGGCACCAGTCATGAACCGACCCTACCCACGAGTGCTGTGCCCCGGGGGGATATCCCCGGGTGCCCACCGCCGCGGAGCAGAACAGCCACACAGGAGGGGCCTTCGTCCACTGTGTGTTTCCGGAGTACCCCGATCCGGTCACGCTCCCCCGGCGTCCCCCCTCGACGGTCATGAGCACCCCTCACCGCTGGATACCCTCGACTTCTTCTCGAATTCGGAGGATCTCCAGATGTCCGTTCAGCACGTCGGCGTCATCGGCGCCGGAATCGTCGGTCTCGCCGTCGCCCGCCGGATCACCGAGGTCTACCCCGGCACCCAGGTCACGGTGCTGGAGAAGGAGGACCGACCGGCGGTCCACCAGACCGGTCACAACAGCGGCGTGGTGCACGCCGGGCTGTACTACACGCCGGGCTCGCTCAAGGCCACGCTCTGCCGCCGCGGTGTCGGGCTGCTGAAGGAGTACACCCAGGAGAAGAAGCTCCCCTACGACGAGTGCGGCAAGCTCGTCGTGGCGATCAACGAGGACGAGATCGCCGGGCTGAAGAAGATCCAGGAGAAGTCCGCGGCCAACGGCGTGCCGGACGTGAAGTGGCTGGACAACGTGGGGCTGCGCGAGCTGGAGCCGTACGCGGCCGGCGTGGCTGCCCTGCACTCGCCGCACACCGCGATCACCGACTACGTGGCCGTGACCGACGCCTACGCCGACGACGTGCGGGCGGCCGGCGGCACGATCGAGTTCAACTTCCCGGTCGACGGGATCTCGCAGTACAACGACAAGGTCCAGGTGAAGTCGAACGGCCGCACCCTGGTCTTCGACCGGCTGGTGGTCTGCGCCGGGCTCCAGTCCGACAAGGTCGCGCGCTGGGCCGGTGACGACGCGGGCCCCGCGATCGTGCCGTTCCGCGGTGAGTACTTCCAGCTCGTGCCCGAGCGCACGCACATGGTCAAGGGCCTGATCTACCCGGTGCCCAACCCGGACTACCCGTTCCTCGGCGTGCACTACACCAAGCGGGTTCACGGTGGTGTCGACCTCGGCCCGAACGCCGTGCTGGCCTTCGCCCGCGAGGGCTACACCCGCGGCTCGATCAAGCCGTCCGAGCTGTTCGAGACCCTGAAGTGGCCCGGCTTCCGCAAGCTCGCGCAGCAGCACTGGCGGATGGGTGCCGGCGAGATGGCCGGCTCGTTCAGCAAGCAGCTGTACGTGAAGTTCGCCCAGCAGTACGTGCCCGAGATCCAGGCGAGCGACCTGGTGAAGGCTCAGGCCGGGGTGCGGGCCCAGGCGGTGGACCGGGACGGCTCGCTGGTCGACGACTTCCGCATCTCCAAGCTCGACAAGGTGATGGCTGTGCGTAACGCGCCTTCCCCTGCCGCCACCTCGTCGATGGCCATCGCGGAGTACGTCACCGACGAACTGCGCGACCTGATGATCACCGCGACCGTCTGACGCAATTCGGGCGAACCGGAAACGGGCTGTGCGGCCAGGCTTCACCGCCGGTTTCACAGCCCGTTACCAGTGGTGCGTATTTCCGGATTCTTACTGCTTTCTTGAGGACCCCGGGCACATCGCGTCCGGCGCCCTGGCATGCTTACCACCGGGGGGCAGCAGCGTCGCTGTACTTCCGCGTGGCGCTGGGGCCGGGGTGAACGGTGTTTCCAAACGTCAGCCGAACGGCCAGACTTTTCCGCCGCCCGGGTTCGCCGGTTCGACGGGCAAAGGTCCGAAAGATAGGTTTCGGAATGCCCGTTTTCCACACGGAAGTTTTTCCAGTGACTACTCAATGTAGTTATGGATGCCAGCACCGTCACTCGACACGTGCGTTGCGGTAACGAAGTCCGCATTGGCTGACGATGAAGTTGGCGAGACCGTACCTTGGCAGTGACGGCAGTGCGGGGCTGCGGACGACACAGTGCGACAGGGAGGGCTTGTAGTGACGCTCCGTGATCCGATGGGTAGGGCTGCGCGAAACCCCGGGAACTCCGACCCGGACGGCGCCCGCCCGGACGAACCACGGCTGATCATCGACGTACGCGGGGACTCCGCGCCCGAGCGGCAGCTGACCGGCCAGAGCGCTTCCCAGCAGTTCCAGCAGTCGTCCGCCGGTGGTTACGGCCGGCCCGGGTACAGCCCGCAGGCGCCGTTCAACCAGCAGATGGCCACCCAGCCGATTCAGCTCCCCCCGGTCCGGACCCCGTCGCCGGTGGCCCCCACCGGCTCCGAACCGCTGATCACGAACGGCGCGCAGGACGACGACCCGCCGGCCGGCACCTGGACCGGGCCGCTGGTGCGAGCCGGAATCCGCCCGCTGCTGGTGCTGCTCGACCTGGTCGCCTGCCTGGCCGGTGCGCTCGCCTCGGGCGGTGTGCGGCCGATCATGGGCCTGTTCACCGTGCTGCTGATCGCGGCCTACGCCACCGGCGGCCTGTACCGCTCACGGCTGTCGCCGGGCATCCTCGACGACATCCCGGCGCTGTCGGGCCGACTCCTGGTCGTCCTGGCCCTCACCGTGACCGGCCAGCTCACGCTGAACCAGCTGCGCTGGGACGTCGAGATGGTCGACTGGAAGCTGCTGATCGCGGCCGCCGTCACCGGTATCGCCACGGTCTGCCTGCGCAGCATGGCCTACGCCCTGGTCCGCTACGCCCGCCGCACCGGCCGCATCGCCCACCGCACGCTGATCCTCGGCGCCGGCCGGGTGGGCACCTACCTGGCCGAGTCGCTGTCGCAGCACCCGCAGTACGGCCTCCAGCCGATCGGCTTCCTCGACATCGACCCGCCGCGGCCGGGCGTCAGCGCCTCGCACCGCATCCTCGGCCGGCCCGAGCAGCTGGTCGAGGTCCTGCTCGACCACCAGGTGCGCAACGTGATCGTGGCGTTCGGATCGATGCGTGAGTCCGAGCTGGTCGACATCATCCGGACCTGCGACCGCCTGCACTGCGAGATCTTCGTCGTCCCCCGGTTGTTCGAGCTGCACCACATCGGCGCCGAGATGGACACCGCCTGGGGCATGCCGCTGATCCGCCTGCGCCGCGCCGCCTACCGCAGCCGCGCCTGGCAGGTGAAGCGGGCCATCGACATCGCCTTCTCCGGCTTCGCGCTGCTGTGCCTCTCGCCGCTGATGACGCTGATCGCCGCGCTGGTGCGCTGGGAGGGCGGTCCGGGAATCATCTTCAAGCAGGAGCGCGTGGGCGTCGACGGCCAGCACTTCTCGGTGATGAAGTTCCGTTCGCTCAAGCCGGTGGACGAGACCGAGTCGCAGACCAACTGGAACATCGCGCTCGACGACCGGCTCGGCCCGGTCGGCAAGTTCCTGCGCCGCTCGTCGCTGGACGAGCTGCCCCAGCTGTTCAACATCCTGCGCGGCGACATGAGCCTCGTCGGGCCGCGCCCCGAGCGGCCGCACTTCGTCGCCACGTTCCGCAGCCAGCACCCGCACTACGTGGCGCGGCACCGGGTCCCCTGCGGCCTCACCGGTCTGGCCCAGGTGAACGGCCTGCGAGGAGACACCTCGATCGCCGAGCGCGCCCGCTTCGACAACTACTACATCGAGAACTGGTCGCTCTGGCTCGACATCAAGATCCTGATGCGGACGGCGATGTCCGTGATCCGGGCCGAAGGCGGCTGATCGGTCCGCCGGCCGGCGCCCCACGAGGGCACCGGCCCCGGCCCGTTCTCTGGGCCGAACCGGTCATCGGCCCCGGCACCAGCCGCGAGGCCAGGCCGCGGGCGTCCATACTGGTCGCCCGGTCCCCGCGCAGCCGCGGCTGGTGCGACGTTCCTATGAATCCGACCATTCACACACCATCGTGCGAGGAATTTTCTGTGACTGAACAGCTGCCCGTCTCCGAGATCCCCGTGGTCCTGCTCGCCGGTGGCATGGGTACCCGGCTGCGCGAGGCCAGCGGTGACAAGCTGCCCAAGCCGATGGTCGACATCGGCGGCCGGCCGGTGCTGTGGCACGTCATGAAGATGTACCAGGCCCACGGCTTCCGGAAGTTCGTGATCTGCCTGGGTTACAAGAGCGACGTGATCAAGCGGTACTTCCTGGACTACCGCCACACCGCGGGCGACTTCACCCTCACCCACGACGGCGCGGCGCCGGTGTTCCACTCGGCCGGCAAGGTCGAGGACTGGGAGATCACCTTCGTCGAGACCGGTCTCCAGACCGGCACCGTCGGCCGGGTGAAGAAGGTCGCCGAGTACCTCAAGGCCGACCAGTTCATGCTGACCTACGGTGACGGCGTCGGTGACGTCGACATCACCAAGGTGGTCGAGACCCACCGGGCCGGTGGCCGCATCGGCACCGTCACCGCCGTGCACCCGACCAGCCGCTACGGCGAGATGCACGTGCAGGACGGGCAGGTCGTCGAGTTCAACGAGAAGCCGACCCTGGCGACCGGCTGGGTCAACGGCGGTTTCTTCATGTTCGAGCGCAGCTTCATCGACAAGTACCTCGCCACCATCGACGACGACTCGATGATGCTCGAGCAGCAGCCGCTCCAGCAGCTGGCCCGCGACGGCCAGCTCTCGCTCAACGGGCACGAGGGTTTCTGGCTGGGTATGGACACCTACCGGGACTGGACCGAGCTGAACAAGATGTGGGACCGGGGCGAGGCCGTCTGGAAGTTCTGGGAAGACTGAGTCCCCTCCAATCCCACCGACACTGACCTCAGTACGCACAACAAGGAGCAATTGACGATGAAGGTCCTGGTGACAGGCACCGAGGGGTACCTGGGCTGCCTGGTGGCGCCCGAGCTGATGAAGCGCGGTCACGAGGTGATCGGCGTGGACACCGGCTACTACCGGCAGGGCTGGCTGTACAATGGCGTTCCGTTCACCGCGAAGACGCTGGCCAAGGACATCCGCGAGATCACCGTCGAAGACCTCGAGGGCGTCGACGCGATCGTGCACATGGCCGAGCTGTCCAACGACCCCCTGGGTGAGCTGCTCTCCGAGGTGACCTACACGGTCAACCACAAGGGCTCGGTCAAGCTCGCCGAGATGGCCATCCAGGCCGGCGTCGAGCGCTTCGTCTACATGAGCTCGTGCAGCGTGTACGGCGTGGCCGAGGGCACCGTGGACGAGAACTCGCCGGTGAACCCGCAGACCGCGTACGCCGACTGCAAGACCCTGGTCGAGCGCGACCTGAGCGCCCTGGCGAGCGACAACTTCTCCCCCACCTTCATGCGTAACGCCACCGCCTTCGGTGCGTCACCGCGTCAGCGCTTCGACATCGTGCTGAACAACCTGTCCGGCCTGGCCTGGACCACGAAGAAGATCGCGATGAACTCGGACGGCACCCCGTGGCGTCCGCTGGTGCACGGTCTCGACATCGCCAAGTCGATCTACTGCGCCCTCGAGGCCCCGCGTGAGGCCGTCCACAACGAGAAGTTCAACGTGGGCAGCAACGAGCAGAACTACCAGGTGCGCACGATCGCCGAGACCGTCGGCGCCGAGTTCCCCGGCTGCGAGGTCACTTTCGGCCCGGCCGGTGGCGACAACCGCAGCTACAAGGTGAACTTCGACAAGATCTCCTCGCAGCTGCCCGGCTTCTCCTGCGACTGGGACGCCGCCAAGGGCGCCGCCCAGCTGCACCAGGTCTTCCAGGCGATCGACATGGACGAGGCCACCTTCACCGGCCGCGGCCACACCCGCCTGAAGCAGCTCGAGCACCTGATCAGCACCAAGCAGCTCGACGCCGACCTGTTCTGGACCAAGGAGGCGGCGGCCAAGTGATCATCACCAAGACCCACATCCCCGACGTCGCCATCGTCGAGCTGGAGCGCCGCGAGGACGACCGCGGCTTCTTCGCCCGCACCTTCGACGTCGCGGAGTTCGAGGCCGCCGGCCTGAACCCGGCCGTCGAGCAGTGCAACATGTCGTACAACCACAAGGCCGGCACGCTGCGTGGCATGCACTACCAGCTCGACTACGCGCCCGAGGTCAAGCTGATCCGCTGCGTGCGTGGCGCGGTCGTCGACCAGATCGTGGACATGCGTCCCGACTCGCCGACCTACCTCCAGCACGTGTCGGTCGAACTGACGGCGGAGAACCGCAAGGCGCTCTACGTGCCGGCGATGTTCGCCCACGGCTTCCAGACCCTGGTCGACGACACCGAGGTGATGTACCAGGTCACCGGCAAGTACACGCCGGACGCCGAGCGCGGCCAGCGGTACGACGACCCGGCGCTGGGCCTGACCTGGCCGCTGCCGGTCAGCGTGATCAGCACCAAGGACGCGTCCTGGGCGCTGCTGGAGGATGCTGCCAAGTGATCATCGTCGACACCGCCCTGGCCAAGCGCGAGGCCGAGGGCAACCCGGTCCGGGTCGCCCTGGTCGGCGCCGGCTTCATGGGCCGCGGCTTCGTGAACCAGGTCGTGAACTCGGTTCCCGGCATGGTCGTCGCCGCCATCGTGAACCGCACCCAGGCCAACGCCGAGCGCGCGTACACCGAGGCCGGCGTGACCTCGTGGGAGGTCACCGAGACCGCTGAGGCGACCTCCAAGGCCGTCGCCGCGGGCATCCCGGTGATCACCTCGAACTACGAGGCCGTCACCCTGGCCGAGGGCATCGACGCGATCGTCGAGGCCACCGGCAACGTCGAGTACGGCGCGCACGTGGTCACCTCGGCCATCGACGGCGGCAAGCACGTGGTGCTGCTGAACGCCGAGGTCGACGGCACCGTCGGCTCGGCCCTGAAGGCCCGGGCCGACGCCAAGGGCGTCATCGTGACCGGCTGCGACGGCGACCAGCCCGGCGTGCAGATGAACCTGGTGCGCTTCGTGAAGAGCATCGGCCTCACGCCGCTGGTCTGCGGAAACATCAAGGGCTTGCAGGACGAGTACCGCAACCCCACCACGCAGGAGGGTTTCGCCAAGCAGTGGGGGCAGGACCCGCACATGGTGACCTCCTTCGCCGACGGCACGAAGGTCTCCTTCGAGCAGGCGATCGTCGCCAACGCGACCGGCATGACGGTGGAGAAGCGCGGCATGCGCGGCTCCGACCACCGCGCCCACGTCGACGAGCTGACCAAGGCGTACGACGTCGAGGAGCTCAAGGCGGCCGGCGGCTACGTCGACTATGTCGTCGGAAGCCAGCCGGGTCCGGGCGTTTTCGTGCTGGCCACGCACGACGACCCGAAGCAGAAGCACTACCTGAACCTGTACAAGCTCGGCGAGGGCCCGCTGTACAGCTTCTACACGCCGTACCACCTGTGCCACTTCGAGGTTCCGCTGTCGGTGGCGCGGGCCGTGCTGTTCAACGACGCCGTGATGCAGCCGATCGGCGCGCCCACGGTCGAGGTCGTCGCGGTCGCCAAGCGCGACCTGAAGGCCGGCCAGACCCTCGACGGGCTGGGCGGTTACGACACCTACTCGGTGGCCGAGAAGGCTTCTGTCACCAAGGACGAGAACCTGCTGCCGATGGGCGTCACCGAGAACTGCGTTCTCACGCGCGACATCGCCAAGGACGAGGTGCTCACCTACGCCGACGTGACGCTGCCCGAGGGCCGGCTGATCGACGCGCTGCGGATCGAGCAGGCCGGGCTGTTCGCCTGATCACCTGAACCGACGAGGAGCCCCGGCCGAACGGTCCGGGGCTCCTTTTCGTTGTGGGGCAACAAATTTGGGACGACGATGAGCTCCGTCCGAGCTCATCGTCGTCCCAAATTTATTTACTGAAGAGCTTTTTGAACTTGGCGCCGCCCTTGGTCAGTTCCTCGAGCATGTGGTTGCCGCGGTCCTCGGCGTCGAACTCGAAGTAGGCCTGGTAGGCGACGTTGTTCTGCGGGTTGTCGATGAACTCGTACATCTGCTGGATGAAGTACGGGTTGTCGGCGCCGCCCTGCCCGTCCGGCCGGTCCCACAGACCCCACTCCGGGAACGACATCGGCTTGCCCTGGGCCTCGGCGAAGTCGGACCAGAACACCAGGCCGTACTTGGCGTCGACGGTGTTGGCCCAGGCGTTCTCCTGGCGCTCCAGACGGCAGCTGGAGTCACAGCCGGACGGGTACGGGTAGGTGTCGTCCTCCCACGAGGTGTCGTACACGTCCACCCCGATGTAGTCGACGTACTTGTTGCCCGGGTAGAAGATCGTCGAGTCGTAGCTGTCGCCGCCGTTGTTCACGTTCCAGTCGAACTTCAGGTTCTCGGCGCCGTCGACCGACCGCATGGCCTTCACGATGTGCCGCCAGTAGGCGATGAAGTCGTCCTGGTCGTCGGCCCCCGGGTGCCAGGGCCAGCCCGCCACGTTGAACTCCCAGCCCAGCCGGATGATCGAGTCGCCCTGGCCGTAGTTGACCAGGTTCTGGGCCAGCGTCTTGTAGTACTGGTCGTAGTTGCCCTTCGCACCGGACGCCAGACTGGCGGTGCTGTCGCGGGTGGGCAGCATGGCGACGGCGTAGACCATCGTGTAGCCGGAGTTGCGCCAGGTGCCGAGCATGTAGGTGGGATTGGCGATCTCGTCCCAGCTGGTGCGGGTCGAGTAGTCCACCGCGTAGTCCACGTCGCGGCCCAGCCAGTCACTGAACTGACCCACTTCGGACGGCGAGGTGCCGCGGAAGACGCCGAGTTTCACCTTCTTCTCGGCGCCGGTGGTGGCCGGTGCCGTGGTGGTGGTCGCGTCGCCGGAACCGGAGGCGCTCGCACTGCTCGTCGGGGTGGCCGAGGCTGTGGTGCCGGAGTTCTGGTCGTCGCCGTTGCCGAGGGCGTAGGCCACACCGCCGATCACCATCAGCGCCGCCACGACGGCGGCGATGATCGGCACCCGGCGGCGGCCGGAGCGCCTGGTCTGCCGGAACGACCGCGGGGTGGGCGGCGGCGGAGTGCTGCGGCCGCTTCCGCCCAAGCTGGGGAAGCTCGCCCCGTTCCCGTTGCCGGGGGCGCGCTCCTCGGACTCCATGTCGAAGAAACTCGACCGCTGTGAGCGCGAATTGAGCTCCGGCGCACCGTCGGGGTGCAGGCCGTTCGGGTTGGTCTCGTCACCGGTACCGCCCCGCCGGGCGGGAACGATGCGCTTGAGGATGCTGGTGGCGGCCGTCAGCGGACCGAGCCGGCCGGCGTACCGGGAGCGGGACTGCTCGCCGGAACGCTGCTGCTGCCGTTGCTGCTGGGAGCTGCCGACCCGGGAACGGCCGGTCCAGCCCTGGCCACGGTTCTCGCGCCGGCCGTCTTCCGGATGCTCCTCGGCGGCCCGCTGCCGGCGCTCCTCGGCGATCTGCCGGGCCGTATCGGCCTCACGGCGGGCGGGCTCGGCCTCCCGCAGCGCCCGACGGCCGACCTGGCCGGCCGGGAACTGGTCCTGGGACTGCCGATCTTGCAGGGAGTAGGCGCTGCGCCGCTCGGAGGACCGGCCGGGCCGCTCGTCGCGGCCCCGCCCGTCGCGGGGCTGGCTGTCGCGGGGCTGGCTGTCATGGGGCTGCGCACCACGGGTCTGCACATTGCGGGGCTGGCCGTCACGGGTCCGGCCATCGCGAAGTCGATCCTCGTGGGGCCGGCCGTCACCGAGCCGGTCGTTGCGGGGATGCTCGTTACGAGGCTGCTCGTTATGGAAAGCCTCGTCCTGGTAACGGTTGTCGCGGTACCGCTCGTTCTGCGCACCGGCGTTCCGGTTGCCGGGGTGCCGGTCATCGCGGGGACGGGCGTCTTGGTACCCCTCGCGCTGGTGCCCGCCGGACCACCCGTCCGGATGCCGGCCGCTCGCACGTCCCTCGCTCCCCTGTCCTTCGCCAAGGCGTGCCTCACCCCTGGGCCGCTCGTCGCGGTACTGCGCCCCCGGATACCGCTCGCCCCGCGCCCCCAGGGACCGCGGCTGCTCATGACCGACCTCGTCACCACTCCAACGGCCCTGTGCCGGGTTCGGTGCTGAGTTCGGTGCCGGACCCTGCCCGGAACGGTCGTGGCGATCCTGGGGATCGTCGTCGTCCGGACCGGGGCCGTAGGGATGTGCCGGCTGCGACGGACGGGTGGGGTACTCAGGCATGGACGGGCACCGGACCGCGACTCCGCACGAAGCACCCGGACGGTTCGCTGAAACGCTCGCCGGGCGTGCAGGAGCAAAGGGGAGTCACGCGCAGAGAGTGTAATCGCTTCTCAGCGCGCCCGCTTCGCCCACATCAGTCCCACAGATTTCCACAGTCCGTGACTGGCTGCATCTTTTAATCCGCGAAAAGAGTACGGAAAGTTTCTCCTGCTTCCTGATAGGTCGTCATCAGCTTGTGCGGCCCGTCGTCACCGTTGAACTCGAAATAGGCCTGGTAGGCCACACCGTTGGCGGGGTCCGCGATGAAATCGTGCATCCGCTGGAGGTAATAGGTGTTCAGCCCGCCCCCGTGACCGTCCTGCCGGTCCCAGAGTCCCCATTCCGGCAGCGACATCGGCTTGCCCCGGTGCCGGGCGAAGTCGGCCCAGAACCCCAGGCCCCGCTTGCCGCCGTGGATCGCGCGCTCCCAGGCCCGCTCCTGGCGTCCGGCCCGGCAGTCGTCGTCGCAGTCTTCCGGGTACGGGTAGGTGAACCAGCTGTACGAGACGTCGTAGGCGTCCACCCCGATGTAGTCGACGTAGTCGTCGCCGGGGTAGTACTCCACCGCGTCGTACTTGTTCTTGCCGTTGTTGGGATTCCAGTCGAACCGGAAGTTCTGCCCCTCCACCGAGCGCATCGTGGTCACGATCCGCTGCCAGTAGGCGATGAACGCGTCTTCGTCGGGCGTGGCCCAGCGTGACGTCTCCAGGTTGAACTCCCAGCCCAGCCGAAGGATCGCGGCAGGCTGGCCGGCGGCGACCAGGTTCTCGGCCAGCCGGCGGTAGTACGCGTCGTACTCGCCCGCGGCACCGTGCTGGACGGTCGCCGAGGAATCACCCGTCGGGAGCAACGCGATCGAGTACACCGGCCGATATCCGGAGCCGTGCCATTCCTCCAGCATGTAGCCGGGATTCGCGATCTCCTCCCAGGTGTCGCGGGTGGAGAAGTCGACCACCAGGTCGACGTCCGCCCCGAACCACCGGGCGAAGGCGTCCGCGTCGTCGGCCGAGGTGCCCACGAACACACCGTTCTTCAGAGTCTGCGCCGAACGCTCCGGCACCGGGCCGGACAGCGCCGCGTCACCCACCGGATCCCGCTGGTAGAGCCAGTACCCGACGGCGGCGACCAGAACCATGAGGACAGCGAGAACACCCGAGACGACGCCCAGCAGGCGCCAGGGGGCGCGGCGTCCCGATGATCCGGTGAGACCGAGCATGCCGTGTTCAGACCATCCGTGGTGAGAGTTCCGATGTGTCGCCGCGAGTCAGACTGACCGCCCCGTCGGAGCAGGTCAACCGCTACTCAGTTGTGCCTCAGAAAGATCCTCGGCCGGTGCGGGGGCAAACGAGAACGGTCACCGGGAGCGGGCTCTCGGTGACCGTTGTCGCGATGCGGGTGTCAGCGGCGGCGGTTGCGCCCGCCCTGCTGCTCGACCCGGGTGACGTCGTTCCACGGCAGGTCGGCGTCGTCCTGGTGACCCCCGTAGGAACCGCCCTGGTCGTAGCCCTGGTTGCCGCCGCCGTAGCCACGGTTGTCGCCACCGATGGCCGGGAAGCCGCCGGAGTCCTGGCCGCCACCACCGGCGTTCAGGATCGGCAGACCGCGCGGGGAGGTGTCGTACTGCCGGCCGGGCACCGAGTTGTACTGGGCGCGCTGCTTGCGGCGGCTGTTGGCCATGTTGGGACGGCGGATGTGGTTCATCAGCAGCCCCGCGACCGGGATGCCGGCCAGACGGCAACGACGCTGGAGTTCTTCGAGGTCGACCGGGGTGGTGGCCTCGTCGATCACCACGACCGCGGCGTCGACCTGACCGGCGAGCACGAACGACGCCGAGGAGGCCGGCAGCGGCGGGGCGTCGATCAGCACCAGGTCGGTGTCGTCGGGCAGCTGGTCGAGGATGGCCTGCACGTCGGGCACCGGGTGCCCCTGGACCGGCTGGAGCACCTGGAGCCGGATGATGCCGAACTGGGCGCGCGAGGCGGCCTTGCGCTCGACCGCGTGGCCCAGGTCGATCCGGCCCTGGGCCAGGTCGTGCAGCGGAACCCGGAGCACACCCTGGTCGCCGTCGGCGGTGGGACGCACGGTGTCTTCGACGTTGAGCAGGAACACCCGGCGACCGTGGTCGGCCGCGGCCGCGGCCAGGTTCAGGGCGGTCAGGCTGGAGCCGGCGCCGTCGTGCGGGGCGGTGATCAGGAAGACGCCGGGCGCGGTGCCGCGGATGTAGTCCAGACCAACGGCCGCCATCCGGTACGCGTCGCCCGGTTCGGAGTAGGCCGCGGCGATCGCGTCCTCACCCGAGATGCGGCCACGGTCGGGGATCTCGGTGAGCACGGGGGCCCCGAAGATCGCACTGGCCTCGGCCGGCCCGACCTTACGGCGCGAGAACGACTGCGTGTACAGGGCGTAACCGGTTCCGGCGATCAGACCGATGAGGGCCATGATCAGCGCGTTGCGCACCGGCTGCGGCGAGGAGGCCGATTCCGGGGTCTCGGCGACCTGGACGTTGTCGACACCGTCGCCGTAGACCGCGGCCGCCGAGGTGACCTCGGTGATCGTGGCGGCGGACTTGCTGTCGGCCTTGATGTTCTCGACCTGGGTCGAGATCTGCGCGGCGCGCACGGCGCGGTAGGCCGTCACCACGCCGTCGGCGAGCTGCTTCGCGCCGTCGGCGGTGGAGGCGTTGGCGGTGACCGTCATCACCGAGGAGTCCTCGGTGGTCGCGACCTCGATCTCGTTGCGCAGTTCAGTGGTGGTGCTGTCGAGACCGAGCGTCTCGATGGTCTTGTTGAGGACCTCGTTACTGGTCATCAGGGCCGACTGGTTCGCGATGTAGCGAGCCGCGTCGGTGGTGGGCTGGTCGGCCAGGGGCTGGAACGGCCCCTCCGCCGAGAAGAAGACCGTGCTCTCGGCCGTGTATTTCGCCGACTGCAAGGTGCTGAGCCCGATGCCGAGGAGAGCCGCGACCACGACGCACGCCAGGACCACCCAGCGCTCCCGCACGATGGCGTTCACCAGGCTGGGCGCCTCTTCAGCGGCTGAGCTGCCGTCAGCCTGGCGCGCCGCCAAGATGTCCTGCACGCGTACTCCTCCTGGTCGCGAAAATCTTTGAACCGGCTCGCTGCACCCCCGCCGTGCGGCCGAATGGGTCAACTACCCCGCTCCCGGGTGGGTTCCTCCACATTGAGCCACCCGGTATTCGTGCGACAGTCTGTCACGAACGCCTAGCCTGGGCGGCAGAGTTGCGCAGCCTTGGGCTATATCGCACCGATGATTGCGACGATTGGACGCTTCGCGGCGACACTCGGCCATCAGGCTGTTACGTCGTGCTCATTTCTGATCAGGCAGTAAGCCGTTTCACAGGAGGAATGACGTGGAGTCAAGCGCCCAGGACGGCGCCGTACCCGCTTACGAGCTGATCATCGTCAGCTACAACAGCAGGTCGCAGATCGAAGGCTTGCTCGCCGGGCTGCCGGGTGACATCCCGCTGGCCATCGTGGACAACGCCCGTGGTGCCGATGGCCTACGGGAGATGATCCAGCACCGTCCCAACGCCCGCTACCTGGAGGGTGCGGGCCAGGGCTTCGCCATGGCGGCGAATCTGGGCGCGCGCACCTCGTCCTACGAGTATGTGATTTTCGTCAACCCGGACACCCGGCCCACACTCACCGCGTTCGACGCGCTGACCTCGCAGTTGGCCGCCGAGCCGAACGTCGCGTCGTCGGCCGCCACCACGGTGGGCAACGACGGTTCGGTGGAGATCGGGGCCGGCGGCTGGGAGCCCTCGGTGCGCCGCGCGGTGATTCACGCGATCGGCCTCCACAAGCTCGCCCCCCAGGCCGGTCTGTTCGCCAAGCCGCGGCCCTACCTGCCGATCAAGGTGGACTGGACCACGGGCGCCTGCATGGCCGTACGGGTCAGCACTTTCGTCGCGCTCGGCGGCTTCGACGAGCAGTTCTACGTCTACAACGAGGACGTGGCCTTCGGCCGGGCGGTGCGCGAGCACAACTTCACCCAGGTGCTGCGCACCGACGTGCTGGTGCAGCACGGGGCCGGTAACTCGGGCGCGCCGTCGAAGGAGATGCTGCGTCTGCGGGGCGCCTCGATGGCCCGTTACGTGGCCCAGCACAACACGCTGGAGCACGCCCGGGGCATCCGGCTGGCCCTGGCGCTGGGCTACGCCACCCGGGTGCTGGCAGCCCTGGCCAAGGGCAACAAGGGCCGGGCACAGGAGCACTGGAACTACATCCTCGGCGTGACCAGCGGGCGGGCCAGCGTGGCCGGCCGGACGGTGACCCGCGCGTGAGCCAGCCCCCCGGTTCCGGCATGCCTCCGCAGTCCGGAGGCATGTCGTACCCGCCCAGGCGCAGCCCCGAGACGGGCAGCGGCCTGATCCGCAAGGTTCGCCAGCGCTGGCGCCGCCCGAAGACCAGCCCGCAGCCCACGCTCGACGCGCTCGCCGCCTTCGACGAACGCTCCGAGCGGCTGCGCCTGGTCGACGCGATGCCGGTCAAGAAGCTCAGCGAGGCCGACCGTCGCTACATGCTGCGGTTGATCAAGATCACCGTGCTGGTCTGCGTCGTCGGCCAGCGGATCGCGTTGCCACTCGGCGGTTTCCCGATCTCGCTGCCGCTGGTGGCCACGTACGCCTTCGTGGTGCTCGCCCGCCTGCGCGGCGGCGTGCGCTACAACCGGGTGCGCAGCGAGCTGTTCATCGCCTCGGCGGCACTGATCCTGCTGGCGACCTATCTGGCCGGATTCACCGACAACACATCGATCTCGGTCAACTCGGTCCTGCTGCTGCTGATCATCTACATCCCGTGGATCTTCTGCATCAGCACGCAGTTCCGTGAGCTGTTCGTGCCGGTGGCCCGGTTCTACACGCAGATCATGCTGGTCGCCGCCACCATCGGCGTGTTCCAGCTGGGCTCGCAGTACGCCGGGGTCTGGGTCTACGAGGACTACCTGCTCAAGTGGCTGCCGGAGAACTTCCTGGTCCAGGACTACAACGTGTCCTACCAGCTGGCCTGGAACGACCCCACCACCAAGGCCAACGCCTTCGTGTTCCTGGAGCCCTCGTTCCTCTGCCAGTACCTGGCCCTGGCGCTGGTCATCGCCCTGCTGATCCGCGCCCCCGCCTGGCAGCCCGCCCTGCTCGGCCTGGGCATGGCCTCCACGCTGTCCGGCACCGGCATCATCCTGCTGGTCATCTCGATCGGCCTGATGGTCATCGTGGCCCCGAACCGGATCCGCCCGGCCTATGTGCTGGCGGGGGCGGTCGGCCTGGCCATCGTGTTCGCGACGCCGGCGGCAACCATCCTGCTGGACCGAAGAGACGAGACGTCGCAGCAGGGTTCCTCCGGCTACATCCGGTTCGTCCAGCCGTACACCGAGGTGGCGGACGGCCTGGGCAAGGAGGTCACCCGGTTGTTCGTCGGGGCCGGCCCGGGTTCCGCCGACCGGCTGCTCACCTCGTTCCGGTCGGGTGGTGACGCGGTGGTCTACACCATCGCGCCGAAGCTGGCCTTCGAGTACGGCCTGGTGGCCATGGTCGTGTTCGTCGCCTTCCTGATGGTGTCGGTGTACCGCGGCCCCCCCATCCCGGTGCTGCCCACGGCCATGCTGATCATGATCTTCTTCCTGTCCGGCAGCCTCCTACAACCACACACGGTCGCGCTGGCCTGGCTGCTGACCAGTGTCTGGGGGCCACCGGTCACGGTGGGGGTCTCGGACGCCCTGGCCGCGGTCATGCGACGCGACCGAGATCAGGCTGCGGTGTAGGGCATTTCAGGCCAATGAGGGACGGCGCACGGCTTGCGGGTCGTGCACCGTCCCTCATGGTTTTGCCCGGGCTCCCCGCCCACCGTGGCGGTTCCGCCAGCGGCGCCGGGCAGTTCACCGGTCATCCGCCCAGCCATCCGCCCGGCCGGACGCGGAACGGGGCCGATCACCGCGGTGATCGGCCCCGTTCCGGGCTGGCGTCTGGCGTGTGCTGTGCTGTGCCTTGTACGGCTCAGCGGCCCTGGTGGTCCTGGGAGTCCGGGAACGGCCAGGGGTCGGCCTGCGGCGGCTGTGCCTGCGGACGTCGCCGGCCCGGCCCCTGCCGCCCCTGCTCGTACTGCTCGTACTGGTCGTCCCCGTAACCGTTCTCACCGGTGAGGTTCTCGAAGCCCGGGTATCCGCCGCCGGGGGTCTGCTGGCCGTGCTGCGCCTGCTGACCGGGGGCCTGCTGACGGCTGCGCCGCCGGGCGTCCGGGTACTGCTGGTCATCGGGATAGGGCTGACCGCCCGAGCCCGGCCGACCCCCCGGGTACGGCTGACCACCCGAGTGCGGCCCGCTCGGATACGGACGACTGACCGAGTACTGCTGACCGCCTACCGGCTGCTGACCGGCCGCGTACTGCCCGCCGCCGGTAGAACCCGCGTCGCGGTAACCGGCATCGCCGTAACCGTTTTCGTCGTAACCGTTTTCGTCGTAACCGTTTTCCTCGTAACCGTTCTCGCGGTACCCCCAGGCATCCTCGAAGCCCCGAGCGCCCTGGTGACCACGAGCGTCCCCGAAACCCTGACCCCCTTGGCGACCACGAGCGTCCTCAAACCCCTGAGCGCCCTGGCGCCCACGGGCGTCCCCGAGATTCTGGGCATCCGGCTCGCCCGGCCGCCCCTGGACGGCCTGGCGGTAGTCCTGCTCGGACGTGTTCTCCCAGGGCGCCCGGAACTTCGGTTGCGCGTCCGGCGCCTGTGGATCGCGGTCCTGCCGCACGGCCACCGTCGGCTCCTGCGGGCCGTAGCCGCCGGGGGCCGGCCACTCCGACGGAGTGCCCTGCCGCACCGCGACCGTGGGTTCCTGGGGGTCGTAACCGCCCTGGCTGGGCCAGACCTGCTCTCCGGGGCGCGGGGCGAACCCGTCCGGACGGTGGTCCTCACGGGCCCAGGTGCGCTCCTCGGCCTGCTGCCCACCGTAGATCTGCTCGGGCTCCTCGCGGGCCCAGCGGTCCTGCTCGTCCTGGTCCCAGAAGGGCCGGCCGTCGTGGCGCTCGAACTCGTCGTCGCGTCGGGGCTGCGGGGTGCGGGGGGCGCCGTCGTCCTCCTCCTCGCTGGTCCAGTCACGCGGCATCCGGTCAGCCCGCACGAAAATCGTCCAGCAGGCCACGAAACCGGTGACCTGGGCGATGGCGAAGCCCCAGGCCGCACCCTGACCGCCCCAGACCGCGCCCATGCCGGCCCCGAGGCCCAGCATCAGCGGGGCCTGCACGAAGGTGACCCGCAGCATCTGGTCGGCGCGGCGCAGGGCCTTGAGGCCGAGGCTGGCGCCGAGCACGAAGCCCACCGTGAGCGTGACGATGCCCATCGGCAGCATCACCTGGCGGGCGCTGTCCCAGGTGTCGCCCAGGAACTGCTTGCCGATCGAGGTGGGCACGACCAGCAGGATCAGCACCCAGACGCTGGCCATGCCACCGATCGCGACGCTCAGCATGATCGCGTGCTTGACCAGCGACTTGCCCGACAGTGCGGTGCGCGACAGCAGCGGCAGCCCGAACGACGAGATGCCGGAGAACAGCAGGTTCAGCGGGCCGAGCAGGGTCTGCGAGGCCCGGATGGCACCGATCGCCACCGTGCCGACGATGCCGGCGATCACGTAGGACGCCAGCGTGGTGGCGCCCTGGTTGAACGAGAAGTCCAGGCCCATCTTCACGTTGATGTCGCGGGTCTCGCGGTACCAGGCCAGCGCCTCGAACGGGTCGGGCACCACCCGGGTCTGCATGATGCCGATGAGCGCGGCCACCAGGCCGCCGGCGCCCCAGGCCAGGGTGATCAGCAGCACCGACGGCTCGTCGGAGGTCAGCAGCACACCGAGCAGGGCGAACTGGATCAGGGTGCGCACGCCGTCGTTGATGGTGGCGGTGCGCGGGCGGCCCTCGGCGAAGAAGGCGCTGCGCCAGGTCTCCTGGAGCATCAGGCCGGGCATCGCGATGCCCAGGCCGAGGATGCCGGCGGCGCTGCGGTCGTCGAGGAAGAACGAGGCGATCACGCAGATCACGCCGCTGAGCACACCGAAGCTGATGGCCGCGCCGGTGGCCTGCCGGGAGGCACGGCGCCGGGTGTGCCGGTCGGCGTCGGTGAACCGGACCACGTAGGGGTCGCCGACCATCGCCTTGCCCAGGCCGATCAGGAAGGTGAAGGTGACCAGCATCAGGCTGAACGAGGCGAAGTCGTTCTTCGACACCTCACGCGCCACCACGATGGACAGCGCGAAGTTGGCCAGACTGGAGAGCGCCTGGTCGGCGAAGGTCCAGATGATGCGGCTCTTGTTGGAGGGGCCCGAGCCGGTCTCCGGCTCGGTGTCGGCCGGGTCCATGTGAACGTGTCTGCCGGTTACGGGCACAGGGCACCCACCTGCCGACCGAGCGGGCGGCGAGCTGATCGGCTTGGGGCTGGCTCGAGGGCGCCGGTGCGGCCGGGCATTCACGCACACCTTTCGGATCGCGGTCGACGGACCAGGACGGCACCGTCGAGGACGATCGACCAGCACGTCTACGAGCGGTTCGATCGGCACTGCCTCCCTGAGCGGGAGCGCAGCCGGAGTCATCACAGGGAGCTTCCGGCGTCTCAGCCTACCTTCACGTCCCGTCAGGTACGTCCGTTTCCTCTCCGTGCACCTGATTGGCGCTATCCGTAGCCAAAAACGAGGTCAACCCTGCCCTAAGCTCATCTCAGGTCAGCCAAACGGATGACACACACCCGATTGCCACGTGAACCACAGTTCAAGGGCATTAACTAAGACAGCACATCTCTCAGCTCGCTCTCAGGTGAGCTTAGGGTGTACGAGGAAACCTTTAAGAGTAAGTTGCGAACGTGTTGCCTACGGAGAGGCTTGGTCTGAAATGCCGTCTGTGAGCGTGGTGATCGCCTGCCGTAACGCCGCCGACACTCTCGGCATCCAATTGGAAGCCCTGGCCCAGCAGCGGTACTCCGACACCTGGGACGTACTGATCAGCGACAACGGGTCCACCGACCACACCCGCCTGGTGGCCCTGCGCTACTCCGACCGGCTCCCCGGTCTCCAGATCGTGGACTCGTCGGACAAGCCCGGCGCCGGTCACGCCCGCAACGTCGCCGCCACCGTGTCCACCGCCGACTTCCTGGCCTTCTGCGACGCCGACGACGAGGTCGCCCCAGACTGGCTGACCACCATGATGGCCGCGCTCGAGCGCAACCCGTTCGTGGCCGGCAGCTTCGAGTCGCGCAAGCTCAACTCCGACCGGGTTCTGCGCTCCCGCCCGCTCCAGCAGAGCACCGGTCTCCAGGAGTCCCCGTTCGGTCCGGGCCTGCCGCACGCCGGTGCCGGCAACATGGGCATCCGCCGCGACATCTTCCTGTCCGTCGGCGGCTTCGACCAGGCCGTCGGCACCCTGGAAGACACCGACCTGTGCTGGCGGGTGCAGCTCGCGGGCACTCCCCTGATCTTCGCCCACGACGCCGTGGTGCATGTCCGGCTGCGGTCCTCGTTCAGCAAGATGTGGCGGCAGGGCTGGAACTACGGCCATGCCGCCGCCCTGCTCGAGCGGCGCTACGGCAACAAGCCGATCGCCAGCGTCACCGCCGTCACCACCTCGCTCGCGGTGATCAAGGCGACGCAGGAGCGCGAGACGACGTCGCAGCCCAACCCGATCGCCTCGGCCCTCAAGCTGCTGCGCGAGAACCCCACCCCCGGCGCCCTGATGTGGGCCGTGGGCTGGCATGTCGGTCACCGGGCCTACGCCGACGACGAGCTGCCGGCGCTGCCCGCCACCGCCGACGACGGCAACCGGATGCGCCAGGCCGGCTGACCCGGCAGAAGGTCTGCGAGCGCCGCGGGACGCAAGAAGAACGGGCGCCCTCCCCGAACCGGGAAGGGCGCCCTTCGTGCGTCCGTGAACTGCTGGTCAGCGCTCCAGGAAGTCCAGCAGCGGCTGGAGCGTGACGTCCCAGGAGTAGTGCTTGCGCACCCAGTCCTGGGCCAGGGCCGAGGTGTCGCGCGGCGAGCGGAGCCGGGCCACCACGGTGTCGGCGAACAGCTGCGGGTCGATCTTCAGCCGGTCCACCAGCTCGGACGGGATGTCTTCGAGACCGGAGGCGCCGACGTCGGTGGAGACGATGTCGATACCGGCCGCCAGGTACTCCAGAATCTTGATCCGCGAACCGCCGCCGGACAGCAGCGGCACGATGCCGAGCACGTGGGCGTCCAGCACCGTGGCCATCACCGGCGGGTTGGCCAGCAGGGTGATGCCGTCGGGCGAGCAGGCCTGGGTGACGGCCTTGCCGGGGTTACGGCCGGCGATGGTCACCGTGGCGTCGGGGATCTGGGCCCGGATCAGCGGCCAGACCTTCTCCGAGAACCAGACGATGCCGTCGATGTTCGGCTCCCAGTCCAGGGCGCCGGAGAAGACCATCGAGTTGGCCGGGCGGTTACCGGAGGGCGTGACCTGCCCGGCGAAGATGCCGTTGCGGCAGACGATCCGGCCGCGCTTGGGGTTGAGCGCGCGGGCGTCGGCCTCGGTGCACACCATCACCGGGTAGCGGTCGGCGACGTGCGCCTCCAGGTGACGCAGCAGCCGGACCTCGGCGCTCATCGCCACCTTGTCCTTGGCCGAGGTGGCCAGCCGGGCGCGCTGGTTCATCAGGTCGGACTCGATGTTGTGCATGCTGACGACCACGGTGTCGGCCCCCGCGGCCACCTCGTCGGCCAGGCCGGCCAGCGCGGTGTGGTCGATGATCGCCACGTCGTAGCGGCCCTCGGCGCCGTTCCACAGGTTGTCGAGCAGCTTCGAGCCGCCGGTGCGCAGACCGCTCAGCGACTTGTAGCGCACGGCGGTGCGCACCTGACGCAGCACGTCGCCGCCGGAGGCCCGGCCCGGGTGCTCCTCCAGGGGACGCCCCGGCCCCTTCGAGACGACGCCGTCCGGGCTCACCACAGTGGTGTCGTAGCGGGTGGACAGGGTCTCCAGGATGGCCAGGGTGCGCAGGGTGCCGCCCGAGGTGGGGGACGCGGAGAACTCCTTGGTCACCAGCAGACAGCGAGGGGTGCCGGCGGAGCCGGGCGCGGGAACGTCAGTCGTGGGCACCCCCCGACCCTAACGACTGCCGGGGCCGGATGCGGCGCCCGCACGGGTAAGAGCAACCCGTGGATCACGCCGGATCGCTCTCGGTGAGGGCCGCTCACCGGGCGTCCGATTGCGGCAACCCCTTCTGCAAGCGCGGCTTTGAGAGCTAAAGTCCGAGGCCGGACCAGGGGTGGCCGCATGAGGCCGCGGAAAATCCGGACAGTCCCGATTCACGAAACATGCAGGGACTATCCTCCGAGCGTCAAGCAAACGATCAAGACAGGATCAAGCACATGGTCCCCATGGACGGCGCATCATGACCGTGCACCAGCCCGCGGTCACCGTGTGCATCCCCACCTTCAACCGGCGGGAACTGCTCAGCAGGAGCTTGCAGAGTGTCCTCGATCAGTCCTTAGAAGACGCTGAGATCATCGTCTCGGACAACGCCTCCACCGACGACACGGAGGAGTACGTCCGCTCGATCCGGGACCCGCGCGTGCGCTACGACCGGCTCCCCACCAACATCGGCCTGTTCGGCAACCTTTCGCGCTGCCTGACTCTGGGCACCGGCCGCTACCGGGTGATGCTGCCGGACGACGACTCGATGCTGCCCGGCAACCTGGCGGCCAAGGTCGCCTTCCTGGACGCCAACCCGACGGCCGGCATGGTGCACTCCGCGTTCCGTTACCTGGACGACGGACCCGAGCCGTTCGGTGAGACGCAGAACTGGTCGCGGCTGGAGACCGACACCCTGGAGCCGGGGATCGCGTTCCTGCGCCGTTCTCTGGCCGTCGGCGGCATCGTCTGTGTCTCCTCGGTGATGACCCGCAGCTCGCTGGTCGCCGACGAGCGCTTCGACGTCTCCGACGGGCCCTACGCCGACATCGCCCTGTGGTGCCGGATCGCCAGCCGCTCCGACGTCGGTTTCCTGACCGCCCCGCTGTCCGGCTACATGGTGCACGACGGCTCGGCCAGTTCCGGCTTCCAGCTGGTGCGGGTCAGCGCCGGTCAGCACCAGATGACCGCGCAGCACGCCGACGCCACGCTCCAGGCGCACGGGCGCTTCGTGCAGCGCGCCGACATCTCCGCCGAGCTGCGCACCGAGCTGGCCGGGATCGTGGCCGAGGCGGACCGCCGCATGCGGCTGACCGTGCTGGCCAACCGCACCATCCCGCCGAACGCCCTGCGCGTGCTCAAGCGCGCGGTGGGCTGGGGCAAGGGCAGCGCCCTGCACCGGCATCTCTCCCTGGACGGCAACACCGGAGGCGGGCCGGAGGCGATCGCGTGAGCGAGACCCCGATCGAGGCCGACGTCTGCATCGTCGGGGCCGGGCCGGCCGGCCTGTCCACCGCCAGCGTGCTGGCCGCGGCGGGTGTGCGGGTGGTGCTGCTGGAGGGCGGCGCCGAGGGCACCTGGCGGCAGCTGCCCGACGTGCTCTCCGAGGGTGAGGACGCCTACCCGCAGAGCAGCATCTCCGAGACCCGGGGCTCGGGCATCGGCGGTACCGCCGGGCAGTGGAGCTACCGGATGCGGAACCTGGACGCCGACCCGGAGGCCGGCGAACGCGGCTGCCGGTACGCGCCGCTCGACCCGGTCGACTTCGAGCGGCGCGAGGCGGTGCCGCACTCCGGCTGGCCGCTGACCCGTTCCGACCTGGATCCCTGGTACGTCAAGGCCCAGAAGATCGCCGGGCTGGGCGAATTCGCCTACCACCCGAACTCCTGGAGCACCCCGCAGGCGCAGCCGCTGGAGCTGCACCCCTCGATCGTCGAGACCCAGATGTTCCAGTTCGCTCCGGCCTCGGCCTGGATCGAGCGGGTGGCCGGGGCCCTGCGCTCGCGCGAGGGCGTGCTGATCCTGACCGACGCCAACGTGACCCGCCTGGAGGTCGACACCGCCGGCACCACGGTGACGGGCGTGCACTTCGCCCGGACGTCCGGTGCGAACGGCTCGGTGCGGGCCCGGGCGGTCGTGCTGGCCGCCGGCGGGGTCGAGACCGCCCGGCTGCTGCTGATGTCCGACGACCGGATCTCCGGCGGCCTGGGCAACTCCAAGGACCAGGTGGGCCGGTACTGGATGGAGCACCCGCTGGTGCGCGGCGGCATGCTGGTCGCCCGGCCGGGTTCCCGGCTGGGCGAGCGGCTGAGGCTGTACGACGCGCACTGGCAGGGCTCGACCAAGGTGATGGCCAAGCTCTCGGTCGCGGCCGAGCGCGTGCGCTCCGAGGGCCTGCTCTCGACGAGCTGCCTGTTCCTTCCCCGGCAGGAGGTGATCGCGGGCAACGCCGTTCAGGCCTACACCGAGATCCGCAGCCCTTCCGGCCGATCCTCCGGCCTGGGCCGCCGGGCCGTGCTGGGTGCCCGGATCGCGCTCGGCGCGGGCAGCCTGATGGCCGCCCGCAAGGCGATCGCGGTGCAGCCCGGCCTGGACCTGTCCGGCTGGTCCACCCAGCCCGATGCCAAGCAGTACTCGGTGTTCGAGATCGTGCACCAGACCGAGCAGTCCCCCGACCCGGACAACCGGATCGTGCTGGACCGCAGCAACGTGGACCGGTTCGGCCGGCCGCTGCCGGTGCTGCACTGGCGCTGGACCCCGCAGGACCGGCAGCGGATCACCCGCTCGCGTGACATCTACGCCGACGCCTTCGCCTCGGCCGGGCTGGGCGACTTCGTGCAGACCGACTGGGACAACGGCCAGCCGCGGATGATCGGCGGCAACCACCACCACCTGGGCGGGGTGCGGATGTCACCCGACCCGGGCAGCGGCGTGGTCGACTCCGACGCCCGGGTGCACGACCTGGGCAACCTGTTCGTGGCCGGCAGCTCGGTGTTCCCGACCGGCGGCTCGGTGAACCCGACGCTGACGATCGTGGCGCTGTCGCTGCGCCTGGGCGCCCACCTGGTGCGCAGGCTGCCGGAACTGCCGCAGCTGCACCCCTGAACCGCCCCCTCCCGTGAGAAGGACCCAGGCCGTCGGCCTGGGTCCTTCTCACGTCGGCCTAGGGGTGGCGCAGCTCACCCTCGGCGACGCCCTGGATGAACGCCGTCCACTCGCCCCTGGTGAAGCGCAGAACCGGCCCCTGAGGGTCCTTGCTGTCACGCAGAGCTACACGACCTTCACCCAGGAAAGCGACTTCCACGCAATTCCCATTGACGCCGGAGCGACTGGACTTGATCCAAGCCACATTGGCCAGCTCGTCAGTTCGCATTGCCCTGTTCCGTCCTTCATCGCAGTCGGTCCATCACCATGCGCGCTGATTCGGCAGGTGATGCGGCCGTGGCCCGCAAATGGTCGAAGGCAACAGTACAGGCCCGAACCTCGTCCTCCGTCTCGCGAAACATGCTCCCGGCCATGGTTTCAACACAGGCCACGGGCGGATCGGGATCGGGGAAGTCGAGGAGCGAGAACGAGCCGAGCATGCCGACATGAGATCCGGCGCTAAAAGGCACAACCTGAAAAGTAACGTTCGGCAATTCCATCATCGACAGCAAGTGTTCAAATTGCTCACGCATCACCGTGGGCCCTCCGACCACGCGATGAAGTACGGCTTCGTCGACAATGGCCCAGAGAGCCAGGGGATTACTGCGCGTTAACAAATCCTGACGCCCGACCCGGATCTTCGTCTGGAGGTCGATCTGGTCGATGGGCAGCAGCGGGTTCTGGCCGGCCGAGCTGGCATGCACGTAGCCGGCGGTCTGGAGCAGCCCGGGCACGAGCAGCGACTCGTAGTTGCGCACCGAGGCGGCTTCCGACTCCAGCTGGATGTACATGCTGTACTCCTCCGGGATCGACCCGGCGAAGGGCTGCACCCAGCCTTTCTCACCCGCCGCCTTGAGCAGCGCGAACAACGCGTCGCGCTCCTCCGGGGCGACTTGGTACAGCTCCAGGAGACTGGTCAGGGTGCGCCGTTGCGGGCGCCCCTTGGCGGTCTCCAGCCGGTACAGCGTGGCGACATTGATGTCGGTCTTGCCTGCCACGTCCTCCCGGCTCATCCCGGCTGCACCACGCAGCCGTCGCAGCTCACTCGCGAGTCTGCGCATGCGAACGGTCGGCGGCGTGCGCGAGGCCATGGCCCTCATCCTTTCGGTCAGACGTTTCCGCGGACAAGCACAAAATGAGTTTGCAATCCTTGCATTTACTCGTTGGTCACTCGTATTGTTACGGCATGGCGCGGGGATGAACGAGTCCCTCCCGTTCACCCCGCGCCCACCAACTTCTCTCCCCGTGAACATTCCGGGAAGTCCGACCGGCCCACCGGCGTCCCGCCCCCGCCGGGCCACAAGCACCACCGGTGCCGGGCCCTGCGACACTGGCCACGACGGCCCACCCCCCGGCGAGTGCCCGGATCACCTTGGATAACCTTTCAGTCTCGACGCGCTGGCGAAGCTGACAGGCCGCGTCGCACGCGAACCGCCCGGCCGGTGACAACCACGCCGGTCGCGCCGCATCCGAGTAGAGCCAGCCCGGACGACGCCAACCTCGCCGTCCGCAGCCGGCGGCACCACCTGAACGCAGCGACGCGCACGACCTGATCGCAAGATGCACGGTAGATCCGTGCGACGAACGGTCGGACGTGAGTGGCGCCGGACACAGTGGTCCGCCAGGACGGCTCAACCCGATGCCGACACCCGCCGACCCAACACCGACGGGCGAGGCGAACCCGGCGCCGAAGATGTCGCCAAACCACGCCTGAGCAGCACTGACGTGCATGTGCGCCAATCTGCCGGGCGAATCGGACAGCTGGGCACAAACCCTTGCCGCCGTCTGTTTCAGATGGTGCGAATGCAACACTGAGCGCTCGTGGCAAGACCTTCGGGAGTGGAAAAAGACACGATGTCGAATCAACCTGCACAGCCCCGCGACACTGCCGCCAAGCCGGCACGCGAGCGGGTTGTCGTTATCGGGTCCGGTTTCGGTGGCCTCTTCGCCACCCGCAAGCTGGCCAGGACCGACGTCGACGTCACCGTCATCGCCAAGACCTCGCACCACCTCTTCCAGCCTCTGCTGTACCAGGTGGCCACCGGCGTGCTGTCCCAGGGCGAGATCGCCCCGGCGACGCGCGAGGTGCTCCAGGGCCAGAAGAACGCCCGGGTGCTGCTCGGTGAGGTCACGACGATCGACGTCGACGCCAAGACCGTCACCTCGGTGACGTCCGTCGGGTTCGAGACGGTGACCCCGTACGACACCCTCATCGTCGCGGCCGGCGCCGGCCAGTCCTACTTCGGTAACGATCACTTCTCCGAGTTCGCACCCGGCATGAAGAGCATCGACGACGCCCTGGAGCTGCGTGGCCGCATCTTCGGCGCCTTCGAGCTGGCCGAGGTCAGCGAGGACCCGGAGGAGATCCAGCAGTGGCTGACCTTCGTGGTGGTCGGCGCGGGCCCCACCGGTGTGGAGATGGCCGGCCAGATCGCCGAGCTGGCGCACCGCACTCTCAAGCGCGACTTCCGCAAGATCGACCCGACCAAGGCCCGCGTGCTGCTGCTCGACGCCGCGCCGGCCGTGCTGCCGCCGTTCGGTGAGAAGCTCGGCAAGAAGGCGCAGGGTCAGCTGGAGAAGATGGGCGTCGAGGTCCAGCTCGACGTCAAGGTCGTGAACGTGGACGACGACGGCGTCGACGTGATCGACCCCGACGGCAGCCCCCGCCGCATCGACGCCCGCACCAAGGTGTGGGCCGCCGGCGTGCAGGCCTCGCCGCTGGGCAAGCAGCTGGCCGAGCAGACCGGCGCCGAGATCGACCGGGCCGGCCGCGTGCTGGTCGAGGAGGACTGCACCCTCCCCGGTCACCCGGAGATCTTCGTGATCGGCGACATGATGTCGCTCAAGCGCTACCCCGGTGTCGCCCAGGTGGCGATGCAGCAGGGCAAGTACGCCGCGAAGACCATCCAGCACCGGCTCAAGCACCCGGACGGCAGCAAGCTCGAGCCGTTCGAGTACTTCGACAAGGGCAGCATGGCCACCGTCTCGCGCTTCCACGCGGTGGCCAAGATCAACGAGCGCATCCAGCTCTCCGGCTTCATCGCCTGGCTGATGTGGCTGGCCGTTCACCTGGTGTACCTGATCGGCTTCAAGAACCGGGTGACCACCCTGATGCACTGGGCCATCACCTTCATCGGCCGGGGCCGCTCCGAGCGCACCGTCACCGAGCAGCAGGTCACCGCCCGCATGGCCCTGCACCGCGAGAAGCTCGCGGAGCAGGCCGAGCAGGCCGGGGCCGCGAAGAACGGCGCCGCGTAACCACACAGCGGTGAAATTGAGGACGACGCCGGGCCGTGCGGGCCCGGCGTCGTCCCCTGTTTGTCGGCCGCCACCCCCGACCCCCTACCCTGACCACGTGCTTCGAACCGTGTCCGCGACCGCCTACCTCACCCCGTTCCGGGAGGGCGGGTCGCTGCCCGGGCTGGTCGAGGCGGACGACGACGGGATGTACGTGGTCAAGTTCCGCGGCGCCGGGCAGGGCACCGCATCGCTGGTGGCCGAGGTCGTGGTGGGCGAGCTGTCGCGCCGGCTCGGCGTGCGGGTGCCGGAGCTGGTCCGGATCACGGTGGACGGCCGGATGGCCCGCCTGGAGCCGGACGAGGAGGTGCAGGACCTCCTCACCAACAGCGCGGGTGAGAACCTCGGCATGGACTACCTGCCGGGCTCGTTCGGCTACGACGGCATGCACTGGCAGCCGCCGGCGCCCGAGGCGGCCACGATCCGCTGGATCGACGCGTTCGCCGCGAACATCGACCGCACCTGGCGCAATCCGAACCTGCTGGTCTGGCACCGCGATCTGTGGGCGATCGACCACGGCGCGTCGCTGGTGTTCCAGCACGCCTGGCCTCCGGTGGAGCGCTGGGCCACCCGGCGCTACGACCTGAGCGAGCACATCCTGGCCCCGGTGGCCGACACCCTCCCGGCGGCCGAGCTGGACGCCCTGGACGCCTCACTGGCGGCACGCATCACCCCGGACCTGCTGACCGAGGTGACGGGCCTGGTGCCGGACGACTGGCTGCTGTCGATGAACGCGGCCATCGGCGACGACCGGGACGCGGACGCCTGGCGGGCGCGCTACCAGGAGTACCTGCTGGCCCGGCTGCGCGAGCGCACCGGCTGGCGTCCCGAGCTGGCCGAGGTGGCCTCGTGAGTGCCCGTTCCGGCCTGAACAGCGGGCTGACCAGTGAGCCCGCCGTCGCGAACGTGGAGAGCGGGCAGGACGGGCCCCGGCCGTTCTACTACGCCATGGTGCGCGCCCTGCCCCGGGTGGAGCGTGGGGAGTTCGTGAACCTGGGAGTGGTGCTGTACTCGCAGCACCACGACTTCCTGGCCTGCACACGGCATCTCGACCCGGAGCGGCTGCGCGGGCTGGACCCGCAGGTCGACCTGGACCTGGTGGAGGCCGTGCTGCTGGGCATCTGCTCGGTCTGCGAGGGTGCCCCCGCCGCCGGACTGATCCGGCAGCAGCCGCTGCGCGCCCGCTTCGGCTGGCTCACCGCCCCGCGCAGCACGGTGGTGCAGACGGGGCCGGTGCACTCCGGCCTGACCAGCGATCCCGC
Source organism: Kineosporia corallincola (assembly GCF_018499875.1). Taxonomy (GTDB): domain Bacteria; phylum Actinomycetota; class Actinomycetes; order Actinomycetales; family Kineosporiaceae; genus Kineosporia; species Kineosporia corallincola. The sequence continues at coordinate 155,001 of NZ_JAHBAY010000001.1, read as the reverse complement.
GGCCGAGCTGGCAGGCCTGCACCGGCGTCTGGTGCTTCAGCCGCTCTAGCGGACCGGCGCCTGGTACGACGAGTTGCTGTAGGCCTGCTCCTTGGGCATGAGAAGCCACAGCAGCGGGTAGACCAGGATCTGGCTGCCCGGGATCACGATCAGCGTGACGGCGAAGATGACCCGCATCATGGTCGCGCTGATCCCGAACCGCCGGGCCATCCCGGCGCAGACCCCGGCGAGCAGACCGCCGTGCCGCGGACGGGTGAGGCCCTGCTCGTACATGTTCTGATGAACGGTGTTCATGGTGTGGTCACGTCCTCGCTGAGTCCTGGTGTGCTGACCGGTCCAGCCTCCTTCAGGTGTGGATGATCGGCACATCGGGAATCACCCCGGGCACACCCTGAACCGGCCCTCAGAGCGCGTTTCCGGCGGTGATCCCGCTGAACCTGGACAGCACCGCGAACACCAGCGTCGTCGCGAGGATGATCCCGGCGGGCGGCAGCAGCCTCCGCCAGTCCCGGCGCGGTGCGGGCCGCACGGCGAGGTAGACGCAGACCACCGCCACGGTCAGGCCGGCGTACTCGCAGAACTCGGCCCACTCCTGGAGCCGGACGGCGAAGTTCACCTCGCCCGGGACGAACAGCCGGAACACCCGGTAGCCCGGCAGCGAGAGGAAGAGCGGCACGGTGAACAGCGGCGGCGAGACGATCCGCAGGAACGAGCCCGGCCGCGGCCGGCCGAGCCGTCCGTACAGGGCCAGCCCGAGCATGGCCAGGCTGATCAGCAGCTGGAGGTTCTCGAACAGCCGCTCCGGGTCGAAGCCGGTGTCGAAGTTGTGCAGGTTGGTCTCGGCCTGGTGGTTGCCCTCGAAGCCGTCCGGGGTGGCGATGCCGAACACCCGCTGGCCCCAGGAGATCTCCTCGCCGGCCAGGAAGAACCAGCCGAGCACGGCGGTCAGGAGCAGGCCGGCCAGGGCCCACTGACGGTTGCGCACGGCCTGCGGCACGGTCATCCCGGCGACCACCGACACGAACACGCAGCAGGCGAACTGGCCCCACTCGACCGGGAAGTCCTCCTCCAGCATCTTGTCGTAGGCGGGCCGGAAGATCACCGCGGCCGCGAGCAGCGCGGCCAGACTCACCAGGGGCAGCCAGAACAGCCCCCACACCACCGCCCGGGAGAACCCGTCCCCCGCGGCGTCGTCCTCGATCAGCCCGGCCGGGCCACTGCTCCCCCGGCCCCGGACGTCGACTTCCCCCTGCGCCGTCACGATCTCCCCCTGTCAGGTGAACCCCCGGTGGACGGCAGGCGTACGCCAGGCCAATCCACCGCGACCCGGGCGAGGATAGCCAGGGAGGGCACACCCGGGCACGGCTTACCGACCGGTCATGACCTGCACCGATGCGGGGCAGTCCACCGCGGCGTCAGAGATCGGGACGACGACGGGGCGGGACGGCCACGCACGGGTGCGGGGCGCGACGTCCCCCGGAGAGGTGACGCGGCGTCAGGGTTCCGGGATGTCGAGTGTGACCCGGATCTCATCGCCGAGTTGGCTGCCGTCGAGCAGGTCGAGCGTGTCGCCGCTCCAGAAACGACCCGGGTCGTACCAGCCGGGCGGGCGGTCGTCGGGCAGCAGCCCCATCGCCTGGTAGGTGGCGGCGACGACCTCGGCGCAGTAGGCGGTCTCCAGGGCCACGGCCTCCGGCTCCCGGCCGGCCCGGCGCAGGATGCGGACCAGCTTCTTGCTCCCGACCCAGCGCGACATCAGGCCGACGGTGGTGGGGAACGGGGTGCCGGACATCCGGGCGACGACCCGCAGCACGGCGTCCTCGGCGGCGCCGCCCACCTCGGGGTCGAGCTGCCGGAACCAGGCCCGCTGGTGGTATCTGGTGACCCAGGTGGAGACGGCGGCCGACAGGTCGTGCAGCTGGGCGCCACGCCGGTGCTCGCCGGTCCAGACGTCGGGCAGCGACCGGCCGAGCTCGGCGTGCCACATCAGGGGCGGCATGTCTTCGAGCACGACGGCCATACCGACGTGGTTGACCGGAGAGTTGGTGACGGTCTGGATGGCACGGTCGGCGGTGCTGCGGCCGCGGAACAGCCACAGGTCGCCGGTGCGGGTGAGTTCGGTGGCCTCGGACAGGCGAAGCGGCTGTGGCGCGGGCACAGGCCCTACCCTAGGCCGATGGCGAAGCGACGCATCGCATGGTGGAAGCTCCTCGGGCTGGCCGGTGCCGCCGGGGTGGCGGCGGGTGGCGTGCTGGTGGCCCGTAACGAGCGGCAGCGCCGGGCTTACACCCCCGACCAGATCCGCGACCGGCTGCACCGGCGCCTCGACGAGCTCGAGGGGCACGAGGACTAGTTCTCCCCCGGGTACAGCCTGCTGTACCCGGGTTCCGGCAGCTGCCGGGATCGGCCGGCAGGGGTCGGCGTCCCTAGCGTTCAGGTAACGCAAGGGCGTCCGAAACCCCTGCCGGACAAGGAGAACAGCGATGCCGGAGAACACCGGACCGAGTTCCGCGATCGTGATGCCGGCCTGGCTGGCGGTGGTCGGCGGGCTGGTGGGCAACACCGTGGCCTCGTTCGCCGGCGACGTCCTGGTCGTGCACCTCGCTCTCGGCCTGCTCACCACCGCGGGCGTCGTCGCGCTCGTGCTGAACTGGCTGCACCGGCGATGAGCGCCGCCGTCACCGACCGGTCCCCGGCCCACACCCGGGCCCCGGCGATCCGGCTCACCGACGTCGAGAAGGTCTACCGCAACGGGCAGGCCACCGTCACCGCGCTGCACCGGGTCTCGGTGGACGTCGGCCGCGGCGAGTTCGTCGCCGTGATGGGGCCTTCCGGTTCCGGCAAGAGCACGCTCATGCACTGCGCCGCCGGGCTGGACACGCCCAGCAGCGGCGAGGTCACGGTCGACGGCATCGCGATCGGCGGGCTGAGCGAGACCCGGCGCACCGAACTGCGCCGCGAGCGCATCGGTTTCGTCTTCCAGTCGTACAACCTGGTGTCGTCGCTGACCGTGGCTGACAACATCACGCTGCCGCTGCGGATGGCCCGCCGCACCGCCGACCCGGCCTGGGTGGCCGAGCTGGTCGAGCGGGTGGGGCTGACCGAGCGGTTGCATCACCGCCCGGCCGAGCTGTCCGGCGGCCAGCAGCAGCGTGCGGCGATCGCCCGGGCGCTGGTGGCCCGGCCCGCGGTGGTCTTCGCCGACGAGCCGACCGGCGCCCTCGACCTGCGCGCCGCCCGCGAGGTGCTGGCGTTGCTGCGCGGCATGGTGGACGAGCTGGGGCAGACCGTGGTGATGGTGAGCCACGACCCGGCGGCCGCCGCGCACGCCGACCGGGCTCTGGTGATGGCGGACGGCCGGATCGTGGAGACGCTGCACGCGCCGACCGCGGCCGACCTGGCCGGCAGCCTGATCCGGGTCGGGGAGGTCTGAGATGCTCTACCTGGCGGGCCAAATGGCGCGACGGCGGATCGCGGCGCTGATCGCCGTGCTCAGCGCCGTGATCGGTGGGGCCGTGCTGATCACCACCACCGGTGTGCTGGCCGAGTCCGGCCTGCGTTCACATCCGCCGGTGACCCGGCTGACCGGTGCGGACGTGCTGGTCGGCGCTTCCCAGACCTTCACCGGCACCGGCGATCTGCCGGTCGCCCTGCCGGAACGTGCCGTTCTGCCGGCTGATTCGGTGGCCGGGCTGACGGAACTGCCCGGGGTGGAGACGGTGGTGGGTGACATCAGTTTCCCGGCGGCGGTTCTGACGGCCGACGGGCAGCCGGTGGCCACCGCCACGGACCCGGCCGGGGCCGGACACGGCTGGTCCTCGTCGTCCATGACGGAGGGGACGGCCCAGGGGCAGGCCCCCACGGGCGACGCGCAGGTGGCCCTGGGCCGCGCGTTCGGCCTGAGGATCGGCGACACGGTCCAGGTAGTGGCCGACGGCGTGCCGCACCGGGTCACCGTCACCGCACTGGTCGGGACGGACGACGCGGGCATCTACTTCGCCGACGCACGCGCGGCCGAACTGTCCGGCGATGCGGCGAAAGTCGACCTGATTGCCGTCAAAGTTGCTGACGGCCATGCAGCTTCGGTTGCCGACCGGATCCGGAGCAGCCACCCCGACCTGGAGGTGGCCACCGGGGACGCCCGGGGTGACGTGCTCGACCCGCCGATCGGGGCGGCCCGTTCCCTGCTCTCCGCGCTCTCCGGCTCGATGGCCGGCATCACGCTGCTGTTGGTCGGTTTCATCGTGGCCGGGGCACTCGGGGTGTCGATCGAGGGGCAGCGCCGGGAGCTCGCGCTGCTGCGGGCGGTCGGCGCCACCCCGCTCCAGATCCGGCGGCTGGCGGCCGGTCAGGCCACGGTCGCGGTCGTCGTCGCGCTGGTGCCGGGCATCGCGCTCGGCTACCTGCTGGCCGGCCAGGCCCGGCGGCTGCTGGTGCACCTGGACCTGCTGCCGGCCGGCCTGCCACTGGCGATCAGCCCGCTGCCGGCCGTCGGCACCGCGTTGCTGCTGCTGGTCACCGTGCAGATCGCGGCGCGCTGCGCGGCCTGGCGGGTGTCGCGGCGGCCGGCCACCGAGGCGGTCGCCGAGTCGCGCACCGAGGCTCCCGCCACCGGACGCGGCGCACGCATCCGCAACGGCGCCGGGCTGCTGCTGATCTTCGCCGGCACCCTGATGTCGGTGACACCGCTGGTCTCCCGCTCGGTGCTGGCGATCTCCAGCTCCGCCCTGGCCGGCATCATCGCCGCCGTCGGCCTGGCCCTGGCCGGCCCCACCCAACTGGGCCTGCTGAGCGGCCGGCTGAGCCGAACCCTGCCGAGCCGTGTTTCACCCACCGGCTGGCTCGCGGTGTCGAACGTGCACGGCTACGCGCGGCGTTTCGCCGGGGCCGTGACCACCCTGGCGATGGCCGTGGTGTTCGTGCTCACCTACGCCTTCACCCAGACCTCGCTGATGCAGGCCCAGCGGGACGACACGACCACCGGAACCACCGCGCAGTACGGCATCTCGGCGCCAGGCCTGGGCGGGGTGCCGGCCGGGACGCTGAGCGGGGTGAAGGCCGTGGACGGCGTGCGCGGGGCCGCGGAGATCCGGAACACCACCGTACTGTGGAAACACCTGATGCTGGGCGACGTCGAGGTGGAACCCCAGGCCGCGACGGTGGCCGGGCCGGACGCCGCGGGGGTGCTCGACCTCGGCATCACCGACGGCTCACTGGCGGCCCTGCACGGCTCCACCGTGGCCGTCGGCGCCTCGACCGGCCTGGAGGTCGGCGACGAGGCCACCCTCTATCTCGGTGACGGCACCCCGGCCACCGCCGAGGTGGTCGCCGTGTACGACCGCGACCTCGGCTTCGGCACCTTCGTCGCCTCACCCGACCTGGTGGCCGGGCACCTGACGAACGCACTGGCGTCCACCGTTCTGGTCCGGACCGAGAACGCCGATGCACTCTACGGTTTCGTTCAGGACCGGCCGGGCCTGGTGCTCGGCGGAACGGCCACCACGGCGAGCGGGCCGAAGGGCGTGCCGGCCGACGTCTGGATCAACCTGGCGGCGATCGGGGTGCTGCTCGGCTACCTGCTGCTGGGCATCACCAACAAGCTGGTGGCCGCGACCGCCGCGCGCCGGGCCGAGTTCGCCACGTTGCGGCTGAACGGCAGCACGGTGCGGCAGATCCGCTCGATGACACGCCGTGAGGCCGGGCTGATCACGCTGGCGGCCACGGTGACCGGGCTGCTGCTGGCCGCGACCCCGATGGTGTTGCTCGGGCTGGGGCTGCTCGGCCGGCCGTGGCCCGCCGGCCCGGTGTGGCTGGTGCCCGCGACGATCGGCGTGGTGGTACTGATCGGGTTCACCTCGATCGAGCTGGCCACCCGGCAGGCGCTGCGCCTGCCCCCGGCGGAGGCCCTGGCGCAGCGCGAGTAGCCGCTAGCCGAGCTGCTTCTCGATCGCCGCGACCACCTCGGGCGCCTCCGGCTCGGTGCGGGGACGGAACCGGGCGACCACCTCGCCGGCGCCCGACACCAGGAACTTCTCGAAGTTCCACTGCACGTCGCCCGCCTCGCCGGAGGCGTCCGGGTGCGCGGTGAGCCGCTGGTACAGCTCGTCGCGACCCGGGCCGTTCACCTCGGTCTTGGCCAGCATCGGGAAGGTCACCCCGTAGGTGCGCGAGCAGAACGACTCGATCTCCTCGGCGGTGCCCGGTTCCTGCCCGGCGAACTGGTTGCACGGCACGCCGAGCACCGTGAACCCGCGCTCGGCGTAGGTCTTCTGGAGCCGCTCCAGTCCCTCGTACTGCGGCGTCAGGCCGCACTTCGAGGCGACGTTCACGATCAGGATCGGGTTCCCGGCGTACTCACCCAGGGTGGTGGGCTCGCCGGAGAGCGTGGACAGCGGGATCTGGTGAAGGCTCATGGTCCAGGTCTACCCGTTTCCCGAGGTGCATGGACAGCAGCGCGCGGGGGCGCCACGCTGCCCCGGGGCATCGGCTCCGGCGTCAGCACCGTGCGCCGGGGCCGGACCGCCTTCTTGTCGATGGCCTCCACGGCATGGCTGACCACCGCCTCGACCAGGGACTCGACCGGCCAGTGGTAGCTGGACAGCGGGGGCGTGAGCAGCCGGCCGGCCGGCAGGTCGTCGTAGCCAACCACCGAGACGTCTTGCGGCACGGCCAGTCCCAGCTCACGAGCGGCCAGGTACACACCGAACGCGATCGAGTCGGCCAGGCAGAAGAACGCCGTGGGCGGGTCGGGCGTCTTGAGCAGGTCGCGCACCACCGCCGCGGCCCCGTCGAGGTCGTGCGGGCAGCTGCGCACCACCGCGGTGAGCCCCAGGTCGGGCGCCACCTGCTGGACGATCTGCTCGGCCGGGCGGTCGGGCGTGGCCCGGTGCGTGGGGGTGAGCAGGGTGACCCGGGTGTGCCCGGCGGCCGCGAGCAGACGCAGGCCGTGGCTGACCCCGGTGGCGTTGTCGAACACCACCTCGGCCGCGGCCGGCGCGCCGGGCAGCCCGTCGCCGACCGCGACGAGCACGGTGCGATCGGCGGTTTCGGCCCAGTGCGGGGCGTTCGGGTCGACCGGTAGCACGATCAGCGCGTCGACCCGCTGGTCGACCATGCGCTTGGCCAGGGTGATCTCGCGGGCCGGGTCGTTGCCGGCGTCTACCGTGACCGGGTTGCGGCCGGCCCCGAGCAGACCGCGACCGAGCGCCGCGGCGACCTGCTGCTGCCAGCCGTCGGCCAGGGAGCCGCAGAGCACCCCGACGGTCTCGGTGCGGCCGGAGGCGAGCGCGCGGGCGATCGGGTCTGCCTGGTAGCCCAGCCGCTGGGCCGCCTCGCGCACCCGGGCCTGGGTCTCTTCGGTCACCTGCAACCCACGGAGGGCGTAGCTGACGGCCGCCGGGGAGAGCCCGGTGGCGTCGGCGATATCGCGCAGCGTCGGCCGGTGACGCCCCTGTGTCATGCAGTCACCGTAACCGGCAGCACCGACAATTCACTCTTGTCATGATCATGGTGAAGCGCTTCAATGTAGAGAAGTGAAGCGCTTCACCGCAGATGAGGGGCTTCTTGAGCGCGTTGACGGCGACCGCAGATGGTCATCCGCCATTCATTCGCCGTCACTCAACCGGATCCACCGGCCCGGCTACTTGCACCCGGTCCGGTGAATCGCTTAAATAACTCTATCGAATTAGTAGAAAATACTGGTCGGAGCCGGGGGGAGCCGCGCTGTGTGGAGAGGTGGTCAAGCTGTCGTCGCGCCGAGGGCTGCCCTGCGATGTCCATCAGCACCTGTGGCCCTCTTCTCTGATCGCCGCTCTCCGGGCCCGCGACGAACCGCCCCTGCTGCGCGGCTGGACGCTGCACCTGCCGGGAGAACCGCCCTACGAGGTGAACCCGGCCGACCACGACGTGGACGCCCGGCTCCGCCTCCAGGGCGATGTCCGGGCCCTGGTGTCGCTGTCCAGCCCTCTCGGTCTGGAAGACCTGCCCCCGGCTGAGGCCCTCCCGCTGCTCGACACCTGGCACGCCGGGGCCGCCGGGCTGCCGGACGGATTCGGGGCCTGGGCCGCGGTCGCCCGGCACGAGCCCGACCTGACGGTTCTGGCCGACCACCTGCGCGGCGATTTCGCCGGTCTCCAGGTCCCGGCCACCTGGCTGCTCACTCCCCGGGCCCTCGACCACCTCGCCCCCGTGCTGCGGGTGTGCGAGGAGGCCGACAAGCCGGTGCTGGTCCATCCGGGTGCCGTCGGCACGGTCGCCGACCCGGAGCTGCCGGGCTGGTGGCCCGCCGTCGTCGACTACACCGCGCAGCTGTCCGCCGCCTGGTGGTCGTGGCACCACACCGGGCGCGGGCTGCTGCCCCGGCTGCGGATCGGCTTCGTCGCCGGGGCCGGCCTGGCGCCCCTTCAGCAGGAACGCCTGCACGCCCGGGGCGGCCGGACCGGGCGGCTCGACCCCGGTGTATTCGTCGAGACCTCGAGCTACGGACCGCAGGCGATCGACGCCCTGGTCCGGGTGCTCGGCATCGACGCGGTGGTCCGCGGCAGCGACCGCCCCTACGCAGAACCGCTCCCCTTCGGCTACGGCAACGCCGCCGATCACGCCATCGAAGTCAGCAACCCCCAGCGCTTCCTGACCGGAGGTAAGCCATGACCAGCGTTGCCGAGAGCACCGCACCCGAGGTTCCCGCCCTGAACGACCTGCCCGCGCGGGTTCTCACCCGCCAGGAACTGCGCGAGCTGGTCAGCGCGATCGCCGACGACCCCGCTGCCTGGCAGCCGCACGTGGCCTACGACGACGAGCACCGGCACTACGTCTGCCTGCACCGCGACGCGAACGTGGACGTCTGGGTGCTGTGCTGGACGCCGAGCAACGACACCGGCTGGCACGACCACGACATCTCCTCCGGGGCGGTCGCGGTGGCCCACGGCGAGGTGATCGAGCACAACCTGGTGATCGGCAGCGCCGCACTGGAGATCAAAGTGCCTGCCGGGCAGTCGTTCCACTTCGGCCCGGACCACATCCACCGGATGACCGGCGCGGCCGAGGGCAGCGTCTCGATCCATGCCTACTCGCCGCCGCTGTGGCGCATGGGCCAGTACGCGATCAGCACCACCGGCGTGCTGCGCCGCACCTCGGTGTCGTACGCGGACGAGCTGCGGCCGGTCGACGAGCCGTTCCCGGACGACCAGGAGCGCCTGCGCGACGCCGTTCTCGGTTCGTGAGTGCGGTCGCGGCGCCTGGCTGACGCCCCACCAATCGGCTTGTGCGCCCGGTCTTCCCGGGGAGGGCGGGGTTTGTTCGGGGGCTCAAAATTGTGGACGACGGCGAGCTTCGCACGGGCTCATCGTCGTCCACAATTTTTTGCCCCTCAGCGCTCCGGCTCGTGCGACTCGACCAGGTCGGCCAGCAGCGGCAGCAGGTCCTGCGCGGTGGCCAGGTCGCCGGTGAGATCCCGGTCAGGCAGGCTGTCGCCCAGCGGAACACACGCCTCCAGCAGCGAACCCCAGGGCGCGGAATCGGTTTTCATGCCCTGCATGCGCAGAGCCCGCACCGCGGCGACCAGTTCGCACGACAACGCGGTGGCGTAGGCGTCGCCGGCGGTGAGCAGCTGCACGGCCGAGCGGGAGGCGAAGCTGGCGTGCTCCTCGGTGCCGCGCGACAGGCTGACCGACCCGAGCGAGGCCGGGGTGGCGGCCGAGCGCAGTTCCGCCAGCGCCGAGGCGGCCAGGTACTCCAGCATCATCACGCCGCTGGCACCCGGCGTGCCGTCACCCAGGAACGGCGGCAGGCCGGTGGCGGCCGGGTCGACCAGCATCGCCAGCCGGCCCTGGAGCAGCGAGGCGGACTGGGCGGCGGCGATCGCCGCACTGTCGCAGCCCAGGGCCACCGCGGGGATGTGGAAACCGCCGTGGTGGGCGACGACCGGCTCCGGGTCGGGGCCGAGCACCGCCGGGCCGGCCAGGATCACCGGGTTCTCCGCGGCCGCGTTCAGGTGCGCGCCGACCACCCGGTCGAGCTGCTGCACCGTCTCCAGCAGCAGGCCGTTCACCTGCGGCAGGCAGCGCATGCCGAACGGGTCCTGGATCCGGGCCGGTTCGTACTCCGAGTCGCTGACCAGCGACATCACCACCCGGCAGACCCGGCGCACGCCGATGCCGGGTGTCACCCGGGCCACCGCCGGGCCGAACGCCTCCCAGTTGGCCCGCACCGCCACGCCGGTCAGCGCGGCCACGGCCAGCGAGGCCCGGGCCAGGGTCTGGAGCCGCGCGGCCGCCAGCGCGGCGTCGGCCAGGGTGGCGGCGTTCGAGCTGAGGAACGGCAGGGCGTCGTGGATGCCGAGCGAGATCGGGCGCAGCGGGTTGGTCAGCGGCGCCTCGCCGAGCAGGCCGAGGGCGGTGGTGGCCATCGCGGTCAGGTCGCCGGTGCCGATGCCGGCGTGCTCGCGGATCGGCGGCAGCGCGTCGGCGTTGATCATCGCGACCAGCCCGTCGATCGCGGCCGGCGAGATGCCGCTGCCGCCCGCCGCGAGCTGGTTCAGCCGCACCAGCAGCGTGGTGCGGATGCGGATGTCGTTGCGGATCTGCCCGGCGCTGGTGGCGTGGCTGCGCAGCAGACCGAGGGTGTAGCGGGCGGCCTCGGTGGCCGGCAGCGCCACCTCGCGGTTGGCGCCGACACCGGTGGTGCGGCCGTAGACCGGGCGCAGGCCGACGGCGGCGTTGGCGGCCTGGTAGGAGGCCTGGGCGCGACGCCGGGCGGTCGGGGTGAGCCGGACCTTGAGCGGGGCGTCCACCCGGGCGACCAGCTTGCGGGTGGTCAGCGTGCGGCCGTCGATCGTCATCGCCGGCACACCACCGGAACGCCGGGCCCGGGCCGGGGGAGCCGCGTCCGCCGCGGCCGCCGCCGCGGCCCGGTCCGCCGGGGTCAGATCCATCGCCACTCTTCGCTCCCGCTCCACCTCATGTAGTAACGGCCGCCGCCGGGCCCGACTGGACACCGCCGCGCGTACCTGACGATGTGACCTTACTTTTCCGCCAGTCGGCAAGGTGTTTCCATTGCGTGAAAACTCGGGCCGCGCCGAGACGCCTGTCTTGATCGCTGGTAGAAAAGGTCCTCCACCGACGAGAGGGGCGCCGAAGATGCCCGGCAAGCCCCCGGCCAGCTCATCGACCCGATCCGTCGAACGAGCCCTGGCCCTGCTGGCCGCGGTCTGCACGGGTGGCACCGACACCCTGGTCGAACTCTCCCGCCAGGTCGGGCTGCCGGTCAGCACCACGCTGCGGCTGCTGCGCACCCTGGAGCAGGACCAGTTCATCGCCCGGGCGGAGGGCGGCGGCTACCGGCCCGGGCCGCGCATGATGCAGCTCGGGGCACGGGCGCTGTCGCACGAGCACCTGGTGCCGCTGAGCCGGCCGGTCCTCGACGAGCTGGTCGCGGCCACCGGCGAGTCGGCCTACCTGAGCATGACCGGACCGGGTGAATCCGCGCTCTACCTGGCGATGGCCCAGGGCACCCATTCGGTGCGGCACGCCGGCTGGGTGGGCCGCACCTTCCCGCTGGCCGGCAGCGCCGCCGGCACCGTGCTGCTGGGCCGCACCCCGGCCCGGGGCTGGACCAGCAACGCCTCCGGCATCGAACCCGACGTCACCTCGATCGCGGCGCCGGTCACCGGTCCCGGCGGGGTGGTCGCCGCCCTCAGCGTCGTCGGTCCCACGTACCGGCTGGACGAGGCCGCCATCGGCCGGTTCGGTCCCCTGCTGACCCGTCTTGCGGACGACCTCGGGCAGCAGCTCGGGGGCGGTGACCCCGTCGCCCCCACCCCTGACCCCCCGCACGATGCACCGAGAGCAGAGATGAACACATGATCAAGTTTGAATCCGTGGTGAAGAAGTACCCGGACGGGACCGTGGCGGTGAACGGGCTCGATCTCGTCGCACCGTCGGGCAAGATCACGGTGTTCGTCGGCCCGTCCGGGTGCGGCAAGACCACGTCGCTGCGCATGATCAACCGGATGATCCAGCCCACCTCGGGCACGATCTGGCTGGACGACCAGGACACCGGCAAGGTGGACGAGAGCACGCTGCGCCGCGGCATCGGTTACGTGATCCAGCACGCCGGGCTGTTCCCGCACCGCACCATCGTCGACAACATCGCCACCGTGCCGCTGCTGCTGGGCTGGGACAAGAAGCGGGCCCGGGCCCGGTCGCTGGAGCTGATGGAGCGGGTCGGGCTCGACACCGCCTTCGCGAAACGTTACCCCGCACAGCTTTCCGGCGGTCAGCAGCAGCGCGTCGGGGTGGCCCGGGCGCTCGCCGCCGACCCGCCGGTGATGCTGATGGACGAGCCGTTCAGCGCGGTCGACCCGGTGGTGCGCGCCGAGCTGCAAGACGAATTCCTGCGCCTCCAGTCGGAACTGGGCAAGACCATCATCTTCGTCACGCACGACATCGACGAGGCGGTCAAGCTCGGCGACCAGGTGGCGGTGCTCAAGGTCGGCGGCACGCTGGCCCAGCTGGCAAGCCCGGGAGAGCTGCTCACCGACCCGGTCGACGACTTCGTGGCCGGCTTCGTCGGGCGCGACCGGGGCTACCGCGCACTGGGTTTCGAGACCGGCGAGCTGACCACCCGGCCGGAGCAGACGGTCGAACTGGGGGACGACGCCCAGGCCGTGCAGCGCGCGGCGCAGGACGGCTGGGCCCTCGCCCTCGACGACGCGCGCAAGCCTCTCGGCTGGGTGCGGGCCGCCGCCGTGCCGGCCGGCGGCCCGGTGACCCCGGAACTGCTGCACCGCGGCGGCACCGTGGCCCCGGCCTCCGGCTCGCTGCGGGCGGCGCTGGACGCGGCCCTGTCCTCGCCGTCCGGCCGCGGTGTGCTGGTCGACGACGACGGCGTGCTGGTGGGCACGGTGACCGCGAGCGAGGTGGTCACCCGGATCGAGACGCACCTGCACGCGCGCCGGGACGAGAGCGCGGTGAGCGGCGGATGATCAACTACCTGAAGAACAACCCGGACACCGTCGGCGAGTGGTTCTTCGCCCACGTCTGGCTCTCGGTGCTGCCCGTCGTGCTCGGTCTGCTCGTCGCCCTGCCGATCGGCTGGGTGGCCAGCCACTACCGCTGGACCTACCCGCCGATCACCAACCTGGCCGGGCTGCTCTACACGATCCCGTCGCTGGCCCTGTTCATCCTGATGCCCTCGATCCTCGGCACGAAGATCCTCTCGCCGGTCAACATGGTGGTGGCGCTGACCATCTACAGCGTCGCCCTGCTGGTGAGAGTGGTTGCCGACGGCCTGAACTCGGTGTCGCCCGACGTCCGGGCCGCCGCCACCGCGATGGGCTTCACCGGGATCGGCCGCTTCCTCAAGGTCGACCTGCCGATCGCCGTGCCGGTGATCACCGCCGGCGTGCGGGTGGCCACGGTGTCGAACGTCAGCCTAGTCTCGGTCGGCGCGCTGATCGGCCTGCCGCAGCTGGGTTCGCTGTTCACCACCGGGTTCACCCGCTACGTCACCGGCATCGTGCTGCTCGGCATCGTGCTGTGCCTGGTGCTGGCGCTGGTGCTCGACGCGCTGATCGTGGTGGGCAACCGGTTCCTCACCCCGTGGCAGCGGGCGGTGGCCAAGCGATGATCGGCGGCGTGTTCGAATGGCTCTTCGCCGGTGAGAACTGGACCGGCGACCAGTTCGGCAGCAGCATCCCCGACCGGCTGGCCGAGCACCTCGGCTACTCGTTCGGCGCGCTGGTGTTCGTGCTGCTGATCGGCATCCCGCTCGGTCTCTACATCGGGCACACCGGCAAGGGCGGCGTCGCGATCGCCGGCCTGGCCAACGCCCTGCGGGCGCTGCCCACCTTCGGCCTGCTGGTCTACGTGGTCATCGCCTTCTCCGGAAATCTGCCGGCCGACTGGGCCTACAAGGGCCCGACTCTGTTCGTCCTGGTCATCCTCGGTGTGCCGGCGGTGCTGTCGAACACCTACGCGGGGGTGCAGAACGTCGACCCGGCGGCGCGTGACGCCGCCCGGGGCATGGGGATGACCGGCTGGCAGGTGCTCTGGCGGGTCGAGGTGCCCAACGCCCTGCCGCTGATCCTGTCCGGCGTGCGCAGCGCGATGCTCCAGATCGTGGCCACCGCCACGATCGCCGCCTATGTGTCGCTCGGTGGCCTGGGCCGGTTCATGCTCGACGGCCTGGCCCAGCGCGACTACTCCCAGATGGCCGGTGGCGCCGTGCTGGTGGGACTGCTGGCGGTCGTCCTCGACCTGCTGATGGCTCTGCTCCAGCGCTACGTCGTGTCCCGCGGCATCACCGGCCGCTACGCCCGTCCAGCGGCCGGCGCCGATGTCGTCGCGGCCGAGTCGAAGGTCCTCGTCTGACCGGATTCCCCGGGGTCCGGCGGCGACCGTTGCCGAGTTGAGACCGGATCCCCGCTCAGACCCCTCAAGACTGACGGTGACAGAAGGCAAGCTGTCACCCGCGGTCCAACACACCTCTACAGGAGTGCACTGATGAATCGACGCAAGATGGTCGTCGCCACGGCCTTCGTCACCTCGGCCCTGGCCCTGACCGCGTGCGGCGGTGGCAGCGACCCGCTGGACACCTCCAGCGGTGACAGCGACACGGCGGCGTCGTCCGACACCATCGTCGTGGGCTCGGCCAACTTCTCCGAGAACGAGCTGCTGGCCGAGATCTACGCCGGGGCGCTCGAGGCCAAGGGCGTCAAGGTCGAGAAGAAGCTGAACATCGGCTCGCGCGAGACCTACGTCCCGGCCCTCGAAGACGGCTCGATCGACCTGCTGCCGGAGTACTCCGGCAACCTGCTGTCCTACCTCGACAGCGACACCGAGGCGGTCTCCTCCGACGACGTCTACGCCGCCCTGCCGGCCGCCCTGCCCGAGGGCCTGTCGGTGCTCGAGCAGTCCACGGCGGAAGACAAGGACGCCGCGGTGGTCACCAAGGAGACAGCCGACAAGTACAGCCTGACCTCGATCGCCGACCTGAAGGACAAGGACCTGGTCCTCGGCGGCCCGCCGGAGTGGAAGACCCGCGCCACCGGCGTGCCCGGCTTCGAGAAGAACTACGGCGTCGAGTTCAAGAGTTTCAAGTCGCTCGACGCCGGCGGCACGCTGACCATCAACGCCCTGAAGAACGGGCAGGTCGACGTGGCCGACGTGTTCACCACCGACCCGAACATCGCGGCCGAGGGCTGGGTCATCCTGGAAGACCCGAAGAACCAGTTCGCCGCGCAGAACGTGGTGCCGCTGATCAACAAGGACAAGGCCAGCCAGACCGTGACCGACGCGCTCAACGCCGTGTCGGCCGCGCTGACCACCGAGAATCTGACCGACATGATGGAAGAGGTGGTCATGGACGCCAAGGAGCCGGCCGACGTGGCCGACGAGTTCCTGACGGAGAACAAGCTCTCCTGATCAGCCTCTCAGCCGGCAGGCCCCGTCCTCTCCACTGCGGAGGGCGGGGCCTGTTGCTGTCCGGCCCGCTGCTACCCCGGCCCGCTCAGCGCGAACGGGCCTGCGACACCGCCTTCTTCGGCGGCTTCTCCTTGAACTCGTAGGTGGTGCGGTCGAGACGCTCGGCGAAGCCCGCGTCGGCGAGCCGCTTGAGCACGACCGGACAGGTCTTGCACCGCGGCTTGTCTTTGCAGCACTTCTTCTTCGCCTTCTTCACGCCCACCCTCTAGACATTAGGTGAGCCTGCCCTTAGCGCCAAGTGCAGGCAGCTCTGGACAATTCCGCGCATCCATGCAGGTCACGGCGTCCCGCCCGGATTCGGCCCGTACGTGGGGGTTGTGTTGAAGTGCACTTCACCGGCCATGGTGGTGGCATGCCGATGACACACCCGCCCGCCGCGGAGTGGCTGACCATCACCGACGTCTCGCAGCTCACCGGGCTGAGCGCCCCGACGCTGCGGTGGTACGAGCGCGACCACTACCGGTCGCTGATCGCTGCCGGGCTGGACTGCGACAGCCGACCGGTGGACGACCAGACCGTCCGCGCCCAGCGCCGCGCCGACCTGCCCCTCTGACCGCCCGAACCCCCTCTGAGGAGAACCATGCCCGGCGTGATCCCGGCCAGCCACCTCGACCTGCTCGACCGCCCGCTCTACGGGCACTTCGCCACCGTGCGGCCCGACGGCGCGGCCCAGGTGAACCCGATGTGGTTCGTCTGGGACGGCGAGCACCTGCGCCTGACCAACACCACCACCCGGCACAAGTACCGCAACGTGACGGCGAACCCCCGGGTCGCGCTGTCGGTGGTCGACCCCGACCAGCCGTACCGCTACCTGGAGGTGCGCGGCACCGTGGAACGCATCGAACCCGACCCGGCCGGCGACTTCTTCGCGGTGCTGGCCCACCGCTACGGCATGACGATGGACGGGCCGGTGGCCGACGCCGCCGACCGCGTGGTCTACGTGATCCGCCCCGACGCGGTGAGCAGCCAGTAGCCTGGCCGGTCCGGAAACACATGCACCCGAGTCGTTTCAGCGCCGCCCTCCACCGTGCAGCCTGCGCTCCAGGGCCGTGGCCGCGGCCTTCACCGAGGCCACCAGCTTCTCCTCGCCGCCGTCACCGGCCGGGCCGCTCGACCGGGTGACGGCCAGCGCCGCCACCGGGTGCCCGTTGTGGTCGAGCACCGCCACCGCGACCGACGAGAATCCGGGCGTCACCTCGTCCGTCTCCACCGCGTGCCCCACCCGGCGCACCCCGGCCAGCATCCGGCGCAGCTCCGGCAGGCTGCTGGGCGGGCCGGCCCCGACAAACGCGTCACGACCCGGAAACAACGCCCGCACCTGGGCATTCGGCAGGGCGGAGAGCATCGCGCGGCCACTCGCCGTCCGTTCACTGGGCAGCCGCACGCCGACATCGGTGACCAGCGGTGGACGTCCCGGGGCCCGTTCCTCGATCAGGTAGAGCACCTCGCGCCCGTGCAGCACGCCGAGATGGGCCGTGTGCCCCACGGCGTCCACCAACCGGGACAGCACCAGCCGGGAGAGCCGCTGGAGCGGTTCCTGACGGGAGTAGGCCGACCCGATCTCGAACGCCGCGACCCCCAGCCCGTAGCGCCGCTCCTCCGGCAGATGGGTCACGAAGCCCTGCTCGATCATGGCCGTGAGCAGGTGGTACACGGTGCTGCGGGGCAGGTCCAGCTCCCGGGCCAGGGCGCCGGCGGGCAGCGGACCGGGAGCCCGGGCGAGCGCCCGCAGCACCGCCAGGGCCCGGGTGGCGGCGGGCACCTGCCCCGGGTTCTCGTGTTTCGGCACCGGTCCATTGTCTCGGATCCCAGACACCAAGGCCGTGGCGGTTCTGTTATCAACGCCCGGACGGCGGTCGAATAGAGGGCATGACCTCCTCGATTTCCGGTCCGCGGCCGGTTCAGGCGCCCCGCGGCACCACCCTGACCGCACGCAGCTGGCAGACCGAGGCACCCTTGCGGATGCTTCAGAACAACCTGGACCCCGACGTCGCCGAGCGCCCCGACGACCTGGTCGTCTACGGCGGCACCGGTCGCGCCGCCCGGGACTGGAAGAGCTACGACGCGATGGTGCGCACCCTGACCACGCTGCGCGAGGACGAGACCATGCTGGTCCAGTCCGGTCGCCCGGTCGGCGTGATGCGCACGCACGAGTGGGCCCCGCGCGTGCTGATCGCCAACTCCAACCTGGTCGGCGACTGGTCCACCTGGCCGGAGTTCCGTCGCCTGGAGAAGCTCGGGCTGACCATGTACGGCCAGATGACGGCCGGTTCGTGGATCTACATCGGCACCCAGGGCATTCTCCAGGGCACCTACGAGACCTTCGCCGCGGTGGCCGCGAAGCGGTTCGGCGGGACCCTGGCGGGCACCCTCACGCTGACCGGTGGGGCCGGCGGAATGGGTGGTGCGCAACCGCTTTCGGTCACGCTGAACGACGGCGTGTGCCTGATTGTGGACGTCGACGAGTCGCGTCTGCGTCGTCGGGTGGAGACGCGCTACCTCGACGAGATCGCCTCCGGCCTGGACGACGCGATCGAGCGCGTGCTCGCGGCCAAGGCCTCGCGAAAGCCGTTGTCGGTCGGTCTGGTCGGCAACTGCGCCACGGTGTTCCCGGAACTGCTGCGCCGCGGCGTGGAGATCGACATCGTCACCGACCAGACCTCGGCCCACGACCCGTTGTCGTACCTGCCCGAGGGGGTGGAGCTGGGCGACTGGCACGACTACGCCGCGGCCAAGCCGGAGGAGTTCACCGACCGGGCCCGCGCCTCCATGGCCAGGCACGTCGAGGCCATGGTGGGCTTCATGGACGCCGGCGCCGAGGTGTTCGACTACGGCAACTCGATCCGCGACGAGGCCCGGCAGGGTGGCTACCAGCGGGCCTTCGAGTTCCCGGGATTCGTGCCCGCCTACATCCGGCCGCTGTTCAGCGAGGGCAAGGGCCCGTTCCGCTGGGCCGCGCTGTCCGGCGACCCGCGTGACATCGCGGTGACCGACAAGGCCGTGATGGACCTGTTCCCGGAGAACGACCACCTCCAGAAGTGGATCCGCGCGGCGCAGGACAAGGTGGCGTTCCAGGGTCTGCCTGCCCGGATCTGCTGGCTGGGCTACGGCGAACGGGACCAGGCCGGGCTGCGTTTCAACGAGCTGGTGGCGAACGGTGAGATCAGTGCCCCGCTGGTGATCGGCCGCGACCACCTGGACTCCGGCAGCGTGGCCTCGCCCTACCGGGAGACCGAGGCAATGGCCGACGGCTCTGACGCGATCGCCGACTGGCCGCTGCTGAACGCCCTGGTCAACGCCTCGTCCGGGGCCACCTGGGTATCGATCCACCACGGTGGCGGGGTCGGCATCGGGCGCTCGCTGCACGCTGGTCAGGTGACGGTGGCCGACGGCACGCCGCTGGCCGCTCAGAAGCTGGAGCGGGTGCTGACCAACGACCCGGGCATGGGCGTGATCCGGCACGTGGACGCGGGTTACGAGATCGCCGAGCGGGTCGCGGCCGAGCGCGGCGTGCGGGTGCCGATGACCGAGGGCGACGCGTGAACGCACCCGGATTCCTCGACCGCTGGGCCGAGATCGAGCCGATCGGGCGGGCGGCGTCCGGCGGGTACCGGCGTTTCGCCTGGACCCGCGAGGACGCCGTGCTGCGGGAGTGGTTCGAGGGTGAGGCGAGCGCACTCGGCCTCGACGTCACCGTGGACCGTGCCGGGAACCAGTGGGCCTGGTGGGGCGACCCGGATGCCCGGCCGGGCATCGTCACCGGCAGCCACCTGGACTCGGTGCCGGACGGCGGGGCGTTCGACGGGCCGCTCGGCGTGCTCAGTGCCCTCGCCGCGGTGGAAGGCCTGAAGTTCGGCGGTTTTCAGCCGAGCCGGCCGATCGGGGTGGTCAACTTCGTGGACGAGGAGGGCGCTCGTTTCGGGGTGGCCTGCGCCGGGTCGCGGGTGATCACCGGGGCGATGTCGGCCGACCGGGCCGCCGGCCTGAAGGATCACCAGGGGACGACGCTGGGCGAGGCGATGCGCGCCGCCGGCCGGAATCCGGAGCACCTGGGACGGGACGAGGAGACCCTGCGCCGGATCGGCGCCTTCGTCGAGCTGCACGTGGAGCAGGGCAAGGCGCTGGCCACCGAGGAGTACGACGCGGCGATCGGGGTCGGCACCGCGATCTGGCCGCACGGCCGCTGGCGTTTCGACTTCGCCGGGCAGGCCAACCACGCCGGCACCACCCGACTGGTGGACCGCGACGACCCGATGCTCGCCTACGCCTCCACCGTGCTGGCGGCCCGCCGGATCGCCGGGAACCATGATGCCGTGGCCACTTTCGGCAAGCTGCTGGTCGAGCCGAACGGGGTGAACGCCATCCCGTCGCTGGTGCGGGCCTGGCTGGACGCCCGGGCTCCCTCGGAGCAGGACGTGCAGGGGCTGCTGGCCGAGCTGACCACCGCCGCGCAGGAGCTGGGGGCGACGGTCAGCGAGGAGTCGTGGACCGGGAACACGCTGTTCGATGCGAACCTGGCCGAGCGGATGAGCGAGATGCTCGGCGACGCGCCGCTGCTCGGGACCGGGGCCGGGCACGACGCCGGCATCCTGGCCACCGCCGGAGTGCCCTCGGGCATGCTGTTCGTGCGCAACCCCACCGGCATCTCGCACTCCCCGGCCGAGTTCGCACCCGAGGCGGACTGCCTGGCCGGGGTGCAGGCGCTGACCACCGTGGTGCGAGGGCTGGCCGCGTGAGCCACTGGGCCCCACACGCCTGGCTGCCCTCCGGAATAGCCTCTGACGTCAGAGTTTCCGTGACCGACGGGCTGATCACGTCGGTGGAGACCGGGGTGCGGCCGGCCGCCGGCGACCGGCGGCTGCCCGGGGTGCTGCTGCCCGGCCTGGCCAACGCCCACTCGCACGCCTTCCACCGGGCGCTGCGTGGGCGCACCCACGCCGACGGCGGGTCGTTCTGGACCTGGCGCACGGTGATGTACGACGTGGCCCGCCGGCTCGACCCGGACTCCTACCTGGCGCTGGCCCGGGCGGTCTACGCCGAGATGGCCCTGGCCGGGATCACCACGGTGGGCGAGTTCCACTACCTGCACCACGACACCGGTGGACGCCGCTACTCCGATCCGAACGCGATGGGTGAGGCACTGCGGCAGGCCGCGGCGGAGGCCGGCGTCCGCCTCACCCTGCTCGACACCTGTTACCTGGCAGGCGGTCTGACCGGGTCCGGGCACACGGCGCTGGAAGACGTGCAGCTGCGTTTCGGCGACGGCGACGCCGAGCAGTGGGCCTCCCGGGTGTCGGACCTGAAACCGTCGGCCGGGATGCGGATCGGCGCCGCGGCGCACTCGGTGCGGGCGGTGCCGGCCGAACAGCTGCGCACGGTGGCGGATTTCACCGGTGGCACGGCGCCGCTGCATGTTCACCTGTCGGAGCAGCCGGCCGAGAACGAGGCCTGCCAGGCGTTCTACGGGCTCACCCCGACCGCTCTGCTCCGGCGTGAAGGGGTATTGGGCCCCTCGTCGTCCATGATTCATGCCACCCACCTGACCGCCACCGACATCACCGACCTGAATGGCACTTTCGCCTGTTTCTGCCCGACCACGGAACGCGATCTGGCCGACGGGATCGGCCCGGCCCGGGCTCTCACCGAGGCCGGGGCGACGATCACGCTGGGCAGCGACCAGCACGCCGTCGTCGATCTGTTCGAGGAGGCGCGCGGGCTGGAGATGCACGAACGACTCTCCACCCGGCAGCGCGGCCGGTTCTCCCCCGCCGAGCTGCTCACCGCGCTGACCTCGGACGGGCACCGCAGCCTGGGCTGGCCGGAGCTCGGCCGGATCCAGGCCGGGGCCCCGGCCGACCTGGTCGCGGTGCGGCTCGATTCGGTGCGCACGGCAGGCAGCAGGCCGGAGCAGGTGGCGCTGAGCGCCACCGCGGCCGACGTCGACACCGTGCTGGTGGGCGGCGAGACCGTGGTCAGTGAGGGCCGGCACCGGCTCGGAGATGTCGGCCGCCTGTTCACCGAAGTTCTCGAAAAACTGTCGTCCTGAAGGGGAATCATCCGTGAGCCATCTGGTCACCGGAATCGGCCAGCTCGTCACCAACGACCCGTCGGTCGGTGACGGCTCGGCCCTCGGGCTGCTCGACGACGCCGCCGTCGTGATCGAGGACGACCGGATCGCCTGGGTGGGCAGCGCGGCCTCCGCCCCTCCGTCGGACTCGGCGCAGGATCTCGGCGGACGGGCGGTGGTTCCGGGATTCGTCGACTCGCACTCGCACCTGGTGTTCGCCGGTGACCGCTCGGGCGAGTTCGCGGCCCGGATGACCGGGGAGCCGTACACCGGCGGCGGCATCGCCACCACGATGGCGGCCACCCGCGCGGCGAGCGACGACCAGCTCCGGCAGCACGTGGGAACCCTTCTGGCGGAGATGCGTTCGCAGGGCACCACGACGGTCGAGATCAAGAGCGGGTACGGGCTCGACGTCGAGCAGGAGAGCCGGGCCCTGCGGATCGCGGCCGAGTTCACCTCCGAGGTGACGTACCTCGGGGCCCACGTCGTCCCTCCGCTGTTCCGCGACCGCCGCCACGAGTACGTGGAACTGGTGGCCGGGGAGATGCTGGAAGCCTGTGCCCCGCACGCACGCTGGGCCGACGTGTTCTGCGAACCGGCGAGCGCGCACGCCTTCGACGGCGACGAGACCCGCACGGTGCTGCGGGCCTGCGCGGAGGCCGGGCTGCTGCCGCGGGTGCACGGCAACCAGCTCGCCGAGGGGCCGGGAGCGCAGATCGCGGTGGAGCTGGACGCCGCGAGCGTCGACCACTGCACGTATCTCACCGACGCCGACGTGGCTGCCCTGGGCGCCGCCGGGCGTCTCGTGGACTCCGAGAACCCGGTCACCGGAACGGTTGCCACGCTGCTGCCCGGGGTCGAGTTCTCCACCCGCTCGCCCTATCCGGACGCCCGGCGGCTGCTGGACGCCGGGGCGGTGGTGGCACTGGCCACCGACTGCAACCCGGGCACCTGCTTCAGCTCGTCGATGCCGCTGATCATCGCGCTGGCCGTGCGGGAGATGAAACTCAGCCCGGCGCAGGCACTTCTGGCCGCCACCCTGGGCGGGGCGCTGGCGTTGCGCCGCGCCGACGTCGGCCGGATCCGGGTGGGCGCGCGGGCCGATCTGACGGTGCTGGAGGCGCCGTCGTATCTGCACCTGGCCTACCGGCCGGGGGTGCCGCTGGCCCGGGCGCTCTAGACGTACTCGTCGTTGACCTTCTGGAAGAGCAGCGAGTCGGACCAGACGCCGTCGATCCTCAGGAACTGCGGCGCCAGGCCGATCCGCTCGAACCCGTTCTTCTCCAGAACCCGTTGCGAGCGCACGTTGTCGACCAGGGTGCTGGCGGCGACCCGGTGCAGGTTGAGGCTGTGGAAGGCGATGCGCACCGCCCCGGCGACGGCGACCGTGGCCACCCCGCGACCGCCGGCCGACTCGGCCACCCAGTAGCCGACGTCCCCCGACTGGAGGGCACCGCGGACGATGTTGTTGATGTTGATCCGGCCGACCAGCTCGCCCTTCTCCAGGATGACGCAGGGCAGCAGGATCCCGCCCGTGTAGAGGAGGAGGGCGTCGTCGATGATGCGACGCTGGCCCTCGGTGGTGAAGTACTCCTCGTCACGGACGGGTTCCCACGGCCTCAGGAACTCCCGGTTCGCCGACACCAGCCGGGCGAGCGGCTCGGCGTCCTCCTCGCGCAGGATGCGGACGGTGACACCGGTGGTTGACCTCACGGGCGCCAGATTACGACTCCCGGAGCCGGTTCAGCTCCCGGCCCCCAGCGACACGACCTGCCCGGTCCGTGCACTCGTGCGGGCGGCGTCGAGCACCTCGGTGGTGGCGACGGCGTCGCGCGGGTCGACCGGCACCTCGCCCTCGCCACGCACCGCGGCGGCGAAGGACGGGTAGTAGGTGTCCCAGCTGCCGCGCTCGGTCGGCACGCTGGTGACCTCGTCGCCGCGGTACAGGTGACCGTAGCTCTCCTGCGGCTCCACGCCCCAGCGCTCCCCCGCGGTGGCCGGGTTCAGGCCCTCCAGCAGCAGCGCCTCCTGACCCTCCATGGGCTTGGTCAGCACGAACGAGCCCGTGCTGCCGCTGACCCGGTAGCGCGGGCCCGGAGCGCCCTCCCGCCAGTTGCCGATCAGGTGCGACACCACGCCGCCGGTGTGGGTGATGCTGACGAAGAAGCGGGAGTCGCGGTCGTCGGTCGTCACGTCGTCGAGCTCGGCGTACACCGAGGCGGCCGGGCCGAACAGGTACAGCGCCTGGTCGACGAGGTGGCTGCCGAAGTCCCGCAGGATGCCGCCGCCGGCCGCGGGCGGCTCGCCCTGCGGGTCGAAGCGCTCGAACCGCGACTCGAACCGGAACACCTCACCCAGCTCGCCCGTCTCGACCAGCTTCTTCACGGTGAGCAGGTCGGCGTCCCAGCGGCGGTTCTGGTAGACGGACAGCTTGACGCCGGCCTTCTCGGCGGCCTCGACGGCGGTCCGGGCGGCCTCCGCATTCAGGGCGAACGGCTTGTCCGAGACCACGGCCAGACCGAGCTCGATCGCCTCCAGCACCAGCGGGGTGTGGGTGTGCGCCGGGGTGGAGATGGCCACCGCCTGGGCGCCGGCCTGCTTGAGCTCGTACAGCGAGGCGTAGGTGGGCACACCCGGGTAGAGCTCGGCCACCTCCGCCTGGCGCCCGGCCGAGGTGGTGACCACACCGGCGAACTCGACCCCGGGCGCGGCGGCGATCAGGGGGGCGTGGAAGTACTTCCCGCCGAACCCGAAACCTGCCAGACCGATCTTCACGTCATCCTTCTCCGTCACGCGTCGATCGTATGCACCGGGTCGATCAGGTGCACCGACGGCCATCCCTTCGGCTGTGGGAGAACAGCGGAAGCTCCTCTTCCCGGCGTGCGTTGGCTCCGGACGGAGATCTCGGGCCGAACATTGTCGGTGGTGCCGGGTACGGTCGGCCTGCGACGGTCGGGCGGGCGCGTTCTGTGGCAGAGGGGGTGGGCAGATTGAGCGGAGTCGCACAGCCGGCGGGTCATGGCGGGCCGGGCAGGTCGGGCGGTCCGGGTGCTCCGGGCGGCCGTGGTGGTGCCGGTGGTCCGGGCGGCCCGGGCCGGCATCCGGGGGCCACGGTCTCCGAGGCCGCCGCGGGGCTGCGGGCGGCGGCGGCCGATCGCCCGTTGCTGCGCCGGGTGGTGGCGCTGTTCCGGCCCTACCGGCGCCGGGTGCTGGCGGTGGCCGGGCTGATCCTGGTCACGGCCGGGCTCGGGGTGGCCAACCCGCTGCTGATCCGCGAGATCTTCGACCGGGCGCTGTTCGTGTCCGGCGGTCCGGACGTGCCGCTGCTGCTGGTGCTGAGCGCGATCATGATCGCGGTGCCGGCCGTGTCCAGCGTGCTCGGCGTGGTGCAGTCCTACCAGACCACCTACGTGGGCCAGCAGATCATGCGCGACCTGCGCGGCCAGTTGTTCAGCCATCTCCAGAGCCTGTCGCTGCGGTTCTTCACCGGCACCCGCACCGGCGAGATCCAGAGCCGTCTCCAGAACGACGTGGGCGGCCTCCAGACCGTCATCACCGACACCGCGAGCAGCCTGCTCAGCAACAGCGTCATCCTGATCTCCACGCTGATCGCGATGTTCCTGCTGTCCTGGCAGCTCACCCTGCTGTCGCTGGTCATGCTGCCGCTCTTCGTCTGGCTCACCGGCCGGGTGGGGCAGGTGCGGCGCCGCATCACCAGCCGCACCCAGGCGGCCCTGGCCGAGATGAGCGCCATCACGCAGGAGTCGCTGTCGGTGTCGGGGGTGCTGCTGTCCAAGGTGTTCGGCCGGCAGGACCGTGACGCCGAGCGTTACCACCGGCAGAACGAGGAGCTGGCTGCGCTCCAGGTGCGCCAGCAGATCGTCGGCCGGGCGTTCTTCGCTGTCGTGTCCACGTTCTTCTCGATCACCCCGGTGCTGGTCTACCTGGTGGCCGGGCTCCAGCTGTCGCACGGCGGCGGGCCGAGCGCGGGCACGATCATCGCGTTCACCACCTTGCAGTCGCGGCTGTTCATGCCGATCGGCCAGGTGTTGCAGACCTCCACCGAGGTGTCGAGCAGCCTGGCGCTGTTCTCCCGGGTGTTCGGCTACCTCGACCTGCGCGCCGAGATCGTCGAGCCGGACCGGCCCGTCCGTCTGGAACCCGGCCAGGTCGGCGGCGAGGTGCGGCTGGAAGACGTGTGGTTCAGTTACGGTCCGGGCGAGGGTCAGGCTGATTCACCGGTGGACGACGAGGAGCCCGCGCCCGGCCCGGCCGCCGACACGATGTTCCCGATATCCCGTTCCACCGTGCCGAACTCGGCGGAGGAGGCCGACACCTCCGGCTCCCGGCGCTGGGCCCTGCGCGGTCTCGACCTGACCGTGCGCCCCGGGCAGCTGGCCGCCGTGGTGGGGGCCAGCGGAGCGGGCAAGACCACGCTGAGCTACCTGATCCCGCGGCTGTACGACGTCACCTCCGGCGCGGTGCGGCTGGACGGGCACGACGTGCGGTCGCTGTCGCTCGACTCGCTGGCCGGGGCCATCGGCATGGTCACCCAGGAGACCTACCTGTTCCACGCCACGGTGCGCGACAACCTGGCCTACGCCCGGCCGGAGGCCACCGACGAGGAGGTGGTCGCGGCGGCCAGGGCGGCGTACATCCACGACCGCATCCTGGAGCTGGAGAACGGCTACGACACGGTCGTGGGGGAACGCGGATACCGGTTGTCCGGCGGCGAGAAACAGCGTCTGGCCATCGCCCGGGTGCTGCTGAAAGACCCCCGGCTGCTGCTGCTCGACGAGGCCACCAGCGCCCTCGACACGGTGAGCGAACGCCGGGTGCAGGCCGCCCTGGAGCCGCTGATGGCCGGCCGCACCACGATCGCGATCGCCCACCGTCTGAGCACCATCCGCTCGGCCGACGTGATCTTCGTGATGGATGCCGGCCGCGTGGTCGAGACCGGCACCCACGACAGCCTTCTCGCGCTGAACGGGGCCTACGCCGCACTGTACGAGCAGCAGTACGGCGGCGGCCTGGTGGAGGCGCGCACCGCGGACGGGTTCCAGCTCACGGACGGGCGGGTGCTCGAGACGGAGGGGTGAGGGGCCGGGTCAGCCGGCCAGCCGGGCCTGCACCCACTCGTGGAACTCGGCGATGTGGTGCTCGCTCGGCACCAGCACCCCGCCCGCCCGGTAGGCCCGGGACGACATGCCGGGCTGGGTCACCTCGCAGGCCTCGAAGTCCTGGCGGTTCACCCGGTCGAACAACTCCACCGAGCGGGTCAGGTCGGCGCCGGACTCCACCACGCCGGGCAGGTACAGCCAGTCGCACTCCACCACCGTGCGGTCCACGGCCAGCGGGTACATCCGGTGGAGGATGACGTGGTCCGGCACCAGATTGACGAACACCTGCGGCCGCACCGTGATCGCGTAGTAACGACGGTCGTGGTCTTCGTCCACCCCCGGGATGCGCTCGTGCCCGCCGGCCCCGTCGATGGTGAAAGCCTCCGCGTCCTCGCGGAATTCGGCGCCGTGCCCGATGAAGGCCTGGGCCGCGTAGCCGCCGGCGAACTCCGGCAGCATCTCGGTCAGCTCGGGGTGGATCGTGGCGCAGTGGTAGCACTCCATGAAGTTCTCGATGATGAGCTTCCAGTTGGCCTTCACGTCGTAGGTGATCCGCCGGCCCACGGCCAGCTCGTCCACCTGCCAGCCGCCGATCAGCCCTTCCCCGCCGAGCCTCTCGTCGGCCGAGGCGATCACGTCGGCCTCGAACGAGGGCGGCTCGTCGGCCAGGCACACCCAGGCGTAGCCCAGCCACTCCCGCAGGTGCACCTCGATCAGGCCGTACTCGCCCCGGTCGATGTCTTGCATCTTGGTCAGATTCGGTGCGGCGACGAGCTTTCCGTCGAGCCCGTAGGTCCAGGCGTGGTACATGCACTGGATGTTGCGGCGCAGCTGCCCCGAGTCGCCGGAGCACAGCCGGGCCCCGCGATGCCGGCAGACGTTGAGGAACGCCCGCAGCCGCCGGTCCCGCCCCCGCACCACGAGCACGTTCTCCCGGCCGACCTGCCGGGTCACGAACGCTCCCGGATCGGCCAGCTCACCGGCCCGGGCCACGGCGAACCACATCCGCTCGAAGATCAGTTCCTGCTCACGGGCGAACACCGCGGGGTCGGCGTAGATGTTTCCCGGCAGCGTCGCCACGAGGCTCGGCGGCAGACTGACACTGGTCATGTCGAGCTCCAATCAACGGTTTCCGGGCAACACGAGTGCCCGGGAACGAGCAGAACGAGCGGAACGAGTGATGACGCGCGGCACCTCAGGGCAGGCGCTTGGCCAGTTCTCTTCTCCAGCGACCGAACACCTTGGGCTGCCCCACCCCGAACACCCCGACCGGCTCGCCGTCGCGCCGGTAGAGCACGGTGAAGGCGGGCCCGGCCAGGTCGCCGTCCACCACCTCCGCCTCGTCACCCGGCTGGTGGTGCCCGGCGAACTGGAAGTGCCGACCGTACTGCTCCGACCACACGTAGGGCACCCGCATGGCGGGCGACACCACCGGCGCCTCGGCACCGATCAGCGCCGCCACGGCCTGGGCCGGATGCTGGGCGGCATGGGTCCAGTGCTCCTGGCGCAGCACCCGGCCGGCGAACGGATGATGCACCGCGGTGCAGTCGCCGGTCGCGACCACGCCGGACAGCCCGGTGCGGCCGGACTCGTCGGTGAGCACCCCACCGGCCAGGCTGCCGTCGGGATCCGGGCCGGTCAGGCCGCTGCCGGCGAGCCACTCGGTGTTCGGTTCCGAGCCGATGCCGACCACCACCACGTCGGCCGGCAGTTCCCGGCCGTCGGCCAGCGCCACACCGCCCACCCGGCCGGGATCGGCGGGATTCGGCAACAACGTCGAGACCCCGACGCCGGTCAGCACTTTCACGCCGTTGGCTTCGTGCAGGGCAGCCATCGCGGCTCCCACCCGCTCGCCGAGCGGCCGGGCCAGCAGTGCCGGGGCGATCTCCACCATGCTGGTGTCGACACTGAGAGTGACTGCGGTGGAGGCAATTTCGGCGCCGATGAATCCACCACCGACGATCACCAGCCGGGCGCCGGGCAGCAGTTCGGCCCTGAGCGCCAGCGCGTCGTCGAGGGTGCGCAGCGTGTGCACCCCGCGCAGGGGCACCCCGGGAAGCCTGCGGGCCCGGGCCCCGGTGGCGATCACCACGCCGTCCACCCGCACCTCGTCGCCGTCCTCGAGTTCCACCACCCAGCCCGGCCCGTCGGGCCGCAGCCCGGCCGCCCGGTGCCCGAGCCGCCGGTCCAGGCCGAGTTCGGCGTCGGTGGGCAGGCCCAGCGCGATCCTGGCCGGGTCCCAGTCACCGGCCAGGAACGCCTTCGACAGCGGCGGCCGATCGTAGGGTTCGTGCTTCTCGTCGCCGATCAGCACGATACGGCCGGTGAAGCCGAGCTCGCGCAGGGCCCGCGCCGACGACAGGCCGGCCAGGCCGGTGCCCACCACGGCCACCGCCGTCATCGCGTTTCCGCCCACCGGAGGCGTGCTTTCAGACATCGGGTTCTGCTCCTGCTCAACGTCGCGTCAGGCGATCGGCGTGCCGGCCGCCTGCAACTGCACCAACACCTGTCCGCCCTGGACTACCACGACATGCGTGCGCACCGGCACCCGCGCGGGCGGCCCGCTGGGCTCCCCGGTACGCAGGTCGAAGCAGGCGGCGTGCAGCGGGCACTCGACCGCGCAGGCCTCTTCCTCCAGGTACCCGTCCGCCAGCGACGCGTCCTGATGCGTGCAGGTGTCATCGATGGCGTAATAGCTACCACCGACGTTGAACACCGCTATCGGGACGCCTGTGGGCCCGTTCTCGACCCTGATCGCCTCACCCTCGGGGATGTCCCCGACCGCACAGACCCGAATCACGGCAGGCCTCATCTCAAACGAAAAACGGAGTCATTGTTGCGCCTTGCACAACGCGACGTGCGATGAGCAACAGCGTGCGGCCCATCGGGGGATGCGTCAAGACATAACGGAGTTACTGGTGGGGAGCTATGGTTTCGTCCATGGGGGAGACGACCCGCGCCGGAGGCGACGCCTCACAGGTGCAGTCCGTCGATCGCGCGCTGCTGGTGCTCGATCTGCTCGCCCGCCGCGGTGAGCTCGGAGTGACGGAACTGGCCGCCGAGCTGGCGGTGCACAAGTCCACTGCCTTCCGCCTGGTGACGGCCCTGGAACGGCGCGATCTGGTGCACCAGATCGGCGATCGCGGCAAGTACCGCCTGGGCCTCGGCATCCTGCGGCTGGCCGCCGCCACCACCGGCCGGCTGGAGGTCAGCCGGGAGGGCCGGGACGTCTGCGAGCGGCTCGCCCACGAGCTCGGCGAGACCGTGAACATTGCGATCATGGACGACGAGTCGGCCGTGAATGTGTTGCAGGAGTACGGAAATGCGTCCGTGATGACGAGAAACTGGATCGGACGGCGAACCCCGCTGCACGCCACGTCGAGCGGCAAGGTGCTGCTGGCCCACGCCGAGGAGCCGGTGCGTAAGAGCGTGCTCGCGGCCGGGCTGGAGCGCCTGACCGACAACACCCGCACCGACGCCGACCAGTTTCTGCGGGAGCTGGCCGAGGTGGCCGAGCGGGGCTGGGCCTCCACGAACGAGGAGCTGGAGGTCGGGCTGACCGCGGTGGCCGCTCCGATCCGTGACGGTGCCGGGCGGGTGATCGCGGCGGTCAGCGCCTCCGGCCCGTCGTTCCGGCTCACCCCGGATTCATTCGGGCACGTTGCCGGGAAATTGATCGAGGGTGGTGCGGAAATCAGCGCGCGGCTGGGATTTTACCGACGCTAAACATGTCGGCGGTGTTTCGTCGTCCATGATGTGAACAAAACAACGGTGCGCCGCCCCTGGAGGACGGCGCACCGGGCGTACTCAACTGTCAGAAGCTGATGATAGATCAGTGACGGCCGAGCCTCACTTTGAAAGACCCATGATCAGATCAGGAGGAGCACTTCACAGTGTCAACCCCGAATCCTACGGTCTGCACAGGAAGACCATACGGAATCATCAGCCGCACGCACTTCTTGTTCTTGATCGCACTATTCACCTTGCTCTTAAAACCGCTGAAAGCAGCAGTTCCACCGGTTGCGCACGCAGCCTTGGCGAGGTTGTTTCCGATGAGACCACAGGCCGAACCAATGGCCACCGCAGTAGTACTGTCATCCATGAGCTTCTTGATCTTATTCGTTTCGGTCCACGTGAATTTCACCTTGTACACCGGAAGGGCACCATTAAGACCAATGGAAAGACTGGGGTCAGCAACTACTGGAAACACCGCGTTCGTCGTATCCACGTCTTGCACGATGTCATTTCCATCAAGCCGATACGAAGTGGGGAGTGATACACCAGCCGCATCCCGAGCCCAGGGAGCTTCGACCACTCCGACAGCTTGACCCTGCTCGTCAATCACAGCCAGGCCGCCTCCTTCGGACAACTTGAAGCTCAATCCTTCATTCAGAAGGTTTGAGAACCTGGCGGAATCCTGCCCATCATCCAGAACTGCAAAAACCGAGACACCACCGCCTTCTTCAGCATCTTCCTTCTGAATATAAGTGTCAACCACTTCCCCTGAATCGGAGGTTGCCTTCTGAACCGAAATACCGCTAGAAGAAATCTTTTTCGTCACTAATTTTGCATTATCGCCCGTCTCGGCTCGGATGATTGACTGAACATCATCAACGACACCCGATCGATTATCGGCGTACGCACTTCCCGCTCCCGCCCCACCAATTACTACACTGACCAACAGTGCACCAGAAACGAATGCACTCAGACGAATACCATTGCTCGTGACGCGCAAAGCGAACTCCCCTCAAAGCGAGGCCCCACGGCCTCACAAGAAGTCACGCTAGCAACACAAGGCGCCGATTTCCACAAACATGATCTTAATCAACCTCACTGCCCAAGTTGACCGAACATCGCTTGTTAGATAGAGCAGCGATATCGTCACAAAGTCGCATGTATCGGACGATACCGTATGCTGGCCCTGTTCTGAGGTGTATCCTCACGGAATCCTTTTTGCGTCGCCGGAGAACCAGTGCTGGGCCGCCGGGGCGGTGTTCTCGTACACGTGCTTGGCCTCCTGATATTCGGCCAGACCCGAGGGCCCGAGCTCGCGCCCGGTGCCCGACAGCTTGAACCCGCCCCACTCGGCCTGCGGCAGATAGGGCCCGAACTCGTTGATCCAGACCGTTCCGTGCCGCAGACGCCCGGCCACCCGGTGCGCCCTGGCCCGGTCGGACGTCCACACCCCGCCCGCCAGGCCGTAGCGGGTGTCGTTGCCCAGCCGCACCGCCTCCTCCTCGGTGGTGAACCGCTCGACCGTGACGATCGGCCCGAAGGTCTCTTCCTGCACGATCCGCATGTCGCCCGAGCAGTCAACGAAAACCGTTGGACGATAGTAATATCCACTCTGATTCTCGGCGAGACGGGAGCCGCCGGTGAGCAGCCGGGCGCCCTCCGCCAGGCCCACCCGCACATGATTCTCCACCTTGGCCAGGTGCTGGGCCGAGACCAGCGGGGGCATCTCGGAGTCCGGGTCGAGGCCCGGGCCGATCCGGATCCGCCCGGCCCGCTTCACGAAGGCGGCCACGAACTCGTCGTGGATCGAGTCCTGGAGGATCAGCCGGGTGCCCGCCGAGCACACCTGCCCGGCATGCAGGAACACCGCGGTCAGCGCGGTGTCGAGGGCCGCCTCCAGGTCGGCGTCGGCGAACACGATGTTCGGGTTCTTTCCGCCCAGCTCCAGCGCGACCTTCTTCACCGTGTCGGCGGCGCTGCGCATGATGGCGCGCCCGGTCTCCAGACCGCCGGTGAACGAGACCAGATCGACGTCCTCACTGCTCACCAGCCCGGCCCCCGCAACGGCGCCGGAACCGAGCACCAGGTTGACCACCCCGGCCGGCACCCCGGCCTCGTGCAGCAACCCGACCAGGACGATGGTGGTGAGCGGCGTGACCTCACTGGGTTTCAGCACCGCCGTGCAGCCCGCGGCCAGGGCCGGGGCGATCTTCCAGGAGATCTGGAGCAGCGGATAGTTCCACGGGCCGATCAGCGCACAGACCCCGACCGGCTCGTGCACCACCCGGCTGACGACGGCCGGGTCCCCCGCGTCCACCAGCCTTCCCGGCTCGCCGAGCGCGAGGGCGGCATAGTAACGAAACACCGCCGTCACGTCGTCGACATCTATCTCGCTCTCGCGCAGCGTCTTTCCGGTGTCGAGCGTCTCGATACGGGCGATCAGGGCGCGGTCGGCCTGGAGCAGATCGGCGACCCGGTGCAGCACGGCACTGCGTTCCGAGGGCGGGGCAGAGCTCCACACGCCCTCGTCGAACGCCGTCCGGGCAGCCGCCACCGCGGCCTTCACATGGTCGTCCGTGGCCTCGTCGACGTCGCAGATCCGGCTTCCGTCAGCGGGATTCAGCACCGCGCGGGACCCGGTCGACCTGACCCACGACCCGTCGATGAAGAGCGTCCCGGCGACGGTCGGCGTGCCGTCGGCGCCGACCGCGAGCTGATGATCCGCAGAAGACATCTGGACCC
Source organism: Kineosporia corallincola (assembly GCF_018499875.1). Classification (GTDB taxonomy): domain Bacteria; phylum Actinomycetota; class Actinomycetes; order Actinomycetales; family Kineosporiaceae; genus Kineosporia; species Kineosporia corallincola. The sequence continues at coordinate 121,855 of NZ_JAHBAY010000001.1, read as the reverse complement.
CTCACCAATCGTGATGATTCACTGTGGCCGTTGCTTTGTCTGGAACTCGGTGCGCAAGACGCAACGATGGTAGGCGGAAACGCCACCTCGGGTCAGCCAGGAGGTACACGTGGTGGAGCGGTACGACTACGTCATCGTCGGCGGCGGTTCCGCCGGCTGTGTGCTCGCCAACCGGCTGAGCGAAGATCCCGGCACCTCGGTGCTGGTACTGGAGGCGGGGCGGCCGGACTGGGCTCTCGACCTGCTCATCCACATGCCGGCCGCGCTGACCATGGTCATCGGTAATCCGTTGTACGACTGGCGGTACCGCAGCGAGCCGGAGCCCTTCATGCACGGGCGGCGGATCTCGCACGGTCGGGGCAAGGTGCTCGGCGGCTCCTCCAGCATCAACGGGATGATCTTCCAGCGCGGCAACCCGCTGGACTTCGAGCGCTGGGGCGCCGACCCGGGCATGCAGACCTGGGACTACGCGCACTGCCTGCCCTACTTCAAGAAGATGGAGAACTGCCTGGCCGGACCGGACGAGTGGCGCGGCGGCGACGGCCCGCTGGAGCTGGAGCGCGGCCCGGCCACCAACCCGCTGTTCGGCGCCTTCTTCGAGGCGGTGCAGCAGGCCGGCTACCCCCTCACCGACGACGTGAACGGTTTCCAGCAAGAGGGTTTCAACCGGTTCGACCGCACGATCCGCAACGGCCGGCGGCTGTCGGCGGCGCGGGCCTATCTGCACCCGGCCCGCAAGCAGCGGAAAAACCTCACGGTGCGCACTCTTTCGCTGGTGCACCGGGTGATCGTGGAGAACGGCCGGGCGGTGGGGGTGGAGTACACCCGCTCCCTGCCCTTCGGCGGTCCGCTCGGCCGGGTGGGCAGCGGCCTGCGGCGCGTGGACGCCGGTGAGGTCGTGCTGTCGGGCGGCGCCGTCAACACCCCGCAGCTGTTGCAGTTGTCCGGTATCGGGAACGCCTCCGAGCTGCGGGCCCTGGACATCGACGTGGTGGCCGACCTGCCCGGCGTGGGCGAGAACCTGCAAGACCACCTGGAGGTCTACGTGCAGCACGCCTGCCGTCGGCCGGTGTCGCTCAATCCCTCGCTCAAGCTGCACCGTCGCCCGGCGATCGGGCTGGAGTGGCTCCTGCGCAAGACCGGGCCGGCCGCCACCAACCACTTCGAGGGCGGCGGTTTCGTCCGCGGCAACGACGAGGTGGCCTACCCCAACCTGATGTTCCACTTCCTGCCGGTGGCCGTGCGCTACGACGGCAGCTCCCCCGCCGCCAGCCACGGCTACCAGGTGCACATCGGCCCGATGTACTCCGACGCCCGGGGCACGGTCAAGATCACCGGCACCGACCCGCGCCGCGCCCCGGCGATGACCTTCAACTACCTGTCCACCGCCCAGGACCGGCGGGAATGGGTCGAGGCGATCCGGGTGGCCAGGAAGATCCTGGGCCAGCCCGCCTTCGGCCCCTACGACGACGGCGAGCTCTCCCCCGGCCCCGCGGTAAGCACTGACGAGGAGATCCTGGACTGGGTGGCCCGCGACGCCGAGACCGCCTACCACCCGTCCTGCACCGCGCGCCTGGGCACCGACGCGCTCTCCGTGGTGGACCCACTGACGATGGGCGTGCACGGGGTGGCCGGGCTACGGGTGGCAGACGCCTCGGCCATGCCCTACGTGACCAACGGCAACATCTACGCGCCGGTCGTCATGCTGGCCGAGAAAGCCGCCGACCTGATCAGCGGCAATTCCCCGCTTGAGGCCCAGCAGGTTCCGTTTTATCGCCACGGCCTCAGCACCGAACAGTCGGCTTGAGCCGCCCATAACCCGGACAGGCGCCCTCTCCAACAACTTTCGAACCATCGTCATCAAGCTGGAGGAGAACCGCCGGGTGCATTCCGCCCCACGGCTCTCCTCCAGCACCGCATGATGCGCCAATGGTGACAGAGAGTGAATTATCGGTCGACGCTCGGGCACATCACAATCCGGCGAAGTGACTGAAGCGGTACGTTCAGTCTTCGCTAGATTAACCACACCGAAACGACGCCATACCTTGACCATGACCTCGCACTGGGCACAGTGTGTGCCTCAACAAGAACCGTTGTGCGCCATACGCAACATTTCATCAAGTTCGAGGCATCGTCAGGGCCGTTCGACCCCGTTTCGGATTGATCAGGAGAGGTGAGCGATGGCCGCCGTCACCGAGGACAGCCACGACCTGACCGCGGAGCCCGGCAGCACCACCGGCCCCACCCAGCAGCCATTGATCTCGGTGCGCGACCTCTGGATGGTCTTCGGACCGAAAGCCGCTGCGGTGCCGAAGAACTCCGATCTGTGCGAGCTGCCCCGCCGGGAGCTGATGCAACGCACCGGCAACACCATCGCGGTGCGCGACGTCTCGTTCGACGTGGCGCCGGGAGAGGTGTTCGTGGTGATGGGCCTGTCCGGCTCCGGTAAGTCCACGCTGGTGCGGTGTCTCACCCGGCTGATCGAGCCGACCGCCGGCTCGGTGGTCTTCGAGGGCGAGAACCTCCTCCAGGCCGACGCCAGGCGCCTGCGTGAACTCCGTCGTCACAAGTTCTCCATGGTGTTCCAGAACTTCGGGCTGCTCCCCCACCGGCGCGTGGTCGACAACGTGGCCTACGGGCTGGAGGTGCGCGGCGCGGGCAAGGCCGAACGCCGTGCCCGGGCGCTGGAGGTGATCGAGCTGGTCGGCCTGTCCGGCTACGAGAACTCCTACCCCGACCAGCTCTCCGGCGGCATGCAGCAGCGGGTCGGCCTGGCCCGCGCGCTGGCCGTGGAGCCCGACCTGATGCTGTTCGACGAGCCGTTCAGCGCGCTCGACCCGCTGATCCGGCGGGACATGCAGAACGAGGTCATCCGGCTGCACCGCGAGCTGGGCAAGACCATGGTGTTCATCACCCACGACCTGTCCGAGGCACTCAAGCTCGGCGACCGCATCCTGATCATGCGTGACGGCCGGCCGGTACAGATCGGCACCGGCGACGAGCTGGTCGGGGCCCCGGCCGACGACTACGTGCGTGACTTCGTCTCCGACGTGCCCAAGGGCGACGTGCTGACGCTGCGCTGGATCATGCGCCCGGTCACCGACGACGACCCGGTCGACGGCCCGGAGCTGCCGCCCGGCACGGTGATCCGCGACGCCACCCGCGTGGTGCTGGAGAGCCATCGCCCGGTGCGGGTGGTCGAGAACGGCAAACTGCTCGGAATCGTCGGCGACGAAGAGATTCTCGCGATCGTGGCGGGCGCCCGGTGACCGTTCTCACCGCCTCCCGCGCGGCCCTGGCCAGACCCGGCCGAGGGCGCGTGATCGCCGCCGTGCTCGTGGTGTTCGTGGTGCTCGGGGCGATCCTGCGCGGCGTGAACACGCTCTCGCTGGTGCCCTCCGACACCACGGCGCTACACCGCTGGTTCAACGACGTCAACCACTGGGTGTCGGCCAACCGCAACGACAGCCCGCTGTTCCTCTACTTCTTCAACGAGATCCGGGCCTTCGTCGACGGTCTCACCACACTGTTCCAGAACCTGATCTCCCAGCCGAGTTTCGGCCGTCCCGTGCCGGTGATCGGCTGGCTCGGAGTGGTGGCGATCCTCACCCTGCTGGCGCTGGCCTTCGCCACACTGCGGGTGGCCCTGCTGGTGGTGGCGGGTTTCCTGTTCATCGGTCTCCAGGGGCTGTGGGAAGAGAGCATGGACACGCTCGCCCTCACCCTCTCCGCCGTCCTCCTGGCTCTGGTCATCGGGGTGCCGCTGGGCATCTGGGCGGGCCTGTCCGACCGGGTGAACGCCGTCGTCACACCGGTTCTCGACTTTTTGCAGACGATGCCGACGTTCGTCTACCTGGCGCCGTTCACCCTGCTCTTCCTGATCGGGCCGGCCTCGGCCACCCTGGTCACCCTGGTCTACGCCCTGCCCCCGGCCGTGCGCTACACCGCGCACGGCATCCGCTCGGTGCCGCGGGCCAGCGTGGAGGCCTCGGAATCGCTGGGAGCCACCGGTTTCCAGCGCCTGGTCGGGGTTCTGCTGCCGATGTCGGCGCGCACCATCGTGCTCGGCCTGAACCAGACCATCATGGCGGCCCTGTCCATGGCCACGGTGGCGGCGCTGATCGACGCACCCGGCCTGGGCAAGACCATCCTCAAGGCGCTCCAGACCCTCGACGTCGGCGTCTCCTTCAACGCCGGCCTGGCGATCGTGGTGATGGCGATCGTGCTGGACCGGCTCACCACCGCCGCGGCGGCCCGGCGTTCCCGGCGTCCCTCCCGGTTCCGGCTTCCGCTGCTCGGGGTGGCCGGCCTCGGGGCGATCTTCGCCGTGTACCTCTCGCGCACCTACGTGTGGGCCGCCGAGTTCCCCTCCGACTACAACATCGGCGACGACATCGCCCGGCACAGCGGCAGTTTCGCCGACTGGCTGACCAGCAACCTGTCCGACGTCACCGGCTGGCTGAAAGACACCGCCACCGCCCTGCTGCTCGACCCGCTCCAGACCCTGCTGGTCGAGTCGCCCTGGTGGCTGGTCGCGGCGCTGCTGCTGGCGCTGGCCTACCTGCTGGGCAACCTGCGCGTCACCGTGGTCACCGCCGTCTGCGTGGCCGGCCTGGTGTTCAGCGGGCTCTGGCAAGACAGCATGACCACCCTGGCCGCCACCCTGCTGGCCACCGCCGCCACCATGCTGCTGGGCGTGGCGATCGGCGTCTGGATGGCCCGCAGCCGGCGGGCCGACCTGGTGATCCGCCCGGTACTCGACGCGCTCCAGGTGATGCCGCCGTTCGTCTACCTGGTGCCGTTCCTGGCGCTGTTCGCGGCCAGCCGGTTCACCGCCGTCCTGGCCGCCGTGCTCTACGCCGCCCCGGTGGCGATCAAGATCGTGGCCGACGGCATCACCGCCGTGCCGGCCACCGCGGTGGAGGCCGCCACGGCCTCCGGATCCAGCAGCTGGCAGACCATCTGGAAGGTACAGCTGCCGATGGCCCGGCAATCGCTGGTGCTCGCGGCCAACCAGGGCATCTGCTACGTGCTCGCGATGATCGTGGTCGGCGGCCTGGTCGGCGCCGGCGCGCTGGGATACGACGTGGTGGCGGGCTTCTCGCAGGGAGAGCTGTTCGGCAAGGGGCTCACCGCGGGCTTCGCCATCGTCATCCTGGGCATCATGCTCAACCGAATCACCCAGGCGGCAGCGGATCGCCGGCGCAGTATCTGATCTGGAAGCCATCATCAGGAGGATGAAAAGCTTTGCGTGACAATGTGAAGGCCAGGAGGGTCGTGACAGGTGCGGCGGCGGTCGCCCTGCTCCTGGCCGGGTGCGGCGGTCAGACCATCGAGTCCGGCAGCGCGAGCTCGGGGGGCGGTTCCGGCGAGGACTGTGGCACCGTCAACATCGCGGTCAACCCCTGGGTCGGCTACGAGGCCGACGTCGCCGTGGTGCAGTACGTGGCCGAGAACGAGCTGGGCTGCACGGTGAACACCAAGGACCTCACCGAGGAGGTGTCCTGGCAGGGCTTCGCCTCCGGCGAGATCGACGTGATCCTCGAGGACTGGGGCCACCCCGACCTGGAGAAGCAGTACGTCGACGAGCAGAAGGTGGCCGAGAAGGTCGGCGAGAACGGCAATGTCGGCCAGATCGGCTGGTTCGTGCCGCCGTGGATGGCCGAGAAGTACCCGGACATCACCGATTACAAGAACCTGAACAAGTACGCCGACCTGTTCAAGACCTCGGAGTCGGGTGACAAGGGCCAGGTGCTCGACGGCGACCCGTCGTACGTCACCAACGACGAGGCCCTGGTGAAGAACCTCGACCTGGACTACAAGGTGGTCTACGCGGGCAGTGAGGCCGCACTGATCACGGCCTTCCGGCAGGCCGAGGAGAAGAAGGAGCCGCTGCTCGGTTACTTCTACACGCCGCAGTGGTTCCTGTCCGAGGTGCCGCTGGTCAAGGTGGATCTGCCCACCTATGAGGAGGGTTGCGACGCCGACCCGGAGAAGGTCGACTGCGACTACCCGGAGACCCCGCTGACCAAGTACGCCCGCACCGAGTTCATGAACTCCGGCAGTGCGGCGGCCGAGCTGGTGAAGAACTTCAGCTGGACCAACGACGACCAGAACGAGGTCGCCAAGTACATCGCCGAAGACAAGATGGACTACGAGGACGCGGCCAAGAAGTGGGTCGACGCCAACCAGGACAAGGTCGACGCCTGGCTGAAGTAGCGCTGTCCGGCACGGTTCCGGGGTGGTGGCCTGACGGCCGCCGCCCCGGTTTCGTTTGCGTTACCGGGCAACAATTTTGGACGACGATGAGCTCCCGACGACGCCCGGCGCACTTCACACGTACTTGCCTCTTGACGCACCGCGTCCGACGTTGGACAGTCGAGTTGCGCTTGATGATCCGAGTTGCGCCATACGCATTCCGTTTGATCGCCATCGATCGCCCAGGAGGCCGTCCATGTCCGGACCGCGCGTCGTCATCGTCGGAGCAGGTGTGGTCGGGGCGGCTCTGGCCGACGAGCTGTCGGAGCGGGGCTGGACACAGATCACCGTGGTGGAGCAGGGCGAGCTGCCCAGGCCTGGTGGATCCTCGTCGCACGCGCCCGGCCTGGTGTTCCAGACCAACTCCTCCAAGACCATGGCGCAGCTGGCGAAGTACACGGTGGAGAAACTGGTTTCGCTCGACCTGGACGGCGAGCCGTGCTTCCTCCAGGTGGGCGGGCTGGAGGTGGCCACCACCCCGGAGCGGCTGGCCGAGTTGCACCGCCGGGCCGGCTGGGCCACAGCCTGGGGTCTCGACGCGCGGGTGATCACCCCGGCCGAATGTTCCCGGCTGTGGCCGATGCTCGACGAGTCGGTGGTGCTGGGCGGGCTGCATCTGCCCACCGACGGGCTGGCCAAGGCCGTGCGCGCGGTCGAGGCGCAGTTGCGGCGGGCACGGGCGCGGGGCGTCTCGGTGCTCGACCGGCACGAGGTGCTCGACGTCCTGCGCACCGACGACGGGCTGAAGGTCACCGGGGTCCGCACCGACCAGGGCGACATCGAGGCCGACATCGTGGTCTGTTGCGCCGGGTTCTGGGGTCCGAAGGTGGCTGCCATGGTCGGCATGACGCTGCCGCTCACGCCGCTGGGCCATCAGCTGGCCTGGACCACGCCGGTCCCGTCGCTGGCCGGGACCACCGACGAGGCCACCCGGCCGATCCTGCGGCATCAAGATGCCGACCTCTACTACCGCGAGAACTTCGACGGCCTGGGCATCGGTTACTACGGGCACCGCCCGATGCCGGTGCGGCTCTCCGACGTGCCGGGGGTGCGCGAGGCCGAAGACATGCCCTCGGTGCTGCCGTTCACCCCCGCCGACTTCGCCCCGGCCTGGACCGAGAGTCAGCGGCTGCTACCGGATCTCGGGGGCAGCGCGGTGGTCGAGGGCATCAACGGCATCTTCTCGTTCACCACCGACGACTTCCCGCTGCTCGGCCCCTCGGCCGCGGTGGAGGGGTTCTGGGTGGCCGAGGCGGTCTGGGTGACGCACTCGGCCGGGGTGGCGGCGGCGATGGCGGAGTGGCTGGTCGAGGGCCACTGCTCCACCTTCGACCTGCACGAGTGCGACGTCAACAGGTTCGAGAGCCACCAGCTGACGCCGGATTACGTGCTCACCCGGGACTGCCAGAACTTCGTTGAGGTGTACGACATCAAGCACCCGCTCCAGCCGATGGAACACCCCCGGCCGCTGCGCGTCACCCCGTTCCACCACCGTCAGCAAGAGCTCGGCGGCATGTTCCTGGAAGCCTCCGGCTGGGAACGGCCGCAGTGGTACCGCTCGAACGCCGCACTGGTGCAGCACTATCCGGCGCCCACCCCGGACGCCTGGGCGTCCCGCTACTGGTCGCCGATCGTCGCGGCCGAGGCCCGGCACACCCGCGAGCAGGTCTCGATGTTCGACATGACGGCGCTGAAGCGGCTGGAGGTCACCGGGCGGGGCGCCACCGCCTTCCTCCAGCGGGTGTTCACCGGCAACGTCGACAAGTCGGTCGGTTCCATCACCTACGGCCTGCTGCTCGACGAAGACGGCGGCATCCGCAGCGACGTCACCATCGCCCGGCTGGGCCGCGAGCGCTACCAGGTGGGGGCCAACGGCGCCCTCGACGAGGCCTGGCTCACCCGGCAGCTACCCGGCGACGGTCTCACCCAGATCCGCGACATCACCGCGGGCACCTGCTGCATCGGCCTGTGGGGGCCCCGGGCGCGCGACGTGCTGGCCCCGCTGACCGGGGCCGATGTCTCCGCCGAGGGCCAGAAATACTTCCGCGCCCAGCAGATCCAGGTCGGCTTCGTCCCGGTCACGGCCATGCGCCTGTCGTACGTCGGCGAACTCGGCTGGGAGCTCTACACCACCTCCGACCAGGGCCAGAAGCTCTGGGACACGCTCTGGGCGGCGGGGCAGGAGCACGGCCTGATCGCCGCCGGGCGGGGTGCGTTCAACAGCCTGCGGCTGGAGAAGGGCTACCGCTCGTTCGGCACCGACATGACCTTCGAGCACGACCCCTGGGAGGCCGGCCTGGACTTCGCCGTCCGGCTCCAGAAGGAGTCGTTCCTGGGGCGGGAGGCCGTGCTCGCCCGGCGGGAGGACGTGCGGCGGCGGCTGACCTGCCTGCTGATCGACGACGCCGGCGACACCGACGGCACCACGACCTACGACCAGCCGCTCGGCAAGGAGCCGGTCTACCGCGACGGCGCCTGCGTCGGTCATGTCACCAGTGCGGCCTACGGTTACACGGTCAACGCCCCGATCGCCTACGCCTGGCTGCCCACCGAGCTCTCGGTGCCCGGCGAGCGGGTGGAGATCGGCTACTTCGACCGCCGCCTGCACGCCACGGTCGCCGCCGAGCCGCTGTTCGACCCGGAGATGAAGCGCCTGCGCAGCTGAGCCGGCCGAGTCAGGGGTGCATCACCGCGCCCTTGAGCACCTTGTCCACGGCGTTCTTCGGCCCGTGCACGGCCAGGCCCACCAGATCCAGCTCGGCGCGGGGCACCGCGGCCACCGCGGCCCGGTTGTCCCGGTCGTTGCCGGAGGCGAAGAGCTCGCTGGTGAACAGCGACATCGGCAGCTCCCGGCCGATGGCCCTGGTGTGGGCGCTCGTGAGCACGTCGGCGCTGCCCTGGAACACCAGCACCGGCTGGCGCAGCATGGCCAGGTAGGGCGTGCCGTCGGCGTCCTCGTAGGGATCTCCGACCAGCTGCGGGTGCGCCGCGGTGATGCCGCTGACCAGGAACGCGCACACGTTGAGGCGTTGCCAGACGGCGAGGTCGTCACGCAGCAGCACGGCGATCTTGGTGTCGAAACGGATCGGGGCCAGGTCGGCGCCGGGGCTGTTCGTCGTCATCAATTCAGTCACCACACGGCTGATCATCGTCCCCGGCGGCGGGCCGGCTCTTGTACGTTCTTGGCATGACGGCGGACCGGGCGCCGGAGCTGACGGCGTGGCAACCGGGCGTGAGCGGCGTGCCGGAGGTGCTGCACGCCCGCTTCCACCGGCACGCCTACCCGATGCACGCCCACGACACGTGGACCCTGATGCTGCTCGACTCCGGCATCGTTCGCTACCACCTGGGCCGGCACGAGCACGGCGTGATGACCTCGTTCGTCACCCTGCTGCCGCCCGGTGTGCCGCACGACGGCAAGGCGGCCGGGCCGGGCGGGTTCCGCAAGCGCGTGGTCTACCTCGACGACACCCAGTTCGGCCCGGGGCTGGTAAACGCCGCGATCCGCACCCCGAGCTTCGCCGACCCGCTGCTGCGCCGCCGGGTGCACCAGCTGAACGTGGCGCTGGCCCGGCGCACCGAGAACCTGGAGGCGGCCAGCCGGCTGGCGATGATCCGGGAACGCTTCCTCGGGCTGCTCGGCGACGCGCCCGCAGCGCCCGGGCACCGGGCCGGCCTGGCCCACGACCTGCGCGACCTGCTCGACGCGCAGGTGGTCGAGGGCGTCACCCTGGAAGACGCCGCGCAGACCCTGCACAGCCACCCGACCCACCTGGTGCGGGCATTCACCCGGGAGTTCGGGATGCCCCCGCACCAGTACCTGACCGGGCGGCGGGTGGAGCGGGCGCGACGCCTGCTGCTGACCGGCGAGCCCCCGGCCCGGGCGGCCGTGCTGGCCGGGTTCTACGACCAGTCGCACCTGGCCCGGCACTTCCGCCGGATGCTGGGCACCACACCCGGCCGGTTCGCCGGGCTGAAGTCCACGGGCCGGCCGACCGAGTAGACCTTGTGGACTGGGCGCGTTCGGGGCTGGCCGCCCGGAATCCGAGAGCGGCCGCACTGACGGCGTTCTGGATCTTCCTGCTGTCCGCCGCCGCCGTGCCGCTGTCGAGCCTCGACATGCCCGAGTCACCGGCCCAGCGGGCGATGAGCTTCGGCGCGCCGGTGGTCCTGCTCGGGCTCGCCACGGTCCTGATAACCCGGCGGCTGCCCGTCACGTGGCTGAACGTCCTGCTGCTGGTCGCCCCGATCCTCGGGCTGGCGGTGGTGGTGACGCTGAACCTGGCCACCCAGGACTCCTCGGCCGGGGCCCAGGTGATGTTGTGCCTGCCGGCTCTGTTCGCGGCCACGCACCTGCGGCCGCCGGGCGCCTTGCTGGTGGCCGTGAGCTGCTCGATGGGCGACGCCCTGGTGGTCGGCGTGCTGCGTCCGGACAGTCGCGGGCTGCTCGACTGGTTCCAGATCTCGCTGGTGATCGGCCTGATGACCGGCATCCTGGTGCTGGCCGGGCAACGACAGGACCGGCTGGTCGCGCTGCTCCAGGGACAGGCCTCCCGCGACCCGCTGACCGGTCTGGTCACCCGCCGGGTGCTGGACGAGGCGATGCACCGCGCCGTGCTGCCACCGGTGCCCCGCCAGGGCCGCTCCTGCGCCGGAGCCGCCCTGGTCCTGCTCGATCTGGACCATTTCAAGACGATCAACGACACCCACGGGCACCCGATCGGGGACGACGCCCTGGTGCACCTGGCCGGGCTCCTGGGCGGCGACGCCGCGCCGGGCGCGGTGATCGCCAGGCTCGGCGGTGACGAGATGGCCGTGCTGCTACCGGAATTCCCGGCGGACGAGGCCGTCCGCTGGGCCCAGGGCCTGCTCACCCGCGTGCTGAGTCACCCGCTGCCTTTGGCGGGCGACGGGACCGAGCTGCCGCTGTCCGTCAGCATCGGCGTGGGACACGCCGGTCCCGGCCCGACCCCGTTGCGCGATCTGTACGCTGCCGCCGACGCCTCGCTGTACGAGGCGAAACGCGCCGGACGCGGCCGGGTCGGCCCACCTCACACCGCCGCCCCTGGCCGCCCGGGGACCGGCGCCCCCGTCCCGGAGCAACCGGAACGCCGGCTGCACCGCGGATAGCGCATCCGGCGTCGAGCCCTCTCACCTGACGCTTACGCATTCAGAATCTCGTGAATCGTTCTGCACGGTGACGACTCTGGCCCTATCGGGGAGCACGGGGTACCGCATTTCCTTTTTCACACCACCCTGACCCCGATGGTGGTGTCAGAACGCTCCGAAGGCACCCGGCCCGGTCGCACTACAGCGCCGACCGCACCGATTCCTCGAAATGGGTGACGTGCCGGTGGGCGTGCCCGGCCGCGGCCTCGCCGTCGCCCTCCCGGATCGCCCGGATCATCGGCAGGTGCTCGGCGTCGTGGTCGACCTCGGGCAGCCGGTCGAGGAACAGGTACCAGATGCGCAGCGACAGGTTGTAGTAATGACTGAGATCGTGCTCCAGGTAATGATTGTGGGCACAGCGGTAGACCTCGCGGTGGATCTCGGTGTCCAGGCGCATGCTCGCGGCCCGGCCCCCGGCGTGGGCCGCGATGGTCGCCTCCAGCCCCTCCAGCCGACTGCGGTCTGCGGCGGTGGCGCGCTCGGCCGCCCGGCGGGCGGCGTGACTCTCCAGCTGCCGCCGCACGTCGCAGATCAGGCTGTGGTCGGCCAGGTGCACCTCGCTGACGAACGTGCCGCGCCGCGGATACACCACCACCAGGCTCTCCACCTCCAGGCGCTTGACCGCCTCACGCAACGGGGTGCGGCCCACCTCCAGCCGCCGCATCAGCTCGTCCTCGGCCAGGGCCGCGCCCGGGTGCAGTTCGAGCGTGACGATCAGGTCGCGCAGCCCGGAGTAGGCGATGTCGGCCTGCCGAAGTTGACCGTTGACGCCGGAATTCATGGGACTTACCGTAGCTGATGACTGATATATCAGTCGTCGGTCACGAGCAGCAGGGGGTGTCATGCGTCCTGGCGGGGCATCAGCCGGATCCGCGCAGACCGGGCAGCAGCACGCCGATCACCTGTGGCGGCACACCGACCCGAAACCCTCCTACGACGCGGTCGTGGTCGGCGCCGGCGGTCACGGCCTGGCCACCGCCTTCTACCTCGCCAAGAATCACGGCATCACGAATGTCGCCGTGCTGGAACGGGGTTGGCTGGCCGGCGGCAACATGGCCCGCAACACCACCATCATCCGGTCCAACTATCTCTGGGACGAGAGCGCGGCCATCTACGAGCACGCGCTCAAGCTCTGGGAAGGGCTGCCCGAAGAGCTCGACTACGACTTCCTGTTCAGCCAGCGCGGCGTGCTCAACCTCGCCCACACCCAGCAAGACGTGCGCGACAGCCGGCGCCGGGTCTACGCCAACCAGCTCAACGGGGTGGACGGCGAGTGGCTCACCCCCGACGAGGTGGCCAAGGTCTGCCCCATCCTCAACGTCTCGCCAGAAACCCGTTATCCGGTGCTGGGCGCCACTTATCAGCCGCGTGCGGGCATCGCCAAGCACGACCACGTGGCCTGGGCCTTCGCCCGCCAGTGCGACCAGTACGGCATCGACCTGATCCAGCACTGCGAGGTCACCGGCTTCCTCACCTCCGGCAACCGGGTCACCGGCGTCCGCACCACGCGAGGCGACATCGCCGCGGGCCGGGTCGCCATGACCGCCGCCGGCCATTCCTCGGTTCTCGCCGGCACTCTCGGCCTGCGGCTGCCGGTGCAGAGTCACCCGTTGCAGGCACTGGTCTCCGAGCTGCTCGAACCGGTGCACCCCACCGTGGTGATGTCCAACCACGTGCACGTCTACGTCAGCCAGGCGCACAAGGGCGAACTGGTCATGGGCGCCGGCGTGGACTCGTACAACTCCTACGGCCAGCGCGGTTCGGTCCACGTGATCGAGCAGCAGATGGCGGCTGCGGTCGAGCTGTTCCCGATCTTCGCCCGGGCCCACGTGTTACGCACCTGGGGCGGCATCGTCGACGTCACGCCCGACGCCTCGCCGGTCATCGGCCTCACCCCCTACGAGAATCTCTACATCAACTGTGGCTGGGGCACAGGCGGTTTCAAGGCCACACCGGCCGTCGGCTGGGTGATGGCCCACCTCGTCGCCACCGGCACGCCGCACGCCCTGAACGAGCCGTTCGGGCTCGACCGGTTCACCACCGGCGCCCTCATCGACGAGCACGGCGCCGCCGCCGTGGCGCACTGACAAGGAGCTGTCGTGCTGCTGATCAGGTGTCCCTGGTGCGGGGACCGCGAGGAGACCGAGTTCGGCTACGGGGGTCAGGCGCACGTCGCGTACCCTCCTTCTGCCGAACAACTTTCGGACGACGAGTGGGCGCAGTACCTGTTCTTCCGTGACAACCCGAAGGGGCCGTTCGCCGAGCGGTGGGTGCACGCGGCCGGGTGCAGGCGGTGGTTCAACGCCGTGCGTCACACGGTCAGCAACGAGTTCATCAGCGTCTACAGGCCGGGCGAGAAGCCCGCGGGAGGTGCCGCGTGACCCGCATACCGGCCGGTGGCCGGGTGGACCGCAGCCGATCGCTCACCTTCACCGTCAACGGCACCGAGTACCCGGCCTTCGCCGGCGACACCGTGGCCTCCGCCCTGGTCGCGGCCGGCGTCCTCACGGTCGGCCCGTCCATCTATCGCGAGCGCCCCCGCGGCCTGCTCACCGCCGACCTCACCGAGCCCAACGCGCTGGTGCAGGCGAACAGCGGGGAGGTGCTGCCGGCCACCGTGGTCGAGGTGACCCAGGGCCTCGACGTCCGCCTGCTCAGCGGAGTCGGGCGGCTCACCCCGGAGTCCGAGAACGTGCTGCACGACAAGAAGTTCGTGCACACCGACGTGCTGGTGGTGGGTGCCGGGCCGGCCGGCCTGGCCGCCGCCCTGACCGCCTCGTCCGGCGGCGCGCGGGTGCTGCTGGTCGACGACCAGTCACAGCCCGGGGGCGACCTGCTGGCCGAGAGCGGGCCACTGGCCGACGCACCGGCCGACGCCTGGATCACCGAGGTCACCACGCGGCTCGCCGGCCGGCCCGAGGTCACCACGCTGAGCCGGGCCTCGGCGTTCGGCCACTACGACCAGAACTACCTGCTGGTGCTCCAGCGTCTGCCGCACGGGCAGCGGGTGTGGCACGTGCGGGCCAGGCGGGTGGTGCTGGCCACCGGAGCCCGGCAGCGGCCACTGGTGTTCGCGAACAACGACCTCCCCGGCATCATGCTGGCCTCTGCGGTGCGCACCTATCTCAACCGGTTCGGCGCGGTCAGCGCCACCCGCGCGGTGGTGGCCACGATCGACGACAGCGCCTATCCGGTGGTGCTCGACCTGCTCGCGGCCGGGGTCGAGGTGGTGGCCGTGGTCGACAGCCGGGCCGAGCCACCGGCGGCGCTGGTCTCCCGCATGGGGGACGCCGGGGTCGAGGTGGTCTGCGGGGCGGCGGTCACCGGGGCCTCGGGATCCGAAAGAGTCCGTACCGTAACGATCAGCCCGCTCGACGGTGACGGCGCACCGGCGGGGCAACGTGAGATCACGGCCGACCTGCTCGCGGTCAGCGGCGGCTGGAACCCGGATCTGCACCTGTTCAGCCAGTCCCGCGGCGAGCTGCTGTGGAACGACTCGCTGGCAACATTCGTGCCGGGGCGGGCGGCGCAGGCCGTCGCGGTGGCCGGTGCGGCCAACGGCGTCTTCGGCACGGTGGCGGCCATCGCCGACGGCGCCTCGGCCGGCGGCTTCGCGGCGGGCAGTGTGGGCTTCCCGGGCGATCCCGAGCCACTGATCGCTTTCGGCAGGGCCTCGTCCGATTCCGACGGGGCCGTGCCGCCGCGTCCGGTCTGGCTGGTTCCCGCCGACGACACCGAACCCTCGCAGTGGCACCACCATTTCGTCGATCTGCACCGGGACGTCTCGGTCGCCGACGTGTGGCGCGCGGTCGGGGCGGGCATGCGGTCGTTGGAACACGTCAAGCGCTACACCACGGCCGGCACCGGCTACGACCAGGGCGCCACCGCGGGGGTGAACGTCGCCGGGGTCGTGGCACAGGCCCTGAGCGCAGGTCCGGGGCGAACCGAACCCATCGAGCTCACCGAGCTGTCCGGCCACGACGGCCAGACCGCGCCGACCTGGCAGCCTCCTGCAAGTCCCGGTGATCTGGGCACCACCACGTTCCGGGCCCCGTCGCTGCCGGTCTCGTTCGCCGCCCTGGCCGGACGCGACCTCGGCCATCTGCACGACCCAGCGCGCACCACCCCCGTCCATCCCTGGCACGTGGCGGCGGGCGCGGTGTTCGAAGACGTCGGCCAGTGGAAGCGTCCCTGGTACTACCCGCAACCCGGCGAGGACCAGCACCAGGCGGTGCTGCGGGAGTGCCGGGCCGCCCGCACCGGTGTGGGAATGATGGACGCGTCCACGCTCGGCAAGATCGAGGTGGTGGGTGCGGACGCCCCGGAGTTCCTGAACCGGATATACACCAACGCTTTCGCCCGGCTGGCCGTCGGCTCGGCCCGTTACGGGGTGATGTGCACGGCCGACGGCATGGTGCTCGACGACGGCGTGACCATGCGGCTGGCGCCCGACCGCTTCCTGATGAGCACCACCACCGGCGGCGCCGCCCGGGTGCTGGACTGGCTGGAGGAATGGCAGCAGACCGAATGGCCGCACCTCGATGTGCGTTTCACGTCCGTCACCGAGCAGTGGTCCACGATCGCGGTGGTCGGCCCGCACTCGCGCGCCGTGGTCGCCGCTGTGGCCCCCGAACTCGACGTCACGAACGAGGCCTTCCCGTTCATGACGTTCCGGGAGACTGTTCTGGCCGACGGCGTGCCGGCCCGGATCGCGCGCATCTCCTTCTCCGGTGAGCTGGCGTTCGAGATCAATGTGGCCGGCTGGTACGCCCTCTCGGTGTGGGAGGCGGTGATGTCTGCCGGTTCCGCATTCGGCATCACTCCCTACGGCACCGAGACCATGCACGTGCTGCGGGCCGAGAAGGGCTTCCCGATCGTCGGGCAAGACACCGACGGCACGGTCACCCCGCACGACCTGGGCATGAGCTGGATCGTCTCGAAGAAGAAGGATTTCGTCGGACGGCGTTCGCTGACCCGGCCCGACAGCCTGCGGGCCGACCGCAAGCACCTGGTCGGTCTGCTCCCGGTCGACCCGGCCGAGCTGCTGCCCGAGGGCGCGCAGCTGGTGGCCCCCGACACCGATCTGTCCGGCGTCGGGCGGAGCAGCCCGGTCGGCCGGACGCCGGTGCCGATGCTCGGTCACGTCACCTCCAGCTACCACAGTGCCGCGCTGGACCGAACTTTCGCACTGGCCCTGATCAAGGGCGGCCGCGACCGCATCGGTGAACAGGTACTGGCACCGCTGGGCGACCGGGTGGTGGCGGCCACCATCACCGGCCCGGTGCTCTACGACCAGGAAGGAGCTCGCCGTGACGGTTGACGCATTCACCACCCCCGGCCCGCAACAGGCCCGGCGTGCACCGCTGGCGCACCGGGCCGGCGACCTGGCGGCGGCCGGTGGGCCCGGGCTGTCGTTGCGGGAGGTCTCCTTCGAGACCGTGCTGAACGTGCGATCCGGAACAGCCTCCGCAGTGACCGGGGGCAAGGTGAGCGGAGCGACCGGAGGCGAGGCGGGCCGAGCGACCGGAGGCGAGGCGGGCCGAGCGACCGGAGGCGAGGCGGGCCGAGCGACCGGAGGCGAGGCGGGCCGAGCGACCGGAGGCGAGTTGAGCCCAGGCCTTCCGGGAGCGGGCCTGGTGGCACCGCTCCCGGGTCTGCACGGCACGGCACACGCCCTCTGGCTGGGCCCGGACGAGTGGCTGATCGTGGGCAAGTCCTGGGCCGTGTCGGAGTGGGCCGCGGCCAGGCCGACCGTGCCCAACGCAACCGCGCCCGAGCCGACCGAGCCCAAGCCGACCGAGCCCAAGCCGACCGAGCCCAAGCCGACCGAGCCCAAGCCGGCCGTGCCCGAGCTGATCGTGCCCGAACCGGCTGCGCCCAAGCCGACCGTGCCCGAGCCAACCGTGCCCGAGCCAACCGTGGCCGCCAAGCCCCTGTCCGCTGTCGCCGTGTCCCTCTCGGTTCCACAAAACGGCCTGCACCTGGTCGACCTCAGCGCCAACTACGCCACGCTGCTGATCACCGGCCCGCACGCCCGCGACCTGCTGGAGAAGGCGATCACGCTGGACCTGCACCCGCGCTCGTTCGCTCCCGGCCAGTGCGCCCTCACCACCTTCGCGCGAGCCGGCGTGCTGCTCTGGCAGGTCGGGGAGCAGGCCTACCGGCTGATGTTCCGGCCGTCGTTCGGCACCTACCTCACCGACTGGCTGATCGACGCGTCGCAGGAGTTCCGGCAGAACGGCTGACCGGCTACCGCGGGCACCGGAGAACGCCGGGCATATCTTCGCGGGTGAGGCGTTGCCGCTTCGTGTAGTCACAGCTCGATCACCAGGAGGTTCCCCGTGACCCTGATCGCCCGCACCGACCTCGACGTGTCACCGCTCTGCCTCGGCGGCAACGTGTTCGGCTGGACCGCGAACGAGCAGGAATCGATGGCTGTGCTCGACGCCTATGTGGAGGCCGGGGGCAACTTCATCGACACCGCCGAGGGCTACTCGCACTGGGTGCCCGGCAACGTCGGTGGCGAGTCCGAGACGATCATCGGCAACTGGCTGAAGCGCCGCGGGCGCCGCGACGACGTGGTGATCGCCACCAAGCTGAAAGGGCTGTCCCGCGACAGCATCCGGCAGAGTGTGGAGGCCTCGCTGCGCCGTCTGCGCACCGACCACATCGACCTGTACTACGCCCACTACGACGACCCGGACGCCCCTCAGGAAGAGACCGCTGCCGCCTTCGGCGAGCTGGTCACCGAGGGCAAGGTGCGGCACCTGGCCGCCTCGAACTTCACCCCGGACCGGCTGGCCGGCGCGCTACGGATCGCCGACGAGCTCGGGGTGGCCCGTTACGTCGCCCTCCAGCCGCACTACAACCTGGTGGAGCGAGAGATCGTCGAAGGTGAGCTGGCCGCCCTGGTGGCCCGCGAAGACCTGGCGGTGTTCCCGTACTACTCCCTGGCCAGCGGCTTCCTCACCGGCAAGTACCGCACGGCCGACGACCTGGCGGGCCGGGAGCGGGGCGACCGGGCCGGTGGCTACCTGAACGAGCGGGGCTTCCGGGTGCTCGACGCGCTGGACCGGGTGTCGGCCGCCCACGACGCACCGATCACCACGGTGGCCCTGGCCTGGCTGCTGTCCCGGCCGAACGTGCTCGCCCCGATCGCGAGTGCCCGCTCGGTGGAACAGCTTCCGGCCCTGATGGCGGCCGCCGACCTGAAGCTGACCGAGGCCGAGGTCGACGATCTGACCACGGCCTCGGCCTGACACGTCACCAGCGGTTGTGCACCAGGGGGCGGATGTCCTCGTCGTAGATCCGCCGGATCACGCCGCGCACGTCGTCGCTGAGCTCGGACAGCTCGGCGGCGGCGGCGTTGGCCCGGGCCTGCTCGGGCGAGCGGGCACCGGGGATCACCGTGCTCACGCCCGGCTGGTCGATGATCCAGCGCAGGGCGGTCTGCGCGAGCGTGCCCTCGTCGTCCGGGAGCTGCTGCTGAAGACGGCGCACCGCGCGCACGCCGGCCCGGAACGGCACGCCGGCGAAGGTCTCGCCCACGTCGAAGGCCTCGCCCGAGCGGTTGAAGGTGCGGTGGTCGTCGTCCGCGAACACGGTGTCCTCGGTGTACCGGCCGGACAGCAGGCCGCTGGCCAGCGGAACCCGGGCGATGATGCCGACGCCGGCCGCCTCGGCCGCGGGGAGCACCTGCTCCAGCGGCTTCTGGCGCAGCGGGTTGAGGATGATCTGCACGCTGGCCACGTTCGGCCGGGCGATGGCGGTGATCGCCTCGGCGCAGGTCTCGACGCTGACGCCGTAGGCGGCGATGCGGCCCTTCGAGACCATCGAGTCGAGCGCGTCGTAGACCTTGTCGGTGGAGTAGACCGGGGTCGGCGGGCAGTGCAGCTGCACCAGGTCGAGCGTGTCGACGCCGAGGTTGGAACGGCTGCGGTCGACCCAGGACTTCATGTTGTCCTTGGTGAAGCTGGCCGGCTCGAACGGGTCGGCGCGGCGGCCGAGCTTCGTGGCCACGGTGAGCCCGGCGTCCGGGAGCTCCTTGAGCAGTTTGCCGATGACCTTCTCGCTCCGCCCGTCACCGTAGACGTCGGCGGTGTCGATGAAGGTGACTCCGGCCTCGACGGCGGCGTGCAGGGTGGCCAGCGCGTCCTGCGTGCTCACCGAACCCCAGTCGGCGCCGAGCTGCCACGCGCCCAGACCGACGACTCCCACGCTGCGGCCGGTCCGGCCCAGGGTTCGCTTTTCCATAGCCCTGAACGATAGGGCCTGAGGATCAAACCGGCGCCAGCGGCACGAACCGCGCCATCACCTCGTCGATGGCCCCGATCAGGTAGTCGGCGGCGGTCGCGTCGCCGGAACAGTGCCGTAGCAGTGCCTGCTGGAACAGCCCGTCGAGGATGCCGTAGGTGACGGCCGGCCCGAACGGCGGTGCCACCTCGGCCAGCTCGCTGATCCGGGTGGTGACTCGCCAGGTCATGTCTTGCAGGCCGAGGTCGATCTCGACCACGTCGGCCCGGAAGGCCGCGTCGAACATCGACTGCGAGCGCAGGTCGTACCAGAGCCGGTGCAGATCGCCGTCCTGAAGCATCGACTCGGCCATCGCCAGGGCGAATTCGTGCCGCAACTGGGCACCGGTGGCGGCCGTGGCGATGATCCCGTCGTACCGGCGCATGCAGCGGGCCTTGTACTGCCGCACGCAATAGGTGATCAGATCGACCTTGTCGATGAAGTAATAATGCAGGACACCGTGGGAGAACTCGGAATTCTGGGCGATCTCCCGAAGACTGGTGCGGGCATAACCGAGTTCTGACAACGTTTTCAGGGCGGCGTCGGCAAGTTCGGAACGGCGCTGCTCGAATTTGCCGTTCCCTTGCCTTGCCCGGCCCCCGGCCGCTTTCGGTCGCCCAGCTGGCTCAGCCACAGTCTCCCCCGTGGGAACTCGTCGCTTTCATCCGTGCGTCCACCCGTCGCCCCGCACCCTAGCGGCGCCACGAGGCCCCGTCCTGCTGTTGTGTCCTCGGCAGCGCGCCGTCGCGGAATCCGGGCGGCACCGTTCCACCGAAATCCCCGGCACCGGTAGACCCGGAATTCCCAGACCTTCATGAACCCGGCGGCTTCGCCGGTCCTAACGAAAAGCCCGGGCCGCCAGAGAGAAACAATGAAAGGTCGCCAGGAATGGACGATTTTTTGGACGCCTGTCGGCGAATTTCCTTGACAGTCGCCCAGTCCCCGAGCAATGTGACCCGTATCACCAGGCAAGGCCTGGGCATTCTTCTTCACCGGGCGGTTCAGATCGGCGTCGTCTTCCGGCATTCATCGGCGGTCAGTTCAGGCGTACCGTCACGATGTCTGGCCGCACCACCGACGAGGTCCGGGCCGAGGCCGTCGGAAGGCGATCGAGACCCCTGGCCTGTTCCAGCCTTTCGCGTCTGGGTGACCGCGTCGCCGCGGCCCGGCTGCGCTGAACTTTTGCCTGCTTCGAGGGTGTGCGAGCCTTTCGTCGTCCATCATTGGTGCCCCGAGGCACGCATGCGGCGAAAGAGGTGAGTTCGACGGACGACGAGCAGCACCGGCAGGACGACCGCCGGCACACGATCCACCGGGCCGGATTCGCCGTCGCCACCTTCGTCGTGGTCGCGGTGTTCGCCGGCGGCCTCACCGCGCTCCTGTCCGACGGTGACGACCGGGACGGCATCACGCCGTCCCCGACGCTGGAAGACTCCCCGACCACCTCCCCGACCGCCGCAACCGCCGGAACCACCGACGTCCCCACGAAAACCGCCGTGCTGAGCCGGAAGAAGAGCCAGAACTACTGGATCTGGGCGCCCGCGGAGTCCGACGGTGACCGGCTGCTCACCTGGGCCTACGACAGCGCCTCGGAGAGCTCGGACCTCGATCTGTCGCGCTCCACCACCGAACCCGACGACGACGTGCTGGGCTACCGCGGCCAGATGCTGCTGATCCCGGTCGCGGGCACGCCGGACGTCTGGCTGCTGGAGAGCCCGCCGGACAGCGAGGAGGCGGACGAGAACTGCGTGACCCTCGGCGAGGGCGGCTTCCGGCTGGAGATCTGCGACGAGGACGACGAGAAGCAGCAGTTCGTGATGACGCTGCAACCGGACGGCAAGACCTACTCGATCTACTCCAAGGGCCGCGAGGCGTCCCGGGCCACGGCCCGCTACCTGGACGCCGACGGCCGCGAGATCACCTGGAGCGACGCCGAGTACGAGACCACGACCTTCGTCATGGAGAAGGTGCCGCAGGAGTGACCCGGCGTCAGTCCGCGACCAGCTCGACCTCGAAACCGTCGCTGTTCTCCAGGTAACCGGCACAGTGCTGGGGGCCGCCCGCGTTCGGGTACTTCTCCTCGAACAGCTGCTTCCAGCCGTGGTTCCCGGCCTCCCGCACGAGCGCGTCGAGCTGCTCCCGGGTGCCGGCGTGAAAGGCCAGGTGGTTCAGCCCGGGCCGTAGCCGCTCGTGCGGCCCGCCGGTCATCGCCGGGCTCTGCTCGACCACCAGATAGGTGCCGTCCAGGTTCCAGCTGCGCCCGGCGGGCCAGTCCTGGAACTGCCCGTACCCGAGCTCGCCCAGCAGCCAGCCCCATTCGTCCACGGCCCGGGTCAGATCGGGCACCCAGAGCTCGACATGGTGCAGCAGGCCACGTTTCATCGATCGTCCTCGTTCTCGTCGTGATCGTGCGCGTTCCACCCCTCGGGCGAGAGGCAGAACGTGCACGACCACGATACGGGGGTGACGTCAGCCCTCCGAAGACGGTGCGCCGAGCCCCTTCTTGATCAGGTCCATCACCGTGGAGTCGGCGAGCGTGGTGACGTCACCGACCGTGCGGTTCTCCGCCACGTCTTGCAGCAGCCGGCGCATGATCTTGCCGGAGCGGGTCTTCGGCAGCTCGGCGACCACCATGATCTGCCGCGGCTTGGCGATCGGGCCGATCTCCCTGGCCACGTGATTGCGCAGCTCGGTGACCACCGACTCGGCCTGGGACTCGTCGTAACCCGCGTCGCCGCGCAGGATCACGAACGCGCAGACCGCCTGGCCGGTGGTCTCGTCGGACGCCCCGACCACGGCGGCCTCGGCCACCTTGGGGTGCGAGACCAGGGCCGACTCGATCTCGGTGGTGGACAGCCGGTGGCCGGACACGTTCATCACGTCGTCCACCCGGCCGAGCAGCCAGATGTCGCCGTCGTCGTCCTTCTTCGCGCCGTCACCGGCGAAGTAGAGGCCCTCGAACCGCGACCAGTAGGTCTCCTTGAAGCGCTCCGGGTCGCCCCAGATGCCGCGCAGCATCGACGGCCACGGCTCGGTGAGCACCAGGTAGCCGCCCGAGCCGTTGGGCACCGGCTCGGCGCTGTCGTTGACCACGTCCACCGCGATCCCGGGCAGCGGAACCTGCGCGGAACCGGGCTTGGCGGTGGTGACGCCGGGCAGCGGGCTGATCATGATCGCGCCGGTCTCGGTCTGCCACCAGGTGTCGACGATCGGGGTGCGGTCGCCACCGATGTGCTTGCGGTACCAGACCCAGGCCTCCGGGTTGATCGGCTCGCCGACCGAGCCCAGCACCCGCAGCGACGACAGGTCGTACTCCGCCGGGATCTCGTCGCCCCACTTCATGAACGTGCGGATCGCGGTGGGCGCGGTGTAGAGCTGGGTGACCCGGTACTTCTGGATGATCTCCCAGAACCGGCCCTTGTGCGGGGTGTCGGGCGTGCCCTCGTAGATCACCTGGGTGGCGCCGTTGGCCAGCGGGCCGTAGACGATGTAACTGTGCCCGGTGACCCAGCCGATGTCGGCGGTGCACCAGTAGACGTCTTTCTCCGGCCGCAGGTCGAACACGTTGCGGTGGGTGTAGGCGGTCTGGGTGAGGTAGCCGCCGCTGGTGTGCAGGATGCCCTTGGGCTTACCCGTCGTGCCGCTGGTGTAGAGGATGAACAGCGGGTTCTCGGCGTCGAAGGCCTGTGGCTCGTGCACGTCCGGGGCACTGTCGACGACGTCGTGCCACCACACGTCCCGCTCGTCGTCCCACTCCACGTCCTGCTTCGTGCGCTGCACGACGAGAACCTTTTTCACGGACGGCGTCTGCACCACGGCCGCGTCCACCGCGGGCTTCAGGGCCGAGGGGTTGCCACGCCGGTAGCCCCCGTCCGACGTGATCACCACCTTGGCGTCGGCGTCGTCGATGCGGCTGCGCAGGGCCTCGGCCGAGAACCCGCCGAAGACCACCGAGTGCGCCGCGCCGATGCGGGCGCAGGCCAGCATCGAGATCACCGCCTCGGGAATCATCGGCAGGTAGATCGCCACCCGGTCGCCGGCCTCCACGCCGAGCTGGGTCAGCGCGTTGGCCGCCTTGGACACCTCACGCTGCAACTGCGCGTAGGTGATGCTACGGGTGTCGCCGGGCTCGCCCTCGAAGTGGATGGCCACCCGCTCGCCGTTGCCCGCCTCGACATGCCGGTCGACGCAGTTGTAGGCCACGTTCAGCGTGCCGCCGACGAACCACTTCGCGAACGGCGCGTCGGACCAGTCCAGCGTCTGTGTCCAGGGACTGGCCCAGGTCAGCGCACGGGCCTGCTCCTCCCAGAACGCCAGCCGGTCCGCCGTCGCCTGCTCGTACAGCCCGGGCTGGGCCAGGGCGGCCTCGGCGAACGCCGCGTCCGGCGGGAAGCGCCGTTCCTCGTGCAGCAGGTTCGACAGGGTCTCGTCCGTCATCGGATCCCCTTCACAGACGGTCGCGTAATCAAGAGCACAGCTGTGGTGGTGCTCACCCGACCCTAATCGCCCGGAGCCCCCGGCGACATGGCGCCGGGACAGGTCCTGCCCCTTGTCGGGGGCGGATCTGTCCCGGCGTAGCGGATCGCTGGATGTGTTCAGCCCACCTGCTGGGTGCGGATCTGGTGCGGATCACCGCGCTGCGGGCCGTCGGTGCCGGCCATCAGCACGTCCCGGACGTGCCGGCCCTGCCGGCGGCTCACCTGGAGGGTGCGCCCACGAAGCCGTACCCGCATCCGCCCGCCCGCCGTGCTCACCTGGTCCACGTGCGGCAGCGCGACCATCGTGCTGCGGTGGATGCGCAGGAAACCGTACGGTTCCCAGCGCTCCTCGAGGGTGCTCAGGGGCACCCGGATGAGGTGGCTGCCGGTGGCGGTGTGCAGCCGGGCGTAGTCGCCCTGAGCCTGGACGAAGAGGATCTGGGACCGCCGGATGAATCGGGTGACCCCGGCCAGCTCGACGGCGATCGTCTCGTCGGTGGACGCCGCGACCGTGCGCCTCACCGCCTCGGCCAGGCGTTCCGCGGTGACCGGCTTGTCGACGTACTCCACCGAGTCCAGCTCGAACGAGCGGGGTGGATGTTGTCGCGCCGGAACCGTGAACACCAGATGCGGGTGCCGGTCTATCCGGGCCAGGGCACGGGCCAGGTGCGGCCCGTCCAGCCCGGGTGTGGACACGTCGCACACCAGAAGGTCCACCGGGTCATCGCGGAGGATCTGGAGCGCACCAGCGCGATTTCGCGTGGTGCGGACCGCACTGATCCGCGGGTCGGCCCGGAAGAACTGAGTCATCCGGGCGAGTGCCGCTCCGTCGGGATCCACGATCAGTGCCCGTAGCGGAGCAGGATCCGGGGGCTGGGTCCATCGTGGACCAGTTCGCCCGCGGCCAATTACCGTCACGTTCCCAGGCGCCGTTGCCATGTGTTCCAGAGTAGGGACGCTCCGTCCCCCTGTGAACCTATGAATTTCCATAAGTCACGTACAGAGTGCTTTGAGTTTCGGAGCGCAGGCTCGGGGCATGACCGCTTCGACCAGCACGGATCTCGCCGCAGACGCCGGCCGCGACCGAGAAGGCGCAGGTCAGCGGCGTCGCACGGTCGGTCAGCTGCTCCGGTTCGCCGGGGTCGGCGTGCTCAGCACCCTCGCCTACTCGCTGCTCTACCTGATCCTGCGCCAGATGATGAACTCGTTCCTGGCGAACACCCTGGCCCTGCTGATCACCGCGATCGCCAACACGGCGGCCAACCGCCGGGTCACCTTCGGGGTGAAGGGTAACCAGGGACTGGCCGGTGACCACGCGGTCGGACTGCTGGCCTTCGCCGTCGGGCTGGGGCTCACCAACGGCTCCCTGGCCGTGGTCGGCTGGCTCGACATCGACGCGCACTGGGTCGAGGTGGTGGTGCTGACCGTGGCCAACGCGCTGTCGACCGTGCTGCGGTTCGTGGCCCTGCGCATGCGCCTGCCCCGGTCCCAGGGAGCGCACACCGCCTGACCTCCCGGCCACCCGTAGGCTCGCGGGGTGACCGCTGACTCCGCCCTGGCCGCCAGTCTGTCCGCCCTGGAGAACCTGCCGGGCGTGGCCGCCGCGGTGCAGTCGGCCCGCACCGCCTGCACGGAGATCCGCTGGCACAACGCCCTGCGGCGGCGCTCGGCCGAGGCCCGGGCCGAGGCCACGGTGCGCTCGGCCCGCAACAGTGCCGCGCTGGAGGGCGCCCGCTACCCGGTCGACCTGGTGCGGGACGCCGCGCGCGGTGCCTCGGAACTGCCTGACGACGCCTCCGGGCAGCTGACCCGGGCGGCGATCCGGGTGTACTCGGAGGCCGCCCAGGTGGAGAAGTCGCTCGCCGCCGCTCCGGCCCAGGCCCTCGCCCGGTTGCACCTGGCCGCGGCGGGCGGGCTGTTGCCGGCCGACCAGGTGGGACGCCCGCGCCAGGACGGCGAGCTGCCCGGCGACGGGATCGGCGAGCCGGGGACCGCACCGGCCGGAGCCGCCCTCGCCGCACGACTGGCCGGGATCATCGATCTGCTGTCCGCCCCGCCCTCGGCCCCGGCGCTGGTCGTCGCCTCCCTGGTGCACGCCGAGATCCTCACCGCACGGCCCTTCGTGGCGGGCAACGGCCTGGTCGCCCGGGCCGCCGCGCACGCCGTGATCGTGGGCCGCGGCCTCGACCCGATGGGCGTGGTGGTGTGGGAGGCCGCGCACCTGGACGCCGGCCCGGACTACCACCGCCGCCTGCTGGCCTACACCACCGGGCAGGCCGACGCCGTCGCCGCCTGGCTGGTGCACTGCGCGGACGCGGTGGTCAAGGGCGCCGGCGAGGGACGTGTGGTCTGCGACGCCGTCACGATGGGCCGGGTCGTCGGCACCTCCGGGGCCTGAGCACTCTCATAGGATCCGGAAGACCTCGAAGGAAATGACGAATGGCCTTGTGCGGCCAGGCTCTTCGTCGTCCACAGGTAATTGAGATTTTGAAAAGTGTCACCCGGATGGACTACTCGGCCCGGGCGCACAGTCGCCGTTCATCGCGCGATCGGCCGCTACCTGGTGGTAGGTCTATCCAGGAGCGCTTTTCAGGAGTAGACCTGTAGCCACGTTCCGGTGCGCCCCAGACATCGGAACAGCACAGACAGCACGGTTGACCGGTACCCACGCGCGGGCAGTCCTCGTCAGGACCCGCCTGGACGGGCTTGCACCGCTCCGGCGAATTATGCAGGCGCGCTTGGTAGCCGGGCATCGTGCTCCGGGTGGCGGCGCCCGGCTGCGGGGCGCCGCCACCCATCGCACCACGCTCCTGATCCCGAAATCGATTCCCGGTGAAGAGATTTGAGGTGGATGACGAAAGTCAGCGCGGGAGAAGGAATTTCACTCCGGTCGGGAGGTGGCCCGCCGCACACGGGCGGCTTCCCGGCCGGAGACAGGTTTGACGTCCTTCACAGAATCCTTGCGGCGGGACGCATACCAGACCAGACCGGCGGCAGCGCCGGCACCGAGCGCCGCGGTGCCCGCGGCAGCCTGGGCCGCCGGAAACTTCGGGCGCAGGCTGATCGGGCGGCTGAAGTCCTGCACCGGCCAGTCCCGCAGCTGCGCCTCCCGCCGTAAACCCTTGTCCGGGTTCACCGCGACCGGATGCCCGACCGCCCGCAGCATCGGCAGGTCGGTGATCGAGTCGCTGTAGGCGAAGCACCGCTCCAGCCGGTAGCCCCGCGCCGCCGCGAGCTCACGGATGGCCTCCGCCTTGTTCTCGCCGTAGGCGTAGTAGTCGATGGCGCCGGTGTAACGCCCGTCGAGAATGGCCATCCGGGTGGCGACCACGTGGTCGACGCCGAGCATGGCCCCGATCGGCTCGACCAGCTCGATGCCCGAGGCCGACACGATGACGACGTCGCGACCCGCCTTCTGGTGCTCGGCGATCAGGGCCGTGGCCTCTTCGTAGACGATCGGCACGATCAGCTCGGCGAGCGTGGTGGCGACGATGTCGCGCACCTGCTGCACGTCCCAGCCGATGACCATGCGGGACACCGTGTCGCGCATGCGTTCCATCTGGGCGTGGTCGGCGCCACCCGCGTGGTACAGAAGGTGCACGTAGGCGCTGCGCAGCATGGCCGAGCGGCTCAGCAGCCCGCCGGCGTGCAGGGGCCGCGAGAAGGCCATGGTGCTGGATCGAGCGATGACCGTCTTGTCCAGATCGAAGAACGCCGCCTCGCGCCCCCGCCCGGCTCTCTCGGCACCCATGCGATTCAGGATAGGTGGACGCCACCATCACTCGTCGTAAGGGTCCGGGCGGTTTCCGCAAGCTCGGGGTGGCGATCCGGGCTGACCGATTTGGGACCGACTTCGTCCACATTCCACATGACTCACCGTGAGCGGCGATCCGAAATCCGTTTTCAAACGTGACGCAAAGTACTTGGGGGTCACTAGAACTGCCTTTCACCTGTCTATTTCCTGTCGACTTGCCGCCGACCGGTGGCGTAGGTGTTGCACTCGACGCCACGGGGGGTACAGACTGACGTTGCCGGCTTAATTGCCGTGCCCGCCCGGTCCGACTCCTCCCCCCCGAGCCGGACCGGCCAGACGGCCCCCGCTCCCCCCCAGCGGGGGCCGTCGCCTTTTGCCCCGGCGAATCCGCCCTCGGGAGTTGTCCACAGACACGTACGACCGGCCCCTCGTCCACAGGCCGAGCACTGGGCCGTCCGGCCGGCCCGGGCCTCGCCGAACCTGGCGTCCATGGCGTCTCCCTGGGTGCTCCTGCTGACCTCCGAGCCACTGCTCGTCGCCGCGACCGGCCGCCTGGCCGCCGCCTACGGCGTCCCCGTGCGCACCGGCATCGCTCCCGGCGCCGGGCCGCCCGGGCTGGTGCTGGTCGGCTCCGACCACGCGGGCGCCCTGCCCGGCCCGGCCTCCGGGGTGCCCCGGCTGCTGCTGGCCGCGGGGACTCCCGGCGAGCAGCTCTGGCGCACCGCCCTGGAACTGCGGGCCGAGCAGGTGGTGCTGCTGCCCGAGGGCGAGCACCTGCTGGCCGAGCGGCTCTCCCGGCTCGACGGCGGCCGGGCCGGCGGCCCTCTGACCTTCGGCGTGGTCGGCGGTTGCGGCGGCGCCGGGGCCAGCGTGCTGGCGGCCGCCCTGGCCCGCACGGCCGCCCTGGTCACCCCCACGCTGCTGGTCGAGGTGGACCCGTTCGGCGGCGGGGCCGACCTGCTGCTCGGTGCCGAACACGAACCCGGGCTGCGCTGGCCCGATCTGGCCTCGGCCCGGGGGCTGCTGCTGCCGGGCAGCCTGTCCGGGGCGCTGCCACTGATCGACGGGGTGCACGTGCTCGCGGCGGTGCGAGGGTCTTCCGGAGAACTGTCCAGGCCGTCTGCCACGGCCGTGGCCGCGGTGCTGGACTCCTCCCGCGGCGAATACGGCACGGTGGTGGTCGACATCCCCCGGCATCCGGACGAGGCTGTGAGAGCCGCTCTGCGGGCCTTGGATGTCCTGTTGGTCGTAGTACCCGCCGAGGTGCGGGCAACCGCCGCAGCGCAGCGCGTGGCGGCCGTGGTGCGGCCTCTCACGGGCGACGTGCGCGTGGTGGTGCGGGGTCCGGCACCGACCGGACTGAGCGCATCGAGCATCTGCACCGCACTCGATCTGCCCCTCGCCGGAGTGCTGCGGGCCGAGCCCGGGCTGCGGGTGGCCCTCGACCGGGGCGAGCCGCCCGGGCTGCGGGGCCGCAGTCCGCTGTCCCGGTTCTGCCGCGAGTTGCTGGCCCAGGAACTGCCGGCCCGTGAGTTGCCGGCTGCGGGGCTGTCTCGATGACCACGTCGGAGGCGGTGCTGTCGGCTGTCGTGGCCCGGTTGCGGGGCGGGCTGGCCGGTTCCGGCCGACCCCGGCCCGACGAGCTGGCGGCCATGGTGGCCGCGGCCTCGGCGGGTCTGGGGCAGGTGCTCGGTCACGACGACGTGCTGGTGGCGACCGAGCGGATCCGTGCGGAGCTCTGGGGGCTCGGGCCGCTCCAGCCGTTCCTCCAACTGCCCGGCGTCACCGACGTTCTGGTGAACGGGCCGGGTGAGATCTGGGTGGACCGGGGCGAGGGCCTGCGGCGCGTGCCCTGCCCCGCGGCGCTGACCGAGGAGGCTGCGGTGCGCTCGCTGGCCGCCCGTCTGGCCTCCGCCGGTGGGCGACGTCTCGACGACGCGGCGCCCTACGCGGACGCCCGTCTCGAGGGCGGCATCCGTCTGCACGCGGTGATCCCACCGGTCGCACCCGACGGCACGCTGATCTCGTTGCGGGTGCTGCGGCAGCAGCCGATCGACCTCGGCACCCTGGTGAGCACCGGCTCGCTGCCTCCGGGCTGGGCCGAGGTGCTGCGGGCGATGGTGGCCGTCCGGGCAGCCTTTCTGGTCAGCGGGGGCACCGGTGCCGGCAAGACCACCCTGCTCGCCTCGCTGCTCTCGCTGGTGCCACCGGGCGAGCGGATCGTGCTGGTCGAAGACGTCGGTGAACTACGGCCCGCGCATCCGCACCTGGTGCGGCTGGAGGCCCGGCACGCCAACGTCGAGGGGGCCGGTGCTGTCGGCCTGGAGGTGCTGGTGCGCCAGGCCCTGCGGATGCGGCCCGACCGGGTGGTGGTGGGGGAGTGCCGGGGCGGCGAGGTGCGCGATCTGCTGGCCGCACTCAACACCGGGCACGCCGGGGGCTGCGGCACGGTGCACGCCAACGCCCCGGCCGACGTGCCAGCCCGGCTGGAGGCCCTCGGGGCCCTGGCCGGTCTGTCGGCCGATGCGGTGCGGGCCCAGGCCGCGGCGGCGCTGGACGCCGTGGTGCACGTCGAGCGCCTGGGCACCCGGCGACGGGTGACCCAGATCGCGATCGCCCGGCGGGGCGATCGGGGCGAACTGACCATGTTGCCGGCGCTGACCGCGGATCCGCACGACCCGGCGGCGGACGGCACGGCGGGGCCCGGCTGGGCCGAACTGGCCGGGCGTCTGGAGGGGGCGTGATGAGCGGCGGCGGAATCGAGGCCGGACCCGGCCGGTTCATCGAGAGTCATCCATCGGCAGCAGATTTCGTGACCCTGGGCCGGGCCGACGCCGCGCAGCTCTGCGGCCGGGTCTCGGCGCTCTCCCGGGCCGGGGTTCCGCCGGACCGGACCTGGGAGGTACTGGCCCTCGGCCGTGGTCCACAGGCCCGGGTGGCCGCGATCGTCGCCGGGATGCTGGCGGTCGGTGGAACCACCGCCGAGGGCCTGCGCCTGGCCGCCTCCACCTGCGAGGGGCCGGGCGTCGAGGCGCTGGGCTGGCTCGCCACCACCGCCGAGGTGGTGCAACGCTCGGGCGCCCCGGCGGCGGCCATCTTCGACGGGATCGGCGACGGTCTGCTGGCCCAGATCGCCGAGTCGGACGAGCGGGAGGTGGCGCTGGCCGGTCCGCGCGCCACCGCACGGGTGCTCGCCGCCCTGCCGCTCATCGGGTTGCTGCTCGGCGCCGTTCTCGGGGTGAACAGCCTCGGCGTGCTGTTCGGAACCCGGCCCGGGCTGGCCTGTCTGGCAGCCGGACTGGGGTTGTGGTGGGCCGGGCGGGCATGGACCGCACGCCTGGTCCGCTCGGTGTCGGAGGAGTCTCGGGGACGGGCGTCGTGAGGGGCGACCCGGCGGCACGGCTGGGCTCGGCGTCGCAACCGTACCGCCGCTCGGCCCGCACCTCCCCCGGTCCGGCCTCCGCCACGATGCCCGGCCCGCTCGTGCTCGACCTGATCGCCGCACTGGTCGAGAGCGGCGCCCCGCCACAGGCTGCCCTGCGGGGCACCGGGGCCGGGCTCACCGGCCTCGGTGATCCCCGTGGCGAAAAGCTGCTCGCCCTGGCCGATCTGGTCACCGACCCGGCCTCGGGCGACCTCAAGCACGACGACGCCACCGCCGCCCTGGCCGAGGCCCTCACCCTGGCGGCACGGTCCGGCCTGCCGCCGTCCGCCCTCGTCCGCCGGGCCGCCGCGGAGGAACGACGGCGTCAGGCGGCGGCCCGGGCGGCGGCGATCCATCGTCTGGAGGTGCTGCTGGTGATCCCCGGAGCCGTCTGCCTGCTGCCGGCTTTCGTCCTGCTCGGCATCGTGCCCCTGGTGATCAGGCTGGTGGCCGGATGACTTTCGAGTTCTCCACAGTCGCCACGACCCGGATGTCATCCACAGGCAGGCACTTTGGATCATCGACGAGGGCCTTCGGAGAGCAGTCTGAGGTCAGGCCGCGATCGGGGCGGCCGGCCAGGCCGGGGTCACCGGCCACCGGGGAGAGGACAGTTCATGCGGATTCGCATCATGAGGTGGACGAGGTCGGCGGCGGTCTCGCTGCGACGGGTGACCAGCGCACCCCGGGGGATGGGCGAGATCGGCGCCAGCACGGCGGAATACGCCATGACGATGCTGGCCGCCTGCACCTTCGCCGGGGTGCTGATGGCGATCGTCCGGGGCAGCGCGGTGAAGGGGCTGCTGCTCACGATCATCCAGAAGGCCCTGAACCTCGGATGACCCACCGGAGCGATCGGGGCCACCCCACCGGGGTGGCCCCACCCCGGGCCCCCGACCACGGCTCGGTGACGGCCGAGTTCGCACTGCTGATGCCGGTTCTCGTGCTGTTTTTGGTCGCCGTGCTGGCCGCCGCGACGGCCGGGATGGCCCAGCTCCACTGTGTGGACGCGGCCCGGGCCGGCGCCCGGGCGGCGGCCCGGCACGACGATCCCCGGCCGGTGGCGGCCGCCGCGGGGCCGGCCGGGGCAGCCGTCTCGGTGGCGGGGACCGGCGAGCTGGTCACCGTGAC
Organism: Kineosporia corallincola; assembly: GCF_018499875.1. Classification (GTDB taxonomy): domain Bacteria; phylum Actinomycetota; class Actinomycetes; order Actinomycetales; family Kineosporiaceae; genus Kineosporia; species Kineosporia corallincola. The sequence continues at coordinate 89,352 of NZ_JAHBAY010000001.1, read as the reverse complement.
GGTGTCCGCCCAGGTGCCGCTGCCGCTCCCCTGGCACCCGCAGATCGGGGTGCGGGCCCGCCACACCGCCCAGGTGGAACCGCAGGTGGGCGGGTGAACCGCGATCGCGGCTCCGGCACCGTGCTGATGATCGGCCTGGTCGGGGTCGCGGCGGTGCTGATGGCGGCCCTGCTCGGCCTGGGCGGCGCTGTCGTCGCGCGGCACCGGGCCGGTGCGGCCGCCGACCTGGCCGCGCTCGCGGCCGTCGACTCCGGCGAGGGGTGCGCCGCGGCCGGGCGGGTCGCGGCGGCCAACGGGGCGCGGCTGGCCGAATGCGACCCGGCGGCCGACGGCTCGGTGAGGGTGACTGTCACGGTCGAGGCCCCCGGACTGCACCGAACCGCGAGTGCATCGGCCCGCGCGGCACCGGGACCTGCCCGCACCCCGACGGGCCGGGAACCGCCCGGCACCGGGTGAACGAGGGCGAATTACGGGGTGTCGTCCAAATTGGTGACACGTAGTCGACGGTGTGGGCCATTGGAGTGACCGTCAGATGATTGAATGCGGAAGGCACGCCCCTTGTGAGGGCTGAGAAGAGATGCAGATCCGTGAGACGGGCACACGACTTCCCGGGGAGGCGATGTGGAGCTCACAGTGGCGACACGGCGCGAAGGTGTCCAGACGGTCATCAGCGTGGCCGGTGAGATTGACGTGTACACGGCTCCCACCCTGAGGGAACGCCTCAACGAACTGGTCGAGGACGGCGAGTTCCACCTGGTGGTCGACATGGGCGGGGTGGACTTCCTCGACTCGACCGGCCTGGGCGTGCTGGTCGGCGGCCTCAAGCGGGCCCGCTCGCACGAGGGTTCGCTCCAGCTGGTGTGCGACCAGGAGAAGATCCTCAAGGTCTTCCGCATCACCGGGCTGACCAAGGTCTTCCCGATCCATGCCTCGCTCGACGGCGCCCTGGCCGGCAGCTCCGGCAGCTCCGGCGGCAGCGGTGGCACCGTCCCCACGACCATCTCGCTCGACGGTGAGCTGGAGGCGTCGCTCGGCAGCCCGGCGGACGGGGAGCCCGGCAGAGGCACGCCATAACCGGGACCGGGCCGGAAACGCCCGTGGCCGGTGTCGAGCTGCGGTTTCCACCGGCCGCCGAATACGTCCGTACCGCACGCCTGGTCGCCGTGGCGGTGGCCCGTCGCGCCGGGCTGACGGAGCACCTCGAAGAACTCCGCCTGGCCGTGGGCGAGGCCTGTGCCCGGGCGGTGCGGCGCTGCGCCGCCGCCCACTGCGACGACCCGGTCGTCCTGCATGTCGACGACACCGGCCCCGGGCTGGTGATCGAGGTGACCGACGCGGCCAAGACCGATCCCGGGCCGGAGCCCGTCGCGCTGTCCCTGATCGAGGGCCTGGCCGATCGGGTCGAGGTGCGCACCCATCACGGCATTTCCGGCGCACAGGTGCGACTGGAGTGGCTACCGCCGGGTGCGGCGCACTGAACCTCGTCCATTCTTACCGGTCTGGCCTAGGCATTTCAGCGATAGCAAATGCGGACCAATCACCCCAAAGTGAAATGACCCACGCCTCGGGTGTTTGGTGGTGCGCATCACAGTCAATACACTCCCCGGAGTGGGAACTTCCACCGGAGTTCCGGTTTCCCACGCATGCCTAGGCCCCGTTTCGCCCTGTCGCCTGCACTGGAAACCGCCCACCCGCGACGGGTGAGGGGGTTTCACGCGCACGTCGAGGAGGACGGATGCATCAAGGCTTTCAGGCTGCCACCACCACGGCAGATGTGAATCTCGAAGGTCGGAATCTGACGCTGGTCGTCGCGGTCTTCGTCATCGCGGTCGTGGCCCTCGGAGTGGCGGCGGCCTTCCGCCGGCTCGTCCTCGCGGCCCCCGACGGCACCCGCAGCATGGTCGAGATCGGCACCGCCGTGCAGGAGGGTGCGGCCGCCTACCTGCGCCGCCAGTTCCGCACGCTGGCCGCCTTCGTCGTCCTCGTGCTGATCGTCCTCTTCCTCCTGCCCGGCGACACCGGGGTACGGATCGGCCGGGGCATCTTCTTCGTCGTCGGGGCCCTGTTCTCCGCCGCCATCGGCTACCTGGGCATGTCCCTGGCGGTCCGGGCCAACGTCCGGGTCGCCGAGGCCGCCCGCAAGGGTGACCGGGACGAGGGCATGCGCCTGGCCTTCCGCACCGGTGGCTTCGTCGGCATGTGCACGGTCGGCCTGGGGCTGCTCGGCGCCTCGGCCGTCGTCCTGCTCTACGAAGGCGACGCGCCCTCCGTGCTGGAGGGATTCGGTTTCGGCGCAGCCCTGCTCGCGATGTTCATGCGGGTCGGCGGCGGCATCTTCACCAAGGCCGCCGACGTCGGCGCCGACCTGGTCGGCAAGGTCGAGCAGAACATCCCGGAGGACGACCCACGCAACGCCGCCACGATCGCGGACAACGTCGGCGACAACGTCGGTGACTGCGCCGGCATGGCCGCCGACCTGTTCGAGTCGTACGCCGTCACCCTGGTGGCCGCGCTGATCCTGGGCAAGGCCGCCTTCGGGCTCGAAGGTCTGGTGTTCCCGCTGATCGTGCCCGCGCTGGGCGCGATCACGGCGGTGCTCGGCGTCGTCATCACCCGCACCCGCCCGGGCGAGAGCGGCCTGGCCGCCATCAACCGGGGCTTCGGCATCTCCGCCGTGGTCTCCGCCGTGCTCTGCGGGATCGCCTCGTTCACCTACCTGCCGTCCTCGTTCGCCGACTTCACCGGCGGCGACGAGGTGGTGGCCGGGCTGGACGGCGACCCGCGCCTGATCGCCTTCGCCGCCGTGATGATCGGCATCGTCCTGGCCGGCGTGATCCTCTGGCTCACCGGCTACTACACCGGCACCGACAAGCGCCCGACCATGGACGTCGCCGACACCACCACGACCGGCGCCGCCACCGTGGTGCTCTCGGGCATCGGCCTCGGCCTGGAGTCGGCGGTCTTCACCACCGGCATCATCGCCGCGGCCGTGTTCGGCGCCTTCACGCTGGGCGGTGTCTCGATCTGGCTGTCGCTGTTCCTCATCGCCCTGGCCGGCTGCGGTCTGCTGACCACGGTCGGCGTGATCGTCGCGATGGACACCTTCGGCCCGGTCAGCGACAACGCCCAGGGCATCGCGGAGATGTCCGGCGACGTGGACGGCGAGGGCGCGCAGATCCTCACCGAGCTCGACGCCGTCGGCAACACCACCAAGGCCATCACCAAGGGCATCGCGATCGCCACCGCGGTGCTCGCGGCCACGGCCCTGTTCGGTTCCTACACCGACGCCTGGCAGGGGGCACTCGTCGACAGCGGCGCGGCCCTGAACGAGCTGGGCCGCAGCTTCAGCCTGGAGATCGTGCAGCCCAACACCCTGGTCGGCCTGATGCTGGGCGCCGCTGTGGTGTTCCTGTTCTCCGGTCTGGCGATCAACGCGGTCACCCGGGCGGCCGGGGCCATCGTGGTCGAGGTGCGGCGCCAGTTCCGTGAGAACCCCGGAATCATGGACCATTCCGTGAAGCCGGAGTACGGCCGCGTGGTCGACATCTGCACCCGGGACTCGCTGCGTGAGCTGGCCACGCCCGGTCTGCTCGCCGCCCTGGCCCCGGTCGCTGTCGGCTTCGGCCTGGGCATCGGCCCGCTCGCCGGATACCTGGCCGGGGCGATCGGTGCCGGTGCGCTGATGGCGGTGTTCCTGGCCAACTCCGGTGGTGCCTGGGACAACGCCAAGAAGATCGTCGAAGACGGCCATCACGGTGGCAAGGGCTCGCCGGCCCACGCCGCCGCGGTCATCGGTGACACGGTCGGTGACCCGTTCAAAGACACCGCCGGTCCGTCGATCAACCCGCTGATCAAGGTGATGAACCTGGTCGCCGTGCTGATCGCGCCCGCCGTGGTGCAGCTCAGCGTCGGCGAAGACGCCTCCGCCGCACTGCGTTACACGATCGCCGGGATCGCCGTCGTGATCATCGTGGCTGCTCTGGTGGTGACCCGCCGGCGCACCGTCGACTACGGCGACGGCGCCGGCACCGGACCGCAGGCCCCGGTCACGGCCGGCCATCCGGCCACCGCCGTCACGGGGCAGCCGGTGGCCAAGACCGTGGACGTCGGGGAGACGGCCCCCTCGGCGTCGTCCCGCACCACCCCGTAGTTCCGCCCGTAGTTCCGCACGGACACCGGCCGCGTGGGTATCCGCCCGCGCGGCCGGTGTCATGTCCGGAGTCCGGTGCCGTACCGAGGCAGTCCGGCACGGTAGAAACACAGGCATGAGTACTGACCCCGCCGAACTGATCGAGAAGCTACGCAGCGATCTGGCCGGCTTCACCGTGGACTCGGTGAACGAGTTGCTCGGCCCGGTGGCGCAGGCGGCGCTCGGCCGGGAGCAGTCGTTGCCGGCCCGCCTCGCCGTCACCGAACGGCTTCGAACTGAGGACGACGAACCGCTCGCCGCGCTCATCGCCGTCTTCGTGCTCGGCCTGGCCGTCCCGGCGGCCCGCCTGGCCTCCGCCGTGCCGCGCACCGGACTCGACGGCCTGGCCGAACTCGGGCTGATCGTCACGGCCGGGTCCGAACCGGGCGACGACGTGCGTGGTCTGGTCGACCTGCGGCCCTACGCCACGGTGGACGCGCTCGGGCCGGCCGACTGGTGGCTGGCCTCCGACCTCTCCGAGGTGGCCACCGGCCGCCCGCTGACCGACGACCACGTGCTCGGCGTCGGCGGCGCCTCGCTCACGCTGGCCCGTTGCACCGTGCGCCGGCCGACCGGCCGGGTGCTGGATCTCGGCACGGGCTGCGGGATTCAGGCCCTGCACGCCGCCCGGCACTCGCGGCACGTGGTGGCCACCGACATCTCCGCCCGGGCGATGAAGCTGGCCCGGCTGAACTGGGCCCTCAACGCCCCGACCGTCGGGGAGACATCGATCGAGGGACGCCTCGGCAGCCTTCTCGAGCCGGTGGCGGGTGAGTTGTTCGACCAGGTCGTCAGCAACCCGCCGTTCGTGATCACCCCGCGTTCCACCCCGGCGGCCGCCTTCGAGTACCGCGACGGCGGCATGATCGGCGACGACCTGGTGCGTCAGCTGGTCGAGTCGGTCGGCTCGGTGCTGGCACCGGGCGGGATCGCACAGTTCCTGGGCAACTGGGAGGGCCGACGGAACGAGGGCTGGACCGACCGCGTCACCTCGTGGCTGGAGGCGTCCGGCCTGGACGGCTGGGTGGTGCAGCGGGAGTGGCAGGACCCGGCCGAGTACGCCGAGACCTGGATCCGGGACTCCGGTCAGCACCTGGGCAAGGACGCCGACGACCTGTACGCCGCATGGCTCGCCGACTTCGCGTCACGGGGAGTGGACGGCGTCGGCTTCGGCCTGATCACCCTGCGCCGTCCACCGACCGGGGAACCGAGGATCCGCGTGGTGGAGGAGCGCCGCACCGGACCCGGCCTGCCCTGGGGCGACGAGGTCGTGGCGACGCTGGAACGCCAGGACTGGCTGGCCACGCACGACGACGACGCACTGCTCGCGGGCATGCTGAAGGTGGCCGCCGACGTCACCGAGGAACGGCACCACCTGCCCGGGGCCGAGGACCCGAGCGTCATCCTGCTCAGGCAGGGCGGAGGTGCCGGCCGGGTGGTCCAGGCGAACACCGCTCTCGCGGGGTTCGTCGGGGCCTGCTCCGGAGACATCCCGGTGGGACGCCTGATCGCCGCCCTCGCATCACTGCTGGAGGTCGACGGTCAGGCGCTGCGTGCCGAACTGCTCGGCGACGTGCGCAACCTCGTGCGGGACGGGCTGCTGGAGCCCGCCCCCTGACGAACGGCCCTGGGGCCGGGCCTGTTTAGGCCCGGCTCCAGGTGGCCAGTGCGTGCTCGACCACGGAGATCAGGGTCTGCTTGGCAGACTCCCGCTCCCGGGCGTCACACACCAGCACCGGCACGTCGTGGCTGAGCTGAAGCGCTTCGCGCACGTCTTCCGGGCGGTGCCGGAGCAGACCGTCGAAGGCGTTGATCGCGACCACGAAGGGCAGGTTGCGCGCCTCGAAGAAGTCGATCGGCCCGAAACAGTCCTCGAGTCGCCGGGTGTCGACCAGAACCACCGCGCCGATGGCGCCGCGGACCAGGTCGTCCCACATGAACCAGAAACGGTTCTGGCCCGGCGAACCGAACAGGTACAGAACCAGTTCCTGGTCGATGCTGATACGACCGAAGTCCATGGCCACCGTGGTGGTGGTCTTGTTCGGTGTGGCCGTCAGATCATCGACGCCGACGCTGGCCGAGGTCATGACAGCCTCGGTCCGCAACGGCATGATCTCGGAAACCGCACCCACGAACGTGGTCTTGCCCGCACCGAACCCACCCGAGATGACGATTTTCGTCGACCGGGTAGCCCTGGTCTCAGAGCCGCTGAAGGCCACTGAGCACCCTCCTCAAGAAAGCTGGATCACGTTCGTCACCAGAAGCATTCGCCGTGCTCAGCACCTCGACCAGCCCCAGTTCGACCATGTCCGCGATGATTACGCGGGCCACGCCGAGCGGGGTGTGCAGCCGGGCGGCGATCTCGGCGACGGAGATCGTTCCCTCACACAACTCGATCACCGTGCTGTGTTCCGGCGAGAGCAAGTCGTTCATTCCCGGGTCCTGACCGGTGACCGTGGTCACCACCAGGGCCTCGAGGTCGAGGTCGTGCACCGGACGGGTCCGGCCACCGGTTCGGGCGTAGGGACGCACCATCGACGGTGGCGGATCCCCGCCCTCGTGAGCTGAATAGTCGGTCATCGTGGCAATCTGATCACATCGATGGCAGCGAGCCGCCGTGGCCGTTGTGCCGGATCTCCGGCGACAGGTGCTGACCGACTCGGTCGACCAGCAGTGTCATCTCGTATCCGACCAGGCCGATGTCGGAGGTCGGCGCAGCGAGAACCGCCAGCCAGGAACCGTCCGAGATGGCCATGAGAAGCAGGAACCCGCCCTGCATCTCGACAACTGTCTGCACAACGGCGCCGGCCGCGAAACACATCGCGGCGCCGTTCGTGAGACTACCGAGGCCGGACGCGACCGCGGACAACTGGTCGGCGCGGTCCCGTGGGAGTCCCGCGGAACTCGCCACCAGAAGACCGTCTGCCGAGACCACCGCCGCGTGCGCCACGCCTGGTACCCGCTGTGCGAACCCGTCGACCAGCCAGGTGACGTCGGTGCCGGTACCCGTGCTCACTGGTCCCCTCCCTGCTCTGCGGAGGAGCCATTATCGGCACCGCCGTCGCTGTTGGTGGTGAAAAGGCTTGCCCCGACCGGATTGAAGGCCGGTGCCGGGTCTGCCTGCGCCCGTGCTTTACGGGCATTGGCCAGACCACGCTGGTAGCTGCCCAGACGGCCACGGACGACTGTCGCGTCGGCCGGCTGGCTGGGCTTGCTCGGGCGGGGCCTCGCCGCCGGCGTGTCGGTGACCGCACCTGCCGTGGAAGGCAGCAGGTTGGCACCGGGCCGGCGAGTCGGCAGACCCGCGTCGGAACGACCATCCGTCTCCGGAGCAGCCGATGCCCGGGCGTTCGTGGCCAGCCATCGCTGGTCGCCGAGCGCCGCCCAGCGGCTGGACTGCTTACTACGCTCCCGTTCGTGGTCGCGCAGGTCAATGATGCGCTGGTCACCGTTCTCGACCGAGATCGAGGGGGCGGCTTGCGCGGGCTCCGAGCTGAACCAGACCGAGATCTGGTCGAAGATCGGCGTCGGGTCGTTGAAGTCGGGCCGGCTGTCGCCGATCAGCGGCTGCGAGTCGGTCGGGCGGTAGGCCGCCGCGGCCGTGGCGCGAGCCGTGATCTCGTTGGACAGCTCCGGGTCCTGCCAGTCCGAGGTGCTCTCGCCGGCCGGCAGTGCCGGGTTCGGCGCGGCCCGGAACGAGCCGGTCGGGGCCGACAGCGGGTCGTTGACCGGCAGGCTGCCGGTCGCCGGGCCCCTGACCGGCAGGCTGCCGGTGGCCGGGCCGTTGCCGGCCGGACGGCGGACCAGGCCGGGCAGTCCGGAGATGCCCGCGGCCGGGGTGCTGTCGCCGGCCTCGTAACCACTCGGCCGGGCCGGGGTCTGACGGCTCTCGAAACCCTGTCGCTGTGACGGCGCGAAGTCCTGGTCGGTCTGACCGAACATGCTCGGGCCGTTCTGCGGACCGAAACTGCCGGGCATCTGGGCCTTGTGCTCACCCGGCCTGCGGGTGGGCAGGTTCGGGATGCCGCCCGGCGTGGTTTCCGGCGGCGGCGACACGAACTGGTTGGCCCGCGGAGCCTGCGGTTCCGGCCGGCTGTAGCCCTGGTGCGGCTCCTGCTGGCTGAAGTCGAAGGCAGCGGGTTCCTGCTCCAGCGCGGCCGGCTGCGCCTGCTGGGCGAAACCGAACGCGGCGGGCTGCTCGTCGTGCTGCTGACCGAACCCGAAGGCTGCCGGCTGCTCCTGCTGCACCGCGGAACGCCCGGTGCCCTGGCCACGCTCGGCGGTCTCGGCCTGGGCGGCCGGGACGTTCGGGGTGAACAGGCCGGTCGAACCCGGCTCACCGATGGCCGCGGTGGCCTCGGCCGGCATGCCGGTGCTGCCGGGAGTGCGGCGGCGGCGGGGCAGTTCGGCCTCGACCTCGTCGGCGACCGACCGGACGCCGGCGGCGGCCTGAGCAGCCACACCGGCGGCAGCGGCGGCGGGCGAGGGCGTCTGCGGCAGCTCGCGCTGCGGCAGCGGCTGGCTCATCTCGCCGAAGCTGCTGTAACCGCCACCCTGCACCGGACCCTGCGGGAGCTGGGACTGACCGGCGGCCGGGGTGAGCGGCCGCACCTGCGGGTTGACCCCGGTCGGGGTCTCGCCGGTGCTGCCCGGCGCGCCGATGACCAGCGAGGCGGGCACCCGGACCAGGGCGATGGTTCCGGAGGCGTCCGGCCGGGCCTGGAGCTGCACCCCGAAGGTGCCACGGCGGGCCAGGCGGGCGACCACGAACAGACCCATGCGGGACGGGACCTGCGTGTCGATCGCCTCGGGCTGGGTGAGACGGGCGTTCAGCCGGTCGAGTTCACCGGGGCTGATACCGACACCGGCGTCGAGCACCTCGATCTGGAGCCCGCCGTCGGCGGTGAACGCCGCGGAGAGCACGATCGCGCTGGACGGCGGCGAGTACATCGCGGCGTTGTCGAGCAGCTCGGCCAGGAGGTGGACGAGCTCGCCCGCGACCGTACCGGCGATGGAGGCACCGCTGACCGGCTGGAGCCGGACCCGCTCGTACTGCTCCATCTCGGAGGTGGCGGCGCGGAACAGCTCGGCGATCTTGACCGGGGCGGTCGCCCGGGTCCGCACGGCGGAACCGGCGAGCACCAGCAGGTTGTCGTTGTAGCGGCGCATCCGGGCGGCCAGGTGGTCCAGCCGGAACAGGTTGCGCAGCTGGTCGGGGTCCTGCTCCTGGCTCTCCAGGCTGTCGATGATGGCGAGCTGCTTCTCGACCATCGACTGGCTACGGCGGGACATCGACACGAACGCCTCGTCCAGCGCGCGCCGCAGTCGCACCTGCGCGGTGGCCAGACGCACGGCCTCGGCACCCAGGTCGTCGACCGCGTGGGCCACCTCGAGGGTTTCCGGACCGGGGTTGAAGTCGGCCGGAAGCACCGGGGGCAGGGCGATGTCGGCACCCACGCCGTCCTGCTCGATCCGGGCCACCGCGGCCGGCAGCTGCACGCTGGCGACCTCGACGGCACCGGCGCGCAGACGGCGTAGCGGGGCGGTGACGGTGCGGGCGATCGTGGTGAGCAGGGCACTCACGACCAGGATGGTGACGATGACGGCGGCGGCGACCAGGGCGACCCGGAAGAGGGCCGCGGTCTCGGCGTCCTGCGCCGACTTCAGCGTGGTGCGGCCGGCCGCGGTCGCCGTCTCCTCGATGTCGGCCAGGCGGCTGGAGGCGAGTTCGGCGAACGCGCTCGAGTCACCGAAGTTCGAGGTCTTCGTCTTGCCGATCTGGCCCTCCAGCGCGGAGCGCCAGCGGGACATGCTCGGGGTCTGGTTGCTGAGGGCGATCAGCTGGTTCCGCTGGTCCTCGGTGAAGGCGACGCTCTGCGCCGAGCTCAGCCCGAGTTCCTGCTGCGCGACCAGGCTTTCCAGGTTCCGCACGGCGTTGACGTCGACGACGACCTGACCGGTGAAGGCGTTGGAGAAGACCGTGATCTCCTCGGCGGCCGCGAAGCCCATCTGCGACACCGAGGTGAACAGCGAGGAACTGGTGACGGTCTCGTGGTTGCCGGAGGTGACGCCGAGGTCGGTGGCCAGTTCCTCGGGCAGGTCTCGCGCGGCGTTGAACAGGTTCTCCGCGGCGGTGGTGACCTGGTTGACCCCGGAGGTGCCGGTCAGCTCCTTGTTGTCCAGCAGGCTGTCGACGAGCTTGCGGATGTCGTCGATCCGGTCCAGCTGGTTCAGCATGGTGGACGCCGTGGTCGGCAGCGACGAGTCCGAGGAGGATCCGCGCTCGGAGAGGTCCTCGAGCTTCGGCTTGATCGCCGCGATCTCGTCGTCGGTCTCTTCCCGCAGCTTGGCCAGCTTGTCGGCGTCGGTGTTCGCGCCGGGCATGCCGAACTCGTTGAACAGCACTCGGCTCAGACGCAGCGACGGCTCCATCAGCTCGGCGTCGAGCCGGGCGGTGTGCGCCTTCTGGTAGGTGCCTGCCAGTGAGGCCACCAGCACGCCGCCACCGACGAGCAGCACGACGAGCGGAATGGTGACCAGAAGCGTCAGCTTGCGGCGGATGGACCATCCGGCAATAGACGAGCGACGGGGCGCGTCCGGGACGCTTTCGACGTCGGCCCCCGGTTCGACCGAACCGTGTCGCGGCACGCGATCCTCCCTGCGGCCACTTTCAAGTGGCATCCGGTAATCTGGCCGTCCGCTCAGTGATCTTTCCGCGTCCTCGTTGACACGGTCTGTCCCTGGCATTTCGACCCACCTCGTTGTCCAGCGTGTGCTGATCGTGGCAGAAGGTCTCGCCCAGAGGCTACGTCCCGTACCCGGGCTTCGACGAACTTGCCCTCGACCCACACTGCCAACATGAGGGCCTTATTCTTCGCACTCGTGCTCAAATCACCCTAGCGCCTCGGCGCAACCCGACGAGAACCCCGGGTAACGCTCAAGACACACACCCTGGGCAAGCGCCGTTTAGCGGCATTGGGTGTGACGCTGAACACACTCGGATGGACTCGGACGGTTTGGGCCGGGGGTGGCCAGTCGTCACTTTGCGTGCCACTCTCGCAGCGGAGATGTGACAGCCCGGTGGGCAGTCGGCATCCACATCGACCGCTCTCGGGTTACGGTGCTTCACCGGTGCGCGTTGTGTAGCGTCCCGCCGCAGTCGCGTGAGGAAGGGCCTTCCCCTGCCTGTCCCGCTGCTGGGAGCCGGGCGCCGGAGCGGGCGCCGTGGACATGCGTCAGTAAAAAATGCGTCAGGAAAGGTGAGCCTGTGGCCGCCAGCAAGACCGCGAACGGCAGGCGGCTCGTGATCGTCGAGTCGCCGACCAAGGCCCGGAAGATCGCCGAGTACCTCGGCCCGGAGTTCGACGTCGAGGCGAGTGTCGGCCACATCCGCGACCTGCCCCAGCCGAGCGAGCTGCCACCGGAGATGAAGAAGGGCCCCTTCGGCAAGTTCGCCGTCGACGTGGAGAACGGCTTCGAGGCCTACTACGTCGTCGACGCGGACAAGAAGAAGAAGGTCACCGAGCTCAAGCGAGCCCTGAAGGAAGCTGACGAGCTCTACCTCGCCACCGATGAGGACCGCGAGGGCGAGGCCATCGCGTGGCACCTGCTGGAAGTGCTCCAGCCGAAGATCCCGGTGCACCGCATGGTGTTCCACGAGATCACCCGCGAGGCGATCCGGCGCGCCCTGGAGCAGACCCGCGACCTGGACAAGAGCCTCGTCGACGCCCAGGAGACGCGGAGGATCCTGGACCGGCTGTACGGCTACGAGGTCTCCCCGGTGCTGTGGCGCAAGGTGCGGGCCGGGCTGTCCGCCGGACGGGTGCAGTCCGTCGCCACCCGTCTGGTGGTGGAGCGTGAGCGCGAACGGATGGCGTTCCGCTCCGCGTCCTACTGGGACATCACCGGCGACTTCGCCGCGTCCGCCGGCCACGCCCAGGCGGGCCGCTGGTTCGAGGCCCGGCTGGTCGCCCTGGACGAGCGCCGCGTGGCCACCGGCCGCGACTTCAACGACGCCGGTCAGCTCACCTCGGCAGACGTCGTGCACCTCGACGAGGAAGCGGCGAACGTGCTGGTGCGGGCGCTCGACGGCGCCCACCCCACGGTCCGCAGCGTGGAGGAGAAGCCGTACCGGCGGCGTCCGGCGGCCCCGTTCACCACCTCGACCCTTCAGCAGGAGGCCGGCCGCAAGCTGCGGCTGTCGGCCCGTCAGGCGATGCGCACCGCCCAGTCGTTGTACGAAAACGGCTACATCACCTACATGCGTACCGACTCCACCACGCTGTCGGACCAGGCGGTCAACGCCGCCCGGCAGCAGGCCTCGGACCTCTACGGCCCGGAGTACGTGCCCGCCTCGCCGCGGGTCTACGCCAACAAGTCCAAGAACGCCCAGGAGGCGCACGAGGCGATCCGCCCCTCCGGCGACAGTTTCCGCACCCCGGCGCAGGTGTCGCGCGAGCTGAGCGGTGACGAGTTCCGGCTCTACGAGCTGATCTGGAAGCGCACCGTGGCTTCGCAGATGGAGGACGCGCGGGGCTCGACGGCGACGATCCGGCTGGGCGCGCGGACCAGCGACGGACGCGACGCGGTGTTCGGTGCCTCCGGCACCGTGATCACCTTCCGCGGCTTCCTGGCGGCCTACGAGGAGGGACGCGACGAGGAGCGGCACGGCGGTGAGGACGGCGAACGGCGCCTTCCGGAGCTCGCGGTGAGCGATCTGCTCGACGCTCGCGATCTTTCGGCCGACGGTCACACCACCTCCCCGCCCCCGCGCTACACCGAGGCCAGCCTGGTGAAGGCGCTGGAGGAACGGGGCATCGGCCGGCCGTCCACCTACGCCGCCACGATCAGCGTGATCGTCGACCGCGGGTACGTCGGGCACAAGGGCAACGCCCTGGTGCCGACCTGGCTGGCGTTCGCCGTCACCCGGTTGCTGGAGGAGCACTTCGGCGGGCTGGTCGACTACGACTTCACCGCCTCGATGGAGGCCGACCTCGACCAGATCGCCGCCGGTGAGCAGGACCGCCGGGCCTGGTTGTCGCGCTTCTACTTCGGGGACGGATCGGCGAACGGCAACGGGAGCGCGCCACCGGCCGGGCCCGACGTGATGCACGGGCTCAAGCCGCTGGTCGACGACCTGGGTGACATCGACGCCCGCGACATCAACTCGGTGCCGCTGGGCGAGGGCATCGTGCTGCGCGTCGGTCGCTACGGCCCTTACCTGGAGGTTCCGGGTGAGGACGGCGAGACGAAGCGCGCCAGCGTTCCCGACGACGTGGCCCCGGACGAGCTGACCGTCGAGAAGGCCCGGGAGCTGCTGGAGACGCAGGCCGACGGGGACCGCGAGCTCGGCACCGATCCGGACACCGGTCACCAGATCGTGGCCAAGAACGGCCGGTTCGGCCCGTACGTCACGGAGATCCTGCCCGAGGACGCGCCGAAGTCGGCCAAGCCGCGCACCGGCAGCCTGTTCAAGAGCATGGACGTGCAGACGATCGGCCTGGACGACGCGCTGAAGCTGCTGTCACTGCCGCGCCTGGTCGGGGTCGACCCGGAGACCAACGAGGAGATCACCGCGCAGAACGGCCGCTACGGGCCGTATCTCAAGCGCGGCACCGACTCGCGGTCGCTGGAGACCGAGGACCAGCTGTTCACGATCACCATGGACGAGGCCAAGGCGATCTACGCGCAGCCCAAGCAGCGGGGCCGCCGGGCGGCGGCGCCGCCGCTGCGGGAGCTGGGCGAGGACCCGGAGACCAAGTCGCCGATCGTGATCAAGGACGGCCGGTTCGGCGCCTACGTCACCGACGGCACGACCAACGCCACGCTGCGCAAGGACGACGCGGTCGAGACAGTCACCCTGGAGCGGGCGGCCGAGCTGCTCGCCGAGAAGCGGGCGGCGGGCCCGCGCAAGGGCGCCAAGAAGTCCACGGCGAAGAAGACGACGAAGACGGCCGCGAAGAAGACCACCGCCAAGAAGGCCACGGCCACCAAGACGGCGGCCAAGAAGACCACCGCGAAGAAGGCCACGTCCACCGCCAAGAAGGCCCCGGCGAAGAAGGCCACGGGCACCTCGAAGCAGACCGCGGCCGCCAGCACGGACTAGGTCCGCCCGCGCTGCCCGGTTCGGGGCGGTCTCGGTGTTCATGACGCCGAATCGCCCTGACCGGGCCGCGCGCAGCCGGTCGTTCCGTCGTCCACCGTTGAAATCCTTGGTGAGGACGACGATCGCACCGTGCCCTGTGTAGCCCGGCGGAAACCGCCTGCCGTGGGCTGAGCGGCGCGGGTGAACGATTCCGAAGACTGTCTGTGCTGCCCGTTACCCTGACCGAGTGACAGCCAGCGGACAGCATGAGAGCGGACAACAGCCCGGTGCCGGCTCGCTCCACGCCGACGTGCCCGAGCAGGACCACGACGTGGCGGCGGTGCTGCGGGTGCCGTCGTTCCGGCGGCTCTGGCTGGCCCTGGCCGGCTCGTCGTTCGGCGACTGGCTCGGGCTGCTCGCCACCACCGCGATGGCCGGCACCCTGGCCGGCGGCTCCTACGCCGAGACCAACCTGGCCATCGCCGGGGTCCTGATCCTGCGCCTGGCCCCGGCCGTGCTGCTCGGGCCGATCGCCGGTGCCCTGGCCGACCGGATGAACCGCAAGTTCGTCATGGTCGCGGGCGACGTACTGCGCGGTCTGCTGTTCATCTCGATCCCACTGGTCGGCTCGCTGTCCTGGCTCTACGTGGCCACCGTGCTGATCGAGGTGCTGGCCCTGTTCTGGGGCCCGGCCAAGGAGGCGACGGTGCCGAACCTGGTGCCGCGCAACCGGCTTGAGGCCGCCAACCAGATGAGCCTGGTCACCACCTACGGCACGGCCCCGGTCGCCGCCCTGGTGTTCTCCGGCCTCAGCCTGCTCAACGGCGTTCTCGACAACGCCTTCGACGCGCTCGGCACCAACCCGATCGATCTGGCGCTCTACGCCAACGCCCTCACCTTCATCGTGTCCGGCCTGGTCATCGCCCGGCTGCCGATCCCGAAGCGGCAGGCCGGCGAGTCCGGTGAACACGAGTCCATCCTCCGGTCCATCGTCAGCGGCTGGCAGTTCATCGGTGCCACCCCGGTGGTGCGCGGCCTGGTCATCGGCATGCTCGGCGCGTTCGCCGCAGCCGGTTTCGTGATCGGCCTGGCCCAGACCTACGTGCACGACCTGGGTGCCGGGCAGCCGGGTTACGGCATGCTCTTCGCCTCGGTCTTCATCGGCCTGGCCGCCGGCATGTGGGCCGGGCCGCGGCTGCTCGACGGCTTCTCCCGGTTCCGGCTGTTCGGCCTGGCGCTGATCACCGCCGGCGGTTTCCTCGCCGCCATCGCGCTGATCCCGAACATGGTGATGGCCTCCCTGCTCACCGTCGGGCTGGGCGCCTGCGGCGGCATCGCCTGGGTCACCGGCTACACGTTGCTCGGCCTCACGGTCGACGACACCGTGCGCGGCCGCACCTTCGGTTTCCTGGCCTCGGCGTCGCGGGTGGTGCTGGTGCTGGTGCTGGCTCTCGGGCCGGGCCTGGCCGCGGTGATCGGCCGCCACACCTTCCACTTCACCGACGCGCACGAGCTCAGCTACAACGGCGCCGCGTTCGTGTTCCTGATCGCCGCCGTGCTCGTGGTGGCGCTGGGCTTCGCCGCCTACCGGCAGATGGACGACCAGCCCGGCACCGGCCTGCTGCAAGACCTGCGCACGTTCTGGTCCTCGCGCCGCACCCGCCCGGCCGCCCGCGCCCAGGTCGCCTACCCCGGCGTGTTCGTGGCGCTGGAGGGTGGCGACGGCACCGGCAAGTCCACCCAGGCCCGCATGCTGGCCGACTGGCTGCGTTCCGACCAGGGTCACGACGTGGTGCTCACCCGGGAGCCCGGTGCCACCCCGGCCGGTGTGCGCATGCGAGAGGTCCTGCTGGGCAACGGTTCCGACATCGGCAGCCGGTCCGAGGCGCTGCTGTTCGCGGCCGACCGCGCCCACCACGTCGAGGCAGTGGTCCGGCCCGCGCTGGCGCGTGGGGCGGTCGTCGTCACCGATCGCTACATCGACTCGTCCGTGGCTTACCAGGGCGCGGGCCGCGACCTGGACGGCGACGAGGTGCAGCGCATCTCCGAGTGGGCCACCGACGGTCTGCGCCCGGCCCTCACCGTGCTGCTCGACGTCGATCCGGTGATCAGCAAGGCACGCCGCGCCCGTGACAGCACCCGGGCCGGCGAGGACCGGCTGGAGTCGGAGGCCGACGAGTTCCACGAGCGGGTGCGGGCCGAGTTCCTGGCCCTGGCCCGGCGCACGCCGCACCGCTACCTGGTGATCGACGCCGGTCTGGCCCCCGACCAGATCCAGCAGCTGATCCGCGAGGGTGTGCGCCAGGTGCTGCCGGTCTCCGCCCGCCGCCGGGCCCAGCTCGACGAGCGCCTGGCCGAGGAGGACTCCTCCCGCGAGCGCCGCGCCGCCGCCGAGGCCGAGGTGCTGCGCATGGACGCCGACCTGCGCCGTCGCCGGGTGGAAGAGGCCCGCGAGCGTGAGGAGTCGCGACGCCGGGCGCGGGACGAGGCCGAGCGGCAGCTCCAGCAGGAGGCCGAGCGGGAGCTGCGGGCGCAGGAGTCGCAGCGCAACCGCGAGGAGGTCGACCGGCGGGCCAGTGCGGCCGCCGCGGCCGCGGCGCTGGGCCCGGTCACCGAGCCGGTGCAGATGCCGGGTCGGCTGGGTGGGCGACGTGCCGCACCGCCTTCTCCCGCAAGCACTTCCGATCCGGACCCGCAGCAGATGCCGCCGCAGGACGATCTCTGGGGACCGCCCGTGGTCGAGCCCGCCGATCCGACGGTGCCGGTCCGCCCGGTACAGCCGGAACCGCCGCAGCAGTACGAGGGCGACACCAGCCCGGTGCCGCAGACGCCGCGCGAAACACCGCGCGCACCGCAGCACCCGGCCCCGCCGACCGAACGGTTCGACCTGCCGGAGCAGGACTTACAGGCAGCGCCGCCGCCGGCGTCCGCTCCCCCGCGCACCATCCACCTGCCCGACGACGCGCCGATCGGTGACGACGAAGACCGCACGATCACGCTCCCCGACAGCGAGACCGGCCCGATCGACACCGGTGCGCCGGGTCGTCGGCGTGGACGGCGGCAGGCATGAGCGTCTGGGACGACGTGGTCGGGCAGGAAGCCGCGATCACGATTCTGCGCAAGGCGGTGCGGGCAGCGAGCCAGATCGTCGCGGAGGGCGCCGGTCTGGGCGTCGACTCCGGGCCCGACTCCGGTGACGCCGCCGGTCTCGCGGGCGGCATGACCCACGCCTGGCTGATCACCGGCCCGCCGGGTTCCGGCCGGTCCACCGCGGCCCGGGCGTTCGCGGCGGCGTTGCAGTGTCCTGAGGGCGGCTGCGGGGTGTGTCACGCCTGCACCACGGCTCTGTCCGGCGCACACGCCGACGTCAGCCTGATCGCCACGGAGCACGTCCAGCTGCGGGTCGACGACGTTCGGCCGCTGATCCAGCTCGCCCAGCGCAGCCCGTCCGAGGGACGCTGGCGGGTGGTGGTGATCGAAGACGCCGACCGGCTCAACGACTCCTCCGGCAACGTGCTGCTCAAGGCCGTGGAAGAGCCGCCGCCGCGCACGGTCTGGCTGCTGTGCGCCCCGAGCGCCGACGACGTCCTCACCACGATCCGCTCACGCTGCCGCCGGATCGGGCTGCGTATCCCGCCGGTCGACGCGGTTGCCGACCTGCTGGTGCGGCGCGACGGCGCCGACCCGGCCATCGCCGCGTTCGCCGCCCGCTCGGCCCAGAGCCACATCGGGCTGGCCCGGCGGCTGGCGCTCGACGAAGACGCCCGCATCCGCCGTCGCGAGGTACTCAAACTGCCCTCCACGCTGCGCAGCGTGGGGGCGGCTGTGCTGGCCGCCGGGCAGCTGGTCGAGGTCTGCGCCGAGGAGTCCAAGTCACGCACCACCGAGCGCGACGCCACCGAGAAGGCAGCGCTGCTGCGGTCTCTCGGCGCGGAAGGGCTGTCCACGTTGCCCCCGGCCGTGCGCACGCAGGTGCGGCAGCTGGAAGAGAACCAGAAGCGGCGGGCCACCCGGGCGCAGCGTGACGTGCTCGACCGTTCGCTGATCGACCTGCTCTCGCTGTACCGCGACGTGCTGGTGCTCCAGCTCGGCACGGCCGGTGGTGACGGCATCGACCTGGTGAACGCCGAGATGGCCGACCTGATCCGGGCCGAGGCGCGCAACAGCTCGGCCACCTCCACGTTGCGGCGCATGGAGGCGATCGGCGTGGCCAGGGAACGCATCGAGGCCAACGTCTCCCCGCTGCTGGCGCTGGAGTCGCTGATGGTGCAGCTGCGGCCGGCGGCCTGAACCGGCATGGCCCGGCCGCACCGCCTGCCCTCCCGGCCCGGCCGGGTTCGATAGCGTTCTGGTCCGGTCGAATCGATCACCAGCCATGCCGAGGAGAGCGATGTTCCGCAGCGACCGGCGGGAGCCCCGACCCGCCGTCCGGTCCCTGATCCTTCTCGCGGCGGTGCTTCTGGGCACCGCGTCGTGCTCGTTCCCGAGTTCCAGCTCGGACGGCGGCTCCACGGCAGACCCCACGGCGCTGCCGTCGGCGGGCACCGTGCCGTCGGGCGTCACCGATCCGGCGCAGAACCCGGACTACGCCAGGTTCTACGACCAGAAGGTCACCTGGTCGGAGTGCGACAGCGACTTCGAGTGCATGAAGTTCCAGGTGCCGGTCGACTGGGACGACCCGTCCGGCGAGACCATCAGCATCTCGGTGAACAAGCTGCCGGCTTCCGGCGACGACCCGATCGGCTCGCTGGTGGTGAACCCCGGCGGCCCGGGGGTGTCCGGCCTGGACTACGCCAAGGTGGCCGAGCAGGCATTCGGCTCGAGCATCCTGCGCAGTTATGACGTGGTCGGTTTCGACCCGCGCGGTGTGGGTGAGTCGGCGCCGGTCGCCTGTCTCACCGACAAGCAGTACGACCAGTACACGTCGGCCGAGAGCACTCCCGACGACGAGGCCGAGATCGACGCCGCCGTCGCCTCCGCGAAGAGCTTCGCCCAGGCGTGCCAGAAGAACACCGACCAGGACCTGCTCGAGCACGTCGACACGCTGAGCACGATCAAGGACATGGACGTCCTGCGGCAGTTGCTCGGGGACGACGTCCTCTCGTATCACGGCGCCTCGTACGGCACGTATCTCGGCGCCTGGTACGCGGAGACGTTCCCCTGGCGGGTCGGCCGGATGACGCTCGACGGCGCGATCGACCCGTCGACCACGGCGGAGGAGTACACGGCGGGGCAGGCGGAGGGTTTCTCCCGGGCGCTGAAGGCGTACGTGACGAACTGCCAGGCCGAGGGCGACTGCCCGTTGCGGGGCACCGTCGACGAGGGCCTGGCCCAGCTGGCCACGCTGGTGGACCGGGCCGACGACAACCCGCTGACCACGGACGACACGAATCGGCCCCTGACCCAGGCCCTGATGCTGACGGGTATCGCCCAGGCGCTGTACGCGCAGCAGTTGTGGCCGCTGCTGACCACCGGCCTGACCCAGGCCACGAAGGGCGACGGCAGCGGCCTGCTGTCGCTGGCGGACACCTACCTGGAGCGCAGCAGCAACGGGCAGTACGGCCAGACTCTGGCTGCCAACCCGGCGATCTTCTGCCTCGACGTGCCCGAGACCCGCACCCCCGACGAGATCGCCGCCGACGCCGAGAAGCTGAGCCAGGAGTACGCCCCGCTGGGCGGCTCGATCGGCTGGGGCGGCCTGGGGTGCACGCAGTGGCCGTACAAGGCCGTGATGGAGCGCAAGGAGCTGCATGCCGAGGGCGCGGCCCCGATCCTGGTGCTGGGCACCGAGGACGACCCGGCGACCCCGTACGAGTGGGCACAGGCCCTGGCCTCCCAGCTCGACTCCGGACGCCTGCTGACCTGGGAGGGAACCGTGCACACGGCCTACCACCAGGGCAGCTCGTGCATCGACGAGAAGGTCGAGGACTACCTGCTCACCGGTGCCCTGCCGGCCGAGGGAACCCGCTGCGAGTAGCCCATCGGCGGGGCCCGGTCACGAGCACTCCTCAGAACCCGTATACTCGTGCACCGTTGCTTCAGCACACGTGCTGGAACGGCGGCGCCACCTTAGCTCAGTTGGTAGAGCAGCTCATTCGTAATGAGCAGGTCGTCGGTTCGAGTCCGACAGGTGGCTCTCCTCGGAACCCCGTGGTCACCCGACCACGGGGTTCTCCTGTTTCCCCCGGCCCCGAGCCACCACAATGCCAACTGTGCAGATCACCCCGGCCCAGCTCCTGGCCTGGCGCCTGACCCGCCAGTTCCTGAGCCCTCGCACCGCCGAATCCACCAACGACATCATCCAGAGGCTCTGCGGCATCCAGGCCCAAGTCGCCTCTGCCGCAAGCCAAACCGTCGCCACCCGCCAGCAGGAGCCCGACACCTCCCAGTTGAAGGCAAACCTGAAGAATGGGACGCTGCTCAAGACCTGGACCGTTCGCGGCACCCTGCACCTGCACCGCCCCGATCAGGCCGCCAATGTCCTTTCCCTGATGGCCGACGCCCGCACCTGGGAAAAGCCCAGCTGGCAGAAGAATTTCGGCGCCACCCCGGTCCAGGTCGACCAGCTCACCGAGGCCGTGCGGGAGATCCTGAACAACGCCGCGCTGAGCCGGGAAGAGCTCGTCACCGCCTTGCTCAGGCGCAGGCAATTCGCTGGACTTGAGGCCGAACTGCGCTCGGGGTGGGGCGCGGTGCTCAAGCCGCTCGCCTGGCGAGGGGCGCTCTGTCATGGCCCGGCTCAGGGCTCCAGGATCACGTTTACCACGCCTGCCCACGTCGTCCCCGATTGGAAAGGTCTGCCGGATCCGGACGAGGCCGCGCCCACGGTGATCTCCGCCTACCTCGGCGCCTACGGGCCGGCCACGCCCGAGACCTTTGACGCCTGGCTGACTCGGGGCAACACCAAGAAAGGCCGGCTCCGGGCCTGGTTCGCGGAAATCAGGGATCAGCTCACCGAGGTCGAGGTGGAGGGCAGAACCGTGTTCTTGCCCAGCGAGCACGCCGATGCGCTGGCCACCACAAAACCCCATCGCGACGTCCGCCTCCTCGGCCCGTTCGACGCCTATGTGCTGGGCGCGGGCACCTCCGACACCCTCATGCTCGCCGCCGCGCACCGGGGCCTGGTCAGCCGGGCGGCCGGCTGGATCTCGCCCGTGGTTCTGCACGGCGGCCGGATCGTCGGCACCTGGGAGATCGCGGACGGCCGCGTCGTCCCCCATTGGTTCGCCGGCGAGAAACCGCCGCCGGCCAGGGCTTTCGCGACCGAGGCAGCGCGCATCCGGGCCGATTGAGGACGTCGATGAGCTCCGGCCCCCGCACCCGTGGGCCACCGGTGACCGGTGGGACGGTCCTCAGGGGCCTCCGCACCGCCGGACGGGTGAGGCCGAGACCGACTCGGAACAGCGCTGTTGCCCTCCTGACCGGCGCAAACCGGGAACGGTCGAATAGGCTCATCTGGTCGCGGTGACCCGGCCGCGTAGATCATTGACGCAGGAGTTGCTGATGGCCGAGGAACGGACGATAGGTCAGCTCGTGGCCCAGGCGAGTGAGGACCTCTCCGCACTCGTCCGTTACGAGGTCGCTCTGGCCAAGGCCGAGATCAAGGACGACGTGAAGCGCGGCGCCGTCGCCGGCGGGATGTTCGGCGCAGCCGGATACCTGGGCTTCCTGGCCACCATCACCCTGGTGATCACCGTCGGGTACGCCCTGGTCGCCATCGGCCTCCCGGAATGGCTGGCCTTCCTGATCATCACCGTGCTGCTGCTGGCGGTCGCCGGTCTTCTCGGGCTCATCGGGGTCTCCCAGGCCAAGAAGATCAAGCCGCCGGAGCGGGCGATCGCCTCCACCAAGCAGACCCTCGCCGCCGTGAAGGGCAGCGTCCGCCCGTGACCTCGCCCGCCCGGTGAAGATTCACCGCGCCGCCTCCCCCGCACCCACGCCCGAGACCCCCGGCCCCGCCCTGGATCCGGCGGGTCCGCTCTACGTCGACTCCGCCGACACCCTGATCCGCGGCCCCTGGACTCACCGCTTCGTCGCCGCCAACGGCGCCCGCTTCCACGTGGCCGAAGCCGGTGAGGGTCCGCTGGTACTGCTGCTGCACGGCTTCCCGCAGTTCTGGTGGAGCTGGCGGCACCAGCTGCCCGCGCTGGCCGACGCCGGCTTCCGGGCCGTCGCCATGGACCTCAGGGGTTACGGCTCGTCGGACAAACCGCCGCGCGGCTACGACCCGATGACCTCCGCCACCGACGTGTCCGGCGTGATCAAGGCGCTGGGCGAGTCCGAGGCGGTCATCGTGGGCCACGACTGGGGCGGCTGGCTGGCCTGGTCGATGCCCGGCCTGGTGCCCGAGCTGACCCGCGCCGTGGCCACCGTCTCGATGGGCCACCCCCTGGTCATGCGCAAGGCCCTCACCCGCGACCCCCGGCAGCGACGGGCCTGGCGCCGGGTGCTGGAGTTCCAGATACCGATGCGCCCGGAACGCCGTCTGACCCGCGAGGACCTGGTCGGCGACCTGCTGCGGGAGTGGTCGTCCACCAGCGGTTTTCCGGACGACGAGGGCCTCGACGTGTATCGTCGCGCCATCCGCGTGCCGTTCGTCGCGCACAGCACCATGGAGTACTTCCGCTGGGCGGTGCGCTCGGTTCCCCGGCAGGACGGACGCCGGTTCGCCACCGCGGTGGACGAGCCCATCGGCGTGCCGGTACTCAGCCTGCACGGCGAGGAAGACCCCTACGTGCTGCTGCCCAGCGTGCTCGCCTCACACCGCCGGGTCAGCGGACCGCTGCGGTTCGAGTCGGTTCCCGGCGCCGGCCACTTCCTGCCGGAAGAGGCCCCGGAGCGGGTCACCCAGGCCCTGATCAGCTGGCTCAGGGAGCTCTAACCAGGTTCTAGCTGTTGGCGCACTTGCCGGTGCTGACCTTCTCCGACTTCGCCGCACCCGTCTGGATCGCCTCGCGGGCCTCGTCCATGGTGAGGGCGTAGCCGGTGTCGGCGTCGTCGAGCGACTTGGCGAACACCACGCCGACCACCTTGCCGGACGGGTCGAGCACCGGGCCGCCGGAGTTGCCCGGCCGCACCTTGACGTAGAGCGAGTAGACCTCGCGGATCGCGCCCTCGTTGCCGTAGATGTCTTCACCCGTGGCCCGCACGATGGAACGGACCCTGGCCGGTGACACCTTGAACGGGCCGTCGTTGGGGAAGCCGACCACCACCGCGTCGTCACCCCGTTCCAGGTCGCCGGACAGCTCCAGCGGTGTCACGTTGAGCTTGGGCACCGCGAGCACGGCCAGGTCGCGGGTGGGATCGAACGACACCACCCGGGCGTCGTACAGCCTGCCCTTGCCGCCCACCTGCACCTTGGGCTGGCTGACACCGGCCACCACGTGGGCGTTGGTGACCACGCGCTGCGGAGCGACCACCGCGCCGCTGCCCTCCTGGCCGCGGTCGCAGCTGCTGGCCTCACCGGTGATCTTCACGACCGCCTTGCGGGCCTTGGCCACCGCCTGGCTGTCGACCAGGCTCTGGTCGGGGGCCTCGACCGGGGAGATGTCTTCCGACTGCACGCCGGCGAACACCCGGGGGAAGTTGCTGGAGCCCACCGCGTCGCGGAACCGGTCGGCCACGCTGGTGAGCTGGGTCGGCACCAGGTCGTCGATGGTGGCGATGACCTTGGAGTCGGCCACCGTGCGGGAGAGCTGCTCGGACGGTCCGCCGCGCACCGCACCGGCCACGAACCACAGCACCAGTGCCACCGCGAGCACCCCGGCAGCAGCGCCGATCACGTGGTCGGCCCAGGCCACGGGGCCCTCGGGCACGGCCTGCCGGATGCGGCCGCCGATCATGGCGCCGAGGAACTGCCCGGCCCAGGCGGTGAAGATGACGGCGAGCAGCGTGATGATGGAGCGCCGGGTGCCGGCCTCCAGCCCGGAGACCAGCTGCGGCACGAAGTACATGGCCAGCAGCGCGCCGCCGACGAACCCGCCGAGCGAGAGCAGGCCGACCACCAGACCCTGGCGGAAGCCGGAGATGGCGTAGCCGAGCATGATCAGCACCAGGATGATGTCGATCACGGCGCGTCCACCTCGTCCGGGCTCAGCCCCTGTTGTTCGGAAAGATCTCTGCGGAGTTCCTGACGCGCCGCGACGCGAACCTGTTGCTCAGGAACCTGAAGTATTCGCGTGCCGTCCCACGGCCTCTCCAGCCCGGCCAGCCGGAGCATCCAGCTCAGCACGCCGGCGGTGAAGCCCCAGATGAACAGCCCGGACGCCTGGAAGCCCGGTCCGGCGCGGCGGTCGCGGAAGGCGACCGTGAACCGGTTGGCCGGATCGAGCAACTCGGCCAGCGGTACCCGCACCACCCGTTCCACCTCGGCCGGATCACCGGGACGCAGCGGGGACGGGTCGTGCCACCAGCCGATCACCGGCGTGACCCGGAAGTTGGTGACGTGCAGAAACAGCTCGGCGCACTCGGCCCGCACGCTGACGCCCGCCGGGTCGACCCCGGCCTCTTCCTGGGCCTCGCGCAGGGCCGTCGCGGCCGGGTCGGCGTCGTCCGGGTCCATCCGGCCGCCCGGGAACGCGACCTGCCCGGCGTGCGAGCGCAGGGTGGAGGCGCGCTCGGTGAGCAGCACGTCGGGGCCTTCGGGCCCCTGGCCGAACAGCACCAGCACGGCCGAGTGCCGGGCGTCGGGGCCGGGGGCGATCACGGTGCCGAACGCGGCCTGGGCATCGGGCTCCAGCACGGCCTTGGTCAGCCGGTCGAGCCAGTCCGGGGTGGGATCGGGGCTCACGCGGGGACCGCGCCGAAGGCCGAGTCGCGCAGCAGCTTGGCCGCCTTCACCGGGTCGGTCTCGCCGATGCCGTAGGACGGGCACAGGTCGGACACCGGGCAGGCCCCGCAGGCCGCCTTGCGGGCGTGGCAGGTGCGGCGGCCGTGGAAGATCAGCCGGTGCGACAGCATCGTCCAGTCTTTCTTCGGGAAGAGCGCGCCGATCTGGTGCTCGATCTCGACCGGGTCTTCGGAGTCGGTCCAGCCGAACCGCCGGGACAACCGGCCGAAGTGCGTGTCGACGGTGATGCCCGGAACCCCGAAGGCGTTGCCGAGCACGACGTTGGCGGTCTTGCGGCCGACCCCCGGCAGCTTGACCAGCTGCTCCAGCTTGCCGGGAACCTCGCCGTCGAAGTCTTCGAGCAGGCGCGCGCCCAGCTTCAGCAGGGAGTCGGTCTTGCCCCGGTAGAAGCCCAGCGGCCGCAGGATCTCTTCCATCTCGGTGCGGTCGGCCGCGGCGTAGTCGGCGGCGGAGCGGTACTTCGCGAACAGGACGGGGGTGGTGAGGTTGACCCGCTTGTCGGTGGTCTGCGCCGACAGGACGGTGGCGACCAGCAGCTCGAGCGGGCTGGTGAAGTCGAGCTCGCAGTGCGCGTCGGGATACCGCTCGGCCAGTAGCCGATGGATCTTGCGGGCCCGGCGCGTGAGCGCGATCGAGCTCTCGGCTACCCCGGCTTTCTGCCCGTTTCGCGGTGTCACGCGCTCAGCGTACGCGTCACCACCGACAATCCGGTCCCCCGCGAGCGCCGTTACCGATCAGTCACCGTCTGGCCACCCGGATGGTCGAGACCGGCATCGTCGCAGGTCGCCCCGCATAACCCGAAGCGCCGAACGCCTGGCCCGACCGTGGTCCGCCGGGAGTGTGAGCGCGGTGCACCCGGCTCAAGCGCCAGAAGATCACCGACGAACACTCTTGCGTAATCGCCGACCCTTCAGATCCGGGTGGTCGGTCCCGCCAGTACCGCCGCGCCTGCGCTCTCCGCAGCTGCCCGGGGAGAGGAGAAGAAGTGGCCCTGGGCCTGACCGATCCACTCACCGCCCTGTCGTTCTCGGCGATGCCGGTCGAAGAACTCGCCGACTACCACCGGTCGCTGGTGGCGGCGCAGCGCGACGTCGACCACTGGCGGCGGCTGATTCTCGCCCGCATCGACCTGGCCGTCGCCTCGGTCGCGGACCTCGACGAACCGCTGACGCCGCCCGGCCTCTACGGCACCGTGTGCGCCCCACCCACCGGCCTGCGTCGCCTGATCGGCATCGCGCCCACCGACGTCCGCGCCGGTGAGGGCGGTCTGCTGATCCGGTTGCGTGGGGCCCTCGACGAGCTGACCCGCTACGAGAAGATGCTCGAGGCGGTGACCGGCGAGGCCGCGAGCATCCTGGCCTACCGGGCCGGGGCGGTTGCCTGAGGTCTTTCCGGCGCTCCCGGGGACGATTTCGACCGTGCCCCGATTCCACAGCTCACAGCCCTTTCCGCCATGATGGGATGTAAGCATCCCGGACACGGCACGACGGTGTGTCCACCGATGCCGTACGGCCACGCAGTGCGTCACCGACGCACTGCGGGTGACCGTTCTCGGCCCCTGGTGTAACCGTGGACCGCCGGGTGCGGCAAACTGCGTGCTGGTGGGGCATGATGCCTCACCGATGAGGCCGTCTGAAGCAGGACGGCGTGTGAGGAGGAACAGGTGGACGACGACGTCGTTCGTCAGGCGCCACTGTTCGCAGCGCTGGACGACGAAGCCGCCGCAGCGCTACGGGCCACGATGGCGCCCACCGACGTCGCCCGCGGCCAGGTGCTGTTCCACGAGGGCGACCCGGGCGACCGGTTGTATGTCATCGTCGAGGGCAAGGTGAAACTCGGGCGCGCCTCCGGCGACGGCCGGGAGAACCTGCTTGCCGTCCTCGGTCCGGGCGAGATGTTCGGTGAGCTGTCCCTTTTCGACCCGGGCCCGCGCAACGCGACCGCGACCGCCGTGGCGGACACCTCGCTGATCGGGCTCGGCAACGACGACCTGGTCACCTGGCTGACCGGTCGCCCCGACGTGGCCCGCCAGCTGCTGCGAGCCCTGGCCCGGCGCCTGCGCCGGACCAACGAGAACCTCGCCGACCTGGTGTTCTCCGACGTTCCCGGCCGGGTCGCCAAGGCCCTGCTGGATCTGTCCGAGCGCTTCGGCCGGCCCACCGACGACGGCCTGCGGGTGGCCCACGACCTCACCCAGGAAGAGCTGGCCCAGCTGGTCGGTGCCTCCCGGGAGACGGTGAACAAGGCTCTGGCCGACTTCGCCTCGCGCGGCTGGCTGCGCCTGGAGGCGCGGGCCGTGGTGCTGATCGACGTCGAGCGGATGCGCCGCCGCGCGCGCTGACCGACCCCTTTTCCCGTCCGGCCGCCGATCAGCGGCCGGACGGTGGGCGGGAGCGGCGGATCGTCGTCCTCAAGCGGTTTCGGTGAACCCGAGATAGGTCAGCTGCGCGCGCACGCTGAGCTCGGCCGCCGGCCACACCGAGCGCGGCACGTCGGCGTACACCACCGCCACCACCTCGTGTGCCGTGCGCGCCCCCCGGGCGACCGCCTGGCGCACCTGCTCGAGACGTTCCCGGCGGTGCTTCAGGTAGGCGTCGACGACCAGACCGGGCTGTGCCAGTGCCGGCCCGTGACCGGGCAGCAGACGCTCCAGACGGGCCGAGCCGGACAGCTCACCGAGCCGTTCCAGCGAGTCGAGATAGGCGTCGAGCCGCCCGTCCGGGTGCGCGACCACCGTGGTGCCCCGCCCCAGGACGGTGTCGCCGGTCAGCAGTGAGCGACCGCCGGACGACAGAAACGACAGCGAGTCGCCGGTGTGCCCCGGCGTGGCCACCACCTCCAGCCGGATGCCGTCCGCACGGATCACGTCGCCGTCGGCCAGGCCCTCCCCGCCGTACCGGTGGGCCGGGTCGAGAGCCTTGACCGGCGCTCCGGTGAGCTCCGCGAAATGCCGTGCCGCTGCACTGTGATCGGCGTGGCCGTGGGTGAGAAGGGTCTGCACGACCCGGGCTCCCCGTTCTCGCACCGCCTCCAGAACTGCCTGAAGGTGCTGATCATCGTCCGGTCCGGGGTCCACCACGACCGCCTCGGCCGAGCCCGGGGCGCTGAGGATCCAGGTGTTCGTACCGTCCAGCGTCATCGGCCCCGGGTTACCGGCCAGCACACAGAAGGCTTCCTCGGTCACCGGGCCACCAAGCCACGGCGCATCACCGGGGACAGCCGGGACGGAAGCGTCGCCAGAGGTGTTCGGCACCCCGAAATGCTATGTCCCGAGCGCTCCCCTGACCGGACGGACTAAGTGTGTAATTGCACAGTCGGCTGATATTCGCTGCACCATGGGTGAAGGCCCGTTCGGCCGAAGGCAGTACGGTGGTTACTGTTAGCGATCGACTCTTTGACGGGGCGTCAATGAGCTCTTGACCAAATCGCGGGTGGACGGCGCTCCGCCCGCCGACACGGGGATGACGATGGGGGCGCAGGACACTTTCACGATCGAGGAGTTGGCCACGGCGGCCGGGATGACCCCACGCAATGTGCGGGCCTACCGGACCAAGGGACTACTCGCCCCACCGAATCGGGTGGGGCGCACATCCCGCTACCAGGAGTCCCACCTACGCCGGCTGCGCGACATCCGGCAACTCCGGGACGCCGGGCTCCCCCTCAAGATGATCATCGACGCCGCGGCGCGGGGCGAGGATCTCGGGCCGACCGGGGCGCTCTGGCAGGCCGCCGGCCCGACCGCGGTCGAACGGGGAAGACGCAGACTGGACGGGCAGGCCGCCGGGGTCGACGGTCTCCTGCCCATGACGACCGGCTCGGTGCTGGTCGACCCGCAGGCCTACCAGCTGATGCGCACCCTGCGCGAGGCCGGGGTGCCGGCCTCGACCGTGCTCCGGCTCGCCCTACGGGCGGCGGAAGCCGGGCGGCAGCTGGCCCAGGAGCTCACCGACGTTCTCGCCGACGGCCCGGCCCGCAGACCCGGGAACCACCCGGTGGAGCAGCCGGTCGACGATCTGATCGTGCTGAACGACGACGACCGGACGGCCGACGTCGTCGATCTGGCCGCAGCCATCACCCGGGGGGTCCTGGGCAGCAGCGGTCTCACCCACCCGTGAACGCCGTCGTGGCGCCGTCCCGGCATCGGGGCAGCACGAAGCCCGGCCCGGCGTCCGTCATCTGAACAACATGCAGGCATGCGGGAGACGGCGCCGGATCGGCGCCGTCACCCCGTTGATCATCCGATCGCCGGACCGCACCCGATCACGGGTTGACGGCCACGACCATCTCCACCTCGACCGGCGCCCCCAGAGGCAGCGCCACCACGCCGATGGCGCTGCGCGCGTGCTGGCCGACCGGTCCGAACACCTCGGAGAGGAACTCGCTCGCCCCGTTGATCACCAGCGGCTGGCCGGTGAATCCGGGCTCACTGGCGACGAATCCGACAACCTTGACGATCCGCCGGATCCGGTCCAGGTCACCGATCGCCGACCGCACGGCGGCCAGCGCATTCAGCGCGCAGACCCGGGCCAGGCCGTTCGCCTCCGACGGGCTGATCAGCCCGTCGCCGCCCCCACTGCCCACCCGGCCGGTGAGCGGCAGCGCGCCCTCCACCATCGGGAGCTGACCCGACACGTAGACCCGGTCGCCGTCGAGGACCGCGGGCACGTAGGCAGCCACCGGTGCGGCCACCTGGGGCAGCGTGTAACCCAGCTCGGTGAGCCGTGCTTCGATCCGTCCAGTCATCGCCGTCACCTGTTCAGTCTCGCGGTCGCTTCAGATAGGCGACGAGATTCGTACTGTCAGGACCGGGCACCACCTGCACGAGCTCCCAGCCGTCTTCGCCCCATTGATCCAAGATCTGCTTGGTCGCATGAACGATCAGAGGCACCGTCGCGTACTCCCACTTGACCATGGCCGGAGCCTATCCATCAGGCGAGTTGGAGTGCAGCCCTGCCTCTGCTACACGATGCACGATTGTCACCGGAAGAGTCTCGGCAGCCATGTCGCCCTGCGGTCGCGATGGGCGCTGTCTACCCTTGAGGGCGTGGCATCGCAGGGTTCCCGCACGGGCTCGTCCGGCCCACGACGGGCACGACCGGCACATTCCATCCCGGCGCTGGCGCCCGACGGCCGGGAGACCGACTGGCCCGGCGTCCGGCTCCACATCGTCACCGGCAAGGGCGGCACCGGGAAGACCACGGTCGCCGCCGCCCTGGCCCTGGCCCTGGCCTCCGGCGGCAAGCGCACCCTGCTGGCCGAGGTGGAGGGCAGGCAGAGCATCGCCCGGCTCTTCGACGTCCCCCCGTTGCCCTACGAGGAGACCAGGGTGGCCGCAGCACCGGGCGGCGGCGAGCTGTACGGGCTGTCCGTCGATCCGAAGGCGGCGCTGCTGGACTACCTGGAGATGTTCTACCGGCTCGGCCGGGCCGGCCGGATGCTCGAGAAGATCGGCGCCGTCGACTTCGCCACCACGATCGCGCCGGGCGTGCGCGACGTCCTGCTGACCGGCAAGGTCTACGAGGCCGTCCGGCGCCGGGAGACGGTGCGCGACCGCAGCGCCGAAGTGGAACGACCGGTGTACGACGCGGTGGTGATGGACGCCCCGCCGACCGGCCGGATCACGCGCTTCCTCAATGTCAACGAGGAGGTGGCCGGGCTGGCGAAGGTCGGGCCGATCCGCAACCAGGCCAACTCGATCATGACCCTGCTGCGTTCCGGCCAGACGGCGGTGCACCTGGTCAGCGTGCTGGAGGAGATGCCGGTGCAGGAGACGGCCGACGCGGTGGCCGAACTGGACGAGATCGGGCTGCCGGTGGGTGGGGTGTTCGTGAACATGGTGCGCGAGCCGTTCCTGCCGCCGGAGGCCCTGGACGCCGCCACCCGCGGCGACCTGGACCGCGCCCAGGTGCTCGCCGGACTGTCGGTGGCCGGGCTGGGCCGCCGCTCGAGAGCCACCGGTAACGACACCTCGCACGCCGCGCTGGCGACCGCGCTGCTCGAGGAGGCCGCCGGGCACGGTGCCCGGGTGGCCATGGAACACACCGAGCGCGGGGAGCTGCTCTCCCTGGGTCGCCCGGTGTACGAGCTGCCCGCCCTGGCCGGCGGTGTCGACATGGGCGCGCTCTACCAGCTCGCCGCCCGGCTCGGGGAGCAGGGCGCGGCATGACCCTCGACATCGACGCTCTGCTCGACGACCCGCACACCCGCATCCTGGTGTGCTGCGGTTCCGGCGGGGTGGGCAAGACGACCACCGCGGCGGCGCTCGGGCTGCGCGCCGCCGAACGGGGCCGGCGCGTCGTGGTGCTCACCATCGACCCGGCCCGCCGGCTCGCCCAGTCGCTGGGTCTGGCCGAGCTCGACAACACCCCGCGGCCGGTGGCCGGAGTGGACACCTCGGCGGGTGGCACCCTGCACGCGATGATGCTCGACATGAAGCGCACCTTCGACGAGGTGATCGAGGGGCACGCCCCGCCGGACAAAGCCGCGCAGATTCTCGAGAACCCCTTCTACCAGGCACTTTCCAGCTCGTTCGCGGGCACCCAGGAATACATGGCGATGGAGAAGCTGGGACAGCTGCGGGCCCAGGCCGACGCCGGGGAGCACGACTGGGACCTGATCGTGGTGGACACCCCGCCGAGCCGTTCCGCCCTCGACTTCCTCGACGCCCCGCAGCGGCTCGGGTCGTTCCTGGACGGCCGTTTCATCCGCGTCCTCAGCGCTCCGGCCAAGGCCGGCGGACGGGCCTACCTGAAGATGATGAGCGCGGCGATCGGCACCGCCACCGGCCTGATGACGAAGCTGCTCGGCGCTCAGGTGCTCAAGGACGTGCAGACGTTCGTGGCCGCGCTCGACACCATGTTCGGCGGCTTCCGGGAGCGCGCGGACGCCACCTACCAGCTGCTCCAGGCTCCGGGCACGGCCTTTCTGGTGGTCGCCGCGCCGGAACGGGACGCGTTGCGTGAGGCGTCGTACTTCGTGGACCGCCTGGAGGGTGACGGGATGCCCCTGGCCGGGCTCGTGCTCAACCGGGTGCACACCGGTCCGGGCGAAGGTCTGTCCGCGGAGCGCGCCCTCACGGCTGCCGAAGATCTTGAGGACGCCGAGGAGCACGCGATCACGGCCGGCCTGCTCCGCATCCACGCCGACCGGATGCGCCTGAGCGAGCGGGAGAAGGCGGTGGCCAGCCGCTTCGAGCAGGCCCATCCGGCGGTCGAGGTGGTCCGGGTGCCGGCCCGGCCGCAGGACGTGCACGATCTGGAGGGCCTGCGCGGCGTGGGCGCAGACCTGGCCGAGAGCGAGCCGGCGTTCTCCGGTTCGCGCTAGCCCTGCCCTGGTTCCTGACCGGCAAAACACCGGGCGCCCGAACAGGATCCGAGGATCCCGGCCAGGCGCCCGGTGAAGTGCTGCTGATCAGCCGACCTTGGCGGTCGCTTCCTCGTTGAGCAGGTCGATGATGCGGACCTGCTGCGCACGAGCGGTCTCGAGCAGACGACGCCATGACTGCACGTTCGGGCGACGGCGGAGCAGCGCGCGGCGCTCCCGCTCGGTCATCCCACCCCAGACCCCGAACTCGATCTTGTGATCCAGCGCATCCGAAAGGCACTCGGTCCGCACCGGACAGGACATGCACACCAGCTTGGCCCTGTTCTGCGCCGCCCCCTGAACGAAGAGTGCATCAGGGTCGCTCTTGCGGCAAGCACCCTGAGTTGCCCACTGGTTCACCGTCACACCCATTTCCCCTCGGCCCTCCCTGGACCCCCGTGTGGATCCACGCTCACCCCCGAGCCGAACCCCTCTGACGATGACGGTAGGTGAGCGACTGCTACGCCAATAAGGGCCGGATGGATGAATCGGTATCGGCCGAAGTGACGATGAGTTACTCTGTGCAACCGTTTCGTAACAGATAGTGCCGGATTGAGAGATCGACTAACTCGCTTGTCAGTACGTCTGAGTGACCGCGTCATCATTGACACGACCGGCCCGTCACACCGTATTGACCTGCGAACATTCGTCGCGCGCAGTTCAACTGGCCCTTCCCGGACATCTCTGCTCTGACGATCGCTCGAGCCCCCGAATTCGTTACGCCACCCCTTCGGGCTCTTAAGGAAGCCATATGGGGAGCAGGGCGCATCAACGGGCAATCATGCAGCGCGTCAGGAATGAGTCACACAGAGCAATGCTCGATACATCCTGATGCACCGGATGCAGTGTCAGAACACGCAGGATGATCCCAGGACCGGATCACGGCCCCTTCGTGACTGATGACCGCGCCGCAGCTCGTGACCGGTAGTCAGCGCTCGGTTGCGTATTAACCTACGGACATGTCGCCGGCACCCGCCCCACGCAACGTACTGGGCCTGCTAGGCGCCTTCGTGGTGACGAGTCTGGTGGCGGGCGTCCTCGCGGCCGGCCTCGCGGTTCCCGCGATCGGCGCGACTGGCATGGCCTCGAACAGCGCCGTGAAGGCGTTCAACGACCTGCCCAGCGAGATCTCGGACACCGAGATGGCCGCCAACACCACGGTGCTGGCGGCGGACGGCTCACTGATCGCCACGTTCTACGACGAGAACCGAGTGCCGGTCGACCTGGACCAGATCTCGCCGTTCATGCAGAACGCGATCGTGGCCATCGAGGACGAGCGGTTCTACGAGCACGGCGGGGTCGACCCGCAGGGCCTGATCCGCGCCCTGGTGGTCAACGAGATCAACGGCGGCGTCTCGCAGGGTGCCTCCACCCTGACCCAGCAGCTGGTGAAGAACACCCTGAAGGAAGCCGCCTACCTGGCGGGCGACGACGCGGCGTACGACGCGGCCGAGGAACAGACCAAGTCGCGCAAGGTCAAGGAGATCCGCCTGGCGACGGCTCTGGAGAAGAAGCTGTCGAAGAAGCAGATCCTGGAGAGCTACCTGAACATCTCCTGGTTCGGCGGCCAGGTGAACGGGGTCGAGGCCGCGGCGCGCTACTACTTCGGCACCACCGCCGCGAAACTCACCCTGCCGCAGGCCGCCATGCTGGCCGGCATGGTGCAGTCGCCGACCCAGTTCGACCTCACCGACAAGGACAAGCACGAGGCCGCCACCAACCGCCGCGACACCGTGCTGAACAAGATGTACGCGCAGGGCATGATCGACGAGGAGACCCGCGACAAGGCGATCGCGACCAAGCTGAAGACGAAGATCACGCCGACCTACCAGGGCTGCGCGAACGCCGAGACGCGCGCCTACATGTGCGACTACATCTACAACCTGCTGGTCAAGAGCAACGACTTCACGGCGCTGGGGAAGAGCCAGGAAGCCCGGGCGAACGCGATCAAGCGTGGCGGCTACACCATCCGGACCACGCTCGACCCGAAGATCCTGAAGGCCGCGTGGCAGTCGGTGAAGAAGGCCGTGCCGCCGAGCGACCCCAGCCGGGTGGCCACGGCGTCGGTCACCGTCGAGCCGAACACCGGCAAGGTGCTCTCGATGATCCAGAACAAGTACTACAGCGTGGACAAGGGCAAGAAGAACACCACCATCAATTACTCCACCGACTACAAGTACGGCGGTTCCTCCGGTTTCCAGACCGGATCGACCTTCAAGCCGGTGGTGCTGGCCACCTGGCTCAAGGCGGGCAAGTCGCTGAACGCTCCGATCAACGGTTCCGCCCCGGTCTCGCTGGCCAACAGCAGCTTCAAGACCTGCGCCGACACCAACATGACCGGCACCTGGACCGTCTACAACGCCGGTGACAGCGAGGGCAACAGCAACATGACGGTGTGGAACGCCACCGCGCAGTCGGTGAACGGCGCCTACGCCCGCATGGAACAGCAGCTCGATCTGTGCGACGTGCAAGACACCGCCGAGGAGCTGGGCATGCATCGCGCCCAGGCGACGGCCGACGAGTGCATCAACGGCAACCTGTACAAGGACAACCCCAAGAAGACCAGCAAGATCCCGAACTGCGTGCCCTCGGTGGTGCTGGGTGTCGCCAGTCAGTCGCCGCTGACCATGGCCAACGCCTACGCCACGTTCGCCTCGGGCGGCATCTACTGCAAACCGATCGTGATCACGTCGATCACCGACCGGGACGACAAGAAGCTGTCGGTGCCGGAGAAGGACTGCAAGCGCACCGTGGACGCCGACGTGGCCAACACCGTCACCCTCGGGCTGAGCAAGGTGTTCACCTCGGGCACCGCGTCCGCCACCGGCCCGCTGGCCAGCGGCCAGGCGGCCTCCGGCAAGACCGGAACCACGAACGGCTCGCAGGACACCTGGTTCGTCGGGTACACGCCGCAGCTGGCCACGTCGGTCTGGGTCGGCCCGGAGACGGTGAACGGCAAGCGCAACCCGATGCGCCACCTCTACGTCAACGGCCACTACTACACGCAGGTCTACGGTGGCTCGATCGCGGCGCCGATCTGGAAGGAGATCATGACGTCGGCGCTCAAGGGCAAGAAGATCAAGGACTTCCCGGAGGCGGACGACAAGCTCACCCAGACCCCCTCGGCCACCATCCCGGGCGTCATCGGGATGAGCCCGGACGAGGCGCAGGACACCCTGGAGGACGCCGGTTTCACGGTGGC
The DNA here is from genome assembly GCF_018499875.1 of Kineosporia corallincola. GTDB lineage: Bacteria > Actinomycetota > Actinomycetes > Actinomycetales > Kineosporiaceae > Kineosporia > Kineosporia corallincola. Next base: position 53,666 of record NZ_JAHBAY010000001.1, on the reverse strand, counting down.
CACGAGTGGTGAGCTGGAGACCTCGGACCAGCCCGCCGGCACCGTCGCCCGCACCGACCCGTCCGGCCGGGCCAGCACCGGCACCACGGTCACGCTCTACCTCAGCGCCGGGCCGAACACCGGTGGCGACGACGAGGACGACGACCAGGACGAGGGGGACGACGGGGAGACCGTGAACCCCTTCGACGGCGGGGGCAACAACGGCGGCGGCAACGACACCGGCGGGGGCGGCGGCCGCTAGCACCTACGACGAAAGCCGGAAACCCTCACAGGTCTCCGGCTTTCGTCGATTATTGACTCAAAGCTCTTCAGTGTCGCGATCTCTTGGACCGGAACCCGCGAATCAGGCTCCGAGCTGGCGCTTCACCTCGGCGGCCACCCGTCCGCCGTCGGCCTGCCCGGCCACTCGGCCACGCACGGCCTTCATCACGGCGCCCATGGCGGCCCGGCCGGAGGCCCCGCTCGCGGCCACCTCCTCGGCGATCAGCGCGGTGAGTTCCTCGTCGGAGAGTTGCTTCGGCAGGTAACCGGACAGCACCTCCAGCTCGGCGCGCTCCTTGTCGGCGAGCTCGCCGCGACCGGCGTCGTCGTAGGCGGTAGCGGCCTCGCGGCGCTTCTTCGCCTCCCGGGTCAGCACGGTGACCAGCTCCTGGTCGGACAGCTCGCGGGCGACGTCACCGGACACCTCCTCGGCCTTGACGGCGGTCATGACCATCCGAATCGTGCTGGAACGGATGGCGTCACGGGCCTTCATCGCGGTGGTGAGGTCGGAACGCAGGCGGGCCTTGAGGCCGGTCGGGGAGTCGGGCATGGGCCCATCTTCGCACTGGGGCACCATCCGGCCCGCATCATTTACGGCCACCGTCGTCCCACCACCCCGTCACTACCTGTGGACGGCGATGAGCTGCACGGATGTCGCACCCGCCGCAGTTTCCGGTTCGCCGCGAAGGACTTGGCCGGACCTGCGAGGATGTCCGAATGCGCACATCCGTGAAGCTTCCCCTCGCCGTGATGGCCGCCGGTGCCGCCGGACTGGGCTGGTCCCTCGCCGAGGCCCGGGCCTATACGCTGCGCCGGTTCAGCGTGCCGGTTCTGCCCGCGGGAAGCTCGCCGTTACGTGTGCTCTGCCTGTCCGACCTGCATCTGGTGCCGAACCAGACGAAGAAGCTGGAGTGGGTGCGGGGCCTGGCCGCCCTGGAACCCGACCTGGTGGTCAGCACGGGCGACAACCTGGCCCACACGGAGGCCGTGCCGGCCGTGCTGAAGGCCCACGAGCACCTGCTCAGGCTGCCCGGGGTGTTCGTGCTCGGGTCGAACGACTACTTCGCCCCCAAGCCCAAGAACCCGGCCCGCTACCTGCTGCCCTACGGCGGCAAGAAGCGCATTCACGGCAACCGGCTGCCCACGCAGCAGCTGGTCGACGGCTTCCGCGAGGGCGGCTGGATCGACCTCGACAACCGCCGTGAGCAGCTGAAGATCAACGACCTGCTGCTGGAGTTCGTCGGCGTCGACGACCCGCACATCAAGCGGGACCGGTACGCCGACGTGGCCGGCCCGGCCGACCCCTCGGCCTCGCTCACCATCGGCGTGGCCCACGCGCCCTACCTGAGGGTGCTGGACGCGATGACGGCCGACGGGGCCGGGCTGATCCTGGCCGGGCACACCCATGGCGGCCAGCTCTGCGTGCCCGGCTTCGGCGCGCTGACCACGAACTGCGACCTGGACCGGGGACGGGCCAAGGGCGTCTCCCGCTACCCGGGCGACGGCACCGACCCGGACGACGCGTGGATGCACGTCAGCGCCGGTCTGGGCACCTCGCCGTACACGCCGGTGCGCTTCGCCTGCCGGCCCGAGGCGACCCTGCTGACCCTGACCCCGAGGGCCTGATTTCAGTCTTGGCCCGGTGGTCGGGTAAGGTTACGACCGCTCCACCGGGGTGTGGCGCAGCTTGGTAGCGCGCTTCGTTCGGGACGAAGAGGCCGCAGGTTCAAATCCTGTCACCCCGACCCACCGAGAGGGTGGTCCAGCGAAAGCTGGACCACCCTCTCGCCGTTTGCCGCGCAATCCGATTCTGTCGGTGGTCGCTGCCATGATCGCCACATGCAGCCGCTGAAACTGGTCGAAACCACGCCGGGCCACTACTCCCTGCTCCTGACCGCCGGCGACACCCCGTCCGACACGGCGGTCGACGAGGCGGGTCACGAACCGAACGGCTATTTCTGGGAGGGGATGGCCGAGTGGCTCATCCGCACCCGGGTGCCCGAGCTCGACGGGCGGCTGAAGTTCGATCCGGAGGGCGGCATGTTCTGCGCCTACGGCACCGATCGTGAGGCGCTGGCGGCGCTGGGCTCGGTGATGGCCGAGGTCGTCAACGCGCCAGAACGGATCGGGGCGCTGATCGCCACGGCGGAGGAGGCAGGGGTTGTCTTCGACGACTAACCTGGCGCTGGGCCTGGTTCTCGCCGGGCTGAATCGCCGTGCCGCGACGGCTGGTTCAGGGCAGGGGCTCGGCCAGGGCCAGCAGGGCGGCCTGCCATTCGGCAACATGTGTGGCCGGCCCGGCATGCATCACGAGCTCGGCGTGCATCACGAGCTCGGCGTGCGCCGAGGGCCTGGCAGGCGCCGTGGGCTCCGCGTGCACCGTCGCGGCCCTGCCGCCGACGGGCCCACACCAGCCGACCACCGCACGGATGCCGTGCAGGGCGCTCACCGACCACACCTCCAGCCCGTCCAGATCCGCCGGGGCTACCGTCTCGAAGCGCACCGGCTGGGCCCACGAGGCCGCGAGCCGCAACAGCAGGCGCCGGGTCACGCCGGGCAGCAGCCCCGCACCCTCCGGCGGGCAGCACAGCACCTCACCGCGCCACCACAGCAGCGTGCTCAGCGCCCCTTCCAGCACGTCCCCATCCCCCGACACCAGCAGCGCCTCCCCGGCCCCCACACGACCTGCCTGCCGCCTCAGCTCCCCCAGCCTCGCCAGGTCCGGCCCCTTCACCTCCGGTCGCGACCGGGGATCGACCACGCCGGGCAGCCCCATCACCACCTCGTCCAGCCGGGGCGGGGCCGGGCGCAGCCAGTAGGTCAGCTCGCCGTCCGTGCAGTCCACGCGGGGGAACCAGCGGCCGCTGCGGGGCAGGGCGGCCAGCACGTCGTCCAGGAACCTGGTGGTCTGCGACGCGGGGCGGTCACAGCTGCCCACGAAACGCGCGCGGTGCTCGGCGATTCCGCGGCAACGGCCCTCGTCGACCAGCCAGGAATCGGCGGCCTGCGGCGACGGCCCGGCCGCCCGCCCGAGGGGCACGAATCTGCCGGGCCCCTGCCAGAGCATCGGCTGGGGCGGGGTCACACCGATCGGGTGCATCTGTGGACAATCCAGGATCTGCGGGCCGGGAGTGACTTACGATACCGGCCCCCGAACCCGAGGAGTCCGCGATGACGCGCGAACGCAGTCCGCTCCGGACACTGCTCGTGGACAACTACGACTCCTACACCTACAACCTGTTCCAGCAGCTGACCACGGTGAACGGCACGGAGCCGACCGTGGTGCGCAACGACGACGGGAACTGGGCCTCGCTGATGTCCGGCGACGCGGGCGTTTTCGACAACATCGTGATCTCCCCCGGCCCGGGACGCCCGGAGAATCCCTCCGACATCGGTCTCTCCGCCGATGCCATCGCCTGGGCCCGCACCGCCCGGGTACCGCTGCTCGGCGTCTGCCTGGGTCATCAGGCCGTCGCCGTCGCGTACGGCGCGCGCACCGCACCGGCCGACCGGATCATGCACGGCCGGCTCAGCGGGGTGCACCACCGCGGCCGGCTGATGACCGGCGTCCCGCAGCACAGCCAGGTGGTGCGCTACCACTCGCTGACCGTTCCGGAGCCCCTGCCCGACGGCCTGATCGCCACCGCATGGGCCGACGACGGCACCCTGATGGCCCTGGAGGCCACGGACGCACCACTGTTCGGCGTCCAGTTCCACCCGGAATCCATCCTCACCCGGAACGGCCTGCGCATCCTGGAGAACTTCCGCGACCTCACCCCGCCGCGCCGGCGCAGCCGTCCGGCCCCCGAAAAACCTCTCACATCAACGGACGACGAGAAGACCCGGCTCCGGGTCACCGTGCGCCGCATTCCCGGCCCGGTCGACGCCGAGGTGGCGTTCGCCGCACTGCGGAGCGGTTCCCCGGCCGCCTGGCTGGACAGCGCGACCGGCGGCCGGTTCTCCTACCTGACCTGCGGTCCGGGCGGGCCCCTGCGCGAAACCCTGCGCTACGCAGCGGATTCCCGTACGATCCGGGTGACGGACCGGACCGGCGAGCGCCTCGTGCCGGGCAACCTCTTCGACCACCTGCACGACCGACTCGACCGGTTCACCGTGACCGAGCCGCCGCACCTGCCGTTCGATTTCACCGGCGGTTACGTGGGCTATCTCGGCTACGAGTGTGACGGCGACCCGGCGAACCGCAGCCCGCACCGGTCGCCGCACCCAGACGCGGTGCTGCTGTTCGCCGACCGCCTGCTGGTGCTCGACCACGAGCAGAACGACGTCTACCTGGTCGCGCTGGACCCCGAGAATGCTTCCCCCGAGCCGTCTCTCGCCTGGATCACCGAGACCTCCGGGCTGATCACGTCGCTCCGGCACCGCGCACCGGCACCCCCACCCGATCCGGCCCCGGCCGTCGCCAGGCCGGAGCGCGGCCGCACGCGCTACCACCAGGACATCGCGGCCGTACGGCGTCACCTGGAGGCGGGCGAGAGCTACGAGGTGTGCCTGACCACGCGTTTCGTCGTCCCCACGCAGTTGCTCCCCCTCGACGTGCACCGGCGCCTGCGGCGGCTGAACCCCGCCCCCTACGGCGCTTTCCTCGATCTCGGCGAGTTCAGCGTGGCCTCGTCGTCACCGGAACGCTTCCTGCGCGTCGACCGCTCCGGCCGGGTGAGCGCCAAGCCGATCAAGGGCACCCGGCCGCGCTCCGCCGACCCCACCGAAGACGCCCGTCTGGCCAAGGAACTCGAGAGTGACGTCAAGGAACGCGCCGAGAACCTGATGATCGTCGACCTGCTGCGCAACGACCTGGGGCGGGTGTGCCGGGCCGGTTCTGTCGTCGTCCCCCGGTTGATGCACGTCGAGTCATTCAGCACGGTGCACCAACTGGTCTCGACGGTGGAGGGCGACCTGGCTCCCGGGCGCACGGCGGTGGACTGTGTGCAAGCCGCGTTCCCCGGCGGCTCGATGACCGGCGCACCCAAGATCCGGACGATGCGCATCCTGACCGGGCTGGAAGAGCGCGCCCGGGGCGTGTACTCGGGGGCCCTCGGTTACCTGGGCGTCAACGGCACGGCCGACCTGAGCATCGTCATCCGCACCCTGGTGCACGACGGCGACACGGTGAGCGTGGGGGCCGGCGGGGCCATCACCGTGCTGTCCGACCCCGAACAGGAGTGGCGGGAGGTCCGGCTGAAGGCTGACTCGGTGCTCCGGGCGGTGAACGCGGTGAGCAGCGACGAGGCGACACGGTAACCCGGTCGGCGGAAATGCTGTGGCGCGCCGCCGACGGTGCTGTCAAGCTGGGGACGCGGAAAATGGATGCCGACCCCCAGTAAAGGAGAGCGGTCATGCCCGACAGCCACGTCGATTCCGACACGAAGCGCAAGTTCCGTGAGGCTCTGCAACGCAAGCACGCCAACGACGGCCTGCACCGGCCCGAGGTGGCCGGCGGCGGCAAGGTGGGCGGGGCCCACGGCCCCGAGACCTCCGGCAGCCAGCAGATGTTCCGGCGCAAGTCCGGTTCGTAGCGCTTCCCTGTTCCAGCGAGTCCCTTCCGAAAGGCGTCGTCCGGTGTGCCGGGCGGCGCCTTTCGTCACGTCCGGCCGCCCTCGTCCGGCTCACGCGCCCGGCGTTAGCATCGACCCGACCCGCATCGGCCGAACCTGGAGACGCACATGATCCGCAACGTCGTGATGGGCCGGCTCAAGCCGGATGCCGACACCGGCCTGCTCGACCAGGGCCTGGCCGGCATCGTCGCGCTGGACATCGAGGGGATGAGCGGGGTCCGGGTCGGCCGTGACGCCGGGCTCCGCACCGGTAACTGGGACTTCACCATCACCGCCGACTTCGCCGACGCCGCCGCGTACCGGACCTACGACGAGGACGACGAGCACAACCGGCTGCGCCGCGAGATCTTCGGCCCGCTGTCGGCCGAGATCGCCCGCATCCAGATCGAGTTCTAGAAACCGTCCGGGCACCCCACCGCTGACCGGCTGCCCCGGCTGACGAAAAGGCTTGCCGCCACCTCGCTGTCGGCCGGGGCGTGGAAACCGCCGGAGGCCCGCACCTGTGCCTTCAGCTCGTCCAGTGGCACCACGAGCAGTTCCAGGCGGTAGCGCTCACCCAGCGGGTCCGAGGGCAGGCCCACCGGAGGCCGCAGGCGCCAGCGGTGCAGCGTGGCCGGCTGCCTCCAGCCGTGGATCGGCGTGACGTGCCGGATCCGGTCGCCGGCGCTCAGGTTCTCGACCGAGAACAGCAGCGTGCGGCCCCTGGGCAGGTCGGCCGGGCCGGTCAGCACCGGGCAGCGCCCGATCCTGGCGCCGTTGTGCGGTCGCGCGAAACCGGCCAGGTCACCGGTCACCGGCGGCAGGGGCCACGGGCCGGACCCGGTGTGCCGCGGGCCGGGTCGCCCGGCCGGGTCCGGGGCCTGGGGCGTGCCGGTCTTCACACCCACGGACGACGGGAGCGCCGCCCGGGCACCCCCGGAGACCGCCGCGGCGCCGGTCCCGGCGCGGCCGTCGGTTCCGGCGCGGCCGTCGGTTCCGGCGCGGCCGTCGGTCCCGATATGGCCGTCGATTCCGATGTGGCGGGAGAGCGCCGACGGCAGGAGCACCAGGTGCGCGGCCACCACCGCGATCAGGACCACCGCCATCAGAAGAGCTTTCGGTCTCCGGTTCGGCGTGGGTCCGAGGCCGCGCAGACGGGACGCCCAGACCAGGGCATCGGTGGGACGGGTGCCGGGATCGTGCGACAACATCCCGGCGAGGTGGGCGGCGAACGCCACCGGGTCGGGCACCCCGGCGGCCCGCGCCGCAACCTGCGCCCGCAGCCGGGCCCGGTCGGGGGCCGAGGGGTCACCGGCCGCGGGCGGGTTCTCCCCGACGACGCAGAACCAGGCCAGGGCACCGAGCGAGTACAGGTCCGAGGCCGGGTGCCGGGCCGCCATCGGATCGCGCAGGACCTCGGGCGCCGTGTACGCCGGGGTGTGGCGACCGGAGAGGTCACGTCCGTCGTCCATGCGCCGCATCGTGCCGACGTCGACCACAACCACGCCGCGATCCGGCGCGAGGATGCAGTTCAGCGGCTTCACGTCGCGGTGCAGGCTGGGGTTGCCGGCCGAGACGGTGCGCGAGTGCAGGGCATCGAGGGCGCCGGCCACCTGCTCGACGTACCGCAACCGGGTGTCCAGGGTCTGGGCCGTGGCCGCGACCCCGCCGAACTCGTCGGCCAGGGTCGGGCCGGGCACCCACTCCATCACCACGTACGGCGTGACCGGGGATCCCGGCCCGCCGGCCAGGCCCTGCGGGTGCGGCGGCGGGCCGACGAAGACGTCGAGAACGCTGACCAGATGGTCGATCCGCATGATCAGGAGCAACGCCCGCAGATCTTCCCAGCGGCGCAGGTCGGCCGGGGTGGGCCAGTCGTCACCCGTGTTCGCGGGCCGGCGCAGCCGTTTCACCGCGACCGGTAGCGGTGAGGTCAGGTCACCCCGGTAGCGGGCCCGCCAGATGTCGCCCTCCCCACCGGCCAGCCCGGGCCCGAGCAGCTGATAGCGATCCGGGTCACCGGCCGGACCGGCGAACCAGCCGTTCGGCTCGGCACCGCCCGCCAGCCACTCGCGGTCATCGGCCGCCAGCAGACCGGAGACGTCGATGGGACCGCTGGCCCCGGACGCCGTCCGAGGGCAACCGCCGAGGGTGACCGCGTCCGCGGGCTCCTCGTCGTCTTCCGTCAGGTCTCCCCACCCGCCGGTTTCAGGCGCGGGCATCGAGCGCCCGGACGTCGGCCGCCGTGATCGTGCCGCTGTTGATGGCCCAGCGGGCCAGGGCGGGGCGGAAGTCCTCGTAGACCTTCTCCAGGCTGAAGGCGACCAGCGACGCCACCCCCTGCGCGGCGAGCTGCTCCCGCAGCCGGCGCAGCACGGCACGCGCGTAGCCGGCGCTGCACCTCACCCGCAGGCCGACCTGCCGGTAAGTGGCCGGAACCGCCTGCGCGCCGGTGCGGGTCAGCATCGGCTCGCAGAGTGCGGCCAGCAACCGGCGTTGCTGGGTGGTGAGATCGATCGCCGTGCCGTCGACGGTGCGTTCCGGGTCGGCCACCGGCACCGGCAGGTCGGGCGTGAGGTCGTGAACGTCGACGTGCACCGCGTACTCCCGGCCGAACCTGCCGGTCACGACGACGAAGAACTCGGTGAACGGCATGGACGTCGTGGCGGCCCCCGGTTCCAGCAGCCGCTGCGCCCCGACCAGCGGCCGGAGCACGAGTTGCTTGGTGACGGAACGATTCTGGACCAGCACGCAGTCCTCAAGGGTGCGCAGCGTGGCGGTCAGCCGGGACACGTGGTCGTCGGCCGGCTGGTGCGCGATGCGCAGGCCCACCCCGGCACCGCGGCCGATGGTGAGTTCCTGCCCCAGCGACAGCATGCGCCGCCCGCTGCCGTGGCTGACCATCGCGTAGGGCAGCACCATGGAGACCGGGCCACGTTGACGAGGCACCCGGAACTCGGTCACGGCCACCTCCGGAAAAGCTCACCGGCAGAACCGGCATTCGCCTGACGCACGACGACAGTTTTCCAAATGCGGGAGTGCTTGTCAGAGCAACTACCGGACTGAGTCCCAGGATTTCGGTGAACGGGCCCTTCGACCGAGAAAGGACGGGGGAAAACCCCCGCCAGAAAGCTGGTTTCACGACGTTCATCGCGAACGGACGGCAAATCCGGAATGCCCAGGGGGCTGATCAGCCCCCGCTGGCCTGATCAGCCCCCTTACTCGCCCGTACCCCAGAAAGCCTCTCTGCCGGTGCGTTTCGCGTGACCGTACGTACCGCCGGGCCTTCCGGTGACTACCGGGCGGATGTGCCGCCTTCCTCGCGCAGGCGCGACAACCGGGACATCGGCACCAGGAATTCCCGGGCCGGTGGCTGGTCGCGGCTCTGCCGGCGGACGGCGGCACACGGATACACGGCCCCGCAGCAGGCGCAGAAACCGCCGGTCGGCCGGTGATCGGGTTCGAGCTGTGTGGTGGCGGTCATCTCAGACCACCGCCGTGAGTTCTCGTACGGACGCGTCGCTGAGCCGGTACTCCGAGCCCAGGCCGATGGCCACATAGGTGGAGCCGTACTGGGCCGACCAGATCAGGTCGTCGACCGGCAGACGGGTGCCCCGTGGGTGAATGATCCAGTCGCGCAACTGATCCCGATCCATCACCGCGAGAACCCGGGAACCGAACCAGGCCGTGACGGCATTCAGCTGGAACTCGAGTTCCAGTGTGCCGATCGACCAGTCGCGGGCATTGCGCAGATCGATGGCGATCCGGCCGAGCCACTGTTCGGCAGCCGGTCTCGCGGGTCTTTCGCCTTTCAGGGCAGCTTGCTCGTGCATGGGTTCGACCCCCGTCGTATGGCATTGACCGGTGCAGCGAACACACCGGGCTCCCCCCGCCAACAATTAGCTTCGGCCAATCCGCCACCTCACTTCAACGTAACGTTTTGTGACGGCGAGAGCGTGACAACATTCGATACGCCCGGTTTGCTACTCGCCCGTCGAATCCAGCGAATGGAACACTCCCCGGTATGAGCAGCGGGTCGGGGATGGGGCGGAGGTCTTTGGGCCGGCAACTCCGGAAGCTCCGGGAAAAGGCCGGTAAACGGCCGGAAGACGTCAGGTCGGTCGGGTCACGGCAGAAGATCTGGCGAATGGAGGCAGGAAAAGGGCCTTACAAGTACGCCGACATCCGCGCACTGTGTTTCATGTACGGCGCCGACGAGGCCACCACCGACCGGCTCACCGACCTGGCCGGCAAGGCCGACGAGGAAAACATCTGGGAGGACTTCAACGACGTCCTGATCCCCGGGTTCGGTCTCTACCTCGATCTCGAGCAGTCGGCTGCGGCAATCCGGACCTATGACGCTGAGTTGATCCACGGCCTGCTCCAAACTCCGCGCTACCACGAATTTCTCACGATCGGTGAGGGCATGGACGAAGCCAGTCGCCGACGTGACGCGGCGTTACGGATAACCCGGATGGAAACCGCCTTCAACAGCGCCGAGCCACCATTCATCGCGGCCGTCATCGGTGAATCGGCGCTGCACCGAATCATCGGTTCGGCCGACATCATGGGCGAACAGGTGCGCTATCTTCGTCAACTGACCGAGGAGAAGGCCAACATCGAGGTTCGGATACTGCCCTGGTCCGCGGGCGCGCACCCGGGTTTACGCAGCGGGGCCTTCACCCTGCTGGAATTCACCGAACCAGACACCGACGTGGTCTATCTGGAGTCGCAGACAGATGCCCGGTACCTGGAAAAAGAAAGCAAGCTCCGTGCCTACCGGGACGTCTGGGCAACGCTCATGCAGAAGTCCGTCCGACTCGAGGAGTACACGACATGAGTACGCAGACCCCTTGGATCAAGGCCCAGGCCAGTGGCGGCGGAGGCCAGTGCGTGGAAATGCGACGAAACGGGCGAAATGTCGAGGTTCGTGACACCAAGTCGCACGGCACCGGTCCCACGCTCCGGTTCAGCCCCGGCGAGTTCTCGGCCTGGATCGACGCCGCGAAGGGCGGCGAGCTCGACGGCCTGAGCTCCTGACCCTCCACTGAGAACCGTGGTGCCGGAGGGCGGCCGACCGTCCTCCGGCACCGTTCTCCCCGGCTCAGCCGCCCAGCGGCGTGGGGTCGACGGGCAGCGGCGGCACCGGCAGCGACCCGCGGATCCGGTTCTGCGCCTGGCACTGGGAGGTGCAGTTGGTCGCACCCTGCGAGAGCTCGATCGCATCCTCGCCCAGCACGCCGCCCATCCGGCCGCCCGAGGCCACCGACCAGCGGGTCACCGATCCGTCCTGGTAGAGCTTGGTCGCCACCTGCGGGCTGTCCTTGCCCAGCAGCATCTCGTGATAGCCGGCGCTGCTGGCCGCCGCCGTCACCGGGTCGCGGCCGTCACCGAAGTTGATCTTCCCGGTGAACTCGTTGGTGAAGTAGAACAGCTCCGGGCCGAGGGTGTGCACGATCTCCACGTCGGAACCGAATTCCGGCTCCTGCTGGAAGATCCCGCCCTGGGCGAAGTCCTTGGCCTGGAACTTCATCGTGCCGCCGGTGACCCCCAGCACGACGGTGGCGTCGTCGTCCTTGATCTTCAGCTCCTTGATCCGCACCTGAGCGGCCGGGCCGATCTGGGCGGGCGTCAGCACCGGGACCTTCGAGGCGAACACCACCGTGGGCCGGGTGACCATCCGCTCCGGGTCCGCCGCACCGGTGAGCGTGTAGTCATAGACACCGAGGGTGGCCGGATCGATGTCGAAGCCGACGTGGACACCACGCACCGAGATCCGCCCGGTGACGGCCGCGTCCTTGAGCTTCACGTCCTTGCCCGGCGCCGGGTCGTAGGTGGTGCCGTTGACCGTGACCGCGAAATTTCCCTGGGGACTGTCCTTGGCCTGGGCCGTGGCGGCCGGCACCACGACGGCGGCGGCCAGCGCGACCGTGGCCAGGACGAGTGCACGCGGTGTACGGATGCTCATGAGAACTCCTGTCGGGGACGGCGACCGGATCCCGTGCGCCGGTCGCTCCCCTCAGTTCTCCCGCCTCGCCCGCACGAGCCGCCATGCGTCAAAGGTTCTAGTACCCCGGCATCCGGACCGAATCATGTTCGCCTACCCGCGAACTGACCGACCGAAACCTTGCACACTGCACCCTTGCTGCATCAGTGTCGGCTACAGCACGTAGCCGGTCAGGCCGTCCGGCTCCGCAACCCGTTCACACCGCGCAGCCCCACGTCGCCGATGCAGAAGACACAGCCCACGCAGTTGCGGCAGCCGACGCAGAAGGCGCAGCCGACACAGTCCCGGCAGCCGACGCAGGCGAACACGCCGACGCTGCGCCGGATCCCGATGCCGAACAGAACGGCCAGACTCCTCAGCACCCCGATGCTGCCGCTGACACCGAGGCTGCCGGCCACCCCGGCGCTGCCGCTGACGGCGACACTGCCCGCCACGCCCGCGCTCCCGGCCACCGCGACGCTGCCCGCCACCCCGGCACTACCTGCGACCGCCGTGCTGCCGGCCACCCCGGCCGCACCGGCGACCCCCGCGCTGCCGGCCACCGCGACGCTGTCGCTGACACCGATGCTTCCGGCGACCCCCGCCGATCCGGTCACGTCGATGCTGCCCGCCACGCCCGAGTCCGCCACGTCGTCCCCCATGATCCGCCCCTCACCGTTCCGGCTTCGTCCCGGTTCAGCATTCCCGACCGGCCCCGCCCTCTCAAGAGCTGCCTCGGCCCGGCTCCGGTTTTCCGCACGATCCTTCAAGAGCCGCGACGGCCTGCCGATATGACCACCACGGCGCTCCGCCGTGGTGGGCTACGAACCACTGCGGCGGAGTGCCTCCCAATTTCCGGGCCCACGGCGGACACCCGGCGCGAAGACCGTACCCGTGCGATCACCGCGTGCGAGGATCTCGTCATGACCGCCCCGACCCCCTCGCAGCCCAGTCCTCTGCCGGCCTGGGAACGACGCTTCCGGGCCGGCCGAATCGGCATGCCGGTCTGGGCCACCGGCGCACCCGACCGCTGCTCGGTGGTGGCCACCCACGACGGCGTGCTGGAGATGCACAGCTGGCGCGTGGGCGAGCCGCTCGCCCTGCTCACCTCCCGCCGGGAGGGCACGGCGCACGGCGAGATCGACCCGTCCGGCGAGTGGATCTGGTGGTTCGACGACGCGGCCGGCAACGAGCACGGCATTTGGCGCAAGCAGCCGTTCGGCTCTCCACCCGGCTCCGACCAGGTGGCGATTCCCGTTCTGCTGCCGTCCTATTCGGCCGGACTGGCGCTGGGACCCGACGGGCTGGCGGTGATCGGCCAGAACGACGACGGCTACGGCACCCGCATCCACGTGGAAGAGCCCGGCAAGCCGCTGCGCCTGATCTACGAGCACATTGAGGACGCCGGGGTGGGCGGGCTGAGTGAGGACGGTTCCCTGCTCGCCATCGCCCACAGCGAGCACGGCGATTCCCGGCACACCGCCCTGCGCGTGCTGCGGGTGGACGACGGGTCGACGGTCGCGGATCTCTGGGACGGCGCCGGAAAGAGCCTGGAACCGCTGGGTTTCGCTCCGGTCGTGGGCGATCCGCGGCTGCTGGTGCTGCACGAGCGCCGGGGCCGGGGCGAACTGCTGATCTGGGACGTGGTGTCCGGCACCGAGACCGCGGTGAATCTCGATGTCCCGGGCGAGATCTCGGAGGCGCAGTGGTACCGGGACGCCTCCGCGCTGCTGGTCAGTGTGGATCATGAGGCCCGCACCCGGCTTTACACCATCAGTCTGATCAGCCTGGCCACCGAGGCGGTCGGCCCCACCGCCGGCACGGTGATGGAGGCGACGACCCGGCCCGGCGGGGCAGTCTGGACGCTCTGGTCCTCGGCCGAACTGCCGCCCGCGGTGCGCGATCTCGACGGTGCCGTGGTGCTGGCGCCGCCCGGTGAGCCGGCTCCTCCGTCGGTGGTGCTGGAAGACGTCTGGGTGGACGGGCCGGGTGGCCGCGTGCACGCCCTGCTACGCCGCCCGGCCGGCGTTCCCGAGCCGCTGCCGCTGGTGATCGACGTGCACGGCGGTCCGACCGCGCACGACGGAGACTGGTTCCGCGCCTACCCGAGCGCCTGGGTGGACCACGGTTTCGCGGTGCTCCAGGTGAACTACCGCGGCTCCACCGGATACGGCTCGTTGTGGCGCGACGCCCTCGAGAAGCGGGTCGGGCACATCGAACTCGAAGACGTCGTGGCGGTGCGCGACCACCTGGTCGATGCCGGGACCGTGGCACCGGGCCGGATCGTGCTGGCCGGGGCGTCGTGGGGCGGCTACCTCACGCTGCTCGGGCTCGGCCTGTACCCGGACCGCTGGGCCGTCGGGGTGGCCGGGGTGCCCGTGGCCGACTACCTGGCCGCCTACGAAGACGAGATGGAAGGGCTGAAGGCATTCGACCGGTCGTTGTTCGGCGGCTCGCCGGACGAGGTGCCGGGCAAGTACCAGGACTCCAGCCCGATCACCTACGTCGGCGAGGTCAGCGCGCCGGTGATGATCCTGGCCGGTGAGAACGACCCGCGCTGCCCGATCCGGCAGATCGAGAACTACGTGAAGGCCCTCTCCGCACGGGGTTCCGTGCACGAGGTCTACCGCTACGACGCGGGTCACGGTTCCCTGGTGGACGACGAGAGGGTGCGACAGGTGCGCGCCGAGATCGATTTCGTGCAGCGCCATCTGCCGACCTGACGCGGTACCGGTGCGGTCTTTTCGTCGTCCACCATTTTTGCCCCGAGGAAACGCACTGCGGGCCGGTACCTTTCGGCACCGGCCCGCAGCATGACGGATGCCTCAGAGCTCGGCGGCGACCAGCTCGGCGATCTGGGCCGTGTTGAGGGCGGCGCCCTTGCGCAGGTTGTCGCCGGTCACGAACAGGTCGAGCGTGTTCGGGAAGTCCAGCGCCTGACGCAGCCGGCCGACGAAAGTCGGGTCGGCGCCCACGGTGTCGGCCGGGGTCGGGAACTCCTTGCCGTCCGGGTCGTCGACGACGACCACGCTCGGCGCCTCGACCAGGGCCTGCCGGGCCTCGTCGACGGTGATGTCGGACGCGAAGGTGGCGTGCACCGCGAGCGAGTGCGTGGTGACGACCGGAACCCGGACGCAGGTGGCGGACACCTTGAGGTCGGGGATGCCGAGGATCTTGCGGGACTCGTTGCGGACCTTGAGCTCCTCGCTGCTCCAGCCGTCGCCCTTGGCGGAACCCGCCCACGGAACGACGTTCAGGGCCAGCGGCGCGGGGAACGGCGAGGGGCCGTCGCCCAGCTTGGCGGCGATCGCGCTGCGCACGTCGCCGGCCACCGAGCCCAGGGAACGGTCGGCCGCGACCACCTCGATCTCGTCGTGCAGCCGGTCGATACCGGGCTGACCGGCACCGGAGGCAGCCTGGTAGGAGGCCACCACGAGCTCGGTGAGCTGCCACTTGCGGTGCAGGGCACCGAGCGCGTCGATCATGGTCAGCGTGGTGCAGTTCGGGTTGGAGATGATGCCGCGCGGGCGGTTACGGGCCGCGTCCGGGTTCACCTCGGGCACCACCAGCGGCACGTCCGGGTCCATCCGGAAGGCGCCGGAGTTGTCCACCACGATCGCGCCGCGCTCGACCGCGATCGGGGCCCACTCGGCCGAGATCTCGTCCGGCACATCGAACATCGCGATGTCGACGCCGTCGAACGCCTCCGGACTGATCGCCTGCACGGCGACCTGCTCGCCCCGGACCGTCAGCAGTTTGCCGGCCGAGCGCGCGGAGGCGATCAGGCGGATCTCGCCCCAGATGTCCGCGCGCTGCGACAGGATGCCGAGCATGACGGTGCCGACGGCGCCGGTGGCGCCGACCACTGCGAGGGTGGGCTTGCTCATCGTCCGGTACCTCCGTAGACCACGGCCTCTCCGTCGGTGCTGTCGAGGCCGAAAGCGGTGTGAATGACGCGGACCGCGTCGTCGAGACGATCGGCGCGGGTGACCAGCGAGAGCCGGATCTCCGAGGTGCTGATCATCTCGATGTTGATCCCGGCCTCAGCCAGCGCGGCGAACATCTGCGCGGAAACCCCCGGGTGGCTACGCATTCCGGCGCCGATCAGCGAGACCTTGCCGATCTGGTCGTCGTAGCGCAGGCTTTCGAAGCCGATCGACTCCTGCGCGCGGTTGAGCGCGTTCATCGCCGCCTGGCCGTCGGTCTTCGGCAGCGTGAAGGAGATGTCGGTCAGGCCGCTGGTGGCCTGCGAGATGTTCTGCACGATCATGTCGAGGTTGATCTCGGCGGCGGCGACCACCTGGAAGATCTCGGCGGCCTTGCCGGGCTTGTCCGGCACGCCGACCACGGTGATCTTCGCTTCGCTCCGGTCGTGTGCGACCCCGGAGATGATCGGCTGCTCCACCACTGCTCCTTGCGCTGTTGATTCGACGGGCTTGTCGGTGACCCAGGTGCCCTCGCGATGGCTGAACGACGAGCGGACGTGGACCGGGACGTTGAACCGGCGGGCGTACTCCACGCAGCGCAGGTGCAGCACCTTGGCGCCGGACGCCGCCATCTCCAGCATCTCCTCGCTGGTGATGCGCTTGACCTGGCGGGCCGAGGGGACGATGCGCGGGTCGGCGCTGAAGATGCCGTCCACATCGGTGTAGATCTCGCAGACGTCGGCCTCGAGCGCGGCGGCCAGGGCCACCGCCGTGGTGTCGGAGCCACCGCGGCCGAGCGTCGTGATGTCTTTCGTGTCCTGGCTGACGCCCTGGAAGCCGGCGACGATGGCGATGTGCCCCTCGTCGAGCGCGGCCCGGATGCGGCCCGGGGTGACGTCGATGATGCGCGCCTTGCCGTGCACGCCGTCGGTGATCACACCGGCCTGGCTGCCGGTGAACGACCGGGCCTCCTGGCCGAGCGCCGCGATCGCCATGGCCAGCACGGCCATCGAGATCCGCTCGCCCGCCGTTAGCAGCATGTCGAGCTCGCGGGCCGGCGGCAGCGGCGAGACCTTCTCGGCGAGATCGATCAGGTCGTCGGTGGTGTCACCCATGGCGGAGACCACGACGCAGACGTCGTGCCCCTGCTTTCGCGTGTCCACGATCCGGCGGGCGACCCGCTTGACGCTCTCGGCATCGGCGACGGAGGAACCGCCGTACTTCTGCACGACCAAGCTCACCGGGTCGCTCCTTGCTACTCGCTGGGTTTCGGACGCGCCTATTCTAGCTGTCGCGGGTTTGCTGGCAGGGAGAGCATTTCGGCAGGTGAGATGCCCTGCCGATGCCTGCTTACTCCCCAGATCGTGCGGGGATCAGGGCAGTTCGCCGGATCAATCGACGTTGAGGGCCTCGAACTCCGCATCGGCCACCGTGTCGGTGTCGACGTCGAGCCGCAGGTGCCCGAGCATGCTCTGCAACACACGCAGCGCGCTGGTGGCCCGCACCCCCCACGTGGACAGGTAGGAGAACTGCCACCACCACAGCGCCTCGTCCACCCGGCCGTCGCGGTAGTGCCGCAGGCCGTGCGCCAGGTCGGCGGCGACGTCGGCCAGGTCGTCGGACAGGATGCCGCGGATCAGCTCGCCGGAGGTCAGCGGGTCGACGATGTCGGCGTACTCGTCCAGGCCGTCGAGCAGGTTGGCCAGGCCGGTGCGCAGCGGGTCGATGTCCGGGTCGGGCCCGGCGTCCGGCTCGAACCGTTCGCTCGGCACCACGTCGGTGATCGCGCCCAGCCGGGCGCCGCCCAGCAGGATCTGCGACACCGCCAGCAGCAGCACCGGGATCGCGGTGTCGGGCGAGGAACCGGCCGCCACCTCGGTCAGGGCATTCAGGTAGGTCTGGGCGTCAGTGGCCGTCTCCTCGGCCAGGTGATGCAGCTCCCGGGCCTCGTCGGCACGCTCGGCGGTGAGGTCGATCGACGAGCCCCCACGGCTGCGGGCCTGCGGGATCGACGACGCGCCGGCCTCGTGCCGGCCGCGGGCGCCGGTCGGGCGGCCGAAGGCGTCACGTTCCTGGCTCTGGTCCTTCTGGTGCTGGTGCAGCGGGTCGAACCCGTTGCGCGGCTTCTCCTCGTCAGACATCGAGCAGTCTCCTCCCCTCGAAGGCCCGGCCCAGGGTGAGCTCGTCGGCGTACTCGAGGTCCCCCCCGACGGGCAGCCCGGACGCGAGCCGGGTGACCCTCAGGCCCATCGGTTTCAGCAGCCGGGCCAGATAGGTCGCGGTGGCCTCGCCCTCCAGGTTCGGATCGGTGGCGAGGATGATCTCGGTGACCTCTCCGGAGGCCAGCCGGGTGACGAGTTCCTTGACCCGCAGATCGTCCGGGCCGACGCCCTCGATCGGGCTGATCGCACCGCCCAGCACGTGGTAGCGGCCGCGGAACTCACGCGTCTTCTCGATCGCGACGACGTCTTTGGACTCCTCGACGACGCACAGCACGGTGCCGTCGCGCCGGGCGTCGCTACAGATCCGGCACTGCTCGTCGGCCGAGACGTTTCCGCAGGTCACGCAGAAGCGGACCTTCTCGATCACCTCGGTCAGGGCGACCACGAGCCGACGCACGTCGACCGGGTCGGACTGGAGGATGTGGAACGCGATCCGCTGCGCGCTCTTGGGACCGACGCCCGGAAGATGCCCGAGTTCGTCGATCAGGTCCTGCACCACGCCCTCATACACGGGTACGAGCCTACGTGCTGGCACCCGTCACGTCGCCCACCGCTGCCGGATCCGGCCTCCGTTCAGCCGTGTCCGGCCACGACCTCGTCGCTCAGGGCGGGCCAGGCCTGCTTGGACCACTCGCCGAAGTCCAGGTCGGACAGGCAGACACAGGCCAGGCCGCGCTCCGGGTCGGCCCACAGGAAGGTGCCACCGGCGCCGAAGTGCCCGAACGTGCTGCCGGAGACCCGGCTCCCGGCCCAGTGCCGTGGACGGGCGAAGTTGCGCTCGAACCCCAGCCCCCAGTCGAGGGGGTCGAACCGGCCCAGGCCGGGCAGGATCCCGGGCAGGCCGGGGAAGTGCACCCGGACGGCCTCGTCCAGCGTCTCGCGGGCGATCAGTTGCGGGTTCAGCAGCTCGGTGGCGAACCGGGCGAGGTCGGCGGCCGTGCTGCGGCCACCCGCCGCGGGGGATCCCGGGAGGGTGGTGGCGCTCATCCCGAGCGGGGCCAGGACGGCCTCGGACAGGTAGGTGCCGAAGTCGATGCCGGTGGCCTCGGCCAGGTGCCGGGCCAGCACCTCGATGCCCTGGTTGGAGTAGACCCGCTTGCTGCCCGGGCGGGTCACCGCGACCGCGCCGGAGTCGAATCCGTAGCCCGCGGTGTGCGCCAGCAGGTGCTCGACCGTGGAACCGGACGGGCCGGCCGGGTCGGTCAGCGCGACGGCCTCCTCCTCCAGTGCCACCAGCACCGCGTAGGCCGTCAGCAGTTTGGTCACCGAGGCCAGGCCGAACTCACGGTCCTGGTCGCCACGGGCCTCGGCGATGCCACCGTCGGTCGTGACCACCACTGCGGCCGTGTTCGGCACACCCCACAGCTGGGGCCAGTCCTCGATGCCGGCGAGTGCGCTCACAGATCCCGTTCCTCGATCACACGGCCACCGAGCAACTGCTCGACGGCCTGGACACCCATCAGCGGGGAGGAGTCGAAGTCCCGGCCGGCCTGGCCGACGGGGTCGTCGGCCAGGTCGACCACCGCCGGCGAGGGCGCTGAGGTGACATCGACAACATGGCCCGGCTGCTGGGGTTGCGGCTGGGTGCGCCTGGGGGTCGGGCGGCCACCACCGTCCGGCGGCGCCTCGTCCTCCCGCACCGGTTCGTTCAGGTCCACCGGGATGTCGTCGTAGGGCGAGGCCTCGGGGGTGGGCATGCCACGCTCGTCGTCCTGCGGGGAGCCGGCGGGCCGGCGGCTCTGGCCCTGGTTCTGCTGCCGGGCGGTGGCCGCGGCGGCTGCGGCCCGGGCAGCGGCAGCGCCGATGGACCGGGGCGGTACCGGGGCGGGAGCCGTCACCGGGGACGCCGGTGCGGGCGGGGCCTCCCGGGTCACCACACCGACGGCTCCGGCGGGTTGCGCGTTCTGCGGGACCTGCTGGGGGTTCTGCGGAACCTGGTTCGGGTTCTGCGGGACCTGGTTCGGGTTCTGCGGGACCTCGCTCCAGGCCGAGGCCGCCGGGCCCGGGGTGCCGGCGCCGGGCGCGGCCGGGCGTTCGGCCCAGGCGGCGCGGGGCTGCGGGGCGGAGTGCGGTGCGGGTTCCGTGGAGGGGGCCGACCGGGCCGAGGTGGTGGGGCCGGAGGCGGCCGGGCCCGCACCGGACGGTCCTGCGGTCGGTGCGCCGGAACCGGGTGGGGACGCCGGCGCCGGCGACGCGGGCGGCGGTGGGGACGCCGCGGGCCGGGTTCCGGACGAGCCCGCCTGGAACTCCGACGAGACCGCCGCCTCCACCACGCAGTCCAGGCCGATCACCTGGATCAGGGCCTGGCGCATGAAGTTGGCGTGCGGGCCGCGGCCGAACAGCTGGGCCCGCCCGGTCGAGTCGAACCCGAGCAGCAGCCGCTTGCCGTCGTAGTCGAGCACCTGGGCGTACTGCGAAACCAGGCTCCAGGTGGTGCGTTTGATCGAGGCGACGGCGTTGAGCACGTCGGACCAGTTGCGCCGGACGGCTTCCAGGTCGGCGCTGCCGGGCCCCGGGGAGACGGACTGCTGGACGACGGGCTGCTGGACCGCGGGCTGGGGTGGGGACGCCTGCGGTTGCTGTTGGGCGGTTGGTTGCTGTTCGGGGGCGGCCGGCTGGACGGCCGGTTCCGTGGCCGGGGCCTGCTGGGAGGGCTGGACCGCCGGGGTGCCGGTCTGCGGCCGGGCCGGGGCAGCGGAGCTCTCGGCCGGGGCGCCCGTGCCGGGACGGCCGCTGGAACCGATGGCCGCGCGGACCGCCGCGAGACCGGAGGACATGGCCACCGGGTCCGACGGGGCGGCGTCCACCGCCGGTGCGGACGTGGCCTGCTGCGCCGGGGCACCGGCCGCGACCGGCAGGGCCCCCGACCCGATCCGCTTCTCCAGCCGGTCCAGCCGCGCTCCCAGGCCGCGCTGCTCGTCGTCCGCCGAGGGCAGCAGGAGGCGGGCGCACAGCAGTTCCAGTTGCAGACGCGGCGAGGTGGCGCCGGTCATCTCGGTGAGCGCGGCGTTCGTGACGTCGGCGGAGCGGGACAGTTCCGCGGCACCGAACCGGCCGGCCTGGCTGCGCATGCGCTCCAGCTGGTCGTCGGGCATGCCGCGGAACACCGCGTGCCCACCGTCCTTGACCGCGGCCACCACCAGCAGGTCACGCAGGCGCTCGAGCAGGTCCTCGACGAAACGACGCGGGTCGTGGCCGGACTCGATCACCCGGTCGATCACCCGGAACACGGTGGCGCCGTCACCGGCGGCCAGGGCGTCCACCACGTCGTCGAGCAGGGTGGCGTCGGTGTAGCCGAGCAGCCCGATCGCGGTGGCGTAGGTCAGGCCGTCCTCGCCGGCACCGCCCATCAGCTGGTCGAGCACCGAGAGCGTGTCACGCACCGAGCCGCCCCCGGCCCGGACCACCAGGGGCAGGACCCCCTTGCCCGCCGGCACCGCCTCCCGCTCGCACAGCTCGTCCAGGTACTGGACCAGCCGTTCCGGCGGCACCAGACGGAACGGGTAGTGGTGGGTGCGCGACCGGATCGTGCCGATGACCTTCTCCGGCTCGGTGGTCGCGAAGATGAAGCGGATGTGCTCCGGCGGCTCCTCGACGATCTTCAGCAGGGCGTTGAAGCCCTGCGGCGACACCATGTGCGCCTCGTCGATGATGAAGACCTTGTAGCGGTCGCGGACCGGCGCGAAGGCCGCGCGCTCACGCAGGTCGCGAGCATCGTCGACACCACCGTGGCTGGCCGCGTCGATCTCCACCACGTCCAGGCTGCCGGGCCCGCCACGGGCCAGGTCGACGCAGGACGGGCAGGTTCCGCACGGTGTGGGAGTGGGACCCTGCTCACAGTTCAGGCAGCGCGCCAGGATGCGCGCGCTGGTGGTCTTGCCGCAGCCCCGCGGCCCGGAGAACAGGTACGCGTGGTTGACCCGGTTCTTCGTGAGTGCGATGGAGAGCGGGCCCGTGACCTGCTCCTGACCGATCACCTCGGCGAAGGACTCGGGCCGGTAGCGGCGGTAGAGAGCGGTCGTCACGGCCGCCAGCCTAACCAGGTGGGGCTGCTGCTACGGGCCGTGTTTCCAAGCTTGTGGAGAAGTCCACCTGATTGCCGCGATCCGGGCCCGGGACATGAAAGGACCCCTCGCACACCCGCCAGAGCCCGCCTACCCTTGCTGCCTTCCGGCCCTGGGGGGGTTCAACAGGATGACGCCGCACGAGGGGTCTGCCGACCACTGTACCGAATACTCCGGGCCCGGCGGACCAACCCTGGCCGTCCGGGCCGCCGGGCACCACGCCGGGGACCCCATGTGCACGAGCACCCCCCGGAGGTGGCTAGACTCTCCCACGGAGGATTCGCCTAGTGGCCTATGGCGCTCGCTTGGAAAGCGGGTTGGGTTAACGCCCTCAGGGGTTCAAATCCCCTATCCTCCGCCAGCTGCGGCGGTTCGTCCTGACTCCTCGTGAGCCAGGACGAACCGCATCGCACGCCCTCCCTCTCACCGTGCATCTGCACGGATGGTCCCGATCCGACTGCGCAGTGCTGTGAAACTGGCGCGGATGACGACGGAGACGACAGAATCCCGAGGGTGATTTTCAAGGCAGTCGGCGAGGGCCGTCCGTATCCCGAGCACGGGTACAGCACGTCCAAGCAGTGGTCCGACCTGCCGCCCAGTCAGGTACGCCTGGACGACCTGGTCACCACCAAGCGCACACTGGACCTGAACTCCCTGCTGTCCGAGGACTCCACCTTTTTCGGCGACCTGTTCGCCCATGTCGTGCAGTACCAGGGCACGCTTTACCTGGAAGATGGCCTGCACCGGGCGGTTCGCGCCGCACTGCACCAACGGCCGGTGCTGCACGCCCGGGTACTGGTGATCGATGCTCAGGACGGCGACGTGGGGGCTGCGCCCAGGAGCTGACCCGTCCGTGCCCGAGGGGGGCGTGGCCGATGGGTTCCAGCACAGGTGTCCGATCCCACCAGGAGCGCCTGCGCCGCAGACGCCGACGGCAGGGCCTGACCTTCGCCACGCTCTTCCTGCTCGTGCCCCTGGTCGCCCTGGGGGCGCTCGGGTACGGGCTGGAGTGGTGGAGCGTGGGCGCGCGGCCGGTCCGCCCCCCCCTGCCCGGTGCAGACCGTCAGCGCCGCCGGCCGGACCGTGGTGAACGTGTACAACGGCTCCGACCGGCGCGGTCTGGCCGGCGCCGTGGCCCGCGAGCTCCAGCGCCGCGAGTTCCGGGTGCTCAGCATCGGGAACGACGCCTCCGACCGGCACAGCACCGCGGTGTCGATCAGGTACGGCGCCGGCGACGAGATCCCGGCCCGGACCGTGGCCCTCCAGTTTCCCGGCCGGGTGAAGCTGGTCCCGGATCCGCGCGCCCGGGACGACCACGCCGTGGACGTGGTGATCGGCAGCCGCTACAAGGCGATGACGGGTCGTACCGCGGCTGCCGCCGCGATCGCCCCGGCGCCGACGCCCCGGGGATGCCTGCGGGCCACCACGGCACCGTCCCTCACGCCGGGCGAGGGCTGAGCCGGGCGGCGGGAGGGCAAGACTGTCGGTGGTGGCGCCTATCGTCGTCAAACGTCATCAGGTGGTGCGGAAACGACACCGCCGAACGGGCTGACGAGCAGGCGGGGGGTCGCCATGTGTCTGAAGTGCGAAGGCTGGAGCGATGAGGAGATCCTGGAGAGCAGCAGGCGGGCGATCGAGCTGCACGGTTGGGGGTACGTGCATGTCGAGGGTGGCGGTCCCTGCTTCACCTACACGGTGGGCCTGACCCGGTTCCACGGTCATGCAGAGCTCCTGGTCACCGGGCTGGACGTGGGGCAGGCCACCACCCTGCTCGACGATCTGGCCGACCAGGTCCGGCACGGGTTCCGGCTGGTGGCGGGCGACCTGCTGGTCGAGGGGTGCTGCGACGTGCACCGGCTCCAGCTGGTCCAGGTGAGCGAGCCGGGCCGACTGGCCCAGGCGCAGGAGATCTACGCCAGTTCCGCCGGGATGGTACCGGGCCTCCAGGTGGTCTACACCGAGGCCTGCGGCCACTGGCCCTGGGAGCACGACGGTCCCGAGAGCCAGTGGCGCCAGCCGCTGTTCGGCCGGCCGCGGCACCGCTGACCAGACGCCGTCACGGTGCGGGCGGGCCCGTCAGACCTGGGCCCGCCCTCGCTCGGAAGACTGTGCCTCCACCTCGTCGAGGTCGATCCGGAGCGGACGCGAGGGCAGGAACGACGGCACGTGCCGGGCGGGGCGAGGCGCACCGAGGCCGGTCCGGATCCCGTTCGGCGAGGTCACCGGAGCCGCTCCGGGCACCGGGATCGAGGTCGGCGGCACCGCGCTGGGGGGCACGGTGACCGTGGACGTGGGAGCCGGGCCGGCCTTGATCACACCGAGTCTGGCCAGCTGGTGGATCGCGACCGTGGTGGCGAACACGCCGTGCCCGAGCATCCAGGCGATGTCGAGCGGCGTGGTGGTGCCGTTGGCCAGCGCCGCGATGTTCCACTGGGTCGCCGTCAGCCGGATCCGCTCCATCGGCAGCTGCGGCGCGCGCTGGATCGGGGCGTCCATGCGCACCCCACGGGTCATCCTGGCCAGCACGGCTTTTCGGCGCTCCACCTCGGTGAGCACCTCGGCCACGCTGAACGTGCGCACCGGCTCGCACCAGTGCCAGGCCCCGGGCCGGAACCGGGCCACCGCACCGGTGGTGTCGGGTACCACCGCCCCCAGTGTCACCAGGGCCGCGTCGGCCAGCGCGGTGCGGCGCAGCACCTCGGCGTCGAAGGCCGAGGTGGTCTCGCCGCCGAGCAACTGCGACGCGGCGGAGACCGCGGCGTCGATCCGCCCCCGGCGCAACGACGACACCAGCCGGGCCCAGCTGCGCTCGTCCATGTAGGTCGGCCGCAGCAACAACGCCTCGATGCCCGGGGTGAGCACCGACTCCACGTAGCCGATCCGGCCGCTCACCAGATACACCGTGCCACCCCACCGGCCGTTCAGGTACAGCGCGCCCGTCGCCTGGTCCTCGGCCAGGTCGAAAAGCCGGTCGTAGGCGGTCTCTTCCGGCTCGGGCGGCGGCAGCGTGGGCTGGGTGCTCTCACTGGAACGGCCGCGCCCGGTCCAGCGCCCCCAGACGCTAGGAGGCATGACCTGGCTCGATCGCCGGTGGCTGGATGGCGTGCCTGAGCAGCGGGCCGAGGGCCCGCAGTTGCTGGCGGGCCAGCGCCAGGTTGGTACGGGCCCGGTCAAGTGTCACGACCACGAGCAAACCGTCCACGCCCGCCTCCGGCAAGGGGGTGATCAGATGGTGCCTCCGGCCGAAGGTGACCGTCACGTCCTCCAGTTCGTCCGGATCACCCAGGCTCGACGTCATCAGGCCGATCACCTGCACCACGTCGCTGGCCGCTGCGGAGATGGTCGCGGCGACCGTGCCGTCGTCGCTCACATCGACCCCGGCCTCGGCGTCGGTCGCCTGCTTGCCCACCACGGTGTCGAGTACGAAGGCCGAATCCGGTTCGACCAGGCAGGCCGTGACGAGCCCGTCGAGCCCCTGCAACCGGGCCAGCACGGCATGGACCGCGTCGGACCCACCGGAAGGGACCCCGGAGGAGGCGGGTGGTGCATTCACCGGCATCAAACCCTGCTCAGCGGCCGCTGGGACAACCGGCAAATCACTATCACATCGCTATCACGAGGCACAGATATCGAACTCGATTCTCTTTCGTCTTCAACCCGACTTCTTGACGATGCCCCCGCCTGAGTGCAGTATTCTGCCGCTCACGAATTGTTACAAGCGCCCCGTTACATCAGGTTCGAACCACGGCCCGACAAACGCCTCTGGTGAAACTGCGAGAAGGCCGAAAGGGCACTCTGACCTTACCCGACACATGCTTGTGTCAACGTCGAAATGAGACTGGAGTTCTTCCTGTGGACATCGACACCGCACTGAAAGAAGCGATGGAGATCGACGGCGCGCTGGGCGTGAGTCTGGTCGACTACGGCAGCGGAATGTCGCTCGGGAGCCTGGGCGGCGGCAAGTACCTCGACCTGGAGATCGCGTCGGCGGGCAACACCGAGGTCGTCCGCGCCAAGATGCGCACCCTGGAGTCCCTCGGGATGCAGGAGACGATCGACGACATCCTGATCACGCTGGGCCGTCAGTACCACCTGATCCGGCTGGTCCGCGGCCAGGCGGCGAGCGGGCTGTTCATCTACCTCGCCCTGGACAAGACCAAGGCCAACCTGGCCCTGGCACGTCACCACCTCAAGCGCATCGAGGGCGAGCTCACGATTTGAGCCGCGCCCGGCCCGGTTCGCGTCGGCCCGGCCAGGTCGCCGCGAACCGGTCGCCCCGCCCGTCCGCCTCTACGAAAGCCGGCTGCCAGCGATGACGGTTCAGGAAACCGAGCATCCGGCCATCGACGTCCTGCGGGTGCTCGCCATCAGCCGCAGTTCGGGTGCGCTCGAGGTGCGGGGTGTCCCCGGGGGTGCCTTCTTCCTGCACGAGGGCGAGGTGACCTACGCCGAGACCATCGGTGTGCCGCCGGTGCCGGAGACGTCCGAGCCCGATCCGGAACTGCCCTCGATGATCCGCTCGACGATCCTGGAGGCCGGGGTCGAGATGCTCACGGCGCCGCGCGTCGAGGGTGACCGGCCGTTGTTCCGGCCCGGCCGGCGGCACTGGACCGGCCTGCGCTGCCGGGTCGCCGTCGAGCACCTGATCGCCGAGATCACCGACCTGGTCACGAACTTCCGCCGGCTCGGCGTCGGACCCGACGACGAGGTCCGGCTGGCCTGGCTGCCACGTGGGCGCACCGTGGTGATCGATGCCCAGGAGTGGGCACTCACCGGGCGCCTGACCGGCGCGCAGAGCCCGCGTTCGCTGGCCCGGCGCTCCGGCATCCCCCTGACCGCGGCGCTCGGCAGCATCGCCTCGCTGATCGCCTCCGGCGTGGCGAAACTCGTCCACTCCGAGACGGGCGACGTGGTCACGGTTCCCCCGGCCCCGGCGGACCTGCCGCGGCCCCAGGCGCCCGAGACCGGTCCGCTGGAGACCGACCGCGCGGTCTCCGCCTCCTCGATCCTCACCGCGTCCAAGCCGATCACCACCCCGCCGGCACCCGATCGTCTCCCCCGGCGCCGCCCCCGCACCGCGGAGACGGATCCGGACGTCCCGCGGCCGGACGAGGCCACCGAACCGCCCCCGGAGCCGCCGTCCCGTCCAGCCCCCGGTCTCTCCCGGCCGGATGCCCCGCCCCGTCCCGCGTCTCTTCCCGAGGGCCTGGACCCGGACAGCCGGGTGGCGATCGCCATGCGGGTTCTGGAAGGCCTGAAGCGCCTCTGAACTGCACCGGATTCCTGGCCGAATTTGATTCGGCCAGGAAATCCCGCGGTGATCCGGAGCCCGCGGAGAGGATTCACCGGTAACGGCCGCACGACGTCTTTCCGGGATATCCGGTTGACGGACGGGGACGGAGCGCCGGGCTTTCGTCGTCCACCATTGAGGAGCCGCACACCGGGATAGACCTGGATGTGCACGCGTACTGCATTCTTCGAGGCCCATGCTTGACGACTCGGAATCGGTTTAATAACTAGACCAGCGACAAAACCAGAAGGGTGCGGCGCCCCAATGACTGGGGCACCGCACCCTTCAACGGCGGTGGCGGTGGGATTTGAACCCACGGAGGGCGTAAACCCTCACACGCTTTCGAGGCGTGCTCCTTCGGCCGCTCGGACACGCCACCGTGAAACACCTTACCGAACCAGTGCCCGCTTCACCGAATCGACCACCCGACAAGAACCGCACCGGCCACCAAAAGCGTTGCACCGCAACAGATAATTCATCGTCTCGCGACGAAGAAGTCGGTGAGCAGCCGCGCCGCCTCCGCCTCCCGTACCCCTCCGACCACCTCGACCCGGTGGTTCAGGCGGGAGTCCCGGACGATGTCCCGGCTGGAGCCGGTGGCGCCCGCCTTCGGGTCCCAGGCGCCGACCACCACCCGGCAGACCCGGGACAGGACGATCGCCCCGGCACACATCGCGCACGGCTCCAGGGTGACGACCAGCGTCGCCCCGTCCAGGCGCCAGCTGCCGGCCGCGGTGGCCGCGCGGCGCAGCGCCAGCAGCTCCGCGTGGGCCGTCGGGTCCTGGATGGCCTCCCGCTCGTTCCGGCCTCGCCCGACGACCTGCCCGGCCCGGTCCACGACCACCGCGCCGACCGGCACGTCGCCCGTCGACGGGGCCAGGGCGGCCTCCTCCAGTGCCAGCCCCATCCACCGCTCCAGCTGCGCGGAGGGGGGCATGACCGGATCCTCACCCAACGACGTCCTCCATTCGGAAACCCTGGTGATACCGACAAGGCATCCGGACACCGATAGGTTGCCCGCATGCGCCTGCACGTCGTCGACCATCCTCTCGTCGCCCACAAGCTGACCACGCTCCGCAACCGGGAGACCGACTCGCCGACGTTCCGGCGGCTCGCCGACGAACTCGTCACGTTGCTGGCCTACGAGGCCACCCGCGGGGTGCGAGTGGTGGAGCACGACATCTCCACCCCGGTCGCCTCCGCGAAGGGGGTCAAGCTGACCCAGCCGAAGCCCCTCGTGGTCCCGATCCTGCGCGCCGGGCTGGGGATGCTGGAGGGCATGACCCGGCTGATCCCGACCGCCGAGGTCGGCTTCCTCGGGATGATCCGCAACGAGGAGACCCTCGAGGCCAGCACCTACGCCAACCGCCTCCCCGACGACCTGACCGGGCGCCAGGTGTACGTCCTGGACCCGATGCTGGCGACGGGCGGCACTCTCGCCGTGGCGATCCAGTACCTGATGGAGCGCGGCGCGGACGACGTCACCGCGATCTGCCTCCTTGGTGCACCGGAAGGCGTCGAGCACGTCCGCCGAACGGTGGGGGAGGACGCCTCCGTTCAGATCGTTCTGGCCGGGATGGATCCCGGACTGAACGATCTGGGTTACATCGTCCCTGGTCTGGGAGACGCCGGGGATCGCCTGTACGGCGTAGTCTGAGCGCGCGCTGGCTACGATGAGTTCACGTCGAGGATGGCGGCAGGGCGGTTGCCATGCGTGACAAGCTCGACACGGATAGAACATACTCGTAGCGCTACATTTGTCCTGAGTACACCACTCTGGGGAGGCCGCAGTGACGAGGACCCGACGAGCGCTCGTGGTCATCCTGGTTGTCTTCTTGATCTACGCCGTCGTCAACGACCCGCGCCAGTCCGGGAACTTCGTGGGTGACATCTGGGACTGGGTGACCAGCGCCGCAGACTCGATCGGCACGTTCTTCGACACGATGCTGTCGAGCTGACAGCACTGAGCGCGCCGGCTGACAGCCTGTCAGCCGGCGCTTTTCTTTGCCCGGCTCAGCCCCTCTTCTTCTGCTTCCGGGCCCGGCGGGCGGCCGCGTCGGCGATGTCCAGCTCGCGGGCCCGCTCCGGGGTCGGCGCGGAGCCGCCCCGCTCGGCCGGCAGCCACCAGCCGTCGGCCTCGTCCGAGGGGTGCTGCGGATAGCGGTCCTGAAGGTCTTTCAGCAGGGCGCCGACACGCCGGTGCAGCTCGGCCGTGATCTCCGCCACGCCGGCGTCGGGCGCGGGCAGAAACGCCTCCCCCGCCTTCAGCATGACCGCCTTGCCCCGGCCTGCATCGATCTTGTGGGCCTTCGTGTAGATCCGCTGCCCGCCCCAGATGGCCATCGGGACGATCGGCACGCCGGCCTCCTGGGCCATCCGCGCCGCGCCGCTCTTGAACTCCTTGAGCATGAACGAGCGGCTGATCGTGGCCTCCGGGAAGACCCCGACGATCTCACCGGCCCCCAGCGCCCGCACGGCGTGCCCGAAGGCCGCCGCACCGGCGGCGCGGTCGACCGGGATGTGATGCATGCCTCGCATGAGGGGGCCGGCCACCGGATTGCGGAAGACCGACTCCTTGCACATGAACCGGACCAGGCGGCCCCGGTCCAGAGCCAGACGGCCGGCGAAGGCGAAGTCGAGATAGCTGATGTGGTTGCTCGCCAGCACCGCCCCGCCCTCGGCGGGCAGGTGCTCCGCGCCCTCCATCGTGAACCGGATGCCCAGGCCACGGAAGACGCCGCGGAACAGGGTGAGGACGGGGGGATAGACCAGCTCTGCCACGGACCGAACTGTAGGCGCTCGCGCCCCCGGGCACCTAGGCCGTGTCCTGGGGTCCGCCGCCGTGGCGAGGAGGTGGCCGGAACGGGGGGCCGCTCGTAGTGGCGTGTTCCTCCGTGGGGCCACGTCACAGGGGACCGGACGGCATCCGCGCGCGCTCCGCAGGCACGGGATCCCGCTGCACGACCTGCGGAGCGCCAGGCGGGGCCGGTCCGGGCAGTGCCGGTGCCGCGCGACGTATCGCACATCGGCCGCGACCGGCCGCTCCGGCACCGGCGATCTACCACTTCACCAGCAGAAACAGGAGTCGAACAGAACAAACCTGTGAATCAGGTGCCACATCGGTACACCATCGGTGTGGCGGTCGCCGATGACGTCTGGTTATGCGTAGCTTTAAGCTGACACGTGCGACATCAACAGGACGTGTGGTCGGGCGGCGCTACTCTGTCACATCGGATTATTCGGCAAAACGTGACAGAACCCCTACCATCAACCTGACCTGGCGTGGCAAGGTCGTGACAGAACGTACGGATCAGCGGGGCCCACAGCAGCGTGACGGCGCCGAGGTTACGGAGGGGTTCACCGGTGCCCTGGAGGTACGAATGGCCGTCATCACGTCGGTAGCCATGCTGGCTGCCACCACCAACGACGGACCCTCACTCAACTCCAACGGGGTGGTCGAGTGGGGCGTCAAGAACATTATCCCTCTGGTACTGCTGGTCATCGGTATCGGCATCATCGCCTCCGCCCGCAAGGGCAGGATCAGCGACAACGCCAACACCCTGACCAATGTGGTGCTGGGCATGGGTGTCATCGCCGGTGCTGCCGTGCTCTACGGCTTCGCCGGTCAGCTGACGGACCTGGTGTTCGGGAGCGGCTGAGATATGCGGGTAACGCCCGATGACGAGGTCTACCGGGTCAACACCGTGTGGCTCGGCCCGAGTGGGCTGACCTTTCCCTGGACGGCCAGGTACAGCGCGTACGCGGCCTGGCTGTTGGCCTTCCTACTCATCCTGCTCGTCGAGGCAGTCACGCCGCTCAAGGTGAACATCCCACCGGTCTGGGAGATCTGCCTCGCCACGCTCGGTACCTACGGCCTCATGGGCTTCATCGACCATGAGCGTCCGGCCAAGGCCGTGTGGCAGACCTTTGTCTCCGATCTCAGCGCCCCCCGGGCCGGCCGCGCCCGCAAGTACCGGTTGCAGCCGAAGGTCCG
Organism: Kineosporia corallincola; assembly: GCF_018499875.1. GTDB lineage: Bacteria > Actinomycetota > Actinomycetes > Actinomycetales > Kineosporiaceae > Kineosporia > Kineosporia corallincola. The sequence goes on along the minus strand of NZ_JAHBAY010000001.1, from coordinate 22,371 downwards.
GGTCCGCGACAAACGCACCTCCGCCCGGGCACGCAGGGCCAGCAGCTAGGGAGAGACGCGGCCACCTCATGGGGATCTTCAGCAGCGGCCAGACCCGAGCCGCGAACATGGCACTGGCGTTGCGGACGATCGAGGGGAACCTGGCGTTCACCGACCAGGCTGCCTGGGCCTGGTTCGCGCTGCCCACGCAGCGCTGGGCCTTCCGGGCCGACGGCGAACGCCTGAACCTGATCATCGACACGGCGACCCGGATGGCTGCGCTGTCCGGCCGCCGGCTTCACCTCCGGGTGACGTCCCGGCCCTATCCGGCAGCCTCCTGGGCCCGGGCGCTCGACGCCCGCACCCCGGACCCACTGCCCGGCATCGACGGGAACACCTGGGCCGACCACCTGGTCAGCGCACAACAGCACGTGCGCGCGTCGACGATGGCCGAGAAAGAGGTCTATCTCGGCGTCCAGATCAGCGAGCGGTCGCAGATGGCGAACGTCACCCAGCGGGTGCTCCGGCGCCCGACGCTGGGCGAACTCCAGAAGGTGGACAAGGACGCGGCCCTGGTCGCCGAGGCGATCGCCGGACCCGGCCTGGACGGCCGCCCGGTCACGCCACGCGAGCTGGAGTGGCTGATGCGCCGGTCCCTGGGCCTCGGTCTGCCCGCTCCGGGTGCGCTCTCCCCCGTGCAGGACGGGCGCTGGGAGACCGAGGACCTGTACGAGCTCACCGAGGGAGTGGTCCACGAGGCCGAGCCGTTCGCGCCGACCGTGAAGGTCTCCCGCCGCGACCCGGGCGGAGCCGGCTCGGAACGTCACGTCAGTGTGCTCACCGTCGGCCGGGTGGACGAGATCGAGATCCCCGACCCGGCGCACGAGCCCTGGCTGGTGCACGCCGACCGGCTGCCGTTCGCGGTGGAGTGGTCGATCCGGCTCGACGTCCTGGACGGTGACCAGGCGCTCGACGCCGTGCAGCGCAAGCTCCTGGTGGTACGCGACATGCAGCGTCACTACCGCGACCACGACCTGGACGAGCCGCTGGCCCTGGAGCGCCAGGCCCGGCAGGCCCGGGCGATCGAGGACGAGATGACGACCGGCGGTGACACCACCGCCTCACGGGTGCACGGCTGGTTCCGGATCGCGGTCTCCGGGGCCACTCAGGAAGAGGCCCTGGAACGAGCTCGCCAGGTGATCGACACGTACCGCAAACGTCAGGTCACCGTCGCCCACCCGAAAGGGCAGCACGGGCTGCTGCGCGAGTTCATCCCCGGCGAGCCGCTGTCGTCCAGTGCCTACCGCCGTCGGCTGCCCACGCTGTACTTCGCGGCCGGTGTCCCGGCCGCGTCGTCCTCGCTCGGCGACCGGCGTGGGCCGTACATCGGCCACACCGCCGCCTCCAGCCGGCGCGCGGTCATGTTCGACACGCACTTCGCCACCGAGGTGCGGGAGACCTCAGGGCTGGTGCCGATCGTCGGGGCCCTGGGGTCCGGCAAGTCGGTGCTGGCCGGGCTGATCACCTACGAGGCCGTGCGCCGCGGTATCACCTCGGTGATGCTCGACCCGTCCGGCCCGCTGGCCCGGTTGTGCGAGCTGCCCGAGCTGCGGGACCGTGCCCGGCACATCGACCTGACCTCGGCGCCGTCCGGCACTCTCAACCCCTACGCCGTGGTGGTGCAGCCCCGGCCGGAGGACTACCCGACCCTGGACGCGCTCGAGGAGGCCCGGACCCTGGCCGCCCAGGACCGGAAGCTGCTGGCGCTGGACGTGGCGACGATGCTGTTGCCGGCCGGGCTCGCTTCCGCGCCGCGCACCCGGCTCCTGCTGACCGAGGCGATCCGGGCGACCAAGGGCGCACCGCAGACCAGTCTCTGGACGGTGGTGGAGCACCTGGAGTCGCGGCACGACGACCATGCCGCGGACATCGCCGCGTATCTGCGGGACATGGCCGAGATGCCGCTCGCCCGGCTGTTCTTCCCGATCGGCCCGAGCACCGAGCCGATCCACGACGACGCCGTGCTGACCGTGCTCACCATGCCTGGCCTGGTGCTGCCGCCCGGTTCGGTCCCGCGGGAACACTGGTCGACCAGCGAGCAGATGGCAGTGCCGTTGCTGCACCTGGCCTCCTGGTACGCGACCCGCACGATCTACGGGCGGCCGCGGAACGAGCGCAAGCTGGTGGCCCTGGACGAGACCCACTTCCTCGGCGAATGGGGCGCCGGGCGGGCACTTTTCACCCGCCTCGGCCGCGACAGCCGGAAGTGGAACACCTGTGTCCTGGCGGCCTCCCAGAACCCGGCGGACGTGCTGGGCATGGAGGTCTCGAACTTCATCTCGGCCGCCTTCGTCGGGCGGATCGAGGACGAGCAGGTCGCCGCCGACGCACTGCGCATGCTCCGGGTCCCACCGGGTGTCGGCTACGAGGGCGTGCTGGGCCGGCTGTCACCCCGGTCCGTCACCGGAACCCGTTCCGGGCTGCGTGAATTCGTGATGCGCGACGTCGACGGCCATGTCGACCGGATGCGCGTCGACCTGGACCACCTGCCACAGGTGCTGGCCGCGCTCGACACCACGGCGGCCCCGCTCGCCCCGCCGCGGCCGCCGGAGTCCCGGCCGCTCCGGGAACCCCGGACCGACCAGATCGACCTGACCGCGGTGGAACTCGATCCCTCCGGCGCCCCGGTGGCGTCCGGGCGGCCGATCGCCAGCGGGGTCGGCGGGTCCTGGGTCTCGCGCTCCGCGGGGGCGTTACGCAACGGCGCGGGCACCGACCCACAGACTCCACCCGGTGGTTCGTCCCGGCACGCACTGCCGGTCGGGGCTACCCGCTCCCGGCACGGGACGCGGCCACGCACCTCACCCTCCACGGGCGAGCACGCGGCGCTGGGCACAGGGTCACACCGGGTTCTGGGGAACTCCCCGGCCCCCGGCGGATCGAACGGTAACGGCTGGCCGACCGGCCCGTCGGAACGTGGCACGGACGGCACCCACCGTTCCGACGAGACCGGAGGTCAGCGATGAAGCGACGGCGTCGCGTCGTCGTCACCGCTCTGGCCGCACTCGCGCTGGTCGTGGCCGGCGCGGTCGCCGCCCCCGCCGCCCTGGCCTCGAGTGCCGCCGGGTCGGGCGGCACCGCGGCAGCCCGCAGCGGCACCGTGCAGACGGCGAGCTACGGCTCCGCCTCCTCCGGTAGCACCACGGCGGCGCCCGCGGTCCCGTTCGTCGACTGCACGGAAGCACCGGTGCCCGAGGTCCCGGGGCGTGGCGTGGTCGGCTTCTTCGAGGACCCGCCGGAGACCCTGCCCGCCGACGAGGACCCGTTCGCGGACAACGCGAAGGTCTCGATCTACGAGGTCTACGGCTACGCCGGTGTCCGCTGGAACACCTACGACCTGGGCTGCGGCTCGGACATCGTGCGTAACCCGGACGCGTCCATCGGCACCGCGATCGGCAACTGGATCCTGGAAGTGCCGACCACCATGGTCGCCGCGACCGGAGCCGTGCTGGACGCGGCGTTCTCCCCGGACTTCCTCGGCGTCTTCGACCCGCTCATCACCAACGTCGTGGACACGTTGCAGCACACCGTGTTCGAGCGCTGGGCGTTCGTCGTGGTCGCCGCGCTCGGTCTGCTGCTGATCTGGCGCTCTCGGCACGCGGCCCTGGCATCCTCGGCCGGGGCCATCGGCTGGGCGCTCCTGGTCATGGTGATGGTGACCATGGTCTTCCGGTGGCCGCTGGTGGCCGGGCACGCCGCCGACCAGACCGTCGCGACCACCCTGTCGGCGGTGTCCAGCGGGCTGAACGGCCGGGCCGAGGACGGTTCGTCCGACGCCGGCACCGAGGCCACCTCGGGCATGCACCAGGCCCTCCTCTACGAGTCGTGGCTCGGCGGCACCTTCGGCAGCACCGACTCGGACGTGGCCAAGGAGTACGGGCCGGTGATCTTCGACGCGACCGCCCTGACCTGGCGCGAGGCGGCGATCATGGAGTCCGATCCGCAGCAGGGCCAGAAGATCATCAAACAGAAGCAGGAGAAGTTCGAAGAGGCGGCCGACAAGATCAAGTCCGCCGATCCGGACGCCTACGAGTACCTCACCGGCAAGCGGTCGGACAGCCGCGTGGGCTACGCCATGCTGGCCCTGATCGCGACCCTCTGCACCGTTCCCTTCCTCTTCGTCGCGGGCCTGCTGGTGCTCGGCGCGCTGATCATCGTGCGCTTCGGCGTCATGCTCTTCCCCGCCTTCGCCACCCTCGGCATGTTCCCGACGATGCGCACCCTGGTCACCGGCATCGGCAGCACCGTCGCGGCGGCCCTCATCAACGCCATGGTCTTCGGTATCGGCGCGTCGGTCACCGTGCTCGGCATGGGGGTCCTGCTGTCCCCGACGAGCGGCACACCGGGATGGCTCAGCGTCATTCTCATGCTGCTGCTGACCATCGTGATGTGGGTGGCGCTCAGACCGTTCCGGCGTCTCACCCAGATGGTCTCCAGCCGCGAGAACCACTTCGCCACGGCCGCGGGCGGGGTCTCCACCACGGCCCGTGGGGCGGCCAGGACCAGCAGCCGCATCCTCACCGGTGCCCTCAGTACCTTCCTCGGGGTCTCCGCGGCCCAGCGGGCCAACCCGGCAGCCGCCCTGGCCCAGGCCCAGGCGGCGGAGGGCCAGGCGCCGCAGCGGATCGAGGGGATCAGCAACTACCCGGTCCCGGTCGCCGAGGGCGCTGCCCCGGCCACCGGACAGGCGGTCGTGGCGGAGGCCGGCCAGCAACCGTCGGCGCTCGCCAACGCGATCACGGTCAACGCCGGCCAGGTCACGGTGGTGCGCGGGCAGGCCGCCGGCCAGACCGCGGCCCGGGGCGAGGCGGGTGCTGCCCCGGCCCCGGCCGAGGGCGAGATCTACGCCCCGGTGGCCGGCGGCAGTCGCGTCGAGTCGGCGACGGTCAGCAACGGCAGCGGCGCCGGCCGGGCGGCCACCCGGGCTGCCGCGCGGGCCGCCCTGTCCGGCTTCGGCGGCCCGGCCGAAGGCGGATCCGCCCCGGCCGGACGCGACGAGACAGCGGGCCGTCTGGAGAGTGGGGGCTCCCCGTTCTCCGGCGGCGGACGGCCGGGGTCACGGCGCGAGTTCGCGGCCGAGCCCCCGGTCCCGGTCGGCGGCGACGGCTGGCGGCCCCAGGACGACGGCGCGCCGGTCGTCCGTCCCGGAGACCGCGGGTTCCAGCGTCTGGAGAGCGAACCGGCGGACACCTTCGACAGCGAGCTCGACGACGTGTTCCGCCCGCACCGCTCCAGTAGCGACTCGGACACGGAAGACCACGCACGGCAGCGGTAGAGAGCGACGGATGAGAACCCTCGGCACCACCCCGGCAGCAGGTACCGATGCTGGCTGACTTCATGACCTGGCTGTTCGACAGCCCGCGTCGGCTACTGGTGGTCAGTCTCGGCGCGATCATCCTGATCTTCGTGCTGGGCAGCAGCCTGCTCGGGAACGACACCGGCAGCGCGGTCACCGGCGACGACACCTCGTCCACCGCCGCGACCGCCGCGGTGGTGCCGGAGTCCAGCGAGTACGTCACCACCGCGGTCGATTTCGTCAGGGAGTGGGCCGAGCTGCGCTCCGGCGAGACGCAGGAGGAGTGGCGCGCCCGGCTCACCCCGCTGGCCACCGCCGACTACGCCAAGGCCCTGGAGACCACCGACACGGCGACCCTGCCGGGCGCCCAGCCGGAGGGCGAGCCGGTGGTCCGTTTCCTCGCCCAGGAGTCGGCCATGATCGCCGTACCTCTGGCCAACGGCGACTCGGTGCTGGTCACGGTCGTCACCGGCGAGGGCACCTCCGCGCCGAAGGTGTCCGACGTGCAGCCGAACGCGGGGGACTACTGACGCCATGGGACGGGTTCCGCTGCGACTGGTGATCGCCCTGCTGGCGGTCCTCGGACTGATGGGCGCCGGCCTGGTGGTGATCCCGGCCATGATGATGATGGGTATCGCCGGCGTCGAGGCCGACGACTCCAGCGGGGTCAGCAGCACCATGTGCAGCCCGATCGCCCAGACCGGCAACACCGACGTCACGCTCGGCGAGGACCAGCTCGCCAACGCCCAGACCGTGATCGAGACCGGGGTGTCCCTGGAGATCCCGGCCCGCGGCCTGGTGGTGGCGGTGGCCACCGCGATGCAGGAGTCGACCCTCCAGAACCTCTCCGGCGGCGACCGCGACAGCATGGGCCTGTTCCAGCAGCGTGGTGGCTGGGGCTCGGCCTCACAGCGCACCGACCCGGTCATGGCCTCCACGATGTTCTACACCGGAGGCAAGGCGGGCCAGCCCGGCCTGCTGGACATCGACGGCTGGCAATCGATGACCGTGACCGACGCGGCGCAGGCCGTGCAGCGATCGGCCTTCCCGTTCGCCTACGCCCGCTGGGAGTCACTGGCCACCTCGCTGGTCGAGTCCGTGGTCGGCGACGACCCGCTGGGCTGCGACGACAACGCGGTCGGCGCCGACCTGCCGGACGGCGCGGTCGGCGACATGCTCCAGGTCGCGCTGGAGCAGCAGGGTGACCCGTACGTGTGGGGTGCGGTCGGCCCGGACTCCTTCGACTGTTCCGGCCTGGTCGTGTACTCCTGGCGGCAGGCCGGGCACCCGCTGAAGATCCGCACGGCGGCGCAGATGTACGACAACTCGACGCACGTGGAACCCGGCGACGAGCAGCCCGGCGACCTGCTGTTCGGCGCACTCGGTGAGCGCGGCTCCGCCGGGCACGTGATGATCGTGCTGGAGCCCGGCACCGCGGTGCAGGCACCGGAGACCGGCCGCGACGTCCAGATCACGAAATACACCGCGGACGACGTGAACTGGAAGCTCGGGCGACTCGACGACTCCGCCTTCGCCCGCACCAAGCCGGCCGGGGCGGCTGCCTGAATCACAGGCTCCAGGCGGAACTCAGGCGGGCACCCGCATCAGCTCGACCGTGATCACCGTGTCGTCCATGATCGCCACCGCCCCGCCCATGGCCGTGTCGTTACCCTCCCCCCGCGCGGCCTGGGCCGAGGCCTGGCTGAGCGACCGCTCCACCGCCGGCCAGTCCACCGCCGCCCAGGCCGGCCACGACGACGGCTCCCCCGGCAGCCGCACGGTGAGCCGCCCCCGGAAGGTCCGGCCGTTGGCGACCTCCATGGTGACGAACCAGACGTCGATCTTCTCCAGCGTCTCCCCGTAGCCGTACCCCGGCGGCCCGTACACCTCCAGGGCCCGGGCCAGGTTCCGCAGTGTCTCCCGCAGCACCCCGGGCCGGTCCGGCGTCCGCAGAAAGACCTGGAGCAGCAGGCGTTCCCGCAAGGTGGAGGCACCGTCGAGGGTGCGGGCGCTGAGCCTGCGGTCGACGGCGACGATCAGCCGGTCCGAGGGCCGCATCCAGCGCTGGAGGGCACCTCGCAGGGCGTCGTCGGGGGTGGCCGCCTCCAGCCGGTCCCGGCCGACCAGGAACAGCACGGTCTGCCCGTAGACACCCTCCACGGTCAGTCCGGCGAGCTCGAAATTCGGTGCCTGGGTGGCCAGTCCGGTCAGCACGTCGCGCAGCAGCCCGACCCGGGAGTGCGCGGTCAGGGCCAGGGTGCGCCAGTTGCGTTCCGGCCCGGCCGCCGCCTCGTCGTCCGGAACGACGTCGAAGTCCTTGTCGCTCAGTGGTTTCGAGACCGGCAGCGCCGGGAAGGGCGGCTGTTCGGCGTTGATCTGCACGAGCACCGACAGCTTGCCACCGCCGAAGGCCATACCGTCCATCCGGTGCACCCGGTAGAGGAACGAGCCCAGCCCGCGCAGCGAGTCGCCCCGCCGGTAGGTCACCCCGACGCTGAGCTCCATCCAGCGCAGGTTCCGGCCGGCCTGACCGGCCGGCGGCGGGGCCGGGATCTGCACGCTGCCGACCTGGAAGTTGTACCGGGCCGCGGCCGAGACCACGGCCATCACCGGGTGCCGGGCGAGGGTCACCGCGACCGGTGTCACCGGCATCCCGATCATGATCTGGAACAGCCATTCCGGCGGCTCCTGCGGTGCCACACGGTCGGGATCGAGCGGTACCGGCGCCACCACGTCGTCCTTGTCGCCGTTGGCCGAGCGCCAGTCGTCCACCGGCTGGTCGCGGAAGACCAGGTAGGTCATGGCCCGCCCGGCGGTGGCCGCCTGCACCGCCCCGAGCAGGTTGACCTGGTCCGGCACCGGGACGGCGGTACCGGCACTTCCGGACGACACGAACCGCACCAGCGACCGCCGCGCGGTGCGGGTCAGGCCGGCGATCGGGCCGGTGGTCTGGCTGCGGTCGAGCAGTCGTAGCAGCTGTCCTTCTCCCGCGGGCCGGGTGACCACGTAGGCGAACGCGTCCCGGCCGAGTAGCAGGGCCTCGGTGATCAGGGCCCGGCTGCGCCGACCGCGCAGCATGTCCACCCGTGCGTACTCCGGGGAGTAGGCGCTGACCACCCGCATCCGGGCCGACCGCGAGTACCGGCCGGGCCGCGGACGGCGTGGCTCGGTGCGCCGGAACCGCAGCATCAGCAGGCCCTGCACGACGAACGCGGTGGCGGCCGACCAGGCGGCGTAGCGCAGCGGCAGCAGGGCCAGGGCCATGGCGAGCAGCACGGTCGGCAGCACCGACCCGAACATCAGCCAGTAGGTTGCCCGAGTCAGCAACCCGCGCAGGGTGAAGGCGTGCCCGAGTTCGACCCGGCCGGCCAGCACCGCCGAGAACAGCGTGAGGATGGTGGCCAGCACCTGCACGGCGTCCCCCGCGCCGTCCCCCGTCGGTGGGTACAGCGCCAGCAGCACGCAGAGCACCCCGAGCACGGCCAGGTTCAGCCCACCGGTGTACCTGGCGACGTCGGACACCTCGGACAGCGCCAGGTCCGCCTCGATCCGGGCGCGGATCGGGCGGGCCCGGATCGCGATGTCGTCCACCGCCCCGGCCCTCAGCATCACCAGGTTCACACTGGCCGTGTTCACGTCGACGCGCCGGCGCATCCAGCGCGGGAACCAGGACCCGGAGTCCCAGGCCCTCCACAGGCCGGCCATCCCGTCGCCGAGGGCACCGTCGGCCCGAACCCGGTCCAGGTGCGTGCGCAGTTCCCGGAGCCGCTCGTCGAGCTGCCGGGTGAGTTCCTCCCGGGTGGCCCGGCGCGGGGTGCGGGTCAGCAGGTCCTTCAGCCGGCGCGGCGCCCCGTCGTCCGCAAGTTCCTCGTGGGTCGCCTCGACCAGGTAGTAGCGCAGGCTGTCGAGCGCGGAATCGACCTTGTGCAGGGCCATCTCGGCGATCTGCACGTCCACCCAGGAGGCGGGCCGGTCGGACGGCATGTGCCGGGGGAACAGCCGGCGCATCAGCGCCTCCAGCCGCTCGAACGGCGCGGGCAGTTCCACGTCGATCCGGCCCTGCACCCGGTCGCCGCGGCAGACCACACCGTCCGGGAGCACCAGGCGGATCTGCCGGTCGGCGTGCGCGGTCGGGGCGAGCAGGTCGATGCTGAGCAGCGCCCGGGGCTGGAACCAGGCCCGGCCGTAGCGGACCAGGCGGCGCGAGGGCACGTGCACCGTGTAGGACATCGGCCGGCCCTGGTCCTCGACCGCGATCACCACCAGAGTGGTGCCGATCAGCGCCTCGAGGATCTCCCCGACGTGGGATCCGAGAACCGGCCGCAGCCGCCCGTTCTCCTCCAGCCACAGGTCCATCGTGATCGGGGCGGTGACCGGGCCGTCCGAGCCACCCGGACCCGAGGGCCCGGTCAGGACTTTCATCACCTCGGTGTCGAGACCGGCCGGCCGCGAGCCGGATTCACCAGCCCGCTCGGATTCACCACCCCGCACGGACAGGCTCGATCCTGGGACGATGAAACCGCCGTCCCGGGGCGCACTCCCGACCGGAGTCGCGAGCGCGACGGTGTCGTCCGTGGCCAGGGCGATGTCCGCCGCGAGGATCCCGTCGAGCAGCGCGCGGGCGTCCCGGATCCCCTCGGGCACGGTTCCGCCGGCCGGCAGCTCGCCCCCCTCACCGACCGCCGAGGCCCCGGGCAGCATCCGCCGGATCGCCGCGGACAGCAACAACTTCTGCGTCCGCTGCACCACCGCGCCGGGTTCCGGGGCGAGCTGCTGCGGACGCCGCGTCATCACGTTGAGGATCATCTCGGCCAGCGCGGCGGACAGCCTCTGCCGCACCTCGCCCTGGGTCAGCCGGTGGATGCGCTGCCCGGTGGCATCACTGACCTCCAGGGTGGCGATCGGGTCGGCCTCGTCGTCGGACCACCGGTCGATCGGCACCTCGAACTGGCGTTCCTCGCGCGGTTCCCGGAAGAACCGCGGGTCCCGCCCGCGCCGCCCGACGTCGCGCCGCCGCATCGGCGGCAGGGCCAGCAGCGGCAGCCAGGTCAGCCCGGCGTCCAGCTCGAACGCCTCGTGGTCGGCGTAGGACAGGTCGACGTCGACGATCACGTCGGTGTCCACCGCCTGGGCCAGATTGACGTGCAGCACCTCGGTGGTCCGCCGGCACCAGGAGTTGTTCGCCACCAGGTACAGCAGCTCCCGCCCCAGCCGGGAGTCGCGTTCGAAACGAACGTCCTCGCTGCGGTACTCCTCCAGCGTCACCTGGCTCAGCGCCAGCCGCAGCCGTTCGGTGCGGGAGACGACCGCCCGCTGCTGCTCGTCGGTCCCGGCGTCGGTACTCGCGGTCTCCGGCATTCAGCCGATCCCGAGGCCGGCACCGGAAGCCGAACCGGAACCCGGGGCCGAACCGATCCCGACCCGGTTCACCACCGGCGGCTCCGGCCACCCCTCGTCCCGCAGCACCGCCACCGCCGCGGCCACGTCGGGCGCCAGTTCCAGGTCCGTGCCCGCGGCCCGGCCCACCCCGGCCGGCATGGTGGCCGACCAGCTGCCCCCGGCACCGTCCGCCGTCACCACGTCCCGCAGCGGCAGCGACAGCCCGTGCCCGCTGGCCTTGACCGACGACTCCTTGCGCGCCCAGGTGACCAGCCGCCGGTGCTCCTGGTCGGCCCGGCGCTCGGTGGCGGCCCATTCCTGGTCGGCGAAGATCGAGCTGCGCAGCGCGTTCCAGTCGACCGTGCGGGTCTGCTCGGCGTCCACCCCCAGCTGCACGCCAGGGGCGGCGAGCGCCACGATCACCACCTCGCCCGAGTGCGACAGGTTGATCTCGACCGGCCGCTCGTCGTCACCCGTGTCGAGAAACGGCTTGCCGTGGCCGTACTCGCCGCAGGAGATGCAGAACGCGCCGAGCTCGATCCGGTTCGGCGGGGTGCCGGTCACGGCCGCCAGCAGCCGCCGCAGCAGGGCGTGCGCGGCCAGGCCGCGGTCGCGGTCCTCGGCCCGGCGGTAGCGGGCGATCTTGGCCAGCCGGCGTTCGTCCAGGCTGGCGGCCAGCCCGTCGCGGACGTCGTCCGTCAGGTTCCCGACGTCCACCCGGGACCACCAGATCTCCAGCGCCGCCCCGCTGGGCGCCGGGTGACTGCCCGGCGGCGGGACGGCGGTCAGGGGGCGCTCCTGGGGCGTGCGGGCTTCGGGCATCTGGACAGAATGCCGTGCCGGGCGCGGCATCGCCACGGAACCCCCACAATTCAGCCCTGACGTCTACAGTCGCGGGAAGTACCGGGAGGTGTGCTCACCGTGCTCGTACACTTCCGCGGCGAGGCCCACGATCAGCGGGTCCGGGGTGCCCACGACCTCCTCGTCCTTGCCCTCGTAGGGGAAGCGGTGCAGCACGTGCCGCATGGCACCCAGCCGGGCCCGCTTCTTGTCGTTGCTCTTCACCACGGTCCACGGCGCGTCGGCGGTGTCGGTGTAGAAGAACATCGCCTCCTTGGCCTCGGTGTAGTCCTGCCACTTGTCCAGCGAGGCGAGGTCCATCGGCGAGAGCTTCCACTGCCGCACCGGGTCGACCTGGCGGATCAGGAAGCGGGTGCGCTGTTCCTGCTGCGACACCGAGAACCAGAACTTGACCAGCCGGATCCCGGAGCGCACCAGCATGCGTTCCAGTTCCGGGGCCTGGCGCATGAACTCCAGGTACTCGGGCGCCGAGCAGAAGCCCATCACCCGCTCCACGCCGGCCCGGTTGTACCAGGACCGGTCGAACAGCACGATCTCGCCGCGGGTGGGCAGTTCCTTCACGTAGCGCTGGAAGTACCACTCACCCTGCTCGCGCTCGCTGGGCTTCTCCAGGGCGACCACCCGGGCGCCGCGCGGGTTCAGGTGCTCCATGAACCGCTTGATCGTGCCGCCCTTGCCGGCGGCGTCGCGGCCCTCGAACAGGATGACGACCTTCTCGCCGGAGCTCTTCACCCAGTTCTGGAGCTTCAGCAGCTCGATCTGGAGCAGGCGCTTCTCCGCGTCGTAGATGTCACGGCGCAGCCGCTCGGTGTACGGGTAGCCCTCCCGCCAGGTGTCCACCGGGTCGCCGTCCGCGGTGATCAGCACCGGGTCGTCGTCGTCCGAGTTGTCCACGCTCAGCCCGTCCAGCGGCAGGTCGGCGCTCGGCGTCCCCGGCTCCTCGGCCGCAGGCTGGTTCTCCATCAGTCCGTCTCCGTTCCGCCGGTCGACCAGGACCAGGCACCCGATCTCGAACCCTCGCACCGGTGGCGGCCCGCCGACAGGCCCGGAATCCGGGTTTCACGGCAGAATGGGCAGGAGTTCACCGGTCGTTGGGCGAAGACCGGGCCCAGTTCCTCCAGCAGTGCCTTCACGGTCCTTCCGTGGTCCCACGGTCACCCGCGGCGCAGCGCTCGGCAACACCAGAATTGTGGACGGCGAAGAGCCCCGTGACCTGCGCGGCCGTCGTCCTCACCGGCTGCGGGCGAAGGTTCTCGGGAGGCGCCGTGATCGGCACTGCCGGATGATGGGCGCCATTCGTTGATCATGTGCGCCTGAAGGAGACAAGCACACCATGTGGGTCGAGATCGCCCTGGTCGCCGTGCTGATCCTGATCAACGCCGCGCTGTCGGGCTCGGAGATGGCGCTGGTCTCGTTACGCGAGAGCCAGATCAACCGGCTCGCCGCGGACAGCGAGAAGGGCCGCCGGCTGGCCAGACTCACCAGTGACCCGAACCAGTTCCTGTCCACCATCCAGATCGGCATCACGCTGGCCGGGGCACTGGCCTCGGCGACCGCCGCGGTGTCGCTGGCCCAGCCGCTGATCGAGCCACTGGGTTTCCTGGGCAGCGCGGCCGACCCGGTCGCGGTGTTCATCGTGACCGTGGTGCTCACCTACTTCACGCTGGTGGTGGGCGAACTCGCGCCCAAGCGGATCGCGATGCAGACCGCGCAGGGCTGGGCGATGCGGGCGGCCGGGCCGATCAATCTGATCGCCACGCTGGCCCGTCCGCTGGTCTGGGTGCTGGCGCGGTCCACCGAGCTGGTCGTGCGGATGGTCGGCCTGGACCCGAAGGCGGTGCGCGAGGAGGTCTCCGAGGAGGAGATCAAGGACATGATCGCGTCCCAGGAGTCCATCCCCGAGCAGCAGCGCTCGATCATCGAGGGCGCGCTGGAGCTGGACGAGCGCAAGCTCTACCAGGTGCTGGTGCCGCGCACCGACGTGGTCTTCGTGACCGCCGCGCAAGACGCGTCCACGGCCCGTGACCTGCTGATCGAGGCCGGTCTGTCGCGGGCGCCGGTGATCGGCGAGACCGAGGACGACGTGATCGGTTTCGTGCACCTGCGGCAGCTGGTGGCCGGGGTCGGGTCGGTCTCCGACTACGTCCGCCCGGCGCTGGTGCTGCCCGACTCGGCCGGCGTGCTCCAGGCGCTGGGCCGCATGCAGCAGCAGCGCGGTCAGCTGGCCCTGGTGATGGACGAGTTCGGCGCCGTGGCCGGCATCGTCACGCTGGAAGACTTGCTGGAGGAGATCGTCGGGGAGATCTACGACGAGTTCGACCTGGACACAGCACAGGTCGTGCACCGCCCGGACGGCGACATCGAGCTGAACGGCTCGTTCCCCGCCCACGACCTGCCCGACCTGGGCATCGACCTGGACGCCGGGCGCAGCGCCACGATCGCCGGGATCATGCTGGAGGCCCTCGGCGAGTTCCCGGCCGCCGGCACCGAGACGGTGGTCGGCCACTGGCGTCTCACGGCCATCGAGGTCACCCCGCGGGCCATCCTCCGGGTCCAGGTGCATCCCCTCGACGAGCAGGAGCTCAACCAGATCGAGGAGGCCAAGGTCGCGGCCCGGCAGGCCCGGGAGAACCGCGACCTGCCGCCCGCCCCGGAGATCCCGCGGGAGGGCGACGCGCGGCCGGCGGCCCCCCGCCCCACGGCCGAGGAACTGGCCGGTCTGGACCTGACCCCGAGCGATCCCCCGGCCCGCACCGACCAGTCCTGAGCCAGTTCCGATCCCGTTCCGACCCGATTCCGACGACGCCGCTGGTCAGGACACCGACGCCGACAGGTGCACAGTCGGTGCCTGGCTTTAGCAGCGAGGCGGATTGATATGCAACCGTCAGGTCCGGGATAATTCCTACCGGCTCAGTGCTCCTCCTTGGGCTGCTTCAACCGCTTTATCCCACGGCCGAAAGGGTTGTTGCGCTGATGGCAGGTGAACGGACCGGTCCGAGCACGCCGCAGATCGTGCTGATCGCGGTGCTGGCGACACCTGTCGTGCTGATTCTGATCTTCTGGCTGATCGGCAGCGGCGGGGGCGACAGCGCCGCCGCCAAGACCGACCTTCCCAACCTGGTCGGCAAGGGCCTGGAGTGGGCCAAGGACAAGGCCGACAAGGCCGGGTTCGACGACGTCGAGACCCACGACGCGCTGGGCCGCGACCGCCGCTGGAGCGACGACAAGGAATGGGTCGTCTGCTTCCAGACCCCCGCGGCCGGTGCGGTCGGCGAGGACGTCGAGGTCAAGCTGGGCGCGGTCAAGATCGACGAGAAGTGCCCCTCCAGCGACCAGGCGCTCTACAAGGTCGCCACCACCGAGATGCCCGACCTGAAGAACCGCACGGCCTACATGGCCTCGCAGATCCTCGGCGACAAGGCCAGCGTCCGCTTCATCGACCGGGAGGACGGCGACGACGTCGACGGCAACCTCGGCGACTGGCGGGTCTGCTCGCAGGAGCCCAAGGCCGGCGAGACCTTCGACGGGGTGCCGGTCAGCGCCCTGGTCGTGCCCTACGAAGAGCGCTGCTGAGGACGCGCTCACCGTTCTCCCGGGTAGAGAGGCCCTGTCCAGGTACTGACCGTCCTGGGTACAACCGGGTCACCCTCCGGACCTTCCATGACGAAACGTCGTGGGTAGCCTGGCAGGTCCGGGGGCTTCTTCGAGTCTGAGGAGAACGGTGAGCACTGACGTCACGTCCAAGACCGGTTCGGCCAACATCGGGGTGACCGGCCTGGCCGTCATGGGCCGCAACCTGGCCCGCAACCTGGCCCGTCACGGTCACAAGGTGGCCGTCCACAACCGCACCTACGCCCGCACCCAGAGCCTGGTCGAAGACCATGGCGACGAGGGCACCTTCGTGCCCGGCGAAACCCTTGAAGAATTCGTCGACTCCCTCCAGAAACCCCGCGTCGTCATCGTCATGGTGAAAGCCGGGCCGGGCACCGACGCCGTCATCGACGACCTGGTGCCGCTCCTCGAAGAGGGCGACATCGTGGTCGACACCGGTAACGCGCACTTCGCCGACACCCGCCGTCGCGAGGAGGCGCTGAAGGCCAGGGGCCTGCACTTCGTCGGCTGTGGCGTGAGCGGCGGTGAGGAGGGCGCGCTGCTCGGGCCGAGCATCATGCCGGGCGGCTCGAAGTGGGCCTACGACCGGCTCGGCCCGATGTTCGAGTCGATCGCCGCGCAGGTCGACGGCACACCGTGCTGCACGCACGTCGGCCCGGACGGCGCCGGTCACTTCGTCAAGATGGTGCACAACGGCATCGAGTACGCCGACATGCAGCTGATCGCCGAGGCCTACGACCTGCTCCGGCAGGGCCTGGGCGCCACGCCGGCCGAGATCGCCGACATCTTCCGCACCTGGAACGAGGGCGATCTGGAGTCGTTCCTGATCGAGATCACCGTCGACGTGCTCAGCCACACCGACGCCCGCACCGGTAAGCCCTTCGTCGACATCGTGCAGGACCAGGCCGAGCAGAAGGGCACCGGCCGCTGGACCGTGCAGAACGCGCTGGAGCTGGGCGTACCGATCACCGGCATCGCCGAGGCCACCTTCGCCCGGTCGCTGTCCGGTCACGCCGCCCAGCGGGCCGCGGCCGGTGAGGCCTTCGGCTCCGGGGTGACCGGCGGCTGGGTGGCCGAGGCCGACCGCGACGCGTTCGTCGAAGACGTCCGCGCAGCGCTCTACGCCTCCAAAGTGGTCGCCTACGCTCAGGGTTTCGACCACATCGCGGCGGGCAGCGAGGAGTTCGGCTGGGACATCGACCGGGGCACCACCGCCACCATCTGGCGCGGCGGCTGCATCATCCGGGCCCGGTTCCTCGACCGCATCCGCGAGGCCTACGACGCCGATCCACAGCTCCAGAGCCTGCTGGTGGCACCGTATTTCGCCGACGCGGTGAGCAAGGGCGCCGACTCCTGGCGCCGGGTGGTAGTGGCAGCCGCCACGAACGGCGTTGCCGCTCCGGCCTTCTCGTCGTCACTGGCGTACTACGACGGCCTGCGCCGCGACCGGCTCCCGGCCGCGCTGATCCAGGGTCTGCGCGATCTGTTCGGCGCGCACACCTACCGGCGCGTCGACGACGAGGGCTCGTTCCACACGCTGTGGGCGGCGGACAAGTCCGAGACCGAGGCCTGAGGGTCACATTGAGGACGACGATGAGCTGTCGACAAGCTCATCGTCGTCCTCAATTTCACAGCAGATAACGGAAGAGCGGACTGCCGGCCGGGATCTTCTCGATGTTCGGCGGCGAGGCCTGCATCCGGGCGAGCAGCGCGGGCAGGTCGTCCGGGCTGCCCAGCTCGATCCCGACCAGCGCCGGTCCGGTCTCCCGATTGTTCCGCTTCACGTACTCGAACAGCGTGATGTCGTCGTCCTCGCCCAGCACGCCGTCGAGGAACCGCCGCAGCGCACCGGGCTCCTGCGGAAAGTCGACCAGGAAGTAGTGCTTTCGCCCTTCGTGGATCAGGGCCCGCTCCACCACCTCGGCGTACCGGCTGACGTCGTTGTTGCCGCCGCTCAGCAGCACCAGCACCGCCGCGCCCGGCTGCGGGCGCACCACGTCGCCGAGGGCGGCCGCGGCCAGCGCGCCGGCCGGCTCGGCGATGATGCCGTCGGACTGGTACAGCTCCAGCATCTCGGCGCAGACCCGGCCCTCGGCCACCGCGACCACCTCGACCTTCGCGTCCCGGATGATCGGGTAGGTCACGTCACCGGCCCGGCGCACCGCGGCGCCGTCCACGAACGCGTCCACCTCGGGCAGCGTGACCGGCTCACCGGCCTGGAGCGCGGCAGCCATGCAGGCGGCACCGGCCGGCTCGACACCGACCAGCCGCACCTCCGGATGCCGTTCGGCCAGCCAGATCGCGGTGCCGGCCAGCAGCCCACCGCCACCGACCGGGATCACCACCACGTCGGGCAGCGCCTCGCCCAGGGCCTCAAGCTGCTCGAACGCCTCCGCCACCGCCGTTCCCTGCCCGGCCACCGTGAGGGGATGATCGAAGGCGGGCACCAGGGTGGCGCCGGTGCGGGAGGCGTCGGCCAGCGCCTCGGCCGCGGCGTCGTCGTAGGTGTCGCCGAGCACCCGGATGTCGACCAGGTCACCGCCGAGCACCGCGATCCGGTCGCGTTTCTGGCGCGGCGTGGTGCGCGGCACGTAGACCCGGCCGTGCACCCCGAGCCTCCCGCAGGCGTAGGCCAGACCCTGGGCGTGGTTGCCGGCGCTGGCACACACCACCCCGGCGTCCCGGGCGGACTGCTCCAGCCGGGAGATCAGGTTGTAGGCGCCCCGCACCTTGTAGGAGCGGACCGGTTGAAGGTCTTCACGTTTCACCCACACCGGGCCACCGGTGCGGGCCCCGAGCCGGTCCAGACGCTGCACCGGCGTGGGGGACAGAACGGCTGAAAGTCGTTGCCGTGCCTGCTCCACGTCGTCCGCGCCCACCGGCGTACCCACCGAACTCGTCGCCATGAGGCGACAGGGTAGGCGCAGGCCGTGCGGGTCTGCCGGGGCGTCTCAGGGTGTGGCCCCCTCCGGGTGACGTCCGGGCGGTCCGGGGTTCAGCCCGGGGGCCCGGCTGCCGAGGACGAGGAGGTCCCCGCGCACCGGCCCTTGGAGATGCACCGATGATTCGCCGCGTCCTCGTCACCGGTACCGTCACGCTCGCCACCCTGCTCGGCCCGGCCGCCGGTATAGCGCTGGCCGCTCCGAGGGCGGTATCGGCGGCCAACGGCGGCACCGCCTCCGCACCGCAGCTCAGCGCGGCCTCCGTACGTCCCGGCCTGGCCTTCACCGTGACCCCGCCGGAGGGCTGCCCCGCCTCCGGCGAGGAGCAGGGTGTCTTCATCACCTTCACCGACAGCGAGGACACCACCCACCAGCTGGCGATCCTGACCACGGACGAGCACGGCACCTGGGGTCCCGCCACGGTGCGGCTGCCGGTGGTGGGTCTGGACGACAGCGGCTCCTGGGACGCGGCCGAGGTGGCCGAGGGCAAGGGATCCCTGGACGTGCTCTGTGTGAGCTCGGACTACGTGATGGCGGGGGCCCGGCCCGGGTTCTCGTCCATGAACCAGAACCAGAACCAGGGGCAGGGGCAGGCCGTGATCGACCCGCCGCCGCACGCCCTCGAGAACGACCCCGAGAACGACCCGGACGACGACTCCGGCGACGACGACTCCGGCGACAGCGTCACTCTGACCTACGCCTCCGCCGCGCTCACCGTCACCGGAGACGCCGCGCAGGTCAGCGTCACTCCCGGCATCGCCCGGCCCGGCGGCAGGGTCACGGTCGCACCGGTGGACATCTGCGGTGCCGGATCCAGCACGGCCCGGCTCCAGGTCATCCCGGTCACCGCGGGCGACGACTCCGGCGATGACGACGGGGACGACGACGGGGACGACCCGGGCGACGACTCCGACGGTTCCGGGGACTCCGACGATTCCGGCGACGGGGACGACGGCGACGAGGACGAGACCGACGTCAGCGGGCTGGGGGCCGAGGCCGATCCGGACTCGGTCGTGACCACCGAGGTGAAGATCAGCGGCAGCGCCTGGCCGGCCACCCAGCTGACCGTGCCGGACGACGCCGAACCCGGCGACTACGCGGTGACGGTGGACTGCCTCGACAGCTTGCAAGACATCACGAGTCGTTACCAGGCAGTCCCTTTCGCCGTCGGCACCGTGGTCGCGGCGGCACCCGTCTGCGGCACCGCGGGAGCGAGCGTCCGGGTCACCGGCACCTACCCGGAGACCCTGGTCACCGCGGACGGCGACGAGCTGAGCCTGCCGGCCACCCTGAAGTTCGTCGGCGCCGGACCGTGGACCTTCTTCCTCGACTCGGCCCTGACCGACGGCCTCCTGCTCAAACAGCAGGTCACCTGCCCGGTGCCGGACTACGAGCTGACCGTGCCGAAGGCCTCGGTGTCGTCGTCCGGCGCCGTCCAGGCCCGCATCTGCAACACCGGCGAGGCCGACGCCCGGGCCCTGCTCCAGGTGCGCACCAAGAAGGGCAAGTGGATCACCGTGGACCGCAAACTGCTCGACGACGGTGATTGCGCCTGGCTGGACGGCGGCACGGTGAAGAAGGGCGGCTCGGCCAGAGGCCGGGTGCTGATCGACCCGCCCGGCAAGGGCAGCACCGACCTGGCGGTGGAGAAGACCTTCACCGTCCGCCGGAAGGGCTGACCGGCAGGAGCCACCGACGGGGGACGCCGGGCCAGGTGCCCGGGTGCCGGCTCCCATCCCCGGCGCCCGGGCACCAAGGGCAGGCCGGCGTCCCCCGATCGGCTCCCCCGCGGTTCGGCCGTCCTCAAGGGTGCTTCCCCGCCTGATCGCAGTAGCGTTTCCGCATGAGCGACTCCGCGGGTTCCGAACCACCTGTCGTCCCCTACGGCGCCTGGCCGTCTCCGATCAGTGCCGCCGACCTGGTCTCCGGCGTCGTTCAGCCGACCGATGCCTGGCCCGGCGACACCGGCACCTGGTGGTCGCAGAGGCGTCCCGACCAGGGCGGCCGGGAGCAGCTGGTGTTCCGTTCCGCCGACGGCACGATCACCGACGTGCTCGGGCCGGACTGGAGTGTCCGCACCGGCGTGCACGAGTACGGCGGGGCGGCCTGGTGGGTCGCCGGTGACGTGGTTTTCGCGGTGAACTGGGACGACCAGCGGCTCTACCGCGTGGAACCGGGCCGCCGCCCGATTCCACTCACCCCGGCCCCGCCGGTGCGCGGCGCCTGGCGGTACGCCGACGGCCGGGTCACCCCGGACGGGAAAACCGTGATCTGCGTGCGGGAGTCGCACGACGGTGACGAGGTGCGCAACGAGATCGTCGCCGTGTCGGCCACTCCCGGCGACACCACCGATCCGTCCCCCCGGGTTCTGGTCACCGGAACGGATTTCGTCGCGGCACCGCGGATCAGCCCGGACGGCCGGCAACTCGCCTGGATCGAATGGCAGCACCCGAACATGCCCTGGGACAGCACATCCCTGTGGATCGCCGATCTCGTGCAGCACGACGGTCCGGCGCTCGCCGACGCCCGCCTGCTGACCGGGGCGGCGCGTGTCGGGCACGGCCGGACGGCGAGCCGCGACGGCCAGTCCCTGACCCAGCCCGGTTTCGGCCCCGGCGGTGAGCTCCACGTCATCTCCGACGTGTCGGAGTGGTGGAACGTCTATCACGTCGACGACACGACCGGCGCGCTCAGCCCCGTGCTGTCGCTGCGCTCCGAAGTCGGCGGCCCGCCCTGGCTTTTCGGCTTGAGCAAGTACGCGGTGGACGGCGAGGGCCGGGTCTGGCTGACCTATGCCGAGGCCGAGGGCGCGAATCTCGTGCGGGTGGACGACGGAACACCGCAGACCCACGCGCTGCCGTTCCGGTCACTGGAGAATCTGCGTCTGTCACCCGACGGTTCCCGGCTCACCGCGATCGCGGCCCAGGCCACCGCCGAGCTGGCCGTGGTGGAGTTCCGGGCGGACGCGGACGGCGCGCTGTCGTGGAGCGTGCTCAGTGAGGTGCCCGACCACGGGCTGGACCCGTCGGGTATCTCGGTGCCGCAACACGTCACCTTTCCCAGCGTCGGGGGCCGTGACGCCCACGCGCTGCTCTACCCGCCCACCTCGGCCACGGTGCGGGGACCGGAGAACGAGCGACCGCCCCTGATCGTGACCGTGCACGGCGGTCCCACCTCGGCCGCCGGTTCGGCCTTCAAGCTCACCACGCAGTTCTGGACCAGCCGCGGCTTCGCCGTGATCGACGTGAACTACGGCGGCAGCACGGGTTACGGACGCACGTACCGCCGGCTTCTCGACGGTGCGTGGGGCATCGTCGACGTGGAAGACGCCTGTGCGGCGGCCCTCTGGGTCGCGGCGCAAGGGCTGGCCGACCCGGGCCGCCTGGCGATCCGCGGTGGAAGTGCCGGTGGTTACACGGTTCTCGCCGCCCTGGCCACGCGCGACGTCTTCACGGCCGGCGCGAGCCTCTACGGTGTGGCCGACCTGGGAGCCCTGGCCCGCGACACGCACAAGTTCGAATCCCGTTACCTGGACGGCCTGGTCGGGCCGTGGCCGCAGGCGGAGAAGACCTACGCCGAACGCTCGCCGCTGTCGCACATCGACGGATTCGATCGTCCGCTGATCGTGTTGCAGGGCGAGGACGATGCGGTGGTACCCCCGGCCCAGGCCGAGATGATCGTGGCAGCACTGGCTTCCAAGCAGGTGCCGCACAGTTACCTGCTCTTTCCGGGCGAGCAGCACGGGTTCCGCCGGGCGGAGAACATCATCCGCGCCTTCGAGTCCGAACTGTCCTTCTACGGCCAGGTCTTCGGCTTCACCCCGGAGGGCCTCGCCGAACCGGTGCGCATCCGCTTCGGCGAGAATCTGAAGTCCCGCAAGCCCGAGGCGTGAACACCGAACGGTGCGGGGTGGGCGCCGGCCCCACCCCGCACCGTGTGGTGCAGATCAGAACGTGGGACGCCCGAGGCAGGTCCCTGCCGACAGTCACCTGGATGGGTGCCGGGCGATACGGGTAAAACCAGCGGACAACGGGGGCCTATCGGCCATCAGGAAGAACAGGGCCGCGCCGACAACCGCACCGATCCTCAGCCGGGGAACACCACCAGGGCAGTGAGCGAGCAGCTGTGCCGTGGTCGTCAGCCCGGCCGACTACGTGTCACGGGTGAAGCCCTCGCGCTGCGGCGGGTGCAGTCCGGATGTGATCCCGCTGCCCCTAAGGCTCGTGGGTGGCAAACGCAGTG